>DASRRV010000157.1:0-29952 GCA_035695545.1 Candidatus Sulfotelmatobacter sp. | reverse complement strand
GGGGGGTGTGTCTTACCCATAAACCGATATATTTAATATATATATATATATAATAGAATCAATACGATAGCTATTTTAGACACAGAGGGACCCCCTGGTGACACGGTGACAGTGGTGACACTTTTTTCCGGCAAGTCCTTTGTCTAGTACAAAAATACTAGATTCGGAAATTCCTTGTGTATGGACAAATATCATACTACGGGCCTGACAGCGAATCCGCGCCAGACATCTGACCCGCCCCCGGCCACAGTGAATCGGTCAATGAGCAGCTATGGCCTGGTTTCGACAGTTTATTAATTTCTGCGGGTAAACGGCTCGGACTACCGAAGGATGGAGCCGCCTCAGCTTCTGAGAGTTTTGTGACCGGGGTCACAGACTCAATACCGTCCTCGTTGTAAAAGTGGTTAGCGCCTCTCCGCATGAAGGCTGCCCGTCTCCGCGTTCCGCGCGCCGAGGGCTGCTTCTGATTAAGGTCACCATCAAACTCACCCTCCCAAGGAGATTTCCTATGAAACTGGTCTTTACGAATTCTCGTAAGACAACGATCTTTGCGGCTGCGGTACTGGTCGTCGCCATGAACGCATTCGCATTTGCTGCCAGCGGCACCTGGTCATCAACAGGATCCATGCACTCGGCCCGCGACGGTCACACTGCAACTCTTCTCGTCAGCGGCAAAGTGCTGGTTGCCGGAGGAACCAACAATGGGGTCGCTCTAACTTCAGCCGAACTTTACAACCTCGCGTCCGGGACCTGGGCCTCTACCGGAAGCATGCACGTGGCGCGCACCCTGGCTCGTGCCGTACTGCTTTCCAATGGTTCGGTGCTAGTCATGGGTGGTTGCGTCAACGATTGCCTGAGCGCCACCAGCAACAGTGCGGAAGTCTATAACCCGACCGCTGGCACCTTCACCGCAACCGGTTCGATGCTTCAGGCGCGTGCGGAGTTCGGCGTCACCCTGCTCGCCAACGGCCAAGTGCTCGTTGCTGGTGGCTGCACTGCATATGACGCGAACGGTTGCCTCTCGACCACCAACAAAGCCGAGATCTACAATCCCGCTACCGGGACCTGGAAAGCGACCAGCGCGATGCGGGCGGCCCGCCACGCCATGACCGCCACGCGGCTGCCCAGTGGCAAAGTGCTGGTGGCCGGTGGTGCGACCTCTGCCAATGACGCCCTCATCAGCTCGGAGATTTACGACCCCGTCGCACGAACCTGGACCTTGGGTGCCAAGATGGTGACGGCGCGTTCCGACTACGCCTCCATCATGCTGACTACTGGAAAGGTTCTGTTTGCGGGCGGAGAGAACATCAATGGCGTCAGCATCAACAATGCCGAGTTGTATAACCCGTCCAGCGGGACTTTCACGGCGACCGGCAAAATGACAGCCACGCGTGAGGAACACACCGTCGTACTCCTCGCCAATGGCAACGTGCTCGTGTCGGGCGGAAACAAGTTAACCTTAACCACGCAAACGCCACTCGCCAGCGCCGAACTCTATAATCCAACGACCGGCACATGGACTGCGACTGGCAGCATGAGTCACGCGCGCTCCGGCCACACCTCCACCGTGCTCACCAACGGTCACATACTCAACGCTGGAGGCAGCGACGCCGTCAACGAATTGAGCGGCGCCGAGCTGTACACGCCGTAAACATGCCCGAAGCCCGCTCCACTCCCCTGTGGGGCGGGCCTCAAACTTCAGTCAAGTGGTCGGCACTTGCCGATTTTCAACGTAGTTGTTGATAAATCACAATTGTGACCTGAGTCACTGACAAGGAGCTTGGAATCAGAGTAGCGTCGTGCTATCTCCCTGTGGTGTGAAGGTGTTGTGAATTGTCAGAGTTGCGGCTCCGTTCGTAATCGAATCTTCAACGCCGAAATTGCCATCCACTTTCCCGGACGCGACGGTCTAACCAAACCAGCCGTCTTTGTCTTTCCGAAGCTGGAGTGTCTGCCTCGATTGCGGAGTTACGCAGTTCAGTATCCCCGAAAGAGAATTACAGGCCCTCGTGGCGGGTGCTCCGGTGGATGCGGCTTCCTAGGAGGTTGGTCGTGGACGTTCTAACTCTATTGTGCGTTGATGACCGTCCTCAATTGCTGAAGCTCCGTAAAGCGCTTCTCGAATCCCACGGCTATCGAGTCAAAATGGCCTTAAGCGGCCACACCGCAATGAAGGTGCTACAGGATACGCCGGTAGCCGCTGTTCTACTGGAGTACAAAACTGAAGGCATGGACGCGGAAGCCGTCGCCTACCATGTTAAGCTGCGCTTTCCCAGCATACCGATCATTCTTCTTTCCGGTTACCACTGTATGCCAGAGCGAATACTTTGGTTAGTGGATGAATACGTGATGAGGAGCGAACTATCGGAAGGGCTTCTACCAGCCATTGAACGAGCGACCGGGCGTTACCAGAGAAACGCGATACTCAAACTCGCAACGCGTACTAACGCGGCCTAGGCTCCCTTTGTTTCGCCAAAGCTGAGGGGGAAACGTCCCGATGTTTCCCCAAACCAACCCGATCATCGGCATAGAATCGTCGGATGCCTAAACCATTCGACGTGACAGCTCTTCTCTCTTCTGCCGCGATGATGTCTCGCAAAGCCTCAACCTACCTTCCAGAGGCAATCGTCATTGATCTGGCGGAGTTGCGGCAGATCATCTTGGAGCTGCAAGAGAAAAGCGAGCACAATTAGGCGTTGACTGCGCGAGCGTCCAGGCTTACGATTCGCACACTTTGGGCTGGGGCTTCTGGGAGTTGGCTCTTTTGAGAGGGAGTCGGCAGCTCGCCTAAGCCCCCGCTCTTAATGACCACATGCTCCGCTCACCCCGCGTGAAACGTCTTGACGTTCCCCAAGCTGTGCTACGCTGGACACTGCGCGAAAAGGTGCGGCGAGTTTCAGTTGGGAAAATTGTGCTAATTTGTGCTAGTCCCGTGGTTATGTGGGTCATCTAGGATGAATTCAGCCCTTTAGACTCAACAGGATCCTTTGTTATCAATGTCGTTCGGACTACTGCTTACAGTTATTCTCGCCGCACGGTTGAAAGACAACTAGTTGGCATCGACGAACAACTCGAACACCGCGTCCCTCGGCCGGTGGATTTGGCCGGTGCTCGCCGTGATCGCAGCGCCCATACTCTATTCCTATCTTCACCAGACTCCTCTCAAGGTCCACATGACTTCTGTTCAGCGCGGACCGATCCGGAGTCTGATTTCCACCAACGGTAAAATCGAGCCCGTTCAGAATTTCGAGGCTCACGCTCCCATCTCGACGACGGTGAAACGTCTGCTCGTCAAGGAAGGCGACCGCGTACGCAAGGGCCAACTCCTGCTTCAACTCGACGACGCCGACATCCGCACGCAAGCCGCTCGCGCCAGTGCACAGGTAAAGTCGGCGCAAGCGGACCAATCCGCTTTGAAAACCGGCGGCACTCAGGAAGAGGTCCTCACACTAAACGCCCAGCTCACAAAAGCACACAGCGCTCTCGATGTGGCTCAGCGCAATCTCGATGCCCTCCGCCGCCTGCAACAGCAAGGCGCGGCATCTCCGGGCGAGGTCCACCAGGCGGAAGACGCGCTGCAGCGCGCCCAGGCCGACGTCAATCTTCTCCAGCAAAAGAAAAAAGACCGTTATTCGCAGCCCGAAGTCGCCCGGATCCAGGCTCAGGGTGCCGAAGCGCAGGCCGCCTACGATGCTGCTGAAAACGCACTCGGCAAGTCGAGTGTTCGCGCCCCATTCGAAGGCATCGTTTATTTTCTTCCCGTGAAGCAGGGAGCCTTCGTTCAGGCCGGCGACTTGCTCCTTCAGGAAGCGGACCTCTCCCACGTGCAGGTGCGCGCCTTTGTGGATGAACCTGACGTGGGTCGCCTGCAGCACGGACAGAAAGTCGAGGTCACCTGGGATGCGATCCCCGGACGTATTTGGAACGGCACCGTCAACACGGTTCCTTCCACAGTCCGGATGCACGGCTCTAGAAATGTTGGGGAGATGACGTGCGTGGTCGACAACCTCGACATTCGCCTCTTGCCCAACGTCAACGTAGGCGTCGGCATCGTAACCGCTTCCCACGACAATGTGCTGACCCTGCAGCGCGACGCTCTCCGCACCGATGACAGCAAGCCCTACGTTTACCAGATCATCGACGAACACTTGAAGCGCCAGCCCATCGAGATATCTTTGCAGAATCTCACGCGCGTCGAAATCACCGCCGGCCTCTCCGAAGGCGCGTCCGTAGCGTTACCCGCCGAAGAGAACAAGCCGCTCGTCGATGGCGCTGCCGTAAAAGTAGTGCCTTAGTTTCTGGGAGAGGCATCTATAGAATTAGAATGAGTTCAAGGATTCTATCGTCGCTGTTCTGCTTTTTCACACTGCTGCCATCGGCCCATGCGGCCCCTTCTCCCAAAGAACTTCTCGTAGCCGGTCGTGCCGACGAAGCGATCCAAACGCTGCAACAACAAATCTCCCGATCCGACGCCGACGCCGAATCTCAGAACCTGCTCTGCCGCGCCTATTTCATGGTGGAAGACTGGGACCGTGGCATCTCCGCCTGCGAGCGCGCCCGCAGCCTCGATCCACAGAAGAGCCTCTACCATCTGTGGCTAGGCCGCATTTACGGAGAAAAAGCCGACCGCGCTGGATTCCTGTCCGCTGCAGGCCTCGCGAAAAAAGTCCGCATCTCGTTTGAACAGGCCGTTCAACTTGATCCGAAAAGTTGGGAGGCGCGCACCGATCTCGCCGAGTTCTATTACGAGGCACCCGGCATTGTCGGTGGAGGCAAGGACAAAGCGCTCGAGCAGGCCGATGCCATTATGCCCTTGAACCCGGCTATGGCGCACTTCATTCTCGCCCGAATCGCGGAGAAGAACAAAGACACGGCCACGGCCGAACGCGAATATCGCGCCGAAATTGCCGCCAGTCACAACGGGTCGCGTGCCTGGCTCGACCTCGCCATCTTCTTCCGCCATAACAACCGCTTCGATGAGATGGAGCAAGCGCTGCACACCATGGAGTCCAGCCCGGTCGACCGCGGCGAATCGATCATGGACGGCGCCAGTCTCCTTCTCCGCGCCGGCCGCAACTATCCCATGGCGATCCGCCTGCTGCGCCGCTATCTCACTTCCCCGGCCGAAGCAGGCCCCGCCTTCAAAGCGCACGAGATGCTAGGCCAGCTGCTGGAGAAACAAGGAGACCGCCCAGCCGCTTCCGCGGAATATCGCGCCGCGCTGGCGCTGGCCCACACCTATACCCGAGCCCAGGAAGACTTGAAGCGCGTGGAGCATTGACCTTGCTTCCTTCGTGCGACTTCGTGTCCTTCGTGGTTGAAGCCTTTCGCCAGACATCGGAATTGCTCTCTACCGCCGATCCGAGACTAAAATCTCGCTGGCACCCAAATTGATCGTGAAATCATTTCTCAGATATTTCGAGAGGGACGAAATGAAAACCTCGCGCCGCGGTGCTCGCACCGCAAACTGGACTGTGGCAGTTCTTCTACTCCCCGCAACTCTGTCGGCCGAGCCTGTCCCTCTCAAACGCGTCGTCGAACTGGCCCTGACGCACGCCACCGGCGCAGCCATCACTGCCGCCGACGAGCAACGCGCTGCCGCCGGTTATCGCGAACTCCACGACGGCTACATTCCACAGCTGTCGACCGGCGCAGGTCTCGGATATTCGTACGGCTTCCCTCTTGCTCTCGAGGGCAACGCGCCGTCGCTGTTCACCATCAACGCCCAATCCGCCCTACTGAATCCCTCTCTGCGAAATTTCGTTCGCGCGGCAAAAGTCGATTCCTCGGTCGCATCTCTGAACAACAAAGACGAACGCAACCAAATCATTCAGGACGCTGTCTTGAGCTATGCCGAACTCGTCAAATGGGAACAGCGTCTGGCCCGCCTGGAGGAAACCGAAGCCGCAGCTAACAAGATGCAGGAAGCAGTCGCCGGACGTGTGAAGGAAGGCATCGACAGCGAACTCGACGGAACCCGCGCCCGCCTCTCAGCGGCCCGCGTCCGCTTGCGCATCGCCGAGGCCCAGGGCTCGGCCGACGTCCTTCGCGAACACCTTGCCAAGCTTACCGGACTTCCCGCCGCAACCATTCAGACCGACCCCGACTCCATCCCAGCGCCGCCCGCTGCGCCGAACGAAGCCTCCACCAAAGATGCCGCCGCCTCCAATCCTTCGGTGCAAGCCGCAGTTGAGCACGCCCGCGCCCAATATCTGCGGGCTCAAGGAGAGCACAAAGCTCTGTGGCCGAGTGTCGATTTCGCCGCGCAGTACGCGTTGCTGTCGAAGTTCAATAACTTTCAGAATTATTACATCCCGTCGAAACCCTGCACCACGACCATCGCCACGACGACCCTTGGTCCATTCCTGTGTCCTACCAACTCATTCCAGCAAAACAACGCGACGATTGGCGTAAGCATTCGATTCCCTCTCTTCAACGCCTCGCAGCGTTCCCGCGCCCAGGCCGCCGACGCCGATGCCCTCAAAGCCAGCAAGCTGGCAGAAGCCGCCCGCAATCAAGTGTCGGAAGAGACTCTGCGCCTGCAACGCGCCGTCACACAGATGCAGGCCGCCCGCGACGTCGCTCAACTCGAATCTGAGATCGCACAGAAAAGTCTGGACGCTGTCCAAACCCGCGTGGACGTAGGTACCGCCACGCTCCACGATCTCGATGACGCCCGCTCCCAGGCCAGCGAACGCTTCATCGCCCTCCAGGACGTCTCCTTCGAACTCGAACGCACGCAGCTAGCCCTACTCCGCTCCATAGGAGACCTGGAAAAATGGGCACTAGGAACTCGGTAGACGTCGAGAGTAGATGCGGGTTAGGGGGGAAACCTCTCGGGTGCCCCATTTCTCGCATCTTTTGTGAGAAAGCCTTGCCCCGAGCTCCGTCGCAGGGTGGGCTTTCGCCGATCAACCAAGAAATCCGGGAGGGGCCGACGCTTCAGCCGCTGGGAATCTGACCAAACAGGTAATCTACCGCAACTACTACAACTTCCCCCGCAACGTCTTCACCACTGAACGAATCGCCTTCTCATTCCGCCGGTACCATCTCCACTGGCCCTTCTTCGTAGCCTCCACCAGCCCGGCTTTCGTCAGGATCGCCATATGGTGAGAGATCGTCGGCTGAGAGAGTTGCACGCGCTCCTCGATGTCCCCGGCGCACAGACAAGCCGATGTCGTCCCGGAACTCTGCCCTGCCACCTTCGCCTCGACCGCGCCCACTCGAAGCGCGTGCAGAATGCGCCTCCGTGTCGGGTCAGCAATGGCGTGAAGCGCGCGGTCCAGCGATGCGTCGGCGATTGACATGATGACTAGGAATACCCTCCGAATCGATGTCTGTCAATATACGGAATCATTAATTTACCCCAGGAGAGCTGAGGTCCCTTCTTTAACTCCCCGGTGCGGAAACCATCTTCCGCCTTTTGGTGTCCAATGAACTACGGACGTGCCGTATGCAGTAATTCGTCCGCCCCGGCCCTCTGCGATACAACATGTATGGAAACCGCCTGCTCCCTGACGATCGGAAGGTTCGGGCATGAACGATTTTGATCACGCGGAAATCTCGGCATCGGCGCTCTTCCCCGGGTGGCTACCCTCAATCGGTGGGCTACTGGCGGCAGGGGTTGTCGCCGCCCTCGTTTGCCGCTTGCCCCTGACACGCTCGCTGTCGCTGGGCGACCTCGTCGGCCTGGCTCTCACGCGCCTGCTCGCTGTATCGCTGGCAGGCGCGGTGGCTGCCGCAACCCTGTGTTCGGTTCGGCCCGGAACCAGCCGACGCGAGATGCACCGCCTCGTGCAGCGGACCTCCCTCGATGCGCTGTGGCTTGCTCCCCTGGTCCTCTTCCTCCGCGAGAATTCCCCGTGGTCCATTCCCCTCGCCGCCGCGCTCGTAGTTAGCGTTACGAAAACGCTTCGCATCCTTCAAATCCACTCCGCACCGGACCAGGTTGAGAGGGCGCTCGACTTCCCTTCGCACCGCTCGGCGTTCGCCATCTCGGAAACATGGCCCTGGTTGCAGGGACAGCTTTCCTCCTCCGGCGCAGCGCTCTGTGCACAAACCGCGGCGTTAGCTGGAATTGCTGGATATCCTTTTACCGCCTCGGCGCTAGTAGCCCTCAGCTTTGCGGTGTGGACCCGTTCCTTCACGAGAAATTCAGTTCCCGGTCTCCGTCAATCCACGCCACGCACCCTGCTGCTCATGGCTCTGACATTCGTTTTTGTGGCAGGCGCGCTCATGGGATATCTGCGGAACACATCCATGGCGGCGGGTTTCGGCATTCCTTCCCACTCCCGCCACGGTGCCTCTCAAGGAAGGCGGCGCGGGCAGCCAGGCAACGACGACGCATCCGTAGGTGGAGAGCAGCGCGGAAAATACGATGGCCGTGAGGCCTTCGCAGACTCTTCCACTTCAACGCGCGACGCCAACTCCGGCATTATCCTGTGGCCCAAGAGGCAGACGTACACCAAGCTCGTAGCCCCAGCGCCGGCCATGGGAGACGGCCTGCTGAAGAGCAACCGCCATGCCGACCCGCTCGTGATCCCGTTCAACGGCGTTTACTGGTTCTTCAGAGCTCCAGACCTCGACCCACCTAATACTTCGCGTCAAGCGCAGGGCAGCCCCGAGCTGCTTGAGATTCACTCCACCGACCGCCGGCCCCTATCAATGGAGGCGCACGAAAATCTCGGCACGCTCATCGATCTGGATTGCTGCGGCCGAATGCAGATCGTCATTCGAAACGCTGACGCCTATTCGGAAACGGTTTCCCTGGAACTCATCCTGATCAACAGCAGTTTGCCCGGCAAGCCATCACAGTCACTCGGCACGACGATGGTCAGGTCGACGCGCCCCTGGAAGCTCTTTGAAGAGCAAAAAACTGCCAGCGAGACGCTGAACTTCGTCGTTCCGGCGAATCCAGCCATCCTTCGTTTTGACGAGGTGAAGATTGTGTTTCGGCGCGATCCCTTTCGGGCAGATGACGGGGCCAAGGTCGCCATTGATCGCTTCGTGCTCATTCCGCGAGGCCTGTAGGATGCCTGCAAGCACGTATACCTGAGGACAACTTCCCGGTTTGCCCAGCAACTATCCAACAACTCGGGCGGTTGCGCAGCGGAACTACTTCTTCAATATCGGACTATATCCATCCCCGACCAACCGCGTGCGCATCGCTTCCGCGTCCTTCACATCCGAAAACGGTCCAACCTGTACGCGAAATAGCTTGTCGGTAGACTGCGCCGCCACGAACGCCGGGTATTCTTTTTTCTTCAGCGCATCGACCAATGCATCAGCATCTTCCTGCTTGCTCACGGCAGCCACCTGCACAGAATACCCCACCGCCGAGGGCAACGTCGTAGCCGGATCAGAAGCCTTGGCCGCCTGCGGGGGATTAGAATTCGTCGCCCCCGGCGAAGCCGCCTGCGTCTTCGTATCCGCGGCCGGAGTCAACTCAGGGTTGGCATCCTTCTGCTCCACCGCCTTGTAGAAGGTCATCGGCGGCGTGGCGGCAGAGCCGCTGCTAGCCTTGCCGGCGCTCGAGGTCGTTTGCGGGACTGCGGCACTTGCCGCTGTAATCGCCGGCTCCGACTTCCGCCCCAGCGAATAGCCCAGCGCAAAGAACAGCGCGCAGATGCCCACCAGCCCAAAGAACAGGACGAGCAATTTGCCCGTTCCCAGTGTAATTTCCGTGTCTTGTGACGAAGCCATAACTCAACTCCACCAAATTTCAGCGCGTAAGCTACTAGGTAGCGCCTGCCGTGCCGGCCGCTGTAAGCCTGCCCTGCGCGAAGTCGAAGGAGCGGGCGCCTCGCCCGCCGCGCCAAGCAATAAGTAGCCGCCCTACAGTTTCTACGCCGTCTTCCCCACTCCCTCACCCTTGCCCAACAACTTCTGCAAACCCGAGAAGAAGTCCACCGGCACCGGGAAGATCACAGTCGTATTCTTCTCCACGCCGATCTCCGTCAGAGTCTGCAAGTACCGCAATTGCACGCTGACTGGTTCGGTAGCCAAAAGATGAGCCGCGTCCACCAGTCTCTGCGCCGCCGAGAACTCGCCCTCGGCATGAATAATCTTCGACCGCTTCTCGCGCTCAGCCTCGGCCTGCTTGGCCATCGCGCGCAGCATCGACTCCGGCATGTCGACTTGTTTGACCTCGACGTTAGTGACTTTCACACCCCACGGCGACGTGTGTGTGTCGAGAATGCTCTGCAGGCGCAAATTGATTTTCTCCCGGTGCGAAAGCAGTTCATCCAATTCCTGCTCGCCCAGCACCGAGCGCAGCGTGGTTTGCGCAAACTGCGAAGTCTGGTACACGTAGTTCGACACTTCCACCACAGCCTTGTTCGGATCGATCACCCGCAAAAAGATGACGGCATTCACTTTTAAAGTAACGTTGTCTCGGGTAATGATGTCCTGCGGCGGAACCTCCAGCGCCTCCTGCCGCAGCGACACGCGCACAATGCGGTCGATGGGCGCAAACACCAGAGTCACGCCCGGCCCCTTGGCATTGGGCAGCAGGCGGCCCAGGCGAAAAATAACGCCCCGCTCATACTCGGCCAGAATCTTGATGGAACTCAGAAGGTAAATGACAACAATGACGCCGACGACAGTACCGAATCCGCCAAGAAGTTCAAACATGATGCCTCCGTACGGGAAACGTCGCAGACGTTCCTAGTGCGGATTGTATAGCAGCCAGAAGAGGACGGCATGCAAATCGCGGCAATGAGAGTTGCTTGGGTTGATACGTTGGGAGTAGCACTTGCGGTGTCAGCACTAAAGAAATCGGCCCTAATAGAAATCAACTCTAGAACCATCAGACTCCAGCCGCGTAGCGGCGCAAGCCGTGGGTGGGCTGGCCGAGACGAACCGAAAGCCCCGGAGGGGCGAAAGAAAAGAATGCGAGACGCCCAGCTTCTAGCACGTGTTCGCTTAGAAGGGCGCTCCCTCAACTCCGATCCGGATCAATCGCCTGGTCCATATAAATCCACAACACCCGCGCCATCCACGTCAGCACCGGAGCCAGTGGCAAGAACAACACGATGCCTCCCTCCAAGCTCTTGATCAGAGGCCATCGCATCACCTCCCAAACCAGCGCCGACAAGACCGCCAGCGTACCCACCCCCAGCCCGTACCCGAAGTACATTGCCCCCAGAAAATATCCAGGCTCGCGCTCAAACTTCAATCCGCACACCGGGCAACGCTGATGCATTCCCGGGAACAACCACACCGACTTGCGGAAGATCTTCCCTGCCCGGCAACGCGGACAAAGCTGCCGCACAATCCCCGCCCAAGCAGAAACCTCCGCTCGCTCCATGGACGAAGTCTAACAGCCTGATGAATCTTGATTGTGAAACCGTCCGGTGAACTCTGACCTGCCTCAAATCCTATGGCGTCGCCTTCGCCACCTGAATCCGCGTTGCGTCCACGCTAATGTCCCGCTGGATCTCCATCTCGATCGAAGTACCAACATCCAACTTAACGTCAGGACTGTGCTTGAGCAGCGCCCAGGCCACTCCGCCTGCGATACCCGCAAGGCCGCCGTAGCGCGCTCCGTTATACCCTCCGGCCGCTGCCCCGCCGATGCTTCCGACAGTGCCTCCGACTGCGGCTCCTTTCGCAGCGTCTTCGATGCGTTTGCCGGTGTCCTTATCTTGCTGAATCGTTCCTTCCTTGTCCTTCACACTCTTGTTGTCAGCTCCTGGCGTATTCTCCACCGAACCAGGCAGCATCACCGTATACCCGCTCGGATAAATCATCGTCGTAAAGTGCATCAGCAGCTCCGCACGCTTCTTCGAACGCCCCGGCTTCTCCACATGCTGAATCTTGCCCTGGATGTAAGTCCCCGCCGGCACCAGAACCCGATCGTTCGCCACGAACGGAAACACGGTCTGCGCGTAAACCGCATCGCCCTCGTGCGCATTCTTCGTCGAGATCGCCTGCGCCAAAGTAAGCGGAATTCTCGACCCTGCCGGGATCACGGTAGCGTTGGGATCTCGCGGAGTAGAGCTTTGCGGGACTGCCGCTGGACTGGCGGTCGTAGCGGCCGCCGCGCTTGTACCCTGGGTTCCCCCAGCACTCTGAGCCGCAGGCTTCGCCGTCTCCGGCGCCTGAGCCCAAGCCATCCCCGAAACCAGCAACACTGTCAAAATTCCACGCATCCGACACCTCCCGAGGCGACTCACCGCCCCCGCCAGATCAGGCCCACTTTACCACGCCTTAAGCCGCTAGGATGCACTCTTCCAGTCCCAGAGTTATCCGCAAGTGTGGCACAGGCGACCTCGCCCGCGAAAAAGCCGGCTACCTAGAAGACTCGAAATAGAGCAACGCTTCTTGCAAGTTGCTATTTCCCCTCGCCCTTAAGCTTAGCGATCTTCTCCTTCGCCTGCTTCCCCAGTTCAGCCTTGAATTGCTCATTATTCGTATCCGCAGGAAGCAGTTCCATACATCTCTCCTCCGCCGCCAGCGCCAGATCTTTCTGTCCTGCGGCGAGATACCCATCGCTCAGACTGTCCTGGGCATTTGCCGACGCCGGATAAGCCTCCGTATTGAGCTTGAACAACTCAATCGCCCCTTGTTTGTCACCCGCCTGCAGCCGCGAATACCCCAGCAGGTTAATCAGAAACTCCGGAAATACGAATGCCGCCGGATCACGCTTCCGCGCCTCATGGAAGGCTTCGGTCGCTCGAGCCGCCCCGCCCGGCTGGTTCGCCAGAGTCCAGAACTCGTAAGCCGCGGTCATTCGCGGCGTGACTGCAGCTTTCAAATTCACCGGCGAGGTGACCAGCGTATCCACAAAGAACGCCACAATCTGCTGCACCAGTTCCGAGTGCGGACCGAAAATCTCAGTCCCGTGCCGCCCATCCTTGAACCCTGAAAACTTCGTGCGCGGATTGCCCGAAAGATCGCTCATCCATTGCATCAACTGCAAAGTCCCAGGGTTGTACTCATCATCGGCCGCCGCGGCCGTAAAGATCGGCATCTCCGGTTTGCGGAAAATGTAGTTAACCTCTTCGACGCCCGTGCTCCCCGCCAGCAGAACCAGCGCCTTGATATCAGGATGGCGCTCCGCCAGTTTGACTGCATTCTCCACTCCGCAACTTCCGCCGCCCGCCGCAATTCGCGCCTTATCCACCCCGGGTTGACTCACCAGAGAATCGTAAGCCGCGTCGAAATCACCCGGCCACTTTTCCTGCAACTGCTTCACCACGTCCAGCGACCCTCCTTCGAGGCGCGGCCCGCCGCTTTCCCCGAACCCTCGATTGTCGATGGTAAGCGCATTGATTCCGGCCTGACTTAATCCAACGGCGACGGGCTCCCACGATTTCCGTGTCGTATTGCACATGTGCAAAAGCAACACGCCTGGCCCGTGCTTGCCGGCTGAGTAGAATGTCGCCCGAAGCTTGGTCCCGTCCGGAGCAGCAATGTCGATGTCTTTTCGCGATGTGCTCTGGGAAGAAGCGAGTCCAACGGAGAACAAGAGAAATGCCAACAGTGTAGATCGAAGCACGATTGCACCTCAGAACGAGCGGGAACCGCCCGTCAAGATTCAAGCGCCGTCACTTTGAAACGTTGAAACTTTGAAACTTTGAAACTTTCGCCGTCTACTTGTAAATCAAATACTTCTCCCGCATCTTCATAAACGCCTGCAGCCCATCCTGCCAGTCCTGCGCGATCCTCCGGGGATCTTCCCCCGCCACCAGCGCGTCATACGCAGCCTGATTCACCAGCAATCCAGTCATATGCTCAATCTTGAAATCCGCCGGATACAACTTGTGCAGCGCTGACGCCAACTCAATCCCCAGTTCCGGCGCATCAAACCCATTCCGATCGGTAACAACAATGTTCACACCCGAGCACACCTGCCCGCTGTAATTTCTCGACGTCGGCGTAAACGTCACGGGAACGAACCGCACCCCCGCAATGCCGCGCGCATTAAGGTAAGCCGCCAGTTCCCTGCTCTTCATCCATGGCGCACCCACCAACTCGAAGGGAGAGTCCGTCCCGCGCCCCACCGAAACGTTCGTGCCCTCGATCAAAGCCACCCCCGGATACAGCGCCGCCTCGGTCACGCTCCGCAAATTCGGCGACGGATTCACCCATACCAGCCCCGTCGAATCGAACCAGTCCCCACGCTGCCATCCCTCCATCGGCACGATGGTCAACTTCGCGTTGATGTTCCGCTCGGCGTTGAACATCTTCGCCAGCTCGCCCATCGTCATTCCCTGCCGCACTGGCACAGTCCAGTAATTCGTGAAACTCTCATTCCCCGCATCCGACACCGGACCCTGCACAAACGACCCCGTCACCGGATCGGGCCGGTCCAGCACAATCAACTCCACGCCAGCCAGCGCTGCCCCTTCCAGAAAATATCCTAGCGTAGTCTGATAGGTATAAAACCGTGCTCCCGCATCCTGAATGTCGAACACCACCGCATCCAGCGTCTTCATCACATCCACCGGCGGCCGCCGCGCCGCATCGGTCCCGCCGTACACGCTGTATACCGGAATGCCCGTCGCCACGTCCGTCGAATTCCCCACGTGCGTCGTATCCAGCTCCCCGGTGACTCCGTGCTCTGGACTGAAAATCGCCTCCAGCGAAACTCCCGGACCCTGCGCCAGCACATCAATCGTCCGCCGCCCGTCAGCATCGAGTCCCGTCTGATTCGTCACCAGCCCAATCCGCTTCCGCCTGGGTGCCGCACTTGTCGCCTCTTTTGCAAGAAGTGGATCGCTCGCCTCATCCACAGGCGCCTTCAGCAAATCGAAGCCATGCTCCTCAAGCACATCGATCCCCGTCTTCACGGTCCCGTTGCGCGAGCTCATGCGCCGCGCCGCGCTCCAAGCCTCGTTGTACCCGGTAATGCTCTTCCACCGCATCGCATCTTTCTCGCTCGTAGTCAAACTCAGCGCCGCCGCAACTTCGGTCGCCACCTTCGACCGGAGCCCTATCGCATTCCCCTTTCCCCTCGGATGCACTGCGTTCGTCAGCAAAATGATATAAGTCTGCGTGGTCGGATCGATCCACAGCGACGTCCCGGTAAACCCCGTGTGCCCGAACGAACCCACCGGCAGTAAATCCCCACGATTCGACGAAAACGGAGAATCGATATCCCATCCAAACCCGCGCAGTACCGGCGCCGCCGGAGGCTGCTCGGGCGAGGTCATCTTCTCCACCGCCACCGCCGACAAAATCCCGCCTCCGCCATTCAGCAATGCCTGCGCAAACTTGGCCAAATCATCTGCCGTCGAGAACAATCCCGCATGCCCCGCCACGCCCCCCATCCGCCGCGCTGTCGGATCGTGCACCACCCCCCATAGCATCTTCTCGCCATCGTCATACTGCGTAGGCGCAATCTTCACCCGCCAGGCCGCCGGAGGCACATACCGCGTATGGATCATCTTCAGGGGCGCAAAAATATGTTTCGTGCAATACCCATCCAGCGTCTCGCCCGACACCTTCTCCACCAGCGCGCCCAGCACAATAAAATTGATGTCGCTATAAGTGAATCCCGACCCCGGCGGCTGAGCCAGAGTCTCCGCAAACGCCATCTTGTACGCCGTATCCTTCCCCTCCCAGGGCGTCTTCAAATCCAGATCGGGCTCCAACCCGGAATAATGCGTCAGCAACTGCCGCACTGTAATGTCGTCTTTTCCATTCTGCGCAAACTCCGGCAGATACTTTGCCACCGGATCGTTCATCCGCACCTTGCCCTGCTCCACCAGTTGCATCACCGCCGTCGTAGTCGCAATCACCTTGGTTAGCGACGCCAGATCGTAGATGGTATCCACGGAGTTCGGCTCTCGCTTCGGCTCCAGCGCCCGCTCCCCGTATGCCTTCCGATAAATCACCACCCCATTGTGTCCCACGACGAGCACTGCCCCGGGAACCCCATCGGCAATCGCCTGCTGAATAATCGAGTCCACCGCTCCTAACCGCACTGCCGTAGAAGCGTTGGCAGGACTCGGCTTCTTTGTGGACACACCGGATGTAGGGGCAGCCGCCTTCACCGCTTCAGCAGGACTTTGTCCGGCCGCGGCGCCGCCCTGCGCTGAAAGCCTTCGTGAAGAGATCGCCACTAGAAAAAAGAAAAAGAAGAGAAGGAAAAAACGAAAAAGCGCCCTATCCGTTCGCGCCATTCGCGAAAAGACGAGCATTCTCTGCGCCATCGATTTTGACCTGAAAGAAGAGATACTCCGACTCTACACAACCCCGGCCCGAAGACTCAACAAACCCAGGTAATGCCGCAGGTGCCGGTTCCTCTGTGTACCTCAGCGCACTCTGTGTTTAAGATTTTTGTGTTGAAGGTTTTTGCGCGCTCCCACCAACTCTGCTATAACGCGCAAAGCCTCAAGATTTCTCCAGAAAGAGCCTCCACCTGAACGCCGCCCCAAGACCGATCCCATCCCTGGACCATCAGGACGAAACCTTCTCCAAAGCATTCGCGATCCTGCGCGAGGCAATCGAACAACAAGCCTTTCCGGCCGCCTCCGTAGCCGTCACCCATAAAGATCAGTTGGTAGCACTAGAATGCTTCGGCCATGTAACTCCGGGTGGCCCGTCCTTGTCGCGTTCTGTGCGACAGGGCGGGGACGTTGACCTTGAAGTCACCTCCGCCACACTCTTCGACCTCGCTTCTCTCACCAAAGCCGTGGCCACCACCACCATGTCCGCCATCCTCTTCGAGCGCGGACTCCTCGAACTCGATGCTCCCGTAGTCGGCACGCTCCCCGAGTTCCTGGCCGACTCCTGCGGCACACGCGACCCGCGCCGCCACGACATCACCTTCCGCATGCTCCTCGCTCATTCTTCCGGCCTGCCCGCCTACGAAAAGCTTTTCCTCCAAGCGCACACCCGCGAAGAACTGCTGCTGGCCGCCATCACCATGCCGCTCTCCGCCGATCCCGGCACTCGCGCCGAATACAGCGACATCGGATTCATCGTCCTCGGCGCAGCCCTCGAACGGATCGCAGAAGAGCCCCTCGATGCCTTCTGCCAGCGCGAAATCTTCGGCCCGCTCGCCATGACGAACACAACATTCAACCCACCCGCCGCCCTCCGCAACCAGATCCCTCCCACCGCCGAAGAAAGAAAAGAAGGCTCCGAAGAATGTGGCGCGCGCGCCCCCGCCCCCGAAAAGCCAATAGCGCCGACACCGCAAGGTGCCAGCCCAAAGACTCGGAGCACTTTCCGCCAAAGAATCATCCAAGGCGAAGTGCAAGACGAAAACGCCAGCATCCTCGGCGGAGTAGCCGCCCACGCCGGCCTCTTCTCCTCCGCCCAAGACCTCGCCATCTTCGCCCACGCTATGCTTCACAGCGGACGCCCCATGCTCCGCCCCGAAACCGTCTCCCTCTTCACACGACGCGAGTCCACACCTCCCGGCACCTCCCGCGCCCTCGGCTGGGACACTCCCTCCGCCCCCTCGCAATCCGGAAAATATTTCGGACCAAATTCCTACGGTCACCTCGGCTACACAGGCACTTCCCTCTGGATCGATCCCGACCGTCAGCTCTCGATAACACTCCTGACCAACCGCACCTGGCCCGACTGCTCCATTCAAGCAATCAAGCACGTCCGCCCAACATTCCACGACGCCGTAGTCGAAGCCCTGACCTAATCCTATATGTAGGGGCGGACGCAGCTTGCCCTGAGCGCAGCAGCGACGCGTATACCAGCCGGCTCGGGTCTCGGACGACCACAGACAATCACTGCGGCACCACCTTGATCTCAAACAATTTCGGCCACAGCTTCCCCGTGACAAACAGCCGATCTCCAGCCGCGTCATAGGCAATCCCATTTAGCACCGCACCCGATCCCTCGAGTTCACTCTTATCAATGATTCCTCCCAAATCAATCCCAGAATCTTCCCCGTGCGCGGAGAAATGCGGACGATCTGATCGGTCTGCCAAATGTTCGCGTAGATTTCTCCGTGGACGTATTCCAGTTCATTTAACTGGTCGACGCCGTGCCCTGCCTCATCGACAACCTGCACGCGCCGTGTCACTCGAAACGTTTTCGGATCCAGAAATCGTAAATACGCCGTCCCGTCGCTCATGATCAGCTGCGTAGCGTCGTGAGTTAGACCCCATCCTTCTCCGTCATATCGAAACGTTTGCACCTGAGAAAAGCTGAATCGGTCATAGACGAATCCTTTGTGCGTCGTCCACGTCAACTGAATCAAATTGCTGCCCCACTCCGTCAGGCCTTCGCCAAAATATTCCGTCGTTAGGTCAACCTTTTGCAGAACCTTTCCCGTCCCCAGGTCGACCATCCGCAGCGATGACTTGCCGGTCAGGCCCGTGCTCTCGTATAGGTGGCCATCAACAAAGATCAACCCCTGAGTGAATGCCTTGGAATCGTGCGGGTAAGTATGAACCACCTGGTAAGTATCGGTGTGCCGGCCGGGAGTAATTGTGATCGTTCGCTGCGCGCTCGCCAATGCCGCCAGCACGCAGATCAATGGTATGAGAATGTACCGATGTCGTGGCATGAAGCAGCCAGCTTATGACACTGCATCCTCAAACGTAAACCTGCCAACCTGTTATCGCCGCGCGCACCACAAAGAAATCACCGCCGCCAACAGTAAGCTTTCCTCGCAGACGTACTAAAATGAACTTGCTCTCGACCGCACCCGAAAGGCGCACCACTTGACTCGAACCCGCAAGGCGATATCTGACCTCCGTATCCTCTGCACCGAACAAACCAACCCCGCGGCCCGCGACCTCGATCAGAAGTCCTCGCTTGAAATCGTCCGCCTCATCAACGACGAAGACGCCACCATCGCCACCGCAGTCCGCCGCGCCTTGCCCCAAGTCGCTCGCGCCATCGACGTAGTCGCCGCCGGACTCCGCAACGGAGGCCACCTCATTTACGTCGGCGCCGGAACCAGCGGCCGCCTCGGTGCTCTCGACGCCTCCGAAATCCCTCCCACCTTCAACACCAGCGCCCGTACCGTGCAGTACGTTATGGCCGGAGGCCCCAAAGCCCTCGGCTCTTCCACCGAAGCCAGTGAAGATGACACCCGTCTGGCCGTCGCCGAAATGCAG
This sequence comes from Candidatus Sulfotelmatobacter sp., assembly GCA_035695545.1. GTDB lineage: Bacteria > Acidobacteriota > Terriglobia > Terriglobales > Acidobacteriaceae > Sulfotelmatobacter. Next base: position 10,912 of record DASRRV010000157.1, on the reverse strand, counting down.
AAGCGCAAACCCGGCAAGCACGACATCGTCCTCGGCATCGCTACCAGCGGACGCACTCCCTTCACCATCGCCGCCATAGAATACGCGCGCAGCCGCGGTGCCCACACCATCGCCCTGACCTGCAACCGCAACTCCCCGCTCGAGCGCTCCGCCCATTTCGCCATCGTCACCGAAGTCGGACCCGAAGTCCTCGCCGGATCCTCCCGCATGAAGGCAGGCACCGCCCACAAAATGGTTCTGAATATGATCTCCACCGGAGCCATGACCCGTCTGGGCTACGTCTACGGCGACCTCATGGTCAACGTCTGGACCAAGAACGAAAAGTTGGTCCAGCGCGCTACTCGCATCCTCGAACAAGCCACCGGAGCCGACCACGAAGCCGCAAGGCATGCCCTGAAAGCCAGCGGCAATCGCACTCCTGTCGCCCTCGTCATGCTCGCCGCAAACGTAACCCGCGCCGAGGCCGCAGCGGCTCTGAAGAAATCCAAAGGCCACGCTCGCGACGCCATTGCAATCGCGAAATCATAGAGGGGATCTGGCAGGTCATCCCGGGCCAGGCCGCTTTTCAGGCGAAGCGGCCAAGCGCATAAACCAAGTTGATACCTATCCCTCTGTGTACCCTGTAGCCTGCCCTGAGCGCAGTCGCAGGGTCCTCTGTGTTGAGCTCTTCTTAGGTAGTTACTGCACCACAACCTTGACGAACCTCTTCACCCTTCCAAAAGCATTGGTTCCATAGAGGGTATAAGTCGTAGTCACCGCCGGAGTCACCACCACCGATCCTCCTCCCACTGCTCCCACCTGCGGCGTCACCACAAAGTAAGACGCCCCTTTCGCCTTCCAGCTCAAAGTCACCGGCTGTCCCGCCGAAACCGTAGCGGGAGTCGCCTTGAAACTGCTGATCACCGGCACCGCTCCCGTCGGAACATTATTCGGGGTATACAACGGATCAATCTTGATCACCTCGAACGCCGACGCTGGCACCTGCCGCAGCGTTCCCAGGTCATCGTTATTCCATCGGTTGTCCGGATCTCCGCTGATGTACATCGAGCTCCCGTTATCGGCCATAATCATGCCGTACTTCTTCAGCGCAGCCAACACAACCTGCGCCTGCGCCGGAAACGAACTGATGTCAAACGAAGCCTTCAGCCGCATCCGCATCCCCAGCGGCGCGGCGTCCGCATTGCTGGAGTTCCCCGCCCAGTGCGATGCTGGAGGCGTGAATGCCGTCTCGCTGTCATGCAACGTGAATCGCAACGCATGCCGGATCACGCCGCGCGCCACCTCATCGTAGCGCACCAATCCCGGAAATATCGGAAGCCCCGCCGCGTCCGCCGAAGTCCATGTGTAAGGCCGCTGCTCGTCGTGCAGCAGGTCCCAAACCGCTCCCGACGCCGCTTTCCAGCTGCCGTCGCTACGCCGGTAAGCCCCGTATAACTCATAAAGCCAGCAATTGTCGCGGTCGAGCACCAACACATGCCGGTCGCCATCACCCGGTGCCGGATAACCTTCAATCAAAGCCTTGGCCGGAATCGGCATCGGCCCCGGATCGCTCTCCGATCCGTACGCGTTATAGACCACGTTCACCAGTGGCGCGCCGCTCACCACCATGTAAGGAATGCCGATGCTCTGCCCTGCATACTGTCCCGCTCCAAAATCCGGATGCAGCGGCGTCGACGCTCCAATGAAATCGATAATCGCTCCCGAGTTCGGATCCACCGGAACACTCGAAATATCCTGATTCCACAAACTATCCGTAGGAAATGAAACAAATCCGTTCAAATTCGCTCCGTGTCCCAGTCCCATTCCGCTGCAGCTCTGGGCCCGCGCGGCAGGAAAACAAAAAAGGCAAACAACAAAGATCGCAATCAAAACTCGAATGCGCTGCATGCTGGACTCCTAAGGAAGGTATTACGTTGAGCCCAGCCTAGCACGCAACCGTCCCCGCTTCTCCCGTAACCCAAAACTCACAAGTGCATCTCAGGCTCGGTGTTTTTGACGTTCCTCTGTGTTCCTCTGTGCCCTCCGTGTTAAAAGATTTTCGCTGAACCCACTCCACTCCCAAGGCGGTGCCCTCTCGATTAACCTCCATCTCCTCGTTTCCCCGCTAAAATAAAATCGCAACTCAGGACTCATTCCTTCGAGTTCAACAAATATGGACAAGTTCGTAATCCGCGGCGGAGAACCGCTCCTCGGCACCATCCACATCAGCGGCGCCAAAAACGCCGCCCTCCCCTGCATGGCCGCCGCTCTCCTCACCGATCAACCCGTAATCCTCGAAAACGTTCCGCAAGTTCGCGACATCCAGACCACGCGCAACCTCCTCGCCGCCATGGGCGCCGACGTCGAACTCGGCTACGGACGCGCCCAGCACCGCACCACCCTCCACTGCCAGACTCTAGCCAGTCCCGAGGCCTCTTACGAATTAGTAAAGACCATGCGCTCGTCCACGCTGGTCCTCGGCCCGCTCGTCGCCCGCGGCGGACGCGCCCACGTCTCTCTCCCCGGCGGATGCGCCATTGGAAGCCGCCCCATCGACCTTCACATCAAGGGCCTCGAGCGCCTCGGCGCAAAGATCACGCAGGAACACGGCTACGTCACCGCCAGCGCCGACCGCCTCAAGGGCGCGGAATTCGTTTTCGACAAGATCACCGTGACCGGCACTGAAGACCTGATGATGGCCGCAACGCTAGCCGAAGGCGAGACCATCCTGCAGAACTGCGCCCGCGAACCCGAAGTCGCCGACCTCGCCGACCTCCTCAACAAAATGGGAGCCAAGATCGAAGGCGCCGGCACACCGACCATTCGCGTGAAGGGCGTAACAAAGCTGAAAGGCGCGAAGCACCGCATCATTCCCGACCGCATCGAAGCCGGCACCTTCATCATCGCCGGAGCCATGACCGGAGGTGATCTCAACATCGCCGGATGCGATCCCCTGCACCTCAGCTCCCTCCTCAACAAGCTCCACGAAGTAGGAGTCAAGACCAAAGTCTCCGGCGACTCCGTCCGCGTCATGGGCGACAATCCCTTCACAGCCGCCGACATGTCCACCGAGGAACATCCCGGCTTCCCCACTGACTGTCAGGCGCAATTCATGGCCCTGGCCACACAAGCCGAAGGCACGTCCGTCGTCACCGAAAATATCTTCGAGAACCGTTTCATGCACGCGCAGGAATTAGTTCGCATGGGTGCGAACATCAAAATCGAAGGCCGCCGCGCCATAGTCCGCGGCAAAACTCCGCTAAGCGCCGCCGCCGTCCTAGCCAGTGACCTCCGCGCCTCGGCCTCGCTGGTGCTAGCCGCGCTGGTAGCCGATGGTGAGACCATCATCGATCGCGTCTACCACATCGACCGCGGCTACGAACACATCGAAGAAAAGTTAAAAGGCGTCGGAGCCCAAATCCGCCGCATAGGCGAAATGTTCCCCAAGAAAGCGGGCGCAGCAAAGTAGCTCATGTGTCAATCCTTTGTCATCCTGAGCGAAGCGAAGGACCCATGCAACCGGCCGCCCGCGAGACAATCAGCCGGTTGTCGATACGGCACGCGAAGAAAGGCGTGCTCCGGCGACATTGTTGAAGGGCTCCTCCTGATTCTGTCTCGCATGAGCGCCAAGAATCGGTTGCCCCACGCTTCGTGATTTTCGAAGCGTGGGCATTCGCGCTGCCGGCATCAGGAGATTTTTCTCATCTACGTCGCGCGGGCTCCCTCGCCCGCGACAGCGTCAATCAGCACTCTGCATCTTCCACCAACTACTTCATCCCACTGTTCCACAAGTGCGCGAACGTGGTCTGGTTCAGAGATGATGCCAGTGCCCACGACCCGTATGTCATGGTCATCTCGAAGGGGTTGCGCAGCGACTCGGGAGACTCAATCCAGCCTTCAGGAAAGCAAACAGCAAAAATATCGACCATCGCGGCGAGTCGCGCCTCAGGCAGTGTTGACAACGAGCGAATCGCGTCACGTACATCGTCGAAACGACCGATCGCGCCTAATGCTTGCGGCGAGAACGGCCGCACCACTTCCCAGAAGTCATCCAAAGAAGTGCCGAAGAGCATCTGACCGTTATCAACAACACGCGCAGTCACAGCTTTTTGCACGGGAGTCGCGACCCGATCTTCCAGGCGAGTCAGTGCTGTCAGTGCGGCACACCCATTGAGCGGATCTTGACACCCCTCTATGTAAAAGACTCGGATACCGCCCTCGAACAAAGCAAGTGCCTGCTCGAAGTACGCTTGCTCTACCACGCTGACCGGAATCTGGCTCAGCGTTAATAAAGTTGTAGTTGGACCCAAGGAGCCGACTGCGCCGACCTTCGCACCCGTCTGAGCGCATGCCTCAAGAGCGAAGCGGGCCGACGCGCGATTTGCCTCCTGAACTTTTTCCTCCGCGCCATACTCTTTCATGATGAGAGACGTAGCCCCAAAAGTATTGGTAACCACTGCGTCCGCGCCTCCTCCGATGAGTTGGCAGTGACATTCCCTGATCAAATCCGGATGTGTCAGTGACAGCAGTTCGCCGCAACCAAACTCGTTCTGCGGAAAATGATCAAACCACTCATGAGCCATAGCGAGCACGGCCACACTTGAACTTGCGAAGATTGAGCCATTTCAACGGCAGTCTACCTGAGATTAGTTAATCGCTGTAACCAGATGGCAGGAAGGCCGGGTGCCGACGCCAAGCTGTCAGTCCCAGTTCCCCGACAACCGTCAACGCAGAGTAACCGCTGGTGGACACATTCTTGCCCGCGCCTCACCCCTGTACTATGATCGCTCGACTATAGGAGGCTCAAATGGGAGAAATCTTTGGGCTCGTCTACATTGCCATCTTAGTCGGCGTGATCCTGGCAATCTTCCGACTATTCAGCATCGACAAGTCGCTGAAAGGCATTCTGGAGGAATTACAAGCACAGCGAGGCGCCACACCCGGCTCCAACGATCAGCATTAACATCCTTGAACCTAGGGGCCGATGCTCAGAAAGACGTGTCCGGGCCTAATCGAAAAGCCCGCCCGAGAGCCCATGTTCTTGATAGAGCAAACGCAACTTCGCCCGCTCGATGCGCTCTTCGCCCGAACACCAGCGAGCCTTCGCAAAGTCGTGGTTCGCAATGGCCTCCTTCAAGCGGCTCGCGATTGACCTAATCCGGGTTCGCGATGCCAACACATCGTTAGGCAGTAGGCCGCGGTTTCTAACAAACTCCTCGATTTCCGAATCATCGTATGGGCTTCGGCTCAGGCGCTCCGGGTTGGGAAAGGTGCAAGGCTTGTGGGAGTAGTAATATCGCTTCTCTTTGCCCCAGCTTAGGACTCTTGCCTGATGCAGCAGCCTACGCTCCTCCGATTCCTTCAAGAAGACTTTTTTCCACTCGGGAAGAGGGGGCCGTCTAGTCCGGTCGCTCCCCCCACACCGCGTAAGTCGATCTTGCAAGACTCTTGCTGGATGCTTGAACAGCCGCTCAGATTCTTCGCGCTCTGCGCAGATGTCGAAGCGGATTTGCCGCTCATGGTATGCCCAGTCCATCAACCGCCTATTTTATCTCGCTAGAGTTGAGACCGCAGGCTCGATTTTGCCGATTGAGGCTATAGCCGACAGCAGTCAGTGCCTCACCAACGTGTCTTCCAAGCCCGCAAAGTAACGCGCGAACAAAAACTCAAGAGAGACTACTCCCGCGTCAACTGCTCAATAATTTCCCGATGCTCCGGATACTTCCCCACCAACTCCGCCCGCTTCCCCATTTCAAAATCCGCAAAATCAAACCCCGGAGCCACCGTGCACCCCACCAGCGCAAACATTCCCCCATCCCGCACCCGCGACCCGAACCAGCATCCCGCTTTCACCACCGCCTGAAACATTTCCCCCGCCTCCGGATCGCTCCCCAGCAAAATCGACGACCGCTTCCCTGCCTGATCGATCACCTCCACCACCAGTGATCCCCCGGCATAGAAGTGCCAAATCTCATCCGACCGCAACCGGTGCAAAGCCGAAAAATCCTCCCCTTCCAGCAAAAAATAAATCGCCGTACAAACTGCCCGGCTTCCCCCGAACGTCGCCGGCAAAGCCGTCCGATCAATCTCCAACTCCCCCCGGTAACTCTGCCGGTAATACCCACCCTCCTGATGCCGCATCAACCCCAACTTCTCGATCCAATACGTACCGTCAAATCCAGTCATAGTCCCAAGCCAAGCCCCGAAAAACGTGCTTTCCTTCGTGATCCTTAGTGTCCTTAGTGGTTGAAGCCTTTGTCCTTAGCCCCCGAGACCTAAGCCCGACCCAAAAATCCCCGCTCCCCACGAAACGTTTTCCTTCCCAGGCGCACTATCCCGCTGAGTACGAGAATCGCATGACACAACAAGGACTGCTCTCAATGCCCACCACCTGACACCGCCAAATCGCAGCCTGAAAAGTGCGGTGAACTCCCACCTCCCAGGTATACCAGCCTCTGTGCGGGAAGCCCCACCCTTGCAGCCTCTGCACGGGTGGGGAGCAGTAACCGCTCACACCATTCGCCTCAAAACATCCGCTGCCACGCCGAAGCATCCCCCCAGTGACTCATCGCCTCCCCGGCCCATGCAGTCGATTTGTCCTTGTGACACGAAGTACACGCATTCGGCATCCCATACTTCTCCGTCATCGCCGGTGAGATGAACCGGAACGTATGAGCATGCACAAACGCCCCCGGCACGCCCTCCGTCTGAATCGCCGGCATGTGGCAAGCCACGCACTCGCTTCCCGCACTCCCCGTCTTGTGGTGAGTATGTTCCTCGAGCGTCGCGACGCGCGGTCCGTTCGGCGACGAAGGGCCATGGCAATGCATACATATCTCGCTCGCCGGTTTTCGTAGCTGCGCATAATTCTTCGTGCCGTGCATATCGTGGCACGACGCACACGTGATCCCCCGCCGGTACATCACGCTCTGCACAAAGTCGTTCCCCTGCATCCGATTTTTGTGCGCCGTGCAATCCGGAAAATAATAGAAGGTAGTCTGACCGAGCGTGCAATCCTCAAGCTTCCAGAACTCCGGCAGCTTCAGCCCAACGCGGTATCCCACCGCCCAGTCGTAGTACTTCCCTTCAATCGGATTCGTAACCGGTTGCCCCTGCGAATGGCATCGCAGGCAAGTATCGGTCGCGGCGGCGCTATTCATTTGAGCCGGACTCAGAATGTTCCCCCGCCCCGGATGCGCGACATGCTCACTGCCCGGCCCGTGGCAGCCCTCACAACCTACATTCCACTCCGCGACCTGCTTGGTATGAATGTTGTAATCCACCGAATGGCAGCCATCGCACGTCGGCCCCGTCGGACGCTGCATGTTGTCCGGCGGATACAACGCTCCCCACCAGTCCCCTCCCGTCACCGGCACCATATAAGGACGCCACGTTCGATTCCCCACATCCCACTGGGCCCCTAAAGGAAAGTAATCGTCTCCAACTTTGGTGAAGTATCGCTGCTTCCACAAACGGCCGTACACAAAGGCAATCTGGTCAACTCTGAATTTCGCAACGTTGTTGGTTGCGAGATCGGGGATGATCGCATCCGGATGCGTCCGCGGATCGCGCACCACATTCGCCATCGGCGTCTTCTTCCAGCGCCCATAGATTTCCGCATGGCATTTCTCGCAAGCCTGCGATCCCACGTACTGCCCAGACGCAGCGCTGACAGCCTGCTCCGCCGACTCCTGTGCAGTCAGCGGACGCAGGCTCCGAATAAACGCAACCAGCTTCCAGCTATTCCCAGACGATTCGCTGTGCCCCTCGCCCCACGCCGGCATTCCAGTAAGTTGCACGCCGTTTTCGATGATGAAATGGATCTCGCCATCCGTAAGACTTTGCGTTGCCGTGTCGCGCAAATTCGGCACCCTCGGATAAAGATTCACTCCCACCGGCGTCTTCCCGCTGCCGTCGATCCCATGGCAACCAGCGCAGCGCGTCAGAAACAATTCCCGGCCTTGCGCCGTCGTCTCCGAACCAGCCGCAAGCGAGCTCTTCTCGCGACGTTCGCGCGCCGGAATCCCCAGGTGTCGCACCGTCCGGGCCACCGCAACTTCCCACGCCGCCGGCGTCGCCGTAGCGCGAAATCCTCGCCGAATCAAAAGCACCGCACAAGCAATACCGATGACAACCACCAGAAGAACGCCCGGCAGCAAAGCCTTCCAGATTTTCATTCCCACTCGCTCCCTCGGACCTGCGCGTTCTAAAACTGCGCACTATTTGACGTAAAATGCGCCGAGCCCCACACTATGGTCGCACAGATGCGACGCCTTACCCAGCGCCGCAATGCTCTCATCCCAAACGTCTCGAGGAGAATCCCGCGAATGCCGAATCCTGACTTCTTGCAACGACTCGCCCGCCGATCGATGTTGCTCGCGGCTGCTCTCCTTACGCTAACCCTTTCCATCGCGTCCCACGCGCAGCAGAAGCCCGAGAAACCCGCCGCTCCACCCGCCAAGCCCGGCCTCGGAGACTTCGACGATTTCGTCAATCAAGCACTCAAAGACTGGAAAGTCCCCGGCGTCGCCGTCGCCGTCGTACAAGACGGCAAGGTCATCCTGCTCAAAGGCTACGGTTATCGCGACCTCGAAAAACAATTGCCGGTCACGCCCAACACTCTCTTCGCCATTGGCTCCATCACCAAATCATTCACCGTAACCACGCTCGGCATGGAAATGGACGAAGGCAAAGTCGACTGGGACAAGCCCGTCCGCGACTATCTCCCCACCTTCAAAATGTATGACCCTGTCCTCACCGAGCAGATGACCATCCGCGACCTCATCACCCACCGCTCCGGCCTTCCCCGCCACGACATGGTCTGGTACAGCTCCGACTTTCCCCGCGAAGACATCATCCGCCGCCTGCAATTTCTCGAGCCTAATAAGCCCCTCCGCAGCACCTTCCAATACAACAACCTCATGTTCATGACGGCCGGATACATCGCTGGCCACCTCAACGGCAAAAATTGGGAAGACACCATCCGCGAGCGCATCTTCACTCCTCTCGGAATGACCACCACAAATTTCTCCCTGAAAGACACGCAGAACAGTCCTGACTTCGCGCTGCCCTACCAGAAAGGCAACGACGTGAAAGCCGACGTCAAACGCATGCCTTTCGATCAGCAATGCCCCGACACCTGCGCTATCGGGCCCGCCGGAGAAATCAACAGCACCGCCTCTGACATGAGCCGCTACCTGCTCCTCCATCTCAACAAAGGCAAGCTCGACGGCAAGCCCTTGCTCTCCGAGAACAACTCCATCCAGATGCAGACGCCGCAAATGGTCATCCAGGGCGCGCCCGATTACAGCGAAGAAAGCGAGACCGCCTACGGCATGGGATTCTTCATCTCGCAATACCGTGGACACAAGCGCGTTGAGCACGGCGGCAATCTCGACGGCTTCAGCGCCGAGCTAGCCTTCCTGCCCAACGACGGAATCGGCGTCGTCGTTCTCACCAACCTCAACGGAACCGGCTTGACCTACACCATCGCATGGAATGTCTTCGATCACCTTCTCGGTCTCAGCCCGGCTCCCTGGAGCCAGCGCTATCTGCAGTCCGAAACCAAGGCCCGCGAATCCGAAGACGAAGCGAAGAAAAAAGGCTACGCCCCGCACAAGACCGACACTCATCCCTCCCACGACCTGAAAGACTATGTTGGCGACTACGGACATCCCGGCTACGGCGTCGTCTCCATCAGCGAAGCCGGCCCCGGCTTCAAGATGAAGATCAACAAGATCACCAATACGGTGACACATTTGCACTACGACGTCTTTCAGGTTCCCGACGCTCCCTTCGATCCCTTCGCCAAGTTGAAGGTCGCGTTCTTCTCCGACGCGAACGGAGACATCTCAAGTCTCTCCCTGCCGCTCGAAACCAACGTCAAAGACATAGTCTTCACCCGCCTGCCCGACAAACAGCTCTCCGACCGCGCCTTCATCGAGCCCTTCACCGGACAGTACGATTTCCCCGGCAATCCCACTCCCTTTACCATCTCCCTGCGTGGCGACCACACGCTCATCATGAGCACTCCCGGCTCCCCCGATTCCGAGCTGCTGCCCAAACGCGGCACCACCTTCGACGTAAAAGACCAGAGCGGATTAACCCTGGAGTTCAAACGCGACACCACCGGCAAAGTAGTGGAAGCTGCCCTCAACGACAACGGCACCGTCTTCGTCCTGAAGAAAAAATAGGAAGAACCAGGAAACACTCATCAAATCGTTGTGAATGTTAAGACGATGATCCGCCACCTCTGACTTTACCTGCGCCCGTGTGGGGCGGACACTCCTGTCCGCCGCCGTTGACTTTGCCGTTGCTTGTGTGGCGCGGGCGCCCTCGCCCGCGGCTTTTGACGTTGATTTTTCCGACCGTCATCCTGAGTTCAGAAAGCGAAGAGTTCACTCAGGCTTTTTCGGAACAAACAATTCTTCCCTCTCGTACCCCCACCCATGACCACCACACACAAGACCCTCGTCGCCTGCACAATCCTCCTAGGCGCCCTCGCAATCGCAGCAGAAAGCAAACCCAACTTCACCGGCACCTGGGAACTCAACATAAAAAAATCAGACTTAGGGAACCTCTGAAGAACTCTCCGATCCACAGGCGAAGCGGGTAAGGTGTAAGTCGAGGTGAAAAGGCGGATGCGGCAACAGACTTTGGCGGTGCAGAGGGGGTTCGAGAAGTACGGGCGGAAGACGAAGCGGGAACGGTTTCTGGAAGAGATGGAGCCGGTGGTGCCGTGGGCGGAGTTACAGGCGCTGGTCGAACCGCACTATCCGGAGGGAACGGGCGGCCTCCGGTGGGCCTGAGCATCATGTTGCGGGTGTACTTTGTGCAGCAGTGGTTCAACCTGAGCGATCCGGGGGCGGAGGATGCGCTGTATGAATCGCCGGTGCTGCGGCACTTTGTGGGAATCGATCTGGGGCGCGCGCCG
>DASRRV010000156.1:0-21113 GCA_035695545.1 Candidatus Sulfotelmatobacter sp. | reverse complement strand
CGTCAGCACACCGCTCGTCGAAGTTCATGACATCAGAAAGAATTATCAACTCGGGGAAACGGAAGTCCACGCGCTTCGTGGCGTCAGCGTGAATATTCATGCGGGAGACTTCGTTGCCATCATGGGTGCAAGTGGCAGTGGAAAATCGACGTTCATGAATATCCTGGGATGTCTGGATAAGCCAACGTCAGGGAAATACCTGCTGGAAGGTACTGATGTATCTGCACTGACCAAGAAGGAACTGGCACGAATCAGAAATCAAAAGATCGGTTTCGTATTTCAAGGTTTCAACCTGCTCGGTCGAACGACCGCACTGGAGAACACCGAGTTGCCGATGCTGTACTCGAAGACTAACAAGAACGACCGTGAGCGCCGAGCGCGAGAGGCGCTGGTCCAAGTTGGATTGGGAGACCGGGCGGATCATTTTCCATCTCAACTCTCGGGCGGGCAACAACAAAGAGTGGCGATCGCAAGGGCGCTAGTAAATCAACCCCGGATGTTGCTGGCCGACGAACCGACAGGAAACCTGGACAGTCGTACTTCGGTTGAAGTCATGGAAATCTTCCAGAAGTTAAACGAAGAAGGGCTGACCATCATTCTGGTTACGCATGAGCCTGATATCGCGCAATTTGCGAAACGAGAGATCGTCTTCCGGGATGGTCAGATCAAGCGAGATAATGTCGTGGAAGTTCCCCACGTGGCGAGCGAAGTATTGAAAACCATGCCCACGATCAAGGACTAGCGGTGTCTATGGATTTTTCCTCGGCATTCGTGCTTGCACTACGCGCGTTGGGACGTAACAAGATGCGCTCCGGCCTGACCATGCTGGGCTTGATCATCGGAGTCGGTGCTGTCATCGCTGTCATCGGCATTGGACAAGGGGCTGCTTCGAAGGCGCAAGAGCAGTTGGCAGCGCTCGGCTCGAACATGTTGTTCGTAGGCTCCGGATCGGTGAACCGGTACGGGTTGCACGTGGGAAGTTTTCAAACCAAGACGCTCGTCCTTGCGGACGCACGTGCAATCGTTCGGGAATGCCCATCGGTCTCTGCCGCCGCGCCAGGCACGGGAACCGGCCAACAGGTTGTCTACGGGAACGAGAACTGGGCCACACAGATCACCGGAACCGAGCCTCAATACTTCGAGGTCAGAAACTGGCCCTTTGCGAGCGGCACGACCTTCAGCGACGACGATGTCACCCAAGCCGCCACGGTTGCCGTGTTGGGGGATACAGTTCGCAAATATCTGTTTGGCTCCCGCAACCCGATTGGGGAGACCATTCGCATCGGTACGTTGCCCTTCAAGGTTGTCGGAGCACTGACGCCAAAGGGAACCAGTCCGGGCAGCGGGCAGGATCAGGACGATGTCATCATCGCTCCACTCACCACAGTGCAAAAAAAGTTGCTGGGGCAGGAGTGGTTGCGCTGGATCATGGTTTCCGGCGTGTCGCGCCAGGCTAGTTACATTGCACAGCAACAGATTGAGAGTCTGTTGCGCGATCGACACAAGATCAGATCGGGCGATCCTGATGATTTTGTGGTGCGCAACATGGCGGATATGGCTGATGCTGCGGCGGAGCAGGGAACCGTCATGACGGTCCTGCTCACGATCGTCGCAAGCATTGCTTTGCTAGTAGGCGGGATAGGCATCATGAACATCATGCTGGTTTCTGTTACGGAAAGAACCCGTGAAATCGGCCTCCGGATGGCGGTAGGTGCCACCGAGGAAGATGTTCGGCTCCAGTTCCTGATCGAGGCATTAGTGCTTGGTCTGATCGGAGGCACGATCGGCATTGTTTTCGGAGTGACGAGCTCACTGGCCGTGTCACAGGGGTTGGGATGGCCTATACGAATCCCTGCGTACGCGATCGCTGTATCCACAGTTTTCGCGATGGCAATTGCACTGCTCTTTGGCTTCTACCCGGCCAGAAGAGCTTCTCAGCTCAATCCGATTGAAGCGTTGCGGTATGAGTAAAGAACGGATTTCGACATGTTGATCTACGTGCATTCCATCTGGAGCGAAGCAATGAAGTCATTGCGGCGCAACCTGCTCAGGACCGTTCTCACCGTTCTGGGTCTGGTTGTGGGCATCGCGGCATTTATCTGCGTGGTGGGAGTGGGCAAGGCTGGGTCGGCAAAGGTAGAACACGAGCTGCAGAAGCTTGGAGACAACATGATTTGGATTGAGGCCGGCAGCCGTGCAACCAACGGGGTGAGATTCGGGACACGAGAGACAAAGAGTCTGACGGTCGAAGACGCGCGGGCCATCTTCGCAGAAATTCCCGGCCTCAAACGCATGAGTCCCAATGTCGACGGACGCGTCCAGGTCGTCTATGGAACTCAGAACTGGAATACCACCTACCGCGGAGTGGTTCCCGAGTACTTTGATATTCGCAGGTGGGAGATTCAGACAGGAACGATCTTTACGCATGACGACGTGGATCGAGATGTTCCCGTTTGCCTTCTCGGTCAAACGGTGGTGGAGAATCTATTTCCTAACGACGATCCGGTCGGCAAGAGCATCCGCGTGCAAGCAATGCCTTGTCGCGTGATTGGTGTATTTCAACCCAAGGGAGCGTCTGCCAGCGGGTGGGACCAGGATGATTTCGTGGCTATGCCTTACACCACCGCCATGAAGCGCATCGGGGGAACAAGCTGGCTCGACGACATTTTCTTCTCGGGCACTTCGCGGACCGCAATCCCCATCTCGACCCGGCAGGCGGTCGCATTACTTCGTGAACGCCATCACCTGCATCCCGACGAACCCGATGACTTCAATATTCGTAGCCCGGAGGATGTGATTCGAGCGCAGTTACAGTCAAGCCAGATCTTTACCTTGCTCCTAGGCACAATCGCGTCATTGGCTCTGCTCGTCGGCGGGATTGGCATTATGAACATCATGTTGGTCTCGGTTACCGAACGGACACGGGAAATCGGGGTTCGACTGGCCATTGGCGCTACAGAAGCGGATATCCAGTTTCAATTCCTGGCCGAGGCCGTTGCGATCAGCATCTTGGGTGGCTTCCTAGGCGTGCTTGCCGGCGTGGGCGCGTCCTCACTCTTCCAAAGCACACTGCAATGGGATATTCAGCTGACCCCACAACTTCTGATCTCGTCGGGACTGTTTGCTGCTGCGATCGGAATCTTCTTTGGATACTACCCGTCGCGCAAGGCGTCTCAATTGAACCCGATCGAAGCGCTCCGATATGAGTAAGGAATCAGTAAATGTACTTGGTAAAGCAAATGGGCCTCTTCCAGTGTAGCTCGCCCAGAAAATCGCCGGCCATGAGTCGTTGGCTCGTACCGGTGCGGTTCTTTCAAATGGGAAGTCGTCCGCTTCGCGTGAAATCAAAAGATCGCAGCTCTGATGAGTGGTAGAATCTCGTACGGGTAATCTCTTATGACTTGGCAACGGACTCTGAGCCCGAGAATCGCGGTAAGAGCGTTTCAAAGGCAAGGGACCCGAAGCTGTGGAAATCAATCAGAACTTCCACGGTTTGTTACACAGTTTCACATTTGTTGCATTGAGCACCGAAGTGAACTAGTAGAGAAACTGACTTAGATTCAAGCACTTCCACGAAGTGCCGGGATGGCGGAACTGGCAGACGCAGCGGACTCAAAAGCGAGAGATGATTCAAGCATAAGTCTAAGAAACTTAACGGTTTCTTGCCGGTTTGGCAGACGCAGGGGATTTCTAGATCTTAAGTGCTTGCATCGGAACCGTTTATGCCGGACCGCTCGAATTCGGGCAAACCTCCTCACGGCTAGCAATCCCGAGCCAAGTCGCCTAAACCTCGGAACGAACATTAAATCAGGATAAGCAAGCTCGACAAATTTCCTTCGAGGCCTTGAATATTGTTCTTATTATGAGTACAATTGTTCTCGTAATGAGTACAATAGACAACGGTCTCGCGGACCTCTTATTCGGCCGGACGCGGGGAGCCGTCCTGGCTTTGCTGTACGGGCGCACGGACCAATCCTTTTACACGCGGCAAATCGCACGCGAGGTAGACGCCAGCGTCGGGGCGGTTCAACGAGAACTCGAAAATCTTTCAAAAGTCGGGCTTATCGTTCGCAAATCAGTCGGCAGCCAGGTTTTCTATCAGGCCAATCGAGACGCTCCCATATTTCGAGAGATGCAGTCACTGGTGAACAAGACCGTTGGCATCTTCAGTATTCTCCGGGCGGTTCTGCACCCTCTGTCGAAGCGAATCATCGCGGCATTTGTGTACGGGTCAGTTGCGCGAGAAGAGGAAACCGCACAGAGCGACGTCGATCTAATGGTCGTTGGGAATGCCAAGCTTGACGAAGTGTTATCGAGGCTCTCTCCAGCGGAAAAAACCCTTGGCCGTCCCATCAACCCGACCGTCTATTCCGTCGCAGAATTCAAGTCTAAACTTGAGACCGAGAATCATTTCTTGACCGCCGTGCTCAAAGGTCAAAAGATATTTGTGCTGGGGGATGAGGATGAGCTTAGAAAAGTGGGTGGAGTACGGTTGGCTAAGGCGGGAGCCGACTAGCCCCGGTGAGATCAAGAATCTCTTGGGGATTGTAGAACGGAGCCTAGCAGATTCAAAAGTCGAAGCCGTATCGACCGACCTCCGATTCATTGCCGCCTTCAACGCTGCACTCAGCGTCGCGACAACCGCGCTCCGTGCCTCAGGTCACCGTACCGCGACCCAAGCAGGCCACCACGTAAAAACGATCGAATCTCTGGAACTCACAATAAAAGCCGATACTAAACTGATTCAGAGGTTTAAGACGTTCAACAACAAGAGGAACAAGTCGGTTTATGACGTCGCCGGAGCAGTATCAGACCAAGAGCTCGAAGCGATAGTAAAGCTTGCGATTGAACTGAAGAATGATACTGTCGCATGGCTGCAGAAGTATCATCCCGAGCTGTTGGAAAACTGAACCCTATTTCACGTCTGGGCGGCACGATCCATTCTCTCATCCACCCTGGGACGAATCCGGTAGCGGATAGCGCGAGTCCGGAGGCAATCTTTCAATCCCTCTGCTGCATTCCATTAGATCCAAAATGACTCGCGTTTCCAGGCGAATCGCGAACGCGGCTTAGCGCATAAAAGGGTTGATTCTGAGCCCCTGGAATTCTCGCGGCGATTCGTGGAATAGGAAGCACCATGACGCAAGCTTTCTATTGTGGGCATGGTCGCTAAATGACACAATCATCGAGTCGGATTCACCTTTCGACAAATAGCGGATCGGAGGCAAAACGCTCGCGCAGGCCTTCAACCTGTGGCTAGCGCCCGAACCGCGCGATAAGTAGACCAATAATGGTTCCGCCGACAGCTCCCATGCCGATGATTGGTGCGTACGCCTTGGTTATGATGGCGTCGGGGATGCTCAGCAGCAGTCCGAAGAATAGTCCCACAACCCAGCCTGGCCAAGGCAACCGGGCCGCGCCGATAACGAACCCAATTCCAAAGCGCGCAATGAAAGCTGCGGTGATCGCCGCTCTTTTA
This sequence comes from Candidatus Sulfotelmatobacter sp., assembly GCA_035695545.1. GTDB lineage: Bacteria > Acidobacteriota > Terriglobia > Terriglobales > Acidobacteriaceae > Sulfotelmatobacter. The sequence goes on along the minus strand of DASRRV010000156.1, from coordinate 15,634 downwards.
TCCGGGAAGCTCCTGGGCAGCATGATTCCGATGTCCATAGCGCCGAACACCAAGCCGCAAATTACGCCAAGCGTGATTCTTGACATATCGATCCTTAACTTACAATCGATGATTAGGCCTACAAGTACACCAAATGCTTCCTCCACTGTCCAGATCTTCTAAAACAATCCCTGTTCAACGAGGGATCTTGAGTATTCCTCGCGCGCTCTTCCGCAATCATTTGCTTGCAGCAAATTAACTTCCGAATAGCCGGTTAAGCCCGTTATCCGGGAACGATCGTCATTTGCTCTTCAGCGCTGTGGGCGTGAACCGGGCAAGCGGATGTTTTTTCACCAAATATTCTGAGTCGTGTTCGCCAAACGTACGCGGTTCCCGCCGTGCCGGTCGAATCTCTTCCCACCGGCTCAGGGATTTGGCTTTGGGCTCTGAGTTACTGTTGATTCCACCAGCCGCCCCCTAATGCTTGTAAGAGTGTGGCCGAATCGGAATAACGGGACGCCTGATAGATGACACGGTCAAGTGACGTTTGTAGTTGCTGACGTTGCGCATCCAAAAGCGCCAACTGACTGATCCCTCCTGCTCCATAACGCTTTTCAGCAATCCGGTACGCACCTTCAGCTTGAATCGCGGCTTCACTTCGAGCCTGCAAAGTCTGTGCATCATGATCAATCGCTCGCAACGCATCGGCCACTTCGCGGAAAGACTGCAACACCGCCTCTTGATAGGTGCTGCTGGCTTCCTCGTAGGCCGCGATCGCTTTGCGCTTTTCTGCTCGAAGCGAACCACCGCTGAATATAGGTTGTGTTAGCGATGCCCCAACGTTCCAAACGCTACCCCCACTCGTGAAGCTGGTGCCGATAGCGCCGGCGCTTCCGGAAAGTACAATTTGCGGATAGAGGTTGGCCGTCGCTAAACCAACGTTCGCACTCGCCTGATGAAGCAAGCTCTCCGCAGCGCGAATGTCCGGCCGTTGTCGCACCAGTGAGGACGGAAGACTGAGGGGCAATTCTTCAGGGAGATGCAGGCTTGCCAGGTCAAAGTCTTCAACTCGCGCCTCCTCTGGTGTCTTGCCCAGCAGAGCAGCGAGTTGATGGTTGACGACATCAAGTTCCTGCTCCAAGGGTGGCAACAATGCCTGCGTTTGTGAGAGGGCAGTATTCTGACTACGGACGTCGTACTCGGAGATCCCTCCCGCGGCGTAGCGTTGATCAGTGATGTGAACGGTCTGTTGCTGCAACTCAAGCATCCGGCGAGTGATCCCGATCTGAGAGCGTATTTGCGCCTGACGAATGGCGGCCGAAACCACGTTGCCTGCCAGCATAAGGCGAGCCGCCTCTAACTCCCATTGCTGATATTCCACTTGCGCGTTCAGTCCCTCGATCAGGCGCCGGTTATGACCGAAAAAATCCAATGCATACGAAACCGCTATTGACCCATTGAGCAGAGCGAAGGGCGCCGGATTGGGAAACGGAACACCAAAGGCTGCTAAATTGACCTGCTCTCCTTCGACAGAGAGATTCCCGGTGACGGTGGGATACTTCGTAGCTCCGGTGCGGGCATTCGCCTCCTCTTGCGCCTGTTTAAGTTTGGCAGTGGCTTGCGTCAGCGTCGGACTATTGTCGAGACCTTCGCGAACCATGCGATCGAGTTGCGGGGAATGAAACAGTGTCCACCACTGTTCAGGAATCTTAGCCGCTTCATTGAATTGCTGCGTGGCTCCTCCGGCACCGGGTGATGCCACGGTCGATGTCGGCTTCGCCTCCGGCGCGTAGGTTGTCACGGTTGGAGGCGCCGGTGCGTGATAGTGGGGGCCGACGGTGCATCCGGTCAGACTCGTCAACAGAGGTACGACCCATAACTTTCCTACGATCCGACGTCCATTGCGATCCATGCCCATAACAACCTCTCAATCCAAAGTCCGCCGATAAGTTTTTACCGCAACCGTCATCACGAGAAATGTGAATACGATCAATGGCCACACATTGGGCCATGAGTCTGATAGTCCGTTGCCTTTGAGCATGATGCCTCGTACCAGGCGATTGAAGTACGTGAGTGGCAATAAATCGCCGAGCAGCTGCGCCCATTTCGGCATGCCTTGAAACGGAAACATGAAACCGGAGAGCAGAATGTTGGGCAGAAAGTAAAAGAACGTGAGCTGAACCGCCTGCAACTGATTCTGGGCCAGCGATGAGAGAGTGATGCCCACCGTCAGGTTGGCCGCCACAAAGAGCAACGCAGATAAGTAAAGAGCCACGACGCTGCCAAAGAAGGGCACATGAAATATGTAATATGCAGCCAGCAAGATGATGCTGGCCTGGATCAGGCCGATGCCGACATATGGGATGAGCTTTCCTGTCATCACCTCGAAGGGAGTCGAAGGCATGGCCAGCAAATTTTCCATTGTTCCTCGCTCACGTTCGCGGGTGATGGCCAGGCCCGTCATCATCACCATTGTCATGGTGAGGATGACACCCATCAGGCCGGGGACAACGTTGTACTGGGTGATGCCCTCTGGGTTATAAAGACGGTGAACCTGCACATCGAACGGAGACGACATGCCGGCCAAAGGCGCGAGGGGACCGGTCAGTTCTTTCTGAATTACCGATTGGGCGATGCCATTCAAAGCGGCGATGGCATTCCCCGCCGCAGTCGGGTCCGTCGCATCCGCTTCGACGAGTAGCGCTGGCCTCTCATGTCGTAGAAGTTGGCGCGTGAAGCCGGGCGGAAAATTCACCACGAAAAGAACCTTGCCCTGTGCCAGAGCCTCGCGTCCGGCCTCCTCGCTCGTCAATTCACCGACGATCTTGAAGTACCCGGTGTTTTTCATTCCCCATACGAAGCTACGTGTAACGTTTGTGTTGTCGGAGTTGATGATGACGGTGTCGAGGTTCTTGGGATCTGTATTGATGACATATCCGAAAAGCGCCATCTGGAGAATGGGAATGCCGACGATCATAGCGAACGTAACGCGATCCCGACGAAGCTGGAGAAATTCCTTGCGGACGACGCTCCACCAACGACTGGCCGAGAACCTGTTGTCGCGGCTCACGACCGACCTCCAAAGTTATCGGCCGACCGGCTCATCATGTAGATGAAGACGTCCTCCAGGCCAGTGTCCATCTTCTCAGCGTGCAGCGCCGTTCCCTCGATTGCAGCTTGCACACTATGCTGTAGGGTCGCGGCATCGGGTCCGCTTACGTGCAAGCCATCCCCGAAGATCACCGTTTGCTCTACTCCAGGCTGCGAGCGCAGCTTCTCTTGCAGATCTATCAAACGATCGCCGTGAATCGCCCAAGTGCTCAGGTTCTGACCGGCGACGATTTCGGCAGCAGTGCCTTGCGCGAGTAGTTTTCCGTATGAAATGTAGGCGAGCTTATGACAACGGGAAGCTTCGTCCATGTAATGCGTGCTGACAAGAACGGAAATGCCGCGCGCGGCCATTCCCTGTAGTTCATCCCAGAAATCCCGGCGTGCCTTGGGATCGACGCCGGCAGTGGGTTCGTCGAGCAGTAACAACTTGGGATCATGCAGCATGCACGCGGCAAGCGCCATGCGCTGCTTCCATCCGCCGGACAACTCGCCAGCCAGTTGCTTCGAGCGGCTAGCGAGTCCGAGACCTTCAATCGTCTGTTGCACAACGCGGCGACGATCAGTTACGTCGTACATGCGGGCGACAAAATCGAGATTCTCATCAATCGTGAGATCGTCCCAGAAAGAAAACCGCTGCGTCATGTAGCCGACGTTGCGCTTAATAGCACCACTCTCACGACGAATGTCGAAGCCAAGACATGTGCCGCTGCCGGAGTCGGGTTTGAGCAGGCCGCACATCATCCGGATCGTAGTAGTTTTTCCACTACCGTTCGGCCCAAGGAAGCCGAATATCTCCCCCTTGCGCACTCGCATGGAGACGTTGTTCACCACATGCTTCTCTCCGAAATGCTTATTGAGGTCACGGACGTCAATGGCGTATTCAGCATTGCTGTGCATCGTCATGGCAGCGTCACCTCAACCGGCTGACCGGGGTGCAACAGGGTGGCGTTTTCGGGTGCGGGCTTGGCAATGATCATGAATACCAACTTCGCGCGGCTTTCGTTGCTGTAGATCACAGGTGGAGTGTATTCGGCCTGATTGGAAATAAAAGTTATGTTGGACGGCACATTCGCCGCGCAACCGTCGCAGTGGACGCTGACGCTCTGCCCCAACTTCAGGCTGCCGACAACGGGTTCCGGTACGAAGAACCGGACCTCGACGTTGGTGGGAGGAAGCATCTGGATTACCGGACTGGCGGCGGAAACCCAGTCGCCTTCGCGATAGAGTGTGTCAAAGACGAAACCGCTCTGCGAAGACGCAATCTGCTTCTGTTGCAACTTCCAGGATGCTTGCTGGAGTGCGGCTTTGTCGGATGCAACAACAGCTTCTTGTGCTTTGATCTGGTCGTCACGACTGGGTAATGCGGCAACTTCGAGATCACTTTGAAACTGCTGTATGAGAGCGGCATTAGAATTCACGGCGGCGCGGGCATTGATAAGATCAGTCTGAGAAATTCCTCCGGCAGCGTATTGTGATTCGTCACTTTTGAGGATGTCGACTGACTTCTGGTGCTCAACTTTCGCTTGGGCTAATTGGGCAGCAATGACGTCTTTCTCGGGAGGACGCTTACCCGTCTTGAGATCGCTCAAACGGCGCTCATCGGAGCGCAAAATCTGGCGCGCCTGCAACTCGGCCGACCACTCGGGTTCACGATCAAGGGCGAAGAGAGGCTGGTGTTCTCCGATGGTCTGGCCGCGAGTTACAGACAGATGATCTAGCCGGCCAGACTGTGGTGAGGCAACATAAACAAACTTGCCCTCGATATAACCCTGATAGCCAGCTGAGGCATTGCGCGAGCAGCCGGCTACGGGAATTACTAGCATGGCCGCTGAAAGTACTAACAAAAGTGACGGTTTTTGATGGGGGTGCATGACCGTTCCTGAGTTCATTGTTTTTTCTTGGGCGATTTTGCCGACTTCTCTGCTTTTACGTGGCGGAGCCCATCCAAAAGCAATCCCGTGACATGCCGTTGAATCGATCGCCTGCTCAAAGGCTCGCGATGAAACGCTTGTGACCAGACCTTGACGCTGGCCATGTGAAGCATGACGAGTCCGAGTGTAGAGAACACCGTCAACAACGGATCGAGTTCGGGATTCAGGGACTTTCGCTTTTGGCCCGACGCTATGCTTTCGGCGAGACTCTGTACTTTCGGGTAGGGCAGGTGACGCAGCATCCGTTCGCGCAAAAGACCGTCTTCATTCAAGACCTCCCGCATCCAGGTGGAAGGAATCCAGGGCATCTTCTCAATGCCCTCCAGGAGACGCTCGACGATGCCTCGAATTGATTCGGCTGCGTCGGCACCCACCTCGACCGGGTTCCAGACGTGAGACACGAGCCGCAAGAGTCGTTCCCCGACGACGGCATCGAGCAACTGATCGCGGTCTTTGAAGTAGTAATGCAGCATGGCCGGGGTGAGTCCGGCACGCTTGGCAATCATGGCAAACGTCGTAGCAGCTACACCTTGCGTGGCGAACAGCTCGGTCGCCGCGTTGAGCAAATGCTCACGTGCGTCGCTCTTTCTATTTGCTGCGGGGCGCCCGGGTGAGCGGGCAGACTTGGAGCGTGTTTTCACTTTGAAGTACCATTTATTTAATTAATGAATTAATTAACTCCCCGGTCAATCTACTTGTCAACTGTCTTATTCCCGAGTTGAGTTCGGGTTCATCTTCTCTGCCACGTGGTTTCTAGCTGCAATGAAGGCTTCGATACCCACCCCGCGAGTCGTTGCACAAAAGCTCTGCAAGGCCTACGAATAGATCCCAGGCGCCTCACGTCCAAGCTTCTGCACGTACTCGACGTACGACCCAGGATAGACGGTGGGGCGGCGGTCCGTACCGCTCTCACCGCCCAGTTCCAGCACACGTGAGCCGAGACCACGAAGGAACATGCGGTCGTGCGATACGAAAATCATCGTGCCTTCAAAATTCTTCAGTCCAACAGCGTCTCATTCGAGTGAAATCAAAAGATAGCAGCTCTAATGAGTGGTAGAATCTCGAACGGGTGCTCTCGTATGGATTGGCAATATGGTCTGAACCCAAGAATCGCCGGCAAAGCATTTCACGGGCAAGGGACACGAAGCTGTGGAAATCGCCGGAAACTTTCACGGTTTGTTACACAGTTTCACATTTGTCGCCTTGAGCACCGAAGTGAATTAGTAGAGAAACTTACTTAAAATCAGTCACTTGCAAGTAGAGCCGGGATGGCGGAACTGGCAGACGCAGCGGACTCAAAATCGCCTCTTCCTCTTTGCAAAAATTCCATTAGCACTGTGGTTTCTTGAGCTTGAGTTATTTGGCATGACTCTTGCACGATGTGGTCTTGTCGAGTCTTTTTTCGGTTGGACAGCCAGAGTTCAGCCATTGTGTTACGAGATACCCGGACTCGCCAGCGGAACGGCTGCGCCGAGAGCCGAGAATCAAGCTGAGGCGAGCCTCGCTTCTCACGGAGGCTCCATTAAGAGCGATGCGACCACCGCGCTGATGTTCACTCACATCCCGCCGTTCCAAGCCCTGTTTTCGACCTTTGTGACCACCTAGAAAGCGCCTGCGGTGTCCGGCTCCCCTCGCCGCATCGTCGATTCTTCCAGCCTGCATCTTACCCCGTTTTCGGTCGTGGCGAACATAAAGCGAAAGTGCTAGACTGCCGATGTGGACGAGGGTCGCAAGCGCGTGCTGCTGATTGCCGCCTCGATCCTCGCGACCCGCAAGCTGGCGCAGTACGACAGCGGAGCGAGGGTGCCCGCAACGGTTGCCGCCATCGCGGACGCGATCCAGTGGGCTGAGCGGATAATGGAAGAGATTGATCGGCGGCATCCGGCGAACGACGCGGTCGTTCGTTAGGATGAAACCTCAGAAAGAGGACATTGGTGACCGGAAACTTGCCTTTCATCACATTCGACACGAGCGCTCACAATCGACTGGTTCAGGATCAAGCCCGTTCGGAGCCTTTATTCGCCGCTATTAAAAGTGGCATGTTCTTCCGCTTCGCTGGCTTGAGTATCGAAGAGTTGATTTCCACTCCCGACCCAGAGAAGAGAGTGGCTCTATTCGATTGCTGCGCACGCCTTCAGTCAGGCGCATCCGATTGCCTCTATCCTCAAAATGAATTGATCCGGCTTCTTGTCGTTAAGCATTTCGAGAATCCCTCTCGCTTCGACTGGACGGCGGTCGATGTCCGAGCATGGGAGTATGAGGATGCAATTCGCCGCCGCTTCTTCATAACGGACGAGCAGTTAGCGGCAGACCAGTGCCGGGAACTCAGGAGCAGGCAGAAAAGCTACAAGCAGATGTTTTCCAACTTGCGCCCGGAACTTCGGAAGGTGTTCGACGCTCACAGCGAGGCATCTCCGACCACCTTGCGTGAGGCGGTGTCTCGGCTCCAAAGTACAGATAAGAGCTTGATACACAGCATGGGTAAACTTCTCTATGAATCGCGGAGCCGGAACCGATGCCAGCCTAGCCACCGTGCAGCAGTTCATCGAAGCGTGCCCGCCCTTCCGTGCCTTAGTCTACGGGATGATAATGTCGTGGTACGACCTCGGTGTGCGCGACCCTCACGTCGGTGAAAAATTCAAGGCGGGCGGAAACGATCTATTCATGAGCATCTATCTGCCTTACTGCGACAAGTTCGTAACTGCGGAGAAGAACGCCGAGCAAGAGAAATGCTTGAGAGAGATTGTGTTCTTAGCAGGTCTGAAGACCGAGATTTTGTCATACGACGCATTCTGCGATAGCGTCTTGGTCGGCGTATAGAAAGTGTCGTCACCAACTACACTTCCCCTTTTCACCGAACTCGATATGACCGCTGACGAATTCCACCTATCCCTCGCCGCGACCACCGCCAGCCGGATTCTTCGGTTGCTTTTTCGTTACTAGCCCGCAGTCACCTCAAGCATGTACTCCGTGCCGCCCAGTTCTTCGACATGCACGGACACGCTGCCGCCGCGTGACAGGCGCTCGTAGAGATCGGCGACGACTTGTTGCGCTGCTTCCTCCGGCGTCGCGTTCCACGCATGGCATCCCCACAAAACCTTCACGGTGAGCATCGTGCTCCTCTGTTGGACAGCTTCGGACTCGGCGCGTTCCCTGTTTGCTGGCTCTGTCAAACTGCGGGTCTAGGTCACGATTGCGCCGTTCATAAGCCACGTGGAGCTTAGAAGGTGGTGGTCAAGAAAGGTCTCGCCACGAGACCCGCAAGCAGTTGATTCCGTTAGCCCAGAATTTCGTATCGGGATGGTTCACCGGGTTATACCTTCTGAGGCGATACAAGGCGGACTTCTAAATGTCGAGATTACTCAGCGGAAGTGACCGTTGATCTCTCTTCTGAAACGTGTGGGACGACAATGTCCGGCGCAACTGAAGGAAGTGCCGGAACGAGCCATCGGAACAGCGCAGTAGCCGCTGCCGCTCCGACCAACTGTGCAGCGATAAACCCCGGAACGTCCATAGGTCGAATTCCGCTGAAAGTATCCGTGGCTGCCCTCGCGAGTGAAACAGCCGGATTCGCGAAAGATGTCGATGCTGTGAACCAGTACGCGGCGGTGATATAAGCGCCCACAGCAAACGGCACAACTGACGAGCGCAGCCGCGAACATCCCCAGATCACCGAAAGCAGACCGAAAGTCGCTACGAACTCGCTGAAGACCTGCGAAGTTCCACTGCGAGCATGCTGTGACGCCGAGAAGAGGGACAGCCCAAACATCAGGTGAGCGCAGGCAACACCGACATAAGCCCCGGCGATCTGGGCGATCAAGTACCCCGGCACCTCACGCCACGGAATGCCACGCTGGGACGCATCCGCCAGAGTAACCGCAGGATTGAAGTGGGCACCGGACACAGAGCCGAAGGTGAGGATGAGTGCTACAAGCGCGGCTCCCGTGGCAATCGTATTGGCAAGCAGAGCGATTGCAACATTCCCGCCAGCGAGTCGCTCGCCCATGATCCCAGACCCGACCACGGCGGCGAGGAGAAATGCCGTTCCAACAAATTCTGCGGTCATTCGAGCATGCAGTCTGAATCTCATTGGCGACCGATATTGTCGAGTTCCTTTTTCAGTGAAAGCCTGTCTATCGACGCATGGGGAAGGCAAAGAAAAAGGCTGATTCGGCGATCCAGCAGAAAGAAGGCGTCGCGGAAAGCCTTTTGTATGTCTTCCGGTCTGCCCATGACGGCTGCGGGATCAGGAATGCCCCAGTGTGCAGTCATCGGTTGTCCGGGCCACACTGGGCAAACCTCGTTCGCAGCGTTGTCACAGACGGTGAAAACGAAGTCGAGCTTTGGCGCGTCTGGTTTCGAGAATTCGTCCCAACTCTTGCTCCGAAAACCGTCTGTCGGAATGTGTGCGACTTCAAGCTGTCGCAATGCCTCTGGTCGCACTTCTCCTTTCGCGTGGCTTCCGGCGCTGTAGGCTGTGAACTGTGGTCGCCCCTTAAAGTTCATGATCCCCTCTGCCATGATCGACCGCGCCGAGTTGCCTGTGCAGAGAAACAGCACGTTGTAATGAGGCTTCATGGTTGTTCCTCAGTTGCAGCATGTAGGAGGACAGCAGGACGCTTTTGTCGTAGGCTTTACCGCTCTCACGAAAGCGCTCATGAACTTGCCGTCTACCTCTGGAGCAAGAGCATCCACGTCGATGTTGTGTCCCGATAAGAACTCGCGAGCATCTTCCAAGCGATAAACTCTGGTCGGCTCAATCTCAATCTGCTCAAACCCAGCAGTTTCCAGCTTGCTTCGGTAGTCGTTCTCGTCAAGCGCTCCAGCAATACAACCAACCCACAGGAGAACACTCTGGCGGATTTCTGGAACGATGACTCCACGGGTCACGACATCCGAGACGGCGAACCGTCCTCCCGGCTTTAGAACGCGGAAGGCTTCGCGCAGCACGCGATCCTTATCAGAGGAGAGATTGATGACACAGTTGGAGATGATGACATCGACCGAGTTATCAGGCAGCGGAATGTTCTCGATTTCGCCTTTCAGAAATTCGACGTTCTCGATTCCTGCTTTGCGCTTGTTCTCATTTGCCAGCGCAAGCATTTCATCGGTCATATCCAGACCGTAAGCTTTACCAGTCGCACCAACCCGCTTCGCTGACAGCAGCACATCAATACCACCACCGGAGCCGAGATCGAGAACTATCTCCCCAGCATTGAGCCTCGCCAGTGAAGTAGGGTTCCCGCAGCCGAAAGATGCGAGCAGAGCTTCCGGTGGAACCTGTTCGGTCTGTTCGCCGTCATATAGGTTAGAAGTGATCGGATCGACACATCCACTGCTGGCGGCTGATCCGCAGCAAGAACTGCCGCCGCTCTTCACTCGCAGTGCTGCCTCTCCGTACTTCTTTCTGACTACCGTTTTAATGTCGGCGCTGCTCATCGGGAGCCTCCTTCACCTGCAACATTGGGTGATCTGTTCTGGTTTGAGTGCCTTGTTGCGCGTGCAACATTCCGCGTAAAGGAACTGGAGCAACTGCTGAAGGGCATCCGTATCGGCGGTATACCGCAAGAAAGTGCTCTCCCGGCGCACCTGAACAAGTCCTTCATTCTTGAGCTTGTCAAGGTGGTGGGAAAGAGTCGAATTAGGGATGTCCAATTCTTCTTGGATTTCGGTAACGACTAGTCCGTCTGGGTGCGCCGAGAGTAACAACTGCATGATGCGAAGCCGAGCTTCTGTGCCCATGGCTGAGAACATGTCGGCGAACCTTGCGACTTGCTCCTCGGATTTCTTAGTCGGCATGTTTCGATGGTTGCAGAAATATAGTAGGATGTCAACCGAAAAGACCGTTAACTTCACATACGGCGGATAGCGTCCGGGGCGGCGATTGGTAGGACGGAAGCCATGCACAACACTATGGCACTGACACCTCCTATGCCCCTCGGTTCGAACCTCTTGCACCCTGCCCTCGGGGTAAGCTTTACGGTATTCGGAGGCGAACCATGAGACAGGCACTCAGCATCTCAGCCCTCGCAAAGAACGCAGGTGTCACAGCGAAGACGCTGCGGTACTGGGAAGGGATTGGATTGCTGCCAAGAGCGAATCGAACTCACACTGGGTATCGCGTTTTCGCTCCTGAAGCTGTCCGGTATATCAACTTCATTCTGAAAGCGAAGGCTGTTGGGTTGACGCTTTCAGAGATGAAAAAGGTCATCGACCTGGCGCACGACGGCGGGAATCCGTGCCCCGAGGTTATGCACTGGCTTGATGACAAGGATAAAGCACTTGAGCGACAAATTCACTCGCTCCGCACTCTGCAACAAAGGCTTCGTCGCTTTCGCCGCGTTTGTTTATCCAACGATGTGTTGACATGTGCGCGGGAAGAGGAACTGTGCTGCCTAATCGAGGGCTTGCCAAACTCACGATTGATGAAAGGAAACGGTGATGAGAAAACTGTACTCTCTAGCGCTAGTTTTGTTGGTCGCTCTCGGAGCTAAAGCGGTAACAGTTATAGCCGCGACGTGTTGCTGTCCATCCTGTCCAATCTGCAAATGAGTCAGCTAGGGGCTGCAAGTGACCGCAGCCCCACGACTCACCTACCGCTCCAGCCGCACAAGAGCGTTCGATTCCACAAGCTCTAGACTGCAAACTTCAACATGAATCAGCAAAAAGTCTAAACGTCCCTAAGTTGTTCCTCAGTCATGCCGAAATAGTGCCCTAATTCGTGAATCAGCGTTTGGCGGATTTGGTGGCGGACTTCCGCGTCACTCGAACAGACCGCTTCAATGTTCTTCTGGTAAAGCACGATGTGGGCGGGACCGACCGAGATGTCAAAGACGCTCTTCTTGGTGGCTGGCACACCGTGAAAGATGCCCAGAAGCAATCGCCTTGGCTTTCCCGGCTGGGGTGGTGACTGGTTGGGCGGAAAATCCTCGACAAGAATCGCAACGTTGTGGATGCGGACGCGAAATTCTTGCGGCAGCGAATCCAAGGCTTGCTCAGCAACATTGACGAAATCTTCGCGTTTCATCCTTCACCACTGCCGCAGAAGGGGTCCTCACTCCGAGTACCCGTCATCATCCTCGTCATCATCGCCGTCTTCTTTGCCGTCACCTTCGTCTTCCTCTTCGTCTTCTTCGTCGTCTGGCTCGTCTCGAGCGAGGACACCTATCAGTGGATCAAGAGACCCTGAGTCGGGGTATTCTGCATTTATTCCGCTCATTTTCCAATGGTACGCCTCGCACTACTTGCAAGCTGGTTAGCTATACTGTTGGCGAATGGACGTTGAACGCATCATTGACGACATCGAACAGCTACGGGAGATGTTCGAAGCGCCGGATATTAGACCACTCAGTGCGAGCGACATCTCTGCCGCCAATCGAAGGCATGACGAAATGCTCGCGCACAGCCCGTGGTTTCAGCTTTGGCAGCGGTATGGCGTGTGTTGCCGCTCTGAGTCGCCAATACTCCGATTAGGCGAGATCAACAGCTAGGCCCCCGCAGAACCTTCGAAGGCTCTCGTTCAGTCGTGTATTCTTTCGCTCAGGCTCGCCACGATATGCAGATGTGCATCACAGGAGGCGGAAATGCAAGGAACACAACTGAGGTACGCGATCAAGTTCGTTGCCGACATGGACAAAGCCGTAAAGTTTTACCGCGATGTGCTCGGTCTAAAAGTGAAGTTCGAGTCGCTGGGGTGGAGCGAGTTCGTGACGGGCGAAACTACTCTCGCGCTGCACCCGGCTTCCGACAAGAATCCAGCGGGCAAAGTCGAATTGGGCTTCACTGTTTCCGATGTCGATGCTTTCTACCGGGACATGAGCGCGAAAGGCGTGCTCTTCAGCATGCCGCCCAAGCAGCAGGATTTCGGCGGCGTACTGGCACAGTTTGTCGATTCCGAGGGCGCACATTGCAGCGTCGGCGCTGAGGCGGCGTAGTTTCCGATCTGGAGGAGCAATGCTCGATAAAGGTGATGTAGATTGCGGCTCCAGTGAACAGGGCGCACGATAGAACTGCAATGAACTCTGCAATTTGGCGAGCATCCGGCGAGGATGCACTGCGGAGTGGAGATAGCTGCTACTGAATTTGCGCCAAGCTATCGGCGAGCCACTGTCAGGTTTGATTCTCGTTGCATGCGCTCGTCGCTGTTCATAGAGGATGACAATATCAGAGCCAACGGCGAACGTGCCGCTTGTATCGTAACCATTGCTCTCCGAATGTTATCTCCAATTGCCCTTCCTCTCGCCTGATCATGAGATCGACAAGCGGGAGATGAAACGCGGTCAGGACAACGGCACTGGGCGAACCAAGCAGCGAGGCCGCCCCAAAGAAAATGAACACATTCCCGCCAAGATACAACGGATTCCGGGTGAAGCGATAAGGTCCGCTCGTGATGAGTACAGCTTGGGGCGAGAGCGAGATCACTCTCATTTGGTGCTCATAGAACGCGTGCGTTGCCCAGCGCAAGAAGAAACCGAGCGATAAAAGCAGGCACCCGGCGACCGTTGCACTAAGAGAGCGAAAATCACGAACACGCAGAAGCGAATCCAATCGAGTTCCGATGTAAGCGACCGCCAGCCCGACAAGCACCACACCGATGTTGTGAAGAAGACTCTTCAGGAGATTCATAAAGAAGAGAGCCGGAAAGCATGTTCGAAGTGCCGGATACAAGACCGCTGAGCGCGAGCGACCTCTCGGCTGCGATTAGAAGGCATGACGAGATGCTCGCCCATAGCCCGTGGTTTCGGCTCTGGCAGCAGTACGGCATTTGCTGCCGAGCCGAGTCGCCAACACTCCGATTAGGGGAGTTGGAAACCTAGTGCATCTCTCCATTCCAGCCGTCTACGCAGGTTGTGGAGATCGCAGCAAGCCAATACCAAGAGTGACAACCCCAACTGCGAGAATAAGTGCCCCGGCATAGATCAGGGAAACGGCTCCACTCGCTTGAGTCGCAGTTGGCGGTAGCACTGAAAAGAAAAACCCCGCCGAAATCAGGATCGCCGAGAGCGGCACTCCGATGCGGACGAACCATAGGAGCGGCACGGGCAACACTGCCGCGTCCGCAAGCATCTGGCAGATGAGCGAAAGAATCACGATCACGCCCGCATGGGCGTGTCCGGCGCGAAAGAAATTCTGTCGCAGCGGGTTCTCCATATATCCGCTGCTCTTGTTCATCAACGAGGTCAGCAGAAAATATCCACCGTACTGGATGGTCGGGACGGTGATGAGAATGATCCCTGAGATCAATCTGGCTTCGCGAGTCATAGTCCTTCCTTTCTGGATACAAGATGCCGGTCGTTAGACCCGGATTCCGGGTCAAGACCGGGGATTTAGCGATCCAAATCAATCCGAATGCTGAGCAGTTGCGTCCCGAAGAGCCGCACCGCCCTCGCATTCCCGGCACTGCTCGGCAATTTGCTCGCCAGCCAGCGCTGGCGCTCACGCGGGTCATCGTCGGAGAGCAGATGGGCAGTGCCAGTGTGCCAGCGATACCTTAACCCTTCACGCAGCTTCAGTCGTACATGTGGATCACGCTCAATGTTATGGACGTATCCCGCCTTCTTCCCGTGCTCTGCAACGAGCCAGAACTGGTCTCCGATATGTCCGTCGCCCACTGGCGTGCGCCGTGGCTTCCCGTCTTCCGTCCTTTCGTTTCGAGCAACGCATATCCGGGGAGCGGCAGACCTATCGCAAGCGCGAGCTTGATTGGCGGGTTGAGAAAATATTTCTGAAGCGTGTGAACGATCCGATGCTTCATTTCGAGTCCTTCGCACACATCCGGTTGATGTCGCGATTCTCAAGAACTGGTTTGGGGAAACCCCGCTTGGTAACGTTCAGCATGGCGCGACCTACGCATTCGGTCGTTGTCACGTAGTTCGGGAGAAGTGTCTTCAACAACGGATAGAGGGGTTTCATTAAAGCGTAAGCTGCACCATACCACGCCGTCTTTGTGCGAATGCCGTGAAGCGGCTGAATGTAGGCAGGGCGGAACAGGCAGACCGCATCCACTCCTGGTCCGGGTGTGGCGTCATCCCCGCCAGACACACCCGCCGACTCTCCAACTGGATGAAAAACAGCACATAATACGTAACCAACCCTCTGAGGGTCAGAACCTCCACGGTGAAGAAATCCGTCCCCACAAGAACATCCATGTGAGCCCGAATGAAGTCTCGCCAACTGGTCGTGTGCTTGCGCTTGGGGGCCGGCGGGATACCGTGGCGACGCAGGATATTGCCCACCGTCTGGTCGGACAGGCGATGGCCAAGATTCGCCAGCGCACCCACGATGCGATCATAACCCCAAGTGGGATTCTCCTTAGCCATTCGCACCACCAAGGCTTCGGTCACTTCTTCCACGGGCGGCCGCCCCAACCGACGACGGCAGCTTGACCCATCGAACTTGTTGGCCACCAGCTTGCGAAACCAGCCCAGAATGGTCTCCGGCTTGGCCGTTGCCGCCACTTGCGCGAGAGCCTTGCGGCCTAGGCGGTGCCCGATGTCCGCCAGCGTGGCCTTCTCCGCTTCCGACAACAGCAGTCGGCCCTTGATCTGACCCCTCAAGATGCGGTTCTCGGCCGCCAGATATTCGTTCCGCAACAGCAACTCTTGATCCACCGT
>DASRRV010000155.1:0-36552 GCA_035695545.1 Candidatus Sulfotelmatobacter sp. | reverse complement strand
CCGTGAGGGCTATGTTCGTGAAAGGCCGCTCCTTCGTTGTGGCCGATCGAAGACCGACCGTGACTGACGGCCTCAATCTGAAGTACGTCACTGGTGGGCGCCTTGTAATAGAAGTGAAAGTCACCGAGGCGGTGAACACCGGAGAGTTGAAAGCTTCCATTGGCATCGAGCGTCTGTAGTGCGCGCAAGGTTTCGATTCCCCCGCTTGCGCTAATGTGCTTGTCCAAGATCTCCGCGACGCTTATCTGGCCTTTGGGCCGAGGTGACTTCTGGGGGAGTGCGGTGATCCGACTGCAAAATGTCGGAGATATTGTAAGAATCAGTGCCAGAGTTAACTTTCTTCTCATTAACGGGCGATTTTAATACACCATTTTGAGTTTCCATGGGCAATAGCTTATCCCTTGGAATGCTTTCGAGTCGGATACCTGTCGCTGAAGGCGATTACACAAGTGAGCCACAGGAAAAGTTTTTGACTCACGGTAGATGAGTGAAATGGCGAGTAGAGTCGAGAACAGGCGCAGTGGCCGTAGTCTCCCGGTGGCTATTGACGAAACTTTCGCATCGCCGCCTCAGTCCGGTTTGGATTGGCTCTGTTTCCTGTTCCCGCTCGTCGAACCGGACAGGCAGATTTCCCGCATCCGGCTCTCGGAAAAGACACACACCTCGCCAACTAGGCAGGTGACGCCATCTGCAACTTCTGAACACAACTCGGGGTGGCTAGACTCATCGTCAATCCCCGTGTCCTGCGTCGCTTCTTGCGTCCGTCTTGAACTGAGGTCCCTTCCCTCCACCGGAGTTACCCGGCTTCACAGGTGTCGGGTCGGAGGAGGCGCGCTATCAGCGCTAGCCTCCGTCCGCCGCCCAAACTGCACGTACGGTTTTCCCGTATGCAGCTTTCGCGAAGATTCAACTCAGTTGAGACGCCAAAGATGGAATTAGCCGGACGAGGTTAACAAGCCCGTACTCGCCATACAGCGTGGTCTCGGGCAGTTGTTTCCAGCCGCAGGTCCGCCATCGCTTGTAGCGATGCGACCAGAGCCGGTGCACGATCCAAGCGTCGAGTCGGTGGAAGAGTCGTCGCACGTGGGCCCGCTTGTAATATTCGCCCCAACCCCGCAGTAGTGGATTCACTTCCGCGATCAGCTCCTGGGTTGTAAGAGGCACTTTGCGCTTTGTTCGTTGCCGTACTTGGTCCATGAAACGACGGATCGACTTCTCCTTGGGGTACGCATATAGTGCGCCGCCTCGGATCGGACTACGAATCTGGCGATCAGGAAGATAGAGCTTCCTCTCCCCGCGCTTGATTTTGTAGCCCAGAAATTCGAACCCGTACCGGACATGAACGATCCGCGTCTTCTGCGGATGTAGCTCCACGCCCAGTTGTTTCAAGATTCGGCGGGCCGCGTCCATTGCCGCTCGTGCTTCTGCTGCCGACTTGCAGGTGATCACCCAGTCATCGGCGAACCTTGTTAGCTGATATCCTCTCCGTCGCATCTCCCGATCCAACGGCGTCAGAAGTATGTTACTGAGCAGGGGCGAAACCACTGAACCCTGTGGGGTTCCGCGCTCTGTGGGATAGAGCCGCCCTCGGCCATAGCTTCCTGCTTTGAGCATCGCCTGGATCAGACGCAGCACGCGGCCGTCAGCCACTCGTTGGGCTACAAGCGTGAGGAGTTTCTCGTGGTCCGCCGATCCGAAAAAGTCGCGCAGATCCGCGTCCACGATCCACTCCGATCCGCTTTGTATCTCTCGCCACACTTTGCGCAACGCGTCTTTCGGGGATCGCCCTCGCCGATAGCCGAAGCTGGCATCATCGAATATCGGCTCGAAGATGGGCTCCAGCCGATTAAGTAGCGCTTGCTGACACACCCGATCGTAGATCGCAGGTATGCCGAGCATGCGATACTCGCCAGCTTTGTCCCTCTTCGGGATGGGATGTTGGCGCACCGGCAGAGGTTGATAAGTGTCCTCTTTCAGCTCCCGCTGCAGCCGGTTCAACTGTTGTTCCAGCTGCGCTTCGAAGGCCTCCAGATTCTGCCCATCGACTCCTCCACTACCCCGGTTCGCTTTCACCTTTTCCCAGGCCATCTCCAGATTCTTCCGCTTGTACACCTTATCGATTAATGAATGGACCTTCTTGGCACCCGTCAGGTTGATCCAATCCACCAGTCTCCTCAGACGAGAGCGTACGGGTTTTTCGCTAAAGGAACTGTTCCGACCTCCCTCACCTTTACTCATCTGGTTTCCTTTCTCTTCCTGACCATTTTCGTCGGCTGCCTTCCCCGACCCACTCCGTCGCCGGTTGCCCGGTTACGTGGCTTTCGCCACGCTTCAGGTACTATTCAGCCGTCCGACTACTAACAGAGCATCGCCCACCCTTTCGCTTGCGCTTATAGGTTCGCTTACCCGGTTGCCGACCGAGACTCTGCTAGTTCTCCTGAGGTCACGCGCTGTTCTTCCGTACCGTGCCGCCCGCAAACACCCTGGTGCGGTGGGTGCATGAGAATGCCTTCGCCTCCGTAGTGCAGGCTCGACCTTGCCCCACCTTTGGCCGACCGGTTCATCTTCGGGGTGGCCCCCATCGATTACGGCCCGGTACTTCTCCTCATGCCCTTCAGATTCCATCTCGCGATGGACACCCTGCCCTCCAGAGAACTACCTCTCTGGCCGACGACGTGTTACCGCCGCCTTTGGATATGGCACTCCTCATTCGAGCGCCAGAGGGACTTCAACCCTCCTGAACAACGCGCTGCTCAGCACACCCTACGGGCCTCTCCGTCACCCCAGACCGCCCAGCCTGTACTCTCGCGAGTTGCCGGTTGACCGCGACTGCGATCACCGTTGGGGCTTCCCGTGTTGCTGCTGATCAACTTTGCATGCTTGCCGTCGCCATTACCCCGGCAGGTCTGATGGAACTCGTTCGCTCGTACTGTCCCCTCAGCGGCGGCCATCCCGATAACACGGCGGGCTGGCTCCTGCGTTAATCGTTTCGAGGCCTGCTCAGCGTTCACTCACGTTACGGCTTGCATGCTCGCCAAGTCACCTAAGTGACCCTCTACACCGGAGGCTCCGACAGTTTCGTTTCCTCCACCGCCGCTCCGATTGCTTCCGGGTGGAGCGAACCCAGTTCCCGGGCGGGACTTTCACCCGCAGTCGTCCAGCGCCTTTTCACGGCGCACGCGTAATGGGAATTTATCGCCAATCTGAGGGCAACCTGCCGATCCTTTGACTTGCCACTGCTTCTAGCTCTACGATTTCAGCCGAAATGCGTGGATTTGGAATTCAACTCGTCCGGTTTGGGCGTTTCGGACTGGTCTTAGCCTTGGCATTGACGCGGACAGCTGGTGCGCTTCCCTTGCGCCTGCGGGGGCTGGAACGACTTTATTTCGAGCGCGTCGGTGGACCTGGAGAGACCTTGAGAGTTCCGTCCTATCTGGTTCCGTTGCTACCAGAAGTGATGCAACAAAGAGTCAACATCGGGTCAGTAAAGAAGAACTTTCGAGGTAATCCCGAAATTGAGATTACGATGCAAGATTTTCCCCTGCCGTTTCAGAATACAAGAGAGTTGTTTCTTCGTCAGATCATCACGAACCAGGAAAGCGCTCGCATAAACGAGCTGTGGTGGGCGCTGTATGACGATGGCATGCGTAGCGATGTCTGGTATTTCAAGGCGGACCCGAGGCGAACCGATGGCAAGGCACTCTCGAACTATCAACTCGAAGAAGTATTGAAGTCGGGACAAAACAGTGTCGCGCTCAGAGTGCACGGCGAAATGTTCCGTCCACAGGGAGCGTGGTGGATCGTTGGCAAGATGTTCGGTTTTTCGCTGGCTGACCGGAACGTCGGCTTGACCCGCGTTCAAAATAGCTTTGGTTTCTTTCAGGATTACGATATCGGTACGTCGCCTGCCGGTATTAACGTTTCGACAGAGCACGAAGTAAACGAAGAGCTTGAAACCCACACCTATGAGTCAGTTCCAGATCGCGTCCTTTCTGCTTGCGGTTTTCGGGATCCTCAATCCGACGCCGGTTGGGAGTTCAACTGGCTAGTATTTGAGAGAGTTGCCCTGTGCGTTACAGCGAAGCCCGATGCAAGGCCTTCTCGCCGCAAGCGTGACCAACCTTCATTCGTGGAACTCGGCGGCAAAACCAGTCCCTAACGGACAGAGATGGTGCTCAAGTCACTCAAAGTAGTATTTAGTTTCCGAAATGATGCTATCAGGCCATAGCACAACTGTGCGCCTTCCCTTCGCCGTTTTGTGGGTCAAGGAGCGATGTATTGGTCGCCGCCTCTGCTTCCTTTTGGGGCCAGCGTTCTTTCCTATCCGCTACACTATTCCGATCCTCCTATGAAGACGACTCCTTCGCGTGCACTTCTGGCGATTCCCTTGGCATTTGTGTTTATGTTGAATGGCGTTCCCGCCTCTTCGCAGTCTGTAGCGCCAGAGACCTTCAGTGGACTCAAGTACCGCCTGATCGGGCCCTTTCGCGGCGGACGGGTGGCTGCCGTCTCCGGAATTACCGGCAACGGCACCACTTTTTATTTTGGCGCCGTCGACGGCGGCGTCTGGAAAACCACCGATGCAGGAACGGTTTGGACTCCGATTTTCGACGGCCAGCCGGTGGCCTCGATTGGAGCACTCGCAGTCGCACCGTCGGATCCGAAGGTGATTTACGCGGGCACGGGTGAGTCTGACATTCGTTCTAATCTCGCCTCCGGAGATGGCGTCTACAAATCAACCGACTCCGGACAAACATGGCACAATTTCGGACTGCGCGATTCGCGGCAGATTAGCCGGATTGCTATCGATCCACGCGACGCAAACGTGGTCTATGTGGGCGTACTTGGCCACGCCTACGGACCCAACAGCGAACGGGGCTTGTTCAAGTCGTCCGATGGCGGCGCACACTGGAGCAAGGTCTTCGATCCAAGTCCGGACATCGGCGTCGCCGACCTGGCTATGGCGACCGATCAGCCGGGCATCTTGTTCGCAGCTTCTTGGTGCACGCGCCGACCGCCGTGGAGCACTTATGCGCCGACCGATTGCCCGGGCAGCTCGATCTACCGGTCGAAAGATGCAGGAGAAACCTGGTCGCGCTTGATCAGCGCAGGCTTGCCCGACGAAGGCTGGGGCAGGCCTTCTGTCGCGGTTTCGGCCGATGGGAAACGGGTCTACGCGCTGATTGATGCGGCCGGAAAGTCAGGACTCTATCGGTCCGACGACGGTGGCGATACCTGGACGCTTAGCAATTCTGACAAGCGCCTGACTAGCCGCGCTTGGTACTTCGGAAACATCACCGTCGATCCCGGTAATGCCAACGTCATTTATATCCCCAACGTGGCTCTGTACCGCTCCGACGACGGCGGCAAGACCATCTCAATCGTCCGCGGTGCACCCGGAGGCGACGATTATCACCAGATCTGGGTCGACCCGAAGAACTCTTCGCGAATGGTCCTCGGCACAGACCAGGGCGCCACGATCAGCGTCGACAACGGGAAGACTTGGACTTCCTGGTACAACCAGCCAACCGCGCAGCTCTACCACGCGATCACCGACGACAAATTTCCCTACACGGTTTATGGCGCGCAGCAGGACAGCGGCAGTGCGGCCGTCATGAGCCGCACCGATCACGGCCAGATCACGCCGCGCGACTGGTTCCTTCCCGGCGGAAGCGAGAGTGGGTATATTGCTCCTGACCCGGCAAATCCTGACATCGTTTACTTGACGTCAACGTACGGAGGCGTCGCGCGCTTCAACCTGCGAACATCGTTCAGCCAGGACATTACTCCGTGGCCGCTCCCAACCTGGAACACCGAAATCTCGGGACGCAAATACCGCGACCCGTGGACGCCGGTGCTCGTATTTTCACCGGCCGATAAAAGGTCGCTATATCTGGGAACACAGTACGTGATGAGGACGACCGACGGAGGCTTGCACTGGCACGAAATCAGCCCCGATCTGACCGGGGCCAGGACATCTGCTACGTCATCAGGAGCGAAGACCGAAGATAAAGCGACAGTGGGAAACGCAATGGAGCGCGGCTATGGCGTCGTGTTCACGATTGCGCCTTCAAGTCTGGATCCCAAGCTAATCTGGGCAGGCAGCGACACCGGGCTGATCCACGTGACACGGGATGGAGGCGAAACCTGGAAGGAAGTAACACCAAAAGCGATCTCCAAATGGAGCAGGATCTCCTTCGTCGAAGCTTCCCACTTCAATGCCGGAGAAGCATACGTTGCCGTAGATCGTCATCGCCTTGACGACCAGTCTCCATACCTCTTTCGCACGCAGGATTATGGAGCGACCTGGCGGCCAATCACCGACGGCATTCTCAGCCCATCGTTTGCTCGTGTCATCCGTGAAGATCCTCGCACGAAAGGCCTTCTTTACGTCGGAACGGAATTCGGCATTTATGTCTCATTCGACGACGGCAATCATTGGCAATCCCTACAACTGAATCTGCCGGTGACGTCGGTGCAAGACATCGCCATTCACGATGATGACTTGATCGTTGCGACCCATGGACGTTCGTTCTGGATTTTGGACGACATCACGCCCTTGCGGCAGACGCACGACGCCGAGCAGGCTGGGGCGGCGGCCTGGCTGTATCAGCCTGCGGCCGCGATTCGCCTCGATAACGATTCGTTCCTTGGTACTCCCATTCCTCCAGAAGAACCGACCTCGGAGAATCCTCCAAATGGGGCCATCTTCGATTACGTCCTCAAGTCTCCTGCCGCGAATGTGAAGCTTGAAATTGTCGACGCCAAGCGGAACCTGCATAGGTCGTTCTCATCCGAAGAAAAAGAGCAGAAGCGCCCGCCTCTGCCCATCGCGGACCGATGGTTCTCGAAACCTCAACATCTGGAAAAATCGCCGGGGATGCACCGCTTCGTCTGGGACCTTGCATGGGGCGCGGATGTAGGCGGCGACGAGGAAAGCGAGTATGGCAGTCCGCGCGCGCCGCGTGCCGTTCCGGGAAGCTATGAAGTTCGTCTGACAGTCGATGGCAAGACGTGGACTCAACCGCTTTCCATTACGATGGATCCCCGTTCCCCGGCAAAAACCCAAGATCTCGAACAACAGCTCAAGCTGGGAGAACAAATCTATAACGAAGTTCTACAATGCCGCCGCGTGATCGCTGAAATTGGATCGGCACAAAAGCAACTCTCCGGTCTGAACTCGAAACTAGCAGTGCGCCCGGAACTGAAAGCGCGCGCCGAAGATGTCACGGCGAAGATCAAAGCGATTCTGAGCGGAGATGCGGAAAAAACGAATGAGATGGGTTTGGAGACAGCGAGTGCGGGACTTGGAGGTGCGCTAAGAGTTGTCGAGAGCGGCGACCGTGCCGTGCCCGCACAAGCGCTTGAAGTTTACAAGCTCGCGAGTACAGCGATGTCGAAGCGGGTCGATGAATGGAAGCATCTCAAGGCTGGGCGCCTCGCGCAGTTGAACGAAGAGTTTGGTAAAGCCGGTCTCGAACCGATTTCTGCGAGCGCCACCAAGAATCTAGGACGAGAATAGTTCCTATTATGCGCGCTTTTACCCTGAAACCCCAAAGATCGTAAGCAAACAACGGCGCGGAGTTCGAGAATTGTCTGAACCCGCGCTGAGGTCAACAAATTCAGTCTTTACCGACGCTACAGCCTGACGCAACCCAGGCATTCAATTGACTTACGCTGAACCGCCACAATTTTCCGACTCTTACGCTCGGAATTTTGCCGGCTCTGGCCATCCGCTGCACGGTTGCAGCATGCACGCCTAACAACTTTGCAGCGTCTTCGAAATCAAGTAGTGATTTGAAAGTTCGTTCGCACGGATGTGATTTCATCAGAGTTTCCCTCTTTGTTTAGTCTTGTGATTGAATCGTTGTGGTCGAAGAAGCCAAGTTGGATCGATGCGGTGCTAAGTGCTCTCGCTGCTCCCAATCGGCTCCCAATCACCACGACCTTTATGAAATGGCGCTGAGTAGCTTCGGCGCTAGCAATTCAGATTTCGGGACGCAGTGGAGTGAATCCGAGGTCTAGCAGGAAGACAAGCCGTACAGAGGTGCTTCGATGAATAACGTGGAGAAAGTCATGAAAGATAGTTTGCTGCTCGCAATCGTTCTCTTAGCCCTCGCCTCAACCGCTATGGCCAGCACGACATGGTATGTGAATGGCGGGAGCGGGAATGACGGCGACACCTGCGCATCTGCCACAACAGCCTGCAAGACCATCGGGCATGCCGTCTCGCTGGCTTCGTCCGGCGATTCGATCTTGGTCTCTTCTGGGACCTATAAAGAGAACCTGAGTATCGCCAAGAGTCTGAGGGTGATGGGATCTGGCGCGAACATGACGATTGTTGACGGAGGAGGCATCGGCCTAGTGTTTCTCAAGTTCGTCCGGCGCAAATGTCACTCTTTCAGGGATGAGAATCCGCCACGGCCATTCAACCCCGTATGGTGGGGGCATCGGAAACCGCGGGACACTCACACTTAGCAACAGCGCGGTAAGCGGTAATGTTGCGGCGGACCCGGGGGCGTTCACTTCGGTGGTGGCTTGTACAACGAGTCTGGTGCCAAGATGACGATCAACAACAGCGCCATCAGCGGAAACACGGCCGCCAATGATTGTCGAAACTTCCCTTGTTTCACCGCGGGTGGTGGTATTTACAACAAGCCCTTTGGTCAGTTGACGATCAACAATAGCACCATCAGCGGAAATAGTGCACCCATTGGCAGCGGCATCTACAACATACGAGGGACAGTAACGATCAAGAACACCACAATCAATGGGAATCGCGGAGATAGCGGACTTGCGGCCGACGCCGTCTTTGGCTCAGGGGGCGCGGTTACCATGAGCAACACAACGGTAGCCGGTAACTATGGCGCAGGTATAGTCGTCACAGATTCCGGTACAGCGACACTCCAGAACAGCATTGTCGCAAACAATCTTGTTAACTGCTTTGGCGTCACCTCGAATGGCTACAACTTGAGCAGCGATACCAACTGCAAGTTTAACGGCCCGGGTGACATGAACAGTATTGACCCGAAGCTCGGCCCGCTACAGAACAATGGCGGCCCAACCCGGACGATGGCCTTACCCTCTGGTAGTCCTGCAATTGATGCCGGCAGCCCCAGCGGCTGTAGCGACAGTCGGGGCCGTTTGCTGAAGACCGACCAGCGTGGCATGCCACGTCCGGATAAGGAGGACACGGGCGGCTGCGACATCGGAGCGTATGAACAGCAGAGCGATTAATTGAAAAATCGGTTAACTGGCGAAAATGTCTGGTCCGCCGAAGTGGTGATGGATTTCAAGTCTCGACAGATCATTAGTGCTTGCTCGGAATTGCAATTGATGAGCGAAAGTCTCCTCTCTGCTCTGTTAGCCGCGGCAGTGGGCTTGAGCTGCGGAGGAGGCGGTTCATCATCTGTGACCACCCCCGACTTCAGCATCTCGGTCGCGCCCGCATCCGTCTCCGCCGACGTAGGCACGACCACTTCGCCGGTGACGATCTCGGTCAACCCACAACCAGGTTGCACCGGCTCAGTGAGCGTTATGTTGCAGGGAGTGCCACAGGGAGACGCGGCTTCGCCGTCATCATCCTTCTCGCTGGCGGCCGGCGGCAGTCAGGCGATCACTTTCAGCGTTCCGCCTTCCGCGACTGTGGGAACCTCATCGATCACGGCGCTCGCGACCAGTGGCTCCCACTCGCACAAAGCCCAAATCACACTGATTGCAAACGCCATCGTGCGCACATATCAAATTGGATCGGTACTCTACCTGGAATCGGGTTCCACTACCGACACGGCACGCATCGGCCTGCAAACTAGTTGGGGTGGCAGCATTGTGGAAGTCAGCCTGAACGGGACGAATTTCGTCAACGAGCACGATACCGGCCGGGAGGTCCAACCCAGCTACCGCGATGGCAGCAACCAAAATTACAACCCCACGCTTGGTGACCTCTTTGATCAGGGCACTCCCACAATCTCTTATATAGTGGAGGCCGACTCCCTCTTCATCCAAGCGCAGCCCCTGCAATGGGATCTGACTAGCTATGGTGGCGGGTAAGGTACCCCAATCGCCGGCGATGTTCTGGTCGAACAAACGGTTACTGCGGTTACAAGCCAGCCGCACACCTTCAGAGTGCATTTGAAGGCTACGCATTTGGCGAACGACCAACACACCAACACCGGCAGGAATTTCCCCCTGTCTATACCAACCGGGACTACTCCAGATTCATATACTACGGCGGCAGTGCGCCATGGACGAACGGAGCGACGACGGTCACATTGTTGCCCAACCTGGGCCTGCCCAATCCTCCCTACTACGTTCCCGAGGCCTGGGCCGCGCTGGTCGATACGCAGAACCAGGGGCTCACAGTCTATGTGCCTTCCATTGATCCGTATTTCATTGGTTTTACCGCACCCGATGTGGGTGGAGGCGGGCCCACCGACAATTCCACCAACTATTTCGCTCCGCTAGGCAATATGACGATCGGACCCGGCTTCGTTTTTGAGGGAGAGTTTTATGTGATTGCAGGAGACTCCACCCTGGCACGCCAGATCATTTACCAACTTCACCAGAGTCTGACCATCTCGGACATCTTTGCGCCGTTTGAAAATATTGATCAGCCCGCAGGGAGCACACTGGGTGGCGTCACACCCGTAACCGGATGGGCCTTTGACGACGTCAAGGTCGCAACGGTGGAAATCCTCATCGACGGTGTGGCGGACGGGGCCGCGGACTACGGATCCTCTCGCCCGGACGTCCGCACCGTCTATCCCTCCTCACCAACAAACGTTGGCTTCTCTTACTCGCTCGACACGACCAAGTACGCGAACGGTCCGCACATTCTGAGTGTGCGAGCAACCGACACTAGTGGCAACGTCGCGTTGGCTCCTCTTGATCCGATCGTGATTCTGAATTGAGCAAGACCCGTCTTACGTCTGGAAAGACGAAG
This sequence comes from Candidatus Sulfotelmatobacter sp., assembly GCA_035695545.1. Lineage (GTDB taxonomy): Bacteria > Acidobacteriota > Terriglobia > Terriglobales > Acidobacteriaceae > Sulfotelmatobacter. The sequence goes on along the minus strand of DASRRV010000155.1, from coordinate 25,610 downwards.
GGGGTCGCTTTTTCGGCATGGCCCCGACATTCCGTTTCGCTCCACTGTTGGCACGCACCTTGGCCCATCGCGCTCTTTGAGCCGCCGCGATCCGTGCCCGACCCGCCGCTGACATCTTGCTGCGTGTTCCGGTCCCCTTACCGTATGCCGCGCCAAACGCCGCGAGCGCGGCCGCAATTCCTTTGATTTCTCTCGACAACCGATCATGTTCCTTCTTCAACTGCCTGACTACTCCACCTAGGTTCGTCATTGGAATCCCCCCTCGCGCCGCATTCTAACAGGCTACTTGTTATCCGGCAGACGACCGGCCCGGCATGAACTTCAGGGGGGCAGAGCAATGCGACACGGAAAATTCTGGAGGACGATCACAGCTGGCAGTCTCGATAGCAACAGTTTTGGGACCCATTGTCTCGGCGGCTAGTTAAGTACAAGACGCTCTCCTGGTTTGGCGGAGATGGCAGGAGGCAGCCCGTCGCCAGCCCAATCTTTGACACGGCGGGCGACCTGTACGGAACAACGGAGTCGGGCGGAGCTGGAACAGCTGGGGGCGGCGCAGTGTTCAAGCTAACTCCCAAGGCGGACGGGAGTTGGACGCGAAGCGTGCTTCACAGGTTCGGGTGTGTCGACAACAACATGGGCGGCTCCCTCTTTGCTCGATCGAGGGGCTCGCCAGATAGGCGGTTGGTTCGCCGGGCTTCGGATCCCAGGTTTTAATGAAACTTTAAGAAAACGTCTGTTAAAATCGTGCCTTCCGAATCAGAAAGTCCATCTGCATCGAGTGCAATATGCGACTCATCGTTTCTCTGGTTCTCTTATTGCCCCTCACGACAACTATCCGGGCAGTTCACGCACCCTCCGGCAACGAACCGGAACCGCTTAAAGTTGAAGGCGACGTCCTGTACACGCACGATCCGTCGATTGCCAAGGATGGCAATACTCCCAGCCGAAGCGCCGCAGTCCGAACTCCCTCAACTGCCGTTCATTCAATATTGGCAGTGTACAGATGACCTGCCTGCGGAGTAGGGAACGCGCCCAGCGCCCAACTCCCTCGTTGCGAGCCTCCATTGATCAAAATGTCCGGGGCGCTTGTGCCGCCAGATCTCAGTTGAACTGCAGCTTCCCCCATGCCCGGAGCCGCCGCGAATTGCACATTCGTGAACTTATAGCCGATCCCGGGGAAAGCCGACGTCGCGATGATGCCATACTGCACCGTCTCCAAGTCGATGTCGCTTCCCCTTCCATTTCCAGATCGCGGATTGAGGGAAGTGTCGACTGAATCGGACAGAAGTATCCCTGCGAAACGGGAGAACACGAAGAAATCGTGCACCTCGAGGGCGTCCATGCGGCCGACCACCAGGGCCGTCCCGTGGTTGAGCACCCAGCTGTCAATTGCGGTCGGATAAGACGCGCTTTCGACCTCGTCCCAGAACACCCCGTTGTGCAGATTGCGCAGGGTCACGAAGTCTTCCGTGTTGTCGATGTTCACGCCGATATTGAACGCCCCAATCATCAGGTCCTGGGCCATCACCCGGCCGAGTTCGATATCCAGAAAGTTGTAAGCGTTGGTTACGGTAGAGCGGACTACCTTGCCTGCGACTGCGGACGTGACCTGGACGGTGTACGGATAAACCGTCGGAGCTGAGGCGCTGGTCTTGACTTGGTTGGGGTAGTGGAAGAGAAGGTCAGTGACCCCTGCCCCGAGTCCCGTCAAGGTAATGAAGGCACCGGTGGTGTTGGTGATTAAGAGTGTGGGTGCGACCGCCGTCGCGGCGGGATCGACTCCGGCAACGTCGAAGGGCCCTTCGATGTTCCCGCATAAAACCACACCCTGTGGTACTTGAAGTATTCCGGTCGTGTAGTAGCGAGCCACTTTCAACACAACCGAGCCGCCGCCAGCCGCAGCCGCTGCGTTGATCGCGCTTTGAATGGCCGCAGTATCGTCGGTGTGTCCGTCGCCCATGGCACCGAAGGTCTCCACCGGAAAGGCGTCGGGCACAGCGCCTACGCTGATGGACTTCGAACTGCCCGAGATGGAAGAGGCAGCGATGTCGGTGGCCGTGACCGTTTGGCTGCCGGCAGTCGTCAGTGTGGCGGCGAAGACTTTGCTTCCCGATACCAGCGTCGAATCGCTGGGAAGCTGCGCGGTGGTGTCCGTGCTGGTGAAGTGTACGGTTCCGGAATAGCTCGTCACCGGATTGTTCGAAGAATCGAGGGCGGTCACGGTGAGGCTGAAGGATATTGCGTTCGGAGTGTTCGCCGGCCCCGTCACAGAGAAATGGGTCGCTACATTCTCTATGGTGGTAACAGTCCCACTACCGCCGCCACATGCCGACAACAAGATCAGATTCGAAACGAGGAGTGGAACTAACGGGGCTTTCCTCATTTTCGTACCTTCCTGGGAGCTACGCCTTGTGCCTGCGAATGTTGTGCAGCCCCCAGGTTGTATCCGATGATGTCAACAACCGTCAGATTGCCCGCCGCAGGCGCCGGAAATGCGCCTAAGGCCCAGGGACCAGCCGTCGATCCTCCATTGATCAACACGTTCGGCGCAATAGACCCGCCAGCCTGCAGTTGAACTTCGGCCTGTCCGAGAACTGGAATCGCCTCCACTTGTACGTTCGAGAATTGGTAGCCGGCAGCAGCGGACGCTGTGGCGATAATCCCGTACGCAACGTAGTCGGGAAGAATATCGCTCCCCACTCCGAAACCGCATCGAGGATTCTGCGTAGCGTCGGGCGAGTCGGTCAGAAGGATCCCGGCAAACCGGTAGAACACGTTCAAGTCGTGCACCTCGAGACTATCTGCGCGGTTCACTACCAGAGCGATCCCGTGGTTCGCCACCCAGTTATCGATTGTGCTCGGGGGATTCTGTGGGTTTTGCATTACGTCCCAATACACCGTGTTCAGCAGATTGCGCAGCGTGACATGATCGTGCGCATGGTCGACGTTCACGCCAATGTTGAACGCTCCGATGAATAAATCCTGGGCCACAACCCTGCCGCTTTCGATGTCGAGGAAGTTGTAGGCATTCGACACGGTGGTGCGGGCTATCTTCGTGCCGGGAGACGTGACCAGTATGGTGTAGGGATAGACATCGGGACTTGAGGCGCTGGCACCAACCTGGTTCGGGTAATGGAAAAGCAAGTCGGTCACTCCGGACCCGAGCCCCTGCAGGGTCACAAAGGGAGCGCTCGTATTTGTGACCAACAGTGTGGGTGCGACCGCGGTGACGGCTGGGTCGATTCCTTCGACGTCGAAGGGACCTTCGATGGCTCCGCACAGGACCACGCCGGCGGGCACAATGAAGCTTCCGGTAGTGAAATAGCGAGCCACATTGAACACCACTGATCCTCCGCCCGCCGTGGAGGCGGCGGTGATGGCGCTTTGGATGGCGGCCGTGTCGTCGCTGTGCCCATCTCCTTTTGCTCCAAACGCGCTAACGGACGTGCCTGTACAGGCCGCCTCCAGCGGTGTTCCAAAAAACTGGGCGAGGATCAAAAGCAGAGTGACTGAGAACGCGATTCGCACAGATACCTCCATGCCCGCGTACGGCAACCGGCGGTGTCGGTGATATTAGCGTGTTTGCGGGTCTTAGAGTCCTTCCAAAGTTCCGGCAAAATTCTGGCAGACCGCATGACGGTGCAGTGCAAGCACTTCTATGCGTTCGGCCCCTTCCGCTTGGAGTCCGAGCTGCGTGACGAGGGCCGTGAAGGTCACGTTGCGTACAACTTGCTCCGTGACCAATTCTGCCGGCTGGTACAGACTATTGCACCAAGACCGGATGACGGCGTGCCGTTCGGGCCGTGAACCGCGCCCTCGGGCCCTCGGCTTGCTTGCTGCTTCTGGCGGCCGTCACAGTTTCCGTGCTGCGGACCACGCCAAGGCTTCAATTCAAGCGCACAGCTGAGAATGTCTTGTGCTAATCGTTCTGACTTTCATATGCTCCCTTGTCGCAACCGCCGGAATCCTCCTTGTCGGGGCGCGCCTGGCCGCGTTGGTCGGTCGTCAGTAGATGACCCCGACCGTCGGTGCACCCACTGGGATTGCCCGCGTCAATGGCCCGGCTCCCAGAGGGCAGAGCCATCGTCTGCGTCGGGCCGCCGTTGTTCTGCAAGGGGCCGAGTTTGGGATCGGTGTTGTTCAGATCGCCGGCATTGTTGATGTTGCAGCTGTTATCACTGCTCAAGTTGTAGCCATTGGAGGTCATTGTGCCAGAGCAATTTCCCCCTGAAGGACTGTTCGCGACAATGCTGTTCTGGAGGGTCGCCGTACCGCTGTAGATGTAAATGCCGCCGCCAGCACCTGCGCTGTTCTCGCTAAGCGTGCTGTTGCTGATGGTCAGCGTGCCGACATTATTGAAGATGCCGCCGCCATAGACTCTTGCACTGTTCCCACTGAGGGTGCTGTTGCTGATGGTCAGCGTCCCGTAGTTGTGGATCCCACCGCCGTAGGCAACACCCCCTACGGTATTGCCACTGATAGTACTGTTGCTGATCGTCAGCGTGCCGCCATTGGAGATGCCGCCGCCAGAGGACCTATTTCGGTGCAATGGTAACGGCGAGACGCTATTGCCACTGAAGGTGCTGTTGTTGATCGTCGCCGTGCCGCTGTAGATATAAACGCCGCCGCCGGTGTTCGATGCGCCATTGCCACTGAAGGTGCTCTTGCTGATCGTCAGCGTCCCGCTGCTGTAGATGCCTCCGCCTGAGGTTCCTGCGTAATTGCCGAGAATGACGCTGTTGTTGACGGTCAAGGTTCCACCGTTGGAGATGCCGCCGCCGTTGGCGGCCAGGCCATTGCGGATGGTCACGTTTGAGAGAGTGACCTGGGCGCCCGTATTGGAAATTGTAACCACGGTGTTGACGAGTCCACCATCGATAATTGTCGTATTGGCACTGGAACCGGTGATCTTCAAGCTAGAGCCGATGGTGAGATTCTCTTTGTAGGTTGCGGCCGCGACCATAATTGAATCACCCGAGGAAGCGAGCGAGATGGCATGCCGGATGGTTTTGCAGGGGGCTTGGGATGACATGCAGTTATTGCTGTCGCTTCCGCTTACGCCATTCACGTGCCATATGGTGCTGACTAAGGCGGCTAATCTGACCGCGATCGCCAGCAGAACGATCGTTGCCATTGCAGCGGTGCACAGCAGTTTTGCGGATTTCATTTTTCCCCCTTCGATTCGCACATTGATGGAAGTGCAGTGTCCGACAACCAGACGACGGATTCCGATACTTCGAAGGCTTGCAGGCAGAGGCGATTGGCTTCTGCCGTTTGGCCTTCGACCGTTGCGTGCAGTCTTGCTTCGCTGTTATCTGTTTCAGTTTCTGTCGGACAAGAGTCCCAGTTCTGTAATCCTCTTTGTCATATTCATATCTCTCTCCTTCTCTCAGAGCATCGGGTTTGCTTGCTGCCCAGACATCAACGGCACAGCAATTTACCGCCAGGGCAACTGCAAACAGCGAGACGGCCAAAGAAACGGTGCTTGTACATAGCGACCTCCAAATGCTGCGTCACGGTTTAATGTCGATCGTGTACTTGGCGGTTGTACTGGTGGGGGGTGTTGCCGAATCGGTAACCCCCACGAGCACGTCATAAGTCCCCGATGTCGTCGGTGTTCCAGCAATTACAGGAATGCTCAGGCAACATCGAGTGCTTCCGCCCCAGAACAACACCGAAATTTTCAGACCGGGCGGCAGGGATGACCCTGCTCCTGCCGACCAGTTCCACGTGTACGGAGGCGTGCCGCCCGCCGCGCTCAGCGGGAATCCGTAGAATTGGTGTCCCGGTACCAAGTGAGAGCCCCCGTAGGGAACTCCTGTCTTCCCTGACGGCGGAATGCTGGAAGTGATGGTCAGTCCTGTCGCTTGATTTACGCCAATTGTGTAAGTCGACGTTGATTGGGCAGGAGATGACTCTGAATCTGAAACCGTGACGCTAAAGGTGTAAGAACCTGGGGTCGTCGTTGTCCCAGAAATTACTCCGCTGCTGGACAACACTAGACCAGGCGGCAACGATGAACCTGTCGGAGCAACCCATGTCCAGGTGTACGGTGCTACACCTCCTGATGCCGTGAGCGAATACCCGTAGTCGCCGCCGTATGGAGTACGCAGGACTGCATCCGGAGGGTTCGGTGACGTGATCGCAACTGCAGAGGGCTCGATGACAGTAATGGAATAGGAGGAACGCGCTTGATTAGCAGGCGCGTTGGAGTCACTGACATTGATCAACAGCGAGTAAACACCTTGTAGTGTCGGTATTCCGGAAATCCTTCCCGTCTGCGCCGACAGGCTCAAACCGGGTGGAAGAGAGGACCCTGGGGCTGCCGTCCAACTCCAGGTATAGGGAAGCGTGCCTCCGCCGGCGATAAAGGAAAATCCCTGAGTTCCGCCATAAGTTGCCCCGAGGGTACCGTCGGGGGGAGCCTCAGACATAACGGTCAGTGGGTCCCCAAGGGGGGGATTGCTACTTGCGCCGCAACCGATGAAGAATGACAGCGCGCAAGAACAGAAACCTACGATCAACTTGTTTGTCATTTTCCCTCCTAGATACTGGACCCAACAGATTGGCCAAGCCGCACATCGTGGGTTCCTATTCGACCTACGAGAGTGGCTCGCGCTTTTCATTCAGCCCACAAAATCCCGCTGGGACAAACCGCATTAAGTCGTCCCTTTTCAGCGTTCTGTCTAATGGACGTCAAGTTTTCTCCAATCCGTTTGCACGCGGTGCCATCGTGAAACATCAAACGAGCCGTCGTTAACGCATTAACGAACGCGCTAAAACTCTTTACGAAGTCGCGGAATCGTCAATGAGTCGTTAGTGATGGCACTGGTGGTGATGATTTTGTTTGGCTATATTCTGCGCGGATAGCGGCAGCGAAACCGCCAGCAGAGTGAACCATGCGATTGCCGAGATGTATTTCCGTTTTGCGAATTTCATGACCGTCCCCCTTCTAGCTATCCACTAACGACGACTTCAGTTGCCGGATGTATGAGTTACACTCCGCCCGGCGTACGTTCGGTGCAGCAGCGATTAATACCATTGGAAGGTCCGGTGCTGCGAAGGTGATAGCGATTGCTCCGCTGCGATTGCCGCGAGCGTTCCGTTCCGCCGTGAACGTAGCGAGGTGCAGCACTTTGTGCCGCCGTCGTAGCGTTCACCAGGCTGTAGTCGCAGCCCTCTATGCCAGGATGGTTCGCGTCGCAGGGGATCAGTACGAAAGCGTGTCCCTGAAGCTCGTAGTCCTCCGGCGGAACACCGGGGGGAACTCCGAAGCCAACAATCTCTCCGGTATCGTTGATGCCCACCGCGTATGTCAGTCGCAAACTCGAGCCGGGAGGAATCAGCGTGTTCAGATCGACGATCGGACCACCACCTTCCCACAGGAACGCGTGCTCGCCGACGCCGATTAACATGTGGGCCCGATCCTCTGACGTGCCGACTACCTGGCCGTGTGAATTAACGTTGTAGGCATTACTGGATGTGTCCTCTGGGAAAGTGCCTAAATCAATTGCGACGCCATGTCTCCATAGGACCGCATGGTGGTCCTCGGGCGACTGCTGCTGCAGCAAGTCCGCCTTGCCGGCAATGTCCCCGTTGTCATTGATCCAATTTGTAACTCCGCTATCCCCACCAAGCGTGCCGAGGTCCTGCATGCCACTAGCCCTCGTCCATAGAAAAGGATGAGAGATCGCGTCTCCCGTCAAGTTGGAGGCGCCGACGACCTGCCCGCGGTTGTTGAAGGAACTAGGATTCCCAATCGTGCCTCCCAGAGTGCCGAGATCCGTCATCTTGCCGTTTTCCCAAAGAAAGGGATCAATGGTCGGGATTCCGGTAGTAGAGTTGGGAGTCGAGTTGGTGTAGGAGTTCCCGGCGATTTGTCCCCGCTCGTTGATCAAGACAGCGTTAGCGTCGTTTCCGCCCAGCGTGCCTAAATCCTGCATGGCGCCGTTCTGCCATAGAAACGCGCGCGACTGTGTCGGGAAGAAACCCGGCCCGTTGATGTTGTATGGATCGGGCACCGTGTTCATCGCCAGCCCCACGACCTGGCCGCGGCCGTTGACGTTGCCGACGAAGCTCTCGTATCCGCCTTCCAAAGTTCCCAGGTCAACGATCTCGCTGTCTTTCCAAAGGACAGCGCGAAATTCGCCCCAGCCTGGGAACAATGGATCACCTTCCCCGTTCTGGGAATTTCCTGCAATCAATCCGTTCGCACTGATCCAAACGGCTTGGCTACTTGCGCCTCCGGGGAGCGCGCCCAGATCGGTCAGGACGCCGTTCTGCCATTGGAATGCGTGAGAAACGAAACAGTCCGTGTTGAAACAGAACGCAGGGAACGGATCGGGGGTGGACGTGTCGGCCCAGCCCACTACTGCCCCCTGGCTGTTGAGGACTCCATCAATCCCATTGGAGAAGTAACTCACACGCCCGCCGAACGTGCCGAGGTCAATAAACTGGTAATGATGGTGGTTGTGCTTGTCTTTTTGCTTGTCCTGCGCGACCAGTAGAATTGGGAGCGCCAGCAGAGTCAACAACCCTACAGCCACGATGCGATGCATTTTTGCGAATTTCATAATCCTCTCCCATCGGCTTTCTCATGTCAGTTTGCAGGAGCTATCGGCTCAGCGGTACAGGCTGAGCATGTGCGCCCGATTGGTCCGCCATGACCGGGGCGGATGCTGCGTTCCGCTTGGAACGTAGCGCGGTTCCGGGCTCTGTGCCGCCGTCGCATCCACAAGGCTATATTCGCAGCCCTCTATGCCCGTATGATTTTCGTCGCATGGGATCAGTACTGCCGCTTGCTCGATGCCGTTGGCGTCGATTCCGTTCACCGCGATTTCGCCGCGATTGTTGATGGTGTAGGCGTAGATGATATATAGGGGAGAATTTGGCGGAATCACGGTATTCAGGTCAACGATGGAGCCGTGCTCCCATAGGAAACCGCGGGAAGTGTCATAGTGCACACAGTCGCCAGGGGATGAGTCCCCGACGACTTGTTCTTCGTCATTCACACCCTGAGCAAAACTGCAGGGATCGTTGCCCACCGTGCCAAGATCGATCAGCTCTCCAACTTTTTTCCAAAGCGCGGCATGCGCCGCGTATCCCACTGCTTCGCCTTTCTCGTTGATGGCGATCGCCCCTGTGTTGTATCCCTCGAAGCCTCCGAGATCGCGAAGCGAACCGTGCTCCCACAGAAACGCGCGATTGTAGGCGTCTCCCGCGACCCAACCCACACCCACGACCTGACCATGGTTGTTGATGTCGTTCGGCGCAATACAGGTTCCGCCGAGGGTCCCGAGGTCCACCATCCCATGCTTTCGATCCCAAATAAATGCGCCCGACGTTACTCCATAGCAGAAACCCGGGTTGGAACTGGTGTACGAATCCCCAATCACTTGTCCACTCTCGTTGATCTTGACCGTTTCTGCATCGGTTCCACCGAGCGTTCCCAGATCCTGCATCCCCTTGTTTTGATCCCAGACAAACGCCCGCAGCTGGTAGCCATATCCGACGCCCGACCATAGGTTTACGTTGAAGTTCAGCAGAGAGTTCGCGTCCGCCACCAGATTGCTAGCGATCCCTGCCACCTCGCCCCGGCTGTTCACCGAAACCGCCGCGCCCTGATACCCTCCGCCCGGCAGGGTTCCAAGATTCGTGATCTTCCCGTTGCGCCACATCACCGCGCTGATCTCAGGCAGACCAGCAATGGACGGATCAATCTGCCCGTTCTCGGAAAGCCCCGCCACGATGCCATTCGCACTGATCCAAGCCGCACCGCTGTTGTTCGTGCCGGGCAGCGAACCGAGATCGGTCAGCGATCCGTTCTCCCATAAGAACGCATGGCAGATCGTCCCGTCCGGAGTCCACCAGAACATCGAAGAGTTTTGATCAGACAGGGTCGTGCCAGCACACCCGCCGCTGACGGCGCCTCGGGCGTTCAACACCGCAATGTTGTTCGTGTTGTCGAAGAAGTTCGTTTGGCTCCCGCCGAGTGTCGGGATCTGCACGATTTGGTAATGATGATGTTTCCCAGGAGCGGCCTGAGTATCCTGCGCGGTACCGACATAAGAAGCGGCCAAGGCTACCAGCCCAGTGATTACAACGCTAGCCGACAATTTCGATTTCATGAGTTTTCTCCTGATTTAATGGTCTCCCGTCTTCGTGCTGGCCGACTCTGTCGACCGATAAACATCTCCCGCTGAACTTTCCGAGGCATCAAAGGCCTTGGAATCATTCCCGCACTTCGCCACTAGTGGCAGGATTCGGAATATCTTTCGCCGTACTCTTCCGCGCCGAATGGATTGCCGTGTGCCTGAATCTGGTTGAGATTTGTCGGATACAAGCCGAAAGGCGGACTCGTGTCAGAGATCAGGCCCGTACCCTCCGCAAGGTCGCCTTCAAGAAGGTGAAAGTAAAAGTGGTCGTCTTCCACCAGCGCTGGGGAAAGCTGTATGCCTTCGAGATTCAACCGACCCCTTGGGTCCAGACCTGCGAATAGTGTGAGTTCATAGCGAAATTGTGCATCCGTCAGCCCGGCGGCACCCGGGATGTTCGCTTTGAGATAGCTGTAAGTATTGGAGTCGTCTGCCGTACCTCCGCCGGGTGGCGGGTTGTCGCCGCCGAGAGCACTAAGCGCCGCAATCAGAGTCTGCTTCAGATAGGCAAATGTTTCAGTGCCCTTCGGCAGCGCGGGGTTCGTTGTGTCAATCCCTTTGGAAAAATTGGCGCACGCACTTCTGATCACCTCGTAATTGCCGGGCTTGAGTGCCGCCATGATCTCTACGTCACCGGAGCGCGGCTCACCGTTCACCAGCACTAGGCGCACGTCTTCCTCGGTCGCGTCAATTAAAGAACGGTAGGGCGAATCGGGTATTCCTTTTGCGGAGGCACGATCAGACTTGCCGATAACGATCAAGTCCGCGAACTTACCTGCCTCGATTGAGCCAACGTACCGGTTCCAGCGCAGCGTCTGCGCGGGATTCCTGGTGACCATTTCCACGAGCACATGATCCAATGCAATCTCAGCATCTTTGCGTGCTTCCCCTGTCTTGCCGTCGACGCTCAAAGACGGCACCAGATCCCGATCAAGGCCCAGCAGGCGCGGATCGCGAAGGGCGATGTCCGCAACCTTCAGCTCATCTAGGAGATTTCTGGACCCGCTGGGACTCCAGTCCGTGCCGAGCGAGATCGTCACACCTTCTTTCAGCGCGTGGTAGATCAGTGCTGTCTGGCCGTAGAGAAGGAGGTTTGAAAGAGGTGACCAGACCAGTTTGGCGCCTAGTCCGTCTCCGCTGTGATTCAGGCGGATACTAGGCGCGGCTCGCATTGCTGCAAAGTCCGCTTCCTCAAGGCCGTTGCCTTGGACGACTACAGTCATGTCCGTGAGCAATCCCAGCGATTGGAGACTCGTGAACTCAGCGCGGGAGGAGAAGGTGTCGCCGGCGCGGCGTTGACTGTCACGCACGCCTTCCGCGAGATGCGTTAGCCATGCGTCAACCTGGCCGTTTTGCATTCCAGTAATGAGAGCAACAAGATCGCCTGAAGAGAGCTGGTCGATGGATGGGACTCGCGAGAAAACCGCCTGCCGTCCGAAGTTTGTGCTTTGGACGTTGCGGATCATCAGATTGTCCGTCGCCGGATCCGGCGATCCGTCCTGGAATGCGGTTTCGCCCCCCAGCATTGCCTTCACTTCTGAGTATTTGACGACTTCAGAAAGCAATCCAAGGCCAGCGCCAGAGTTGAGCAAAAGTTGAGGAGTATCGACGAGGCGGCGATATTCAGGGGGGGATGTGCTGGGAACATCATTCCATTGATAACGGTTAGCATACGGCTCGGTCCCAAGTGGGCGGCCCAGGGTGGTTTGCACATCTGAAGATGGCGCCGGCCACGGATCAAGCACGTCATAGGTGGGGTGGTTGTGCAGGTTGATAAGGCCGGGAAAAACCATTGCCTCGGGTCCAAGATCCACGCCAATTGCATTGCCGAGCGGAACTCCCGGTGGGGCCTCACGCCCTTGCCATATCGCGACGATCACGCCGTTCCGCACTAGAATCGAGCTATTGTGAAGAACCGTCCCAGAAGAATCCATGGTCACGATCGTTCCATGCAGCACCATGCCGGTAGCTGGATCAAACGTCTTTTGGGCATTCGCAGCCCTGCAAAAAAACGTGCTGATTAATATGAAAAACCAAACAAGCTGAACTTTGCATGTCGCAGGACCATGAAGGTCGCGGCTGCAGGATTCCATATGAGTAACCTCTCCTGAATTCCTTCTCAATCGGTCCTTTTTTACAAAACGGCGCTGTAAGAGGCCCGGCAAGTCGTCACGCCATTGGGCATTGCTGGGAATACCCTGACGTACTAGAATTGCGCTCGGGCGGCTCCGGATCGCATTCGATCCATTTCCCCACTCGCGACGCACCTTAGCGCGGTTGCGGTTTCGAAGTCCTTCCAAACTTCCGGCAAATTTCTGGCAGACGGTATGACGTTGCAGACTAAGCGCTTCTACGCGTTCGGGCCCTTTCGCTTCGATTCCGAGAAGCGCGTGCTGGTGCGCGACGGAACGCCGGTTTCCTTGGCGCCGAAGGCTACCGAAATACTCTTTGTTTTGGTCCAGCAGGCAGGCCACTTGGTTGACAAAGACACACTGATCAAAAGGGTTTGGCCCGATGCCTTTGTCGAGGAAGGAAACCTCAATAAGAACATCTTTTTCTTGCGGAAGACATTAGGAGAATGGAAAGACGGACGGGAATACATAGAAACTGTTCCGAAACGCGGTTATCGGTTTGTCGCTCCTGTGAGTGAAGTGACGCACGCCGAGAATGCCCCGGAACAGCGATCTGTCACGACGGTAAATCTTATCGGAAAGAAGGTTTCGCACTACCGCGTGCTGGATATCGTGGGCGGCGGAGGAATGGGCGTGGTGTACAAGGCAGAAGACCTGAAGCTGGGGCGCCGGGTCGCGCTGAAGTTTCTTCCTGAAGAACTTGGAAACGATGCAAAAGCCGTGGAGAGACTTGAACGCGAGGCCAGGGCCGCCTCCGCGCTGGACCACCCCAACATCTGCTCGATTTACGAATTTGGCGAGCATGAAGGTCACCCCTTCATAGTGATGCAGTTGCTCGAAGGTCAAACGCTGCGCGATCGCATTGGAGTGGAGCCGCATCCGGGCCAGCCGATGCCCATAGATGAGTTCCTCGACCTCGCAATCCAGATCGCTAAAGGACTGGAAGCAGCGCACCAGAAGGGAATCATCCATCGCGACATCAAACCGGCGAACATCTTTATTACTGAGCGCGGTGAAGCCAAGATTCTCGATTTCGGACTGGCGAAGCGTATTCCCGGGGCCGCAGCGACCCGCGCTGTTGCCGGGCGCCAGCTGAGCGATGACGGAGCCGGTCCAGCGCTGCGAGAAACGCTGCCCGCCGCTGGCCCCGATGTGTCCCTAAGCCGAACTGGGCTGGCGATGGGAACCGCAGGTTACATGTCTCCAGAGCAGGTGCGGGGCGAAAAGTTGGATGCGCGGACGGATCTATTTTCCTTTGGTTCAGTGCTGTATGAAATGGCGACGGGGCGAAGCGCCTTCGTCGGAAACACTGGGCCTCTGCTTCGGGAATCTATCCTCAGCCAGATTCCGAACCCGGCGCGGGAATTGAATCCCCAACTCCCCGTAAGGCTCGAAAAGATTATTAACAAGGCGCTCGAAAAGGACAGAGAATTACGGTATCAACACGCCTCGGGTCTGAAAGCTGATCTGGAGATGGTCAAGGGTGGAATGAGGGGCAAGAAAGGCACCATCCAGTTAGGCAGCGGTCTGCAGATCTTTACCGCGATTACGCTGATGGTTGTGGCTGCCTTGCTGGCGTGGCGCTGGCTGTCTCCATCGCCTCGGCCAACGGTTCTTAGAACAGTACAACTCACCCATTTTGGACGAGCAGCAGCTGACCCTCTCGTCATCGACGGAGGCCGGATCCTTTTTGTCGACTCGGACCAAGGGCACTCTCAGTTAGCCCAAGTCTCGGCTGACGGCGGCGAGCCAGCAGTATTCCCAACCCCATTTGCAAATACGACGCTGTTTGGCATCTCGCCCGATCATTCCGAACTCTTGGTGGGCAGTTATAAAGGCCAGGAAACCGAAAAGTCGCTGTGGCGGCTGCCAACGTCGACAGGCTCTCCGCATAGAGTAGGTGAGTTGAGCGCCCACGGCGCGACATGGTCTCCAGATGGGGCGGAAATCACGTATGCTTTTGGCTCCGACATATACGTAGCCCAGCCCGACGGAACACGATCGAAAAAGCTGGTTGGCACCGCCGGACAACCACGAGAACCGCGCTGGTCCCCCGATGGCCGCACCCTGCGATTTACGCTATGGGAATCGAAACTGGCAACTCTGTCGCTCTGGGAGGTCTCTGCCGACGGCAGCAACCTCCATCGCTTACTACCTGGCTGGAGAGAGAACCCAAGCTGTTTTGGCGATGGAGAATCAGGAGGCGATTGGACCGCAGGAGGCGAATACTTTGTGTTTCGCTCATCTCGCGGTTGTCTTGCGAGCATTTGGGCGATACGCGAAAGATCCCACTTCTGGGAGAAGGCGGTGCGCGGCCCGGTTCTTTTGACCACGTCTGATCTATTCCTTTGGCAGCTGTCGATCGGTCAGCAGAACCGTAGAGTTTATTTTTCCAGCGAAAACCCCACGCAGGAATTGGCACGCTACGACACCGATTCGAAGCTGTTCGTGCCTTACCTCCGCGGAATTCCGGCGCGCTGGATGAGTCTTTCCCGAGACGGTCAATGGGTAACCTACGTCGCCGCCACTGGGCGGCAGCTCATTCTGTGGAGAAGCAAGATCGACGGTAGTCAACGACTGCAACTCACGTCTCCTCCGCTGGATACCTTCTATCCGCGCTGGTCACCCGATGGGAAGCGCATTGCATTCGTGGGAACGCGGCCGGGAAGGCCGCACCGCATCTACTTGATTTCAGCAGACGGAGGCAGCCCTGAACCGCTGATGGCCCTTACCGATGAGCAGGATGAAGATCAGCCAAGTTGGGCGCCAGACGGCAACTCGATGATGATACAAGGAGAGCCCCGAGGAGGAGGTGAACCAGCCATTTACCAGGTCGACCTGAATGCTTCGCGAACCGTCATGCTCAGTGGTTCAAAGGGGTTGTTTCTACCGGAGCTGTCTCCCGACGGTCAGTTCGTTGTTACCGTTACCAGAGATGGCCAGAGATTGATGATCTGCGATCTTCGCTCACATGAATGGTCAGAGCTGGCGAAAGGCACGGCTATCGGAAGGAGTGTTTGGTCAAGCGATAACAAGTACGTATATTGGCAGGATGTTCTCGGCGGCTCAGGGCAACAGATTTCTCGAGTGCGAGTCCAAGACCACAAAGTCGAAATCATCGCGGGTTCCGGGCAGATTCCGCGGGCTGATATTAGCGATTACCATTTGGTAGGCCTCACTCCCGACGGCTCGCCGCTGGTCACGCTTCTTCATGGCGGCTCCGATATCTACGCCCTCGACGTGGACTTTCCCTAACTTGGCATGTTGAAGGTACTCCGGTGTTCTTAGTCTAGTGGGCTGTCGCAGAGTAACCATTACCAGTTGTTATGCTTCTGAGGGAGTGATCCACTTTCGGAAGGCGCGTCTTCGGTTCCGGAACGTGTGCAGCGTTTCAGGTCAGATTTCTTTCGAATTGCCGACACACAACCAACAAGATCTGCCCACGGCCGTTGTTTGCTGACTGCGCGAGGGTTTCAAGTAGCGCATCGCAGACTCCATGTCAGAGTGACCCATCCACTGCTGCACGGTGCGAAGATCGACGCCCCGCCCACAGGCAGCTCGTTGCGAACGCTACACCCTAGTGCATCTAGGACGTCGCATGATTCCGTGATCGCCATCACATTCGGTTCACGACAGTAACTATCGCGGCGAGCGGCCACTTGCCACAGTGGAATCATCATGATTCCCAATCTAACAATCATCGTTGCCGCCTATGTGCTGTGGCGGATCGTTGAAACCCTCATTCACGAAACCGGGGAAACGCGTCGTGGGACTACGGGCCACGTCATCATCATCACCAGCGGGATCGTCGCTTTTCTCGCAATTCTCTTGACCGCCACCGATACGATACTCAGGGGGATCACATAACCTTCCTTCCCCATAGGACGACGGCGCGCAGTGCCCATCGCCCCCACGGCATCAGAACCGGAATTCGCACGACCGAGAGGAGTTTTAAAAATGGCTTACGTCGATCAGAACCTCATTTCTGGAGAGACAGTTCATTACCGAACAGGCCTCCATTGGGTCGTTCTTGTTTCACCCATAGTTATAGGGTCCTTCTTGGGCCTTATGGCCTTAATCACAATGTTTGGTGCCATAGGCCTAGGGTTGGCCCTACTCCTCGTGGCTGCCCTCATCGTCGCAAGCGGGTTCCTGCGTCGCTCGTCGTCAGCGTTTGCAGTGACAAACAAGCGAGTGACCCTGAAGGTGGGCCTGATTCGACGAAGACCGCTAGAACTCCTACTCAACAAGATTGAAAGCATCGGAGTGGATCAAGGATTGTTGGGGAGGATGTTGGGGTACGGCACAATCGTGGTGCGAGGAACTGGGGGCACTGCGGAGCCTTTCACTACAGTTCGGCACGCATTGGAATTTCGACGCCAAGTACAGGCGCAGATCGACCGCTCACAGGTTGCGCTGGGCGCACGTGCTGGGGCATAGCTAACTAGCACGTTTCGGGCAACAAGAGCATTGAGCAAGCGAAATCAGGCGAAAATCTCGTTCACCTTTTCAAGTACCTGTTGGCTGCGCGACGGCTTCAGATAGCGCATCGTGGATTCCATGTCTGAGTGTCGCAGACCTGAGACCACTCCTCTCATCGAAACCGGGAGCAGGATTCACGAGGTGCATTGTGCTGTGCTCAGAAACGGTTACACTAACGCGAATGCCCGGCCTTCTTCAGCGCGGCGCACCGGCGGTGTAGTTGCCATAACCTACCACAACCGTTGACGTCACCAGGACGAGAAGGCTGAAGGCAACTAGAAGTTTGGTTCGGCCACCTGCGCCCTTCCACTCTTTGAGCGCGATGCCCCACAATGTGCTGAAGATGATGATGCTGGCCATGTGCAAGGTCCAGCTCGAGAACTTGTAGCGTCCCATCTGCGTCTCGCCCATGGTGTAGAAGAAAAACTGCATGTACCAGGTCGTGCCCGCGAGCGCAGAGAACAGATAGTTGGCGAGCATGGGAGCCCTGACCGTCGTCTCTTGCGCGACCGCGACGGCCACTGCCATCTCTTCCGCCGGAGCATCGGTCACGCTTTCAACAATAGGTTCCTCATCGCGCGCTGGAATTCTGCCTCGGATCTCAGACTCGAAGTACTGGTAGCCAGTATGATTGCGAACATTCAGAATGACACACCAGATGAAATTGGTCGTGAATCCACCCGCAAGAACTACGACCAGCACGGGCAGCCCCTGCCACAACACCGTTGTGCCGTGTTGCAGAGAGATCGCTTTGATCGGGTCGCCGGCGGCTAGGCCGTAGGCAAAGCAGGCGCTCATCACTCCGGAAAAGGTGGCGACGATCAGCCCCTTCTTCAGATCAAACTCCTTGATGGAGGCGCGCTTCTGCTCTTGTGACATTTCGCGCTCTTTGGAGACTCCGGCTGCTCCTGCAAACGCAATGCCCAGCAAACAGATCGCGACTCCACCCAGAATGATCAGTCCTGATCGAGTTCCGAGCACCTGGGTGGCAAATTCTCCGCGAAAAATTGGAGGCATCAATGTGCCGAATGCAGCGGTGTATCCCAGAGCGACCGCCATGCCGAGTGACATTCCCAGATATCGCATGGTCAAGCCGAATGTGAGGCCACCCAATCCCCACAGTACTCCAAAGACATAAGCCCAGAAGATGCTGCTGGCTGGAGCTTCGTGGAGCACCGCCGTGAGATCGCTCGTCATCGTCAACCCTAGAATCCACGGCACGATGATCCAACTGAAGAATCCGCCAACCAGCCAGTAGGTTTCCCATGCCCAATTCTTCACGCCGCGATAGGGAACGTAGAAACTGCCGGACGCGAGACCGCCCAACCAGTGGAAGAACACCCCGAGTGCCGGGTTTGGAATCATTTGCTCCTCATCACTTGCTGCTCGAATCTGAATTACAAATGGAACACTTCTTCCAAAGGCTGCATGGCTCGATCGGGCAAGACTCCATCCGGCTGAACGAAAAAGCCACCCATTTCGCGCTGCCAACGCTCGTTCACTTCACGCCGGGCCATGCCGGCACGGGCTTTTTCGAAATCGTCGGTCTCGAGATAGCCGACGAGCAGACCGTCGTCCCGCAGAAACAACGAATAGTTGCGCCAGCCGGTTTCACGAAGAGCGGCCTGCATTTCCGGCCACACTTCGCGATGCCGTTTCTTGTATTCGTCAAGCCGCTCCAGCTTAACCTGCAAGACAAAGCAGACGCGCTGCATATTTGCTCCTTAACGCAAGACGCTCAACGCAGAAAAGCCTCGGACAATCCGCCGTCGACCGGAATGACATGCCCGGTTGTTTTTGCACTCTGATCGCCGGCCAGCCACACGATCGCGGCCGCGCAATCCTGCGGCAGGATCGGCCGCTTCGTCAACGTGCGTTGGGCATAGAAATCAGCCAGTTTGTTGCGGAGTTCTTCCGTGGACTCCGATTCGGAAAATGCGATTTTGTATTTCTGGAGTGATTGAATCACGCGGTCACGCGGGAACATTGTCGAACCTGCGACCACAGTCGCGGGCGCGATTCCGTTCACTCTTACTAGGGGCCCAATCTTGATGGCAAGCTCCCGTATTAGATGATTGAGAGCCGTCTTGCTCGTGTCATATGCCTCGCTGCCTTTTTTGGGAACCACCGCATTGGCGGAGCTCGTCAGTACCATAGCGGCTTGCAGTCCTTGGTCTTTGAAGACCCACTCAGTCTGCTGCGCAAGAAGATAGTTGCCGGTCACGTTGACCAGAAATGTCTTGGTCCATTGCGCGTCCGCGAGTTCTCCATCCGGTCCCGGCACAGGATAGATGGCCGCGGTGTTGACGACGATGTCGAGGCCGCCGAACTGCGAAATAGTGAACTTCACAGCTTCCGCCAGAGACGTGGACGAGCTAAGGTCGACCGTTGTGTGCGCCACAAACTCGCGAGAGGCAACGGCTCCGACTTCATCGGCAACTTTGCCTGCGCCCCCGTGATCAAAATCAGCGATCACTACGTGCGCTCCCTTGCGCCCCAGCAACAGCGCGACTTCACGGCCGATTCCACTGGCCCCGCCGATTACAAGTGCGATCTTGCGGCTGAATTCCGCCTCAGCAGGCATGCGCTGGAGCTTCGCTTCTTCCAGAGCCCAGTACTCGATACGGAATGCCTCCGACCGAGGAAGCGCGACGTAGTTATGGAAGTGAGTGAACTGCTGCGACTGCTCTGCGCGCCTTGCCTGCGGCAAAGGATGCGAGACCGCGCCATCTTCCAGGGCGTTCGCTCCCGCCATAACGTGGATCGCATTAACAAAGAACTCGGTCGTGATCCGCGCTTCCTTCTTGTTCTTGCCGAAGCCGAACAGTCCCAGGCCGGGCACCACAACGACCGAAGGATTCGAATCACGTAGGTTCGGGGAGTCACTAGTGGCCCACTCGTTGTAATACTTCTTGTAGAAGGTTCGATACTCGACGACCTCGCTCTGGATGCGAGTCTTCAGAACATTGACGTCATCTTTCATGGGATCCCAAGAGAGAAACATGGGACAGACCCGGGTCCTCAAGAAATGATCCGGACAGCTGGTACCGAGAGCGCTCAGTTCCTTCGCCCATTTCGATCCGGCGTAGGTCAGAGCGTCTTCGTCGTCGGCGTAGTGAGCGACCACGCGACGATTCGACGACAGGGCGCCCCGAAGTGCGGGCAGAATCTGGATGGCAATGCTCTTCCGATCTTGGGCCGGAGCGTGCACCGCTCCGCCGAAAAGCGAACCCTTTTTCGATTGATGCTGCAGAATGAATTCGCCCATCTGATCGATGGTGTGAATGCTGTTCAAGTAACAATCGCGCTGTGTCGTTCCCCAAGTGAACAAACCGTGACCACCGAGAATAAGGCCTTCGGCTCCGGGATTATCTCTGACCGCCCGCTCGATGAGGAGTGCCAGCTCGAAACCGGGACGTTGCCACGGTACCCACCCAATCTTGCGATCGAATTCCCTGTTGAACTGTTCCAGTTTCTGCTTCCCGTTTGCGCTGGCGGCTAGCGCGATGGCCCAGTCGGGATGCAGATGGTCAACGTGGTCGAAGGGCAGGAACGCGTGAAGCGGCGTATCGATCGACGCGGCAACGCGATTCTCGCCAAATGCCGAGAGCGGATAGTAGCGGACCATCTCGTCTTCGTACGGCTCTCCGCGATATAACTCTTTCAGTTGCTCGAGGCGGTCCTGGTAGAGCAGGGCGAACCCAGAATCGGTGATCGAGCCCAGATCTCCGCCACTGCCTTTGACCGCGAGCACTCGCACGGGCCGGCCTGTAAAGGGGTCGGGAAGATCCAGTTTAGAGCTGGTGTTTCCACCGCCGAAGTTTGTGATGCGCAGATCCGCACCCAGCAAGTTCGAGCGGTAACGCAGCATGGCCAATTGATCGCTCGCCATGGCTTGCGCCTTTGTGTCGTTCCACAAATCTTTCAGATGTATTGTCTCTTTAATTTCGGGCATAGATGCTCTCGCAATACTGTTCGAATCGTTCAGCTTGCTGGTCCCACTTGTCGGTCTCGATCGGCTCGAATATCTCAGTGGGGAACGAGCGATCGACGATGGCTCGTACTTCTTGCAGAGAAGTAGCGCCTCCAGTCGCAAGGATTTGTATCGCGACGTTTCCTAGTGCCGTAGCTTCGGCCGGGCCCGCCAGTACTCGCTTTCCTGTCGCGTCGGCCGTCAGTTGGTTCAGCAGACGATTCTTCGATCCTCCACCGATGATCCGAATCTGCTCGAAGTGTTTTCCACTAACTTGCTCCAGATTGCGCAGGACCAGCCGGTACTTGAACGCGAGGCTCTCAAAGATTGCGCGGACGTACGCGCCCGGTGCCTGTGGGCTGGGCTGGTGAGTTCTGTCGCAAAACTCGTTGATCGCCGCAGCCATGTCGGATGGCCGCAAGAACGACTCATCGTCGGGATCGACAAGATGCCGGAACGACGGTTCTCGCGCCGCGAGTTCCATCAATTCCCGGTAGTCGTGAGAAACGCCGCGCGCGGACCACGATTGCCGGCAGCCTTGCAAAATCCACAGCCCCATCACGTTCTTTAGAAGACGTGTGGTCCCGTTGACGCCGCCTTCGTTCGTGAAGTTCAGCCGCAAAGCATCGGATGTAATGACGGGCGAATCCAGTTCGGTACCCACCAGCGACCACGTTCCAGAGCTAAGAAAAGCCGTGCCCTCGCGGGCCGATATTGCAGCCACCGCAGACCCCGTGTCGTGGCACGCGGGAGCAATGACAGTGGTACCGGCGAAACGAGAATCTCGAGCGATGCCGGGCAAGAGTGATCCGACGATCGCTCCTGGTTCCACGATCGGAGCTGGCAAGTTCGTCGGAAGACCTAGATTCTGCATCAGATCGCTGGCCCAAGCACGTTTTACGGGATCCACCATCTGTGTGGTTGTCGCGTTGGTGAATTCGCAGACGGCATTTCCCGTCAGCCAATAATTAAAAAGATCTGGAATTGTGACCAGATGTTTCGCCGCGTCCACCACTTTGGGGCTGTCGCGGTGCTCGGCGAACAACTGATACAGCGTGTTGATCGGCATGAACTGGATTCCTGTGGCCCCGTAGATATCCTCCTTCGAAACTCTCCGGAAGACCTCATCCATCACGCCTTCGGTCCGCCGATCACGATAGTGATACGGATTCTGCAGCAGTTCGCCTCGCTCGCCCAGCAGAGCGTAGTCCACTCCCCAGGTGTCGACACCGATGCCCGCTAACTCCACATTGTCCAGCGCGGCAAATGCCTTTCTCACTTCAAACCACAACCTGGCAACATCCCAATGCAGGCTCCCGCCATACTCGACCGGTTCGTTCGGAAACCGGTGTACCTCTTCAGTCGTAAGGGTTCCCGACTGCAGATGCGCCAGCACCGCGCGTCCACTTTCAGCGCCAAAATCGAATGCCAGATAGGGCTTCGCAGAATTCTCAGGCATAGGATGAAACGTTTCGTGAGTTGCGCGCCGCACGCTCTTTGGTTACGCGCTCCAAGTATCCGCTCTGGCGAAAAGCTTCCATCGGGTCTTTGGGCAAACCCTTGGATGCGCGCCATGCCTGAATTGCTGGCCGAACATCGGTGGCGAAGGCGTCTTGCAACAATGACTCCGCACTGACCAGATCGCAATTCTTCTGTGCGGTCGCCAGTTCTCGGCCGTCTACCAGCGCTGCCTTGGCAAAAAGCTGCTGCGCCATCGTTACCGTCTGAATCATCGCCTCGATCTTGCCCTTCAGATTGTGGCTCTGGTCAACCATGTAAGCGATGTCGGCCCGCTTGCCGGTTTCCCATTCGAAATATCGTATCTCGTGGAAGATCCGGAAGACTTGATAGGGATCAATCGAGCCCATCGTCAAATCATCATCGGCGTAGCGGCGATCGTTGAAATGGAAGCCACCAAGCATGTTCTCCGACAAAAGCCATGCGACTATTTGTTCGATGTTCTGGGCAGCATAATGATGTCCCGTATCGACCAAGACCTTTGCCTGCGGGCCCGCTGTACGCGCAAGGAGTAGAGCCATACCCCAATCAGCGATGTCGGTGTGATAAAAAGCCGGCTCAAATGGCTTGTACTCCACAAGCATCCTTTGGTCAGGGGACAACTCATCGTGCGCAGCTTTGAGACACTCCGTGAACCACTGTTTACGCTGACGGATGTTGGCGGTGCCCGGATAGTTCGAGCCGTCGGCAAACCACATAGAGAGATCTCTACTCTGCAAACGCCGTGCAATCTCAATGCTGTCCTTGGTGTGTTGCAGGGAACGTCGGCGCACTTCTTTGTCAGGATTTCCGAACGATCCGTACTTGTATTCCTGATCCTGAAAAAGATTGGGATTGATCGACCCCGGCAGAACTCGATAGCGCTCCGCAAAATTCTTGATATCGTCCGTGCTTTGGAGCCCATCCGGACAATCCCACAACACATGGAGTGCTACCGTTGGGCAAACGCCCGTGAGTTCGTGCACCTGACCGGCGTCACTGAACTTCTCCTCGGTAGTTGTCGCTGCTGCCGGCTGAATAAATTTTCCGAAGCGAGTACCGGTATTGGCGAAGCCCCACGACGGGAGTTCAATTCGGAAAGTCTCGAGTGCATTAAATACTTTTTCACTCTTGCCAGCGTCCATTCGGGGACCTCTCTCGTCGGAACCTTTGTCGGGAACGAAGGTTACAATTCTTCCCGCAGCAGGTCACGGATTTCTTTAGCGAAACATACAGTTTCGCATAGCACAACGTTCTTAAGCATTGCGGGGGAAGGGCCAAAAGATTCACAAAAGGGAGGCGTTGGGAAGGGGGTTGACCGTTGCCTCACAGAGCCCGAGTTCAGAGACTCGCTATAGCGGTTTCGCCTTGTAGAACATTGCCGTGACTCCGAGGGCGCTATGAAGGTACGTTCGGTCGTACGTTTACCGAGATATTGACATCGACTCAGACCAAAATCACCTTTGGAGTGCCCACGCAGAATTACCGAGTATTCGCCCGGAAAAACAGCCTGAAACGCACTCCGTCACCCGGGCTTCGCGACTATAATTCGGCCTTCGGAGTAGGTGTGTGTCGGGTCCATTGGCCCCGGCGACGGGCCAGAATCATAAATTTTGCTTTGCAAAATGCGAAAAACGAATATTATGTGGTAACCATGAGCCCAAACGCCCCGTCCCGGGATCGTTACCTGGTCAAATCCATCGTTCACTCGTCCCAATTGCTGACGGCCTTTCGTTCCCCTGGTGAAGCTTTGCCACTGAAGGAAGTAGCCGCGCGCTGCGGTTTGCCGAAGACGATGGTGTTTCGTCTTCTCTATACGCTGGAGAAATGCGGGATGGTCGACAAACTGGGGCAGAATCTCTATCAGTCTCGAGTGCGACCGTGGAAGCAGCGGCTTTACCGGTTGGGCTACGCTGCACAGGGAACGGACTACCAGTTTTCCAAAGAGGTTTCCGGGGGCTTGCAGCGCGCAGCGCTGAATGAAGGGATCGAATTGATATGCGTTGATAACAGGTATAGCGCGAAGATCGCGCAACGCAACGCAGATTTGCTGGTGCGAGAAAAGGTAGACCTCGCGATTGAATTCCAGACCGACGAGGAAATAGCCCCAATCGTGGCCGCCAAGTATCGCGAAGCAAATATCCCCATGATTGCGATCGACATCCCCCATCCTGGGGCGACCTATTATGGTGCAAATAACTACGAGGCGGGGCTGATCGGCGGACGATATCTGGGACGATGGGTGAAGGAGCACTGGCAGTCCGAAGTGGACGAAATCATTTTGCTGGAATTGAAGCGGGCGGGAAACCTGCCGAGGATGCGGTTATCAGGGTTGCTGGTCGGCATTAACCTGGTGCTTCCGGGTGCCGCGAATTGCCGCGTAACTTACCTTGATGGCGATGGTGAATTGGGGCCCAGCTTCGAAGCGGTGCGTCGGCATCTGCGATCCTCGCACTCCCGGCATGTTTTGGTGGGAGGCATCAATGATCCCAGCGCCCTCGGAGCCCTGCGCGCATTTCAGGAAGCGGGCCGAGCGGAGAACTGCGCCATTATGGGGCAGAATGCTTCGCCTGAGGGGAGGGCGGAACTTCGCGAGCCCAAGACTCGCTTTGTAGGCTCCGTAGCCTATTTCCCCGAGCGCTACGGGGAGAGTCTAATTCGAGTGAGTCTCGACATTCTGAATCAGCGTCCGGTGCCGCCCGCTGTTTTTGTGGAACACAAACTCGTCACTCCCGCGACTGTCGATCACTATTATCCCAACGATCGACTGGAGCAAATGGTGCGCTCAGAATCTTCTGCCCTCCAGCGCGAACAGCGGTCGGCATAGGTTGTGCAGTTCTACGAATTTACACGCACCTGCGAAAGATTGAATAAGTAATCGGCCCCCCATGCCAGGCTGGTTCCGTCTGCTGAAAGCTGACATTCATCCACCTTAGCCTCATTCCACTTCCGTTCGAGCCAACGCCTCCAGGGTGCAAAAATATTCTGCAATGCAGAATTGGAATCACCATTCGCATCCGGAAAAACTGACGAGCTCCGTGCCGTCACTTCGGCTTGAGTTCGTTACTACAGCAAGCGTTTCCTCCGGTTCTAAGCGCGCTTGAAGTTCATTTCTCAGAGCGAAACGCGCTCAATTAGCTAGTTGCGGGTTGACGGTGGTTAGCGACCAGTGTGAGCATCCCCGCCCAGTGATGGCGACAACCCTGTGGGGCCGCACAATGCTCGAAAGTCGAATCTCGAAGTGGGGCAAGGGATCGCAGCAGATATCCCGGCAAGTCTAGTTGGTCGCCAAGGAGAAAACAAAAATGTCCACGATGACACGGAGTTTCCTGGTGTGCTTGCTTGTGGTTTTGTCGGCGGGTCTAATCTACG
>DASRRV010000154.1:0-2554 GCA_035695545.1 Candidatus Sulfotelmatobacter sp. | reverse complement strand
CATGGTGACGGTGGTTGTTCGGCTCTCGCGTTGTCAATCCCCAAAACCGCTGAAACCGTGAACGCTAACACAGAGCAGTGCCGGAGCAACCGTGCTCCATCCAATGGCTGTCGCAGCATCATCGCTTTTCCTGATCCTGTTGAGGACAGGAGCCGATCATCCTCGCTGCGATCGCAGCGCAGAGCACGCCCCTGCCATGCGCAACAGGATTCCGAAATGTCGGCATCTAATCCAGAGGAAATTCGTGAAGCGGCGTTTTGAGGTGCGACATAATGCGGCAATGCAGCCCAGAGGCTGTGTAAAACTGGGCGCCTGCGGATGCGATAACATCTTCGTGAGCGACCAGTAGTCGCGACTTGACGACAGCAGCTCGCGGTGGCTTGAGACCTGCACCTGACTGCCGGCCTCGAAGGGCCCTCCTTCATCTCTCGTACAGTTCCGCACCATCGTACTCAGACAGTGCGTTCGTGACACACGACCCAAACCGGACTCACGGAAAATCTCAGAGCCAGACACTTAAATTGAATCTTCCCAACAGGGAACGCGAGCGCAAATACCACTGGCCAGTCGACGTCCCCCAGTAATCACTCACCTCTGCGTGATCTCGGACTCGAGGAGACGGCGGGAGCGCTTCGGATCATTCCGCGACGGTAACGGCGGTGGTGCCGAGGTCAGTTACGGCAACGGCGTGCAGGAGGGCGCGCATGTAGGGTGGTGCGCTCGGCTCCAAACGCTTTCTCGAATTGCCGCTGCGCTTGCACCCATCCCTTCGTCGCGGCCCGGAAGCGGGCGCGGCACCTTACCGATTGCCGGCAAGCACGTCCCGCTTCTTAGAAACAGCGCCTTGACCCAATCGATTACCGCGCGCACGCAGGCGGCGCGGCGCAGATCACGGTGGGCGATGATCCGATATTCGGCCGTGATTTGGGGATCGGCGGGGCTGAGGTCCGGTGACGTAACTACAGGCGACCTTTAGGTAGGCGACGCTTGACGCCTACCTAAAGGTAGGCGACGCTTGACGCGCTGATCCCGTCGAGCATGTTAAGGACCTGCGAAAACAGCAGAATCCCCCGGTCTGCGACGGCGAGCCCCATGCCGCTGCACAGGCTCGACTTGGGATAGATGCCGGACAGCCGCTTCCAACCGGGGGACCGAGCGTTCGACTCCGCCTCCCTGCGCTTGAGGAACATGACCAAGTGGCGCGCCACGGCAAGGGCCAAGGAGCGCCCCACATCCTCTTCGACGAGTGCCAATGCCAGGTCGATCGCAGCCGTCACTCCGGCCGAAGTCCAAATCGCACCGAGAACCGTGGCCGCGAGAACACGAAAGGCGAGGGTGGCCCTACCGATTACTTAGGAGCCTTCGGCGTGTTACACGTCGCGGGCGTGAGGATGACCCGCTCGCCGAACGCATCCCCGCAGACGTTACGCAACGACACGCGCAAAGTCTTGTCATCCAGCAAATGAAGGCCATCGACGTGACCATCGTGGAGATTTGGGATCTAGCAGGCGGCCGTAGTTGCCAACGGTGAACGTCATGAACACGTGTCCCTGAAAGCTATGCTTTGGGATCTTATCTATCAGCTATCATTGCCGCGGATCGGCGAGCACGCGCCAGAAGAGCTGCATTAGTGAGCCGTTACCCATTGCCCGCCACCGGACGCCCAATCGTTTCCTTTCTAGCAGAGGAAACATAGAGCGGTGTCGTGAAAATAAACCAGCCACTGGCGGAATTGCGCAGCTCCTGTGTGAGCAGCGCGACGTGATGGCAGGCGACGCAATCGACCTTGACGAAGTCGCCCGGTCCAAGATCCTCGATCCGCGCCGCGTAAAGGGGGAGCATCCGCGCCTCCGGTGTGCCTGGATCGTTCCAGGGCGCAGAAACAGCTTCGTCAACTTCGCTCTTTGCCCAACTGGCAGCTCTGCCATGGAAACGGCCGAACATCGGGAGCCGTATGAATCGAGAGGTTCACGTACGGATCTGGGAGCGCCCGGAGGTGAGAGTCCTCCGGGCGACTCGACAACCTGCGAAGATGTTCCACCGCTACAGTACTGCCGCTCTGCCTTCAACAGCTGAAATGCCTTCGGACAGCGAGCCTCGCCGGTTAGTGCCAATTCCGGACATCGATGCCACGCGCGATCAGAGTGTCGCTGTAGCGGAATGACGCCGTGACCCGCACTCGGGCTATGCCGCCGGGAACGTCGGGATTGTTTTGCGTTGCCATGCTGGTCATTCGGTTGGTTCGAACGATTTCGAAGTCAGTCTGGGGTATCAAGGCGAGGTCAGTGTGTGCCGTTAGCTATGCAAATCTGTACTTCCATCCTCGAGATCGACAGCGGAGTGAGCACAACCCACTCGCCTTGCTTGACGCCGTCACTGTCTTCGACCTCGGTCCCAAGGTGGCGTACTTCAGTGATCTTGCGGCTGAGCGCGGGTACTCAACAGTTCCAATACACCACTTGCAGCACCCGCCAGTACGGCGCGTTGCGGGCGGGTCCGCGCCAGAACGCGAATGCCGAGCAGGACACTCAAAAGGACTTTAGCCAGTTCGGCC
>DASRRV010000153.1:0-3051 GCA_035695545.1 Candidatus Sulfotelmatobacter sp. | reverse complement strand
GAGAGAGATAACGAGTTCTCGCGCCTCGAACTGAATGCCAAGATCCAGCAGGCCCCTCCGGTCAAGTTTAAGGATCTGGAAGCGGTGGTAACGTCGCGCGTCGTTAGAGACCAGGTAAAATTTGATTACCGGTTCGACTTCTTGCGAATTACGTCGGACACGGTGCTAGTCCCGATTACCGTACAGATCCCCACACGGCAATTGAGCTTCGCGGAAAAAGAGGGAGTTGATTCGGCGACAGTGAATCTATTCGCCCGGATCACCACGCTCAGCGGACGCCCCGTGCAGACATTCGAGGATACTGTCCATCGGGATGTGCCCGCCGCCCTGCTCCAGCAGTCATTGACCACCTCCTCGATTTATCAAAAGGCGGTTCCGCTCCGCCCAGGTCTTTACCGCCTCGATATCGTGCTGAAGGACGTGAACAGCAACAACGTCGGCGTCGTCAACACGCGCCTCGCCGTACCGCGATTTGAAGAGGACAAACTTTCGACGAGTTCTCTTATCATCGCCGACCAGATTCAGCGTGTTTCCGCCAAGGATATAGGCCTTGGTCAGTTTGTACTGGGCGATGTAAAGGTTCGTCCCAAAATGGATTCTGCGTTTCTATCGTCGGAAACGATGGGTGTTTTCCTGCAAGTCTACAATCTGAAGGTGGACGAAAAAACGCACAAGGCGGATGTTTCAGTCCAATTCCGCGTTTTAAGAGACAAAGAGACAGAGCCGCTGAAGAAGTTCGATTTGACCGCCGACCAGATTCCCGAGCACGGCGAGGAAATGACGCTCCAGAACGTGGTGACGCTCGGTTCGTTCGGCCCCGGCAAATACAAGCTTGAAGTGGCGGTGACCGATAATCTCGCGAAACAGACGATTACACCCGCGTCAGAATTCACCGTGAAGGCCGCTGCCTCTCCTGCGGCTCATCAGGGGAAGTGAGGTATCGTGAATCTTAGATCGATTCGCGTCTTGGGTCTGGGGTTCGGATTGCTCGCGCTGTGCGCGCTGCCTTTGGCTGCTGCGCCAAACTCCGGCAAAATCTCGGGCATTGTGATGGATCCGAAAGGGACGCCCCAGATGGGCGCCACCGTCTCGATTTCGGCCGAGAATCTTCTGAGTTTCTCGCCCACCGAGCTTCTCACCAGCGATCGCGGACGTTTCTCTATCGCTACCCTGGCGCCGGGAATGTATTCGGTGAAGGTCACCCTCGCTGGTTTCATGCCGTCAATTCAGCAACACATCCAGGTAAGCGACCAACAAACGACTCTGCTTGAAATCGTTCTTGGATCGGTGCTGACCTCATTTGAGAAACTGCGTAAGCGGCCGACTGAACAGTTGGCCTCGGATGAATGGATCTGGGTACTTCGCAGTTCATCGGCCACGCGGTCGATTTTGCGCTGGCAGGATGGAACCGTCATCGTCGAAGGAGTTCCGAATCAAAGTGAGGTTGCCGAAACGCAGGCAATTCACGGACGCTTTGATGTTACTTCCGGCTCCGATCATCCCGGCTCGGTTTCGAATTTTGCGAACTCTCCGGCAACAGCTTTCGCTTATGGCGTCGCCGTTGGCGAGCGCGGCCGGCTTTACGTGGCTGGGCAGTTTAGTTATGAGGGCGGCTCACCTGCCGGAGGATTGGTCGCGGAATGGGTTCCTTCGGGGGAGATCGGCAATGGACCGGTTACAAGCGTGGTGGTTCGAGAATCCGAACTCGGTGCCAACGGCCCGATTTTCCGCGGCATCCGAATGTCGCACGACAATCAAATGGCATTGAGCGACCGCGTTAGTCTTCGCTACGGTAGTGACTACATCGCTGCGGGCCTTCGGGAGTCCACGATGGCTTTGCGTCCTCGAGGCGAGATTGCTTTTCAACTTTCCCCCTCGTGGCAACTGGCCGCACTCGCTGCGATGAGCACCTGGCAGCAAACGGCGGACGGTTCACAAGCAGGACTGCAGTCGGCTATGAATTCGCTCGACGCGTTTCCGACATTGCTGCTTCGAGGCGGCCGACCGGTTTTTGAAAACAATCTGCACGCGGAGATCTCGGTCGAGCATGCCTTGGGGAATGGTTCGAGCGTCAGTGCTGCGGTGTTCCACGACAACTCTAGCCACACTGCAGTGTTCGGACGCGGACCTGTTTCAGGGCCCGATTACCTTCAGGATTATTTCTCTGACGTATTCGCCTACGACGGCGGAAGAACTAGCTCGACTGGGGCACGCGCAGCATTCCATCATCGTTGGAACGACAATCTCGACACCACCATCGTCTATGATTACGCTGGTGTTCTCGCGCCCGATGACGATGCGTTTGATGGCCAATTACGTGATCAACTCGTAACTCGGTATCGCCAAAGCCTCGCAGGACGAGTCTCCGTGAGCGTGCCGCATGTAGGAACGAAAGTCTCCGTCGGATACAAGTGGATCGGGGGACAGGCTGTCTCTCACCTCGATCCATACGGCGAGTCGTTGTTTCATCTCGATCCTTATCTCAATATGGAAATACGCCAACAACTTCCCAGTTTCTTTCCCGGGCACATGGAAGCATTGGCTGACTTTGGAAACCTCCTAGCACAAGGATACGTCCCAGTCTCAACGGGAGACGGTCGGGTGGTTCTTGTGCCCTCATATCGCTACTTCCGCGGAGGGTTGAGCGTTCAGTTCTAAGGCACTTATCCTGCCCTACCGGAATTGGGAAGGCGTATCCCAGAAACAGAATTTTCGTCGTGTGAGTAGTCTTAGTGCCTCCTAATATGAACAAAAATAGACACTTCCAGAATATGAATTCTGTGATTTGTGGAAACCCACGTGCTGGCATAAATCGCAGAAGGGTAAGGGTGTAGGTGCGTGAACGACGGCCTTCGAATGCGGCTCGGCGCGGTAGTTCTGGCGGTCCTCACGCTTGCGGCCGTCATTTTCGCCGTCCTCAACTATCAGCAGCGCTCCCGCTATATCCTGCCGGATGACGGCGTCACCTGGATGGATAGCCCGCAAGGCGTCGTAGCGTGGCACGTAGTGGCAGATTCGCCCGCTTCGAGAGCCGGAATCAAACAGGGCGAT
>DASRRV010000152.1:0-2446 GCA_035695545.1 Candidatus Sulfotelmatobacter sp. | reverse complement strand
ACACAAATCTCCTGGGTGCGCTCGAAGACGGTCATGAGCATTGTGTTCATGACCCCGAGCACACCCACCAACACCGCGAGCAGCGAGGTGCCCCAGCTCATGGCATGGATAATTTTGTAAGCCTGGCTGTCGTGAATGTTTTCACCGGCCAGCACCGCGCGGCATTCCGGCACAACGGCGTTGATGCGCTGAATCAATTCCGACATCTCCTCTTTCGTCGTTCCGGGGGTCACGCTCACGTCGATGACGCTGATCTTTCCCTGGTTCCCAGTGATTTCCTGATATAGGGAAAGCGACAGGATGACCGAGCCGTTCTCGACGAATGCCCCGCCATCAACAATACCGACGACATCAAGCTCCTCGGTTTCGAGCTGAAGCTTATCACCCACTTTCTTGCTCAACTCTTCCGCCGCGGTAGTGCCCAGAACAACCGCTTTCTCGTTCGCATCCTTGGGGAGGCGACCGTTCACCACCTTCAGATTCTTCCAGGCGAAACAGTCCCATTGCCGTGCCGAGACGATCATCAGGTCCGCTTTCTCCACGCTGATAAAGTCTACGAGCAACGAGCAGGTCTCAACCACGTGCGGCAGCGGCTTGATGCGCTCGACCGCCAAGGCGCTGAATGGTTTTGGCGTCAGCGCACTGCGCAGATTGCTGACCACGATATCGGTGCCGCGTGACTTCAGGCCGCTGGCCCAGCTTGTTTCGAATCCGCGCGACATGCCCACCAGGGCCACGACCGCGGCAATGCCGATGGAGATTCCGACCAGCGTCAGGCTGGTGCGGACCGGACGCCTGAGAAGTCCGCGCACTACAATCGTAAAAAAAGTCATTCGGCGGCCGTGCTGTCCGGGTTCGACAAATTCGGGGAAACGGCACTTCGTGGACTAAGACGGACCCTTTTCATAGACCTCGATATCGTAGATGTTGGCCGAGCCTACAAGGCACGGATTCCGAAAATTCGCCGTCGCCAGCAACGCGGACAGGTTTTCCCTCCTCCGGTAATCAAACCTTTTGCCAAATAGCTCCAGAATCCTGGTACTGGCGTGGGGCCGGCAGGTGTTGACGATCAGTGCCCCGGCATTTGTCGTCATCTTGCCTAGTGTCGCTGCCACGTGCTCTGCTGTCGCAGCTTCTCGCGGTTGCAGCAGACCATGGCATCGCTCCGTCGTATCGCAGGTGAAGCCCGGGAGATATTCCAGAATCCCCACAGCCGTGACTACATCATATGTGGCCGAGTTGTCGGCATCCGCCTCCGTCTCAAAGATGTCCTCAATCTCGGCGGAGAATCCGCGTTCGCCGCCGGCTGTCCTGCTACGGGTCGAGCTTAGTTTGGGTAGTATGCGGTGGCACTTATCGATCTCAGTTTTCTCCCGATCGGTGATCTTAACAGTGATTTGCGCGGGATCATAGCCTTCCCGCACCAATCGGTCGTAGGCCACGATCATACTTAAACCAGTGCCGGCTGCGATGGCTTTCATTCGGACTGATCCGTGTTTCTCCAGACGACGCTTGCCCGCCTCATAAGTTGCCTGTGTCTCCCAGATGAATCGAAGTTGCACATCCCTGCCCTGCACAGAGTTCAAAAATATCCGATCCCAGGTCGTGGCGAGTTTCAGAATCTCGGGCGCGATCATCATGTAAGGGCCATTCATCGGATCCCCGCCCTCCACCAATGACTCGCTTTCCCGGCTGGATGCATCAAGCAACGCCCGGGCGTAGGGATGCCCAGTCAATTCCAAGAGAGGATTGTGGCAGGCGCCATGCCCGCGGTCTCTAATCTT
Source organism: Candidatus Sulfotelmatobacter sp. (assembly GCA_035695545.1). Lineage (GTDB taxonomy): Bacteria > Acidobacteriota > Terriglobia > Terriglobales > Acidobacteriaceae > Sulfotelmatobacter. The sequence continues at coordinate 662 of DASRRV010000152.1, read as the reverse complement.
GGCTTCAGGGCGGCGGGCCGTTGTCCATTTCAGGATTCGATAGCTGGCCCGCGCCAAACTCCTTTGAACCAAGCCCGCCGGTCCGACATGTTCTCCGTCGAAGACCGCACGGCTGAGACTTGCGATGATCGCTTCCGACAATTCCTGATTACCTTCGGAGTACAACGCCATCACTGCATCCATCGGCCTAACAGGGAAAGGCGTCATGTCAGCTCGGCGCCAAGGTAATGTTGAGTCCGTCCGTGACGATCTGCCCATCCTTCATCTCAATGACGCGCGCGGCCTGCCGCGCGATACCCATGTCGTGCGTAACGAGCACGAGCGTGAAGTTTTTCTCGCTCCGCAAACGCATGATGAGGTCGAGAACGATCGCGGCGTTTTCGCTGTCGAGGTTGCCGGTGGGTTCGTCGGCGAGCAGCACCGATGCGTCGTTGGCAAGGCTGCGTGCGATGGCGACGCGCTGGCGTTCGCCGCCAGAAAGTTCTGCGGGGAAATGGTGCTGGCGGCCTTCGAGGCCGACTAGCCTGAGCAATTCCGCCGCGCGCCGCTTGCGTTCGGAGACGGAGCGGTGCGTCTCGAACATCGGCATCTGCACGTTCTCGATCGCGGTAAAGGTCGGCAACAGATGGAACGCCTGGAAGATGAAACCGATTTCGTGCGCG
>DASRRV010000151.1:0-4575 GCA_035695545.1 Candidatus Sulfotelmatobacter sp. | reverse complement strand
GTCTGGGGCCAGCCCGGCAGCAGGAGCACGGGCGTGCCTTTGCCACCCTCGACATAGTGGATGCGGGTGCCGTTCACTTCGGCATAGCCGTTCCTGAAATCACCGGGAAGTGAGGCGGCCAGCGCTGCATCCGAAGTATCTGCCATGTTCTGTGATCCGCGTTCTGTACCTGCAAAGACTGGAGAGGCCGTAGCGATGCCAGCCGCGATAAAGAGTGCGGAAACCGCCATGCGGATCGGAGATCCGAATTCAGCCCGTTTGAATGGCGAGCGATTGGCCGAAGTTTGAATTCCTGCATTGTTGACGAAGCCGTCGATTTGGCCCCACAGCGCGAAGGCGCGTGTGGCGCAGCCAAGCACCTGTTCGGCGTCGGAGACGTCTGCGACACTTGTTTCCAGGGTATTTCTGACCTGCGACATGGAGTTTCCTTCCCCACTCACGCCGGTGATAGGCGAATGATGGGTTTGATTGTGCCCCCTCTTTCACTGTCTTGCGCAGCTTGATTGATTTGATCGAGGCTGTAAAACTTGACCAGTTTCTCGAACGGGAAGCGCCCCTGCGTGTTGAGTTCGATGAGCTGCGGGATAAAAATGTCGGGAACACTCTCACCCTCAAGAATGCCGCGTATCGCCTTACCAGGTAGCATCAGGTTGTTCACGTCAAAACTCACCTCTGTACCCAGTGGCACTGCTCCGACGATGCCGCACGTGCCGAGAGATCCGAGTGCTTCTATCGCCTGATGCAACGCTCTGGGGTTCCCGGAGGTCTCTAGCGAATAATCGACTCCGCCACCAGTAATATCTCGGATCGCCTCAACTGGATTTGTCTGTTTACCGTTAATAGCGTGCGTCGCTCCTAGTTCCTTTGCCAATTCCAGACGCGAGGGCACCATGTCTATGGCGACGATGGTTGTTGCTCCAACAGCCCGTGCTGCCATGATCGATGAGCATCCAACTGCGCCCGCGCCGAAGCAGGCAAACGTTGTACCAGGAGCCACTTTCAGCGCATTCATCACGGCACCGGCCCCAGTCTGAATACCGCAGCCGAGCGGACCGAGGCGTTCGAGCGGTACGTCACTGCTGACCTTGACCACGTTGCGTTCATTGGCGAGTGCGTATGTCGCAAACGACGATTGCCCGAAAAAGTGATCGTGAACTTTCTCGCCATGGCCGTCGAGTGTAGCAGTGCTGCCGTCCAACCGCGCTCCACCGAAGCAGAGCGGGAACGTCTTCTCGCAATGTGCCATCCTTCCCAAGCGACAAGGCTTACAACGTCCGCATGTCAGGAACGTGAGCACCACGGAATCGCCGGGCGCGACTTTGACAACATCCGCTCCTACGCTCTCGACGATTCCTGCGCCTTCGTGGCCAAGCACGATTGGATGCGGTACGGGGTAGACTTTATCACGGGCAACCATATCTGTGTGGCACAAACCCGTGGCGACGACCTTGACCAATACTTCATCGCGCCGCGGGCCTTCCAAACTTAATGTTTCGATGCTAAAAGGTCCGCCTTTCTCGCGCACGACGGCGGCTTTAATCTGTGTTGTGTTCTTGCTCATCCAACTTTCCTCCTGTTGTTCAGGCACCCTGCCAGATCAGTTTTGGGTTGGTAAGTTCCCGTGCGCCGGGAGCGCCAAGTTCGCGCCCATACCCTGAAGCCTTGAAGCCTCCGAACGGTGCGCGGGGATCGGAGCGGGTGAAATCATTGATAAATACCATTCCAGACTCGATTTCACCGGCAACGCGACGGGCCCTTACGAGGTCACGGCTCCAGACCGCAGCGCTGAGACCGAAGTCAGTGATATTGGCGAGGCGAATCGCCTGTTCCTCGGTCTTGAAAGGGAAAATCATAGCCACGGGACCAAAGAATTCTTCCTTGGCTATCGCCGCCTCGGGCGGCAGCCCCACAAGCACAGTAGGCGGGTAGAAATTGCCGGGGCCAGCGGGGATCTCACCTCCAGTGAGAATGCGTGCTCCAGCCTTTACCGCGTCGAGCACCTGGCGATGGAGGTTCTTGCGGGCACGGGCGAGGGCCAGTGGGCCGAGCTTGATGCCTTCCTTCATGGGATCGCCCATTGAAAGCGCCTTGGATTGTTCGACAAACGCCTTGGTGAAGTCGTCAAACAGAGACTCCGCCACCAAGAAGCGCTTGGCGCAAATGCAACCCTCACTGTTGTTGAAGTAGCGCGACGCCACGGCGAGCTGCACGGCCTTCGCAAGATCGGCGTCCTCCAGAACGATGAATGGATCGGAACCGCCGAGCTCCAGCACCACTCTCTTGCCGACTCGGGCCGCTTCCTCCGCAACGGCGCGGCCGGCGCGGACGCTGCCGGTGACGGTGGCGGCCCGTACCCGCGGATCGGCGATGACGGCCGCACACGCCTCAACCGGGATTGCAAGGTTGACATAGAGTCCTTCGGGGCCACCGGCGTCGCGCACCAGGGTCTCCAGCGCCTCGGCGCAGCCTTGGACCGATTCGGCGTGCTTGATGAGCGCGGTATTGCCGACAAGGGCTGTGGTGTTGAAGAAGCGCAGCACCTGCCAGAAGGGTACGTTCCACGGCTGAACGGAGAAGATCGGTCCTAACGATTCATATACGATCTCCGCCGGTACGCCTGAGACGGGCTGTGGCTTGAGATAAGCCTCCCCCGTTTCGGCGAGGTGGCGGGCGGCCCAAGCGGATTTCTTGATCTCGAAAATGGAGTCCGCCAGCGGCTTGCCCATCTCGGCGGTGATTAGGCGGCCATAGGTCTCGGCCCGCTCTTCCAGCAGCTCGGCGAGCCGAGTGAGGAAGGCGATTCGCTCCTGCAGTGGGGTGCGGGACCAGTGCCGCCAGCCGTCCCAAGCGCGCTGCAAGCGTACCTCGATCTCTGCTTTGTTGTGCTCCGGATAAGTGCCAAGCAGCTCACCCGTCGCCGGATTACGTGATTCGAAGCTCATTGAAGTCTCCCTGCCACTTTCTGTGGCATCTTCAGTCTTATTTGCATGTCTCATTGAAGTCTCCCTGCCACTTTCTGTGGCATATTCAGTTTTATTTGCATGTCTCATTGAACTCTCCTTGCCACTTTCTGTGGCATATTCAGTGTAGTTAGTTTTGTTAGTTAGTTAGTTTAGTTTTCATGACAAGACTATCGAATCGCCGAGGCCACTTTGGGAAAGACCATGTTTCTTGCCTCAGCATAACCGACAGGTATGTTGGAATTCGCCGTGTGACGCCCAGCTTTGGTTATATTCAGAAGATGGTCGTAATGCGCGTGTGCGTGCGCTCGGTGGCTAACGAGCAGCTGCGCGAAAAGCGATTCGTAATAATCACACGTGGGCGATTTGCCATCCGCCCTAATCCATTCCGGATGCTGTGCGCGGAGCGCATCGTGCATCTCTCGTTGAAGCTCGGTATAACCCGGAACTTCAGGGACGAGGATTGAAGAGCGCGTCGTTATCATCGTAACGTCGCCGTTTTCCTTTCGAGGGCTCCGTCTCCATTGCTCACCCGAAGGGCGATTTTTCCGTGAGTGTGGCCGGATTGACTTAGCTCGTGGGCGCGTCGCGCTTCGCTGAGCGGAAGGATACGGTCAATGACCGGCGCGAGTTTGCCCGAGTCGATGATCTTCGCGATCTCCGCAAGTTGCGCGCCGTTCGGTTGCGCGCCAATGATCGCAGCCCGGACGCCGAGTTCTTTGGCTTTCTCCTCCGACGGCGGCTGGACCAACGAAACGAGAACGCCGCCCTTTTTCAAAACTGACCAGGAGCGTTCCTGCGTTTCGCCGCCAAGCGTGTCGAGGACGACGTCGATTTTTCGCGCGATGTCTTCGAATCGTTGTTGCGTGTAATCGATCGGCTCGTCCACGCCGAGCTTGCGCAGCAAGTCCTGATTTTTAGTGGAAGCCGTCGCGAAAACGTAGGCGCCTTTCCATTTTGCGAGTTGCACGGCGAAGTGACCGACTCCGCCGCTGCCGGCGTGAATCAACACGCGCTGGCCTGGCTGCAAATGCGCGGTGTCGAACGATTGCCACGCGGTCAGCGCAGCCAAAGGCACGGCTGCCGCGCGGATGTGATCAAGCGAGTTCGGTTTGAGCGCGAGTTCTGATTCGCGAACGACGATATAGTCAGCGTACGCGCCGTTGCGTGTCGGATCAGGCACGCTGTAAACCTCGTCGCCGATCTTGAATCGGCACACACCTCTACCGAGTTCCTCGACTACTCCGGACAAGTCCCATCCGAGAATGAGCGGGAATTTGTGAGGCCAGAACTCTTTCATGTGGCCTTCACGAACTTTCCAATCGATCGGGTTCACACTAGTGGCATGAACTCGGATCAGGACTTCGCCCTCTCCCGGTTCCGGACGCGGCGCCTCTTCGTACTTGAGGACTTCCGATCCGCCGTAGTTGTGAATTCGAATCGCTTTCATTGTTCCCTTTTTTCTCTGAACAACGATGCGTTTACCTGTTTCGGACGAATCTTGAATCTGCTCGAAGAGCTGCTGCTGCCAGACCGCATCGTGGAATGTCGGAACGGCTTGTGTTCCACTGGCCAGATCTCTGCTCAACGCCACATACAAGTCGCCGAGTTCCGC
>DASRRV010000150.1:0-3074 GCA_035695545.1 Candidatus Sulfotelmatobacter sp. | reverse complement strand
CGGACAGCGCAGAAGCGCGACAAGTAGACGAAAAGGCGTTCCTTGAAAATGGACGGGAAAGGGCTGTCGAGATAGGCAGCTTGTGCGAATCCCCACAGTGTTTCGGTAATTTCAGGAGTTTCAGACGCAAGGCGAAAAAAGTTCGGAAGAACACCGAATCGCGCCTCGACGCGTTTACTCAGGTTCGGACCGGAGTCGCCCCTGCTTGCCGAATCCGCATTCTGGGACATTGTGGTGTACCGCCATAGCTTCCCGTCAACGTTGCTGTCATGTACAGTACACCTTCCTCAACCGCACTGGGCTATTAAAACCGTGCACTCTGTGCGGTCGGCGGGATAGATGTCTACAACAGGGATTATCACTAGCAATCTCACAGTGAGATTGATGGTGATAAGCGGATTTATCGACAACTATCGGCGCTTACTTCCTATTGGCTGGTGCGCTTCGCCGATGATGACATCTAACTCTTCGATGACGAAAAGGAGGTTCCAGATAACTCATGAATCTGTCTTTTGAGAACAAAGTAGCACTCGTGACCGGAGCAGCCTTGGGCATGGGGCTAGCGACAGCACAGGCGTTCGCCGAGGCAGGTGCGGCGGTCGTGATGGCTGACTTCCGAGAAGACGTGGTGAAGGCGGAAGCCCAGAAGCTGGTTTCCTCCGGTCACAAGGCGATCGCCATCCGCTGCGACGTGAGCGACGACGCACAAGTTGCCGCAATGGTGGATCGCGCTGTAGCTGAGTTCGGACGGGTAGACGCCGCTTTTAACAATGCAGGGGTCATGGCACGCATCGCTGCGACTGCCGACAGTACCCGCGAGGAATGGGACCGCGTGATCGGGATCAACTTGCGCGGCGTCTGGATTTGCATGAAGCACGAACTGCGGCAGATGGTACTTCAAGGCAGCGGTGCGATCGTGAACAACGCGTCGGTGGGCGCATTAACCGGCAACCCCGGCATAGGTTCCTACATCGCGTCGAAACACGGCGTGGTGGGCCTGACGCGGACCGCCGCTCTGGAATATATCAAGCATGGCATCCGCGTGAACGCGGTCAATCCTGGGCTGATCGATACGCAGATCGCCCGTGATGTCGTGAGCGGTGACGAGCAGGCATATGCCGAGATAGCGAAACACGTTCCCATCGGTCGCGCGGGAAGGCCCGAGGAGATCGCCTCGGCTGTTCTATGGCTTTGCAGTCCGGGAGCAAGCTACGTGGTGGGTCAGGCGCTCACCGTGGACGGCGGAATGACGATTGCACCTTAACGCTCATTCCTCGTAATAACTCCCGCCTTCGGGCAAAGCAAGACTGCCAAATCGTCGCGATCATACGTACGTTCCTGACGGCATGTCAGAGCGGTTATCGTGTGCTCCTTGAAACCAGCGAATTTGTCGGACCGATAAGATATTCGGTACAAGGGACCACCCCAGCAATCTCAGTGTGAGATTGATGGTGATAAGCGGATTTCCCGACACCTATCCGGACTGGAATGTCTCGGCAGGTCAGCCAACCATAGATTCTGATTACCCGCTCAAGTGCCTTGGGTCGAGATTCATTGCGGGATTCCGACGCGGCGGACTAAATCCTGGTAGCGCGGATCCCACCGTATGCCGTCGAAAACTGGTTCGACGTTGAGATTGATCATGAGATCGTCGCGCTCCTCGATACCTTTTTCAAGCCAGCGAAATGCGCATTCCTTATCACCAACCCGCACACATGCTGCTGCAACCATGAGGGACGATACGTAGTTTGATTTAGCAGACGCTTTGTAATTTTCCATCGTGCGTCTCCAGTATCCCTGCGCCCCAGATTTGGCAATCGCCTCTTTCAGCATGATGATCTTCTCGGGTTCCATCCCAAACAACTCGTCGGCTTTCAAGGATTCCCGAGCGGCCTCCTCAGTCCGCCCCGTCTGCTGATATATCTGCGCAAGGTTGAAATGCCCCCAAGAGAAGTTCGGGGCCAATTCAGTCAACGCTTGGGCGCGTTCGAGTGCGAGGTCATACCGGCGCGCGAGAATGAAAACCCAGATGGAGTAGTCTCCGCTCAGAGGCGAGGGATCGAGGCCAATCGATAGTTTGGCCTCGGCAATTGCCTCTTCTGTGCGGCCGCTTGTCACTAGTAAACGCGAGTGCCACTCGTGAGCCCACACATGATTAGGGTTCAACTCCATCGTCCGCTTGAATTCCTCGTCGGCAGCGGACCAGTTCCAGTCATATAAGAGCTCAATAGTCCCAAGGGTGGAGTGGGCGCTTGCCAACGTGTCATCCAATGACAGAGCCTTTAGCGCGAACTCCTTGGCCTTCGGCATCAGATCGCGCGGACGCGACATTCCGGGGCTCCATGTCGCGTAGACTAGTGCCAAGCCGGCATAAGCAGGCGCATAATTGGGATCTTTTTCGATGGCCTGTTGGAAATAGTTGATGGCCTTCTCGGACGACTCTACCTTTCCACCGGTGAGAAAGATGTAGAGCCCCCTCAAATAGAGATCCTGGGCTTCTGGATTGACGGTCCGGGCGGGGCCAAGTAGGGTTTGCTCTTTGTGCGTTAATCTCACCTGAATTTGCCGAGCGACCGCCTGCGCTATCTTCGCTTGTACTCCGAGCGCATCACCAACCTCACCCTCATAGCTCTCGGCCCAAAGGTGTTTCTCGGGGGAGGCCTGAACGAGATTCGCGTTGATTCGCAGGTGGCTGCCGGATCGGGCCACGGTTCCTTCGACGAGCGCGTCGACATTCAGTTCCTGGGCGATCTCGCGCAAAGGCTTCTTGGTATTCTTGTACTGCACGGCAGAGGTCCTCGAGATCACCCGCAGGGCGCTGATCTTTCCTAGATCGGTTGTCAGGGCCTCCGTCATTCCATCAGCAAAATAATCCTGGTCTGGATCGCTTGAAAGATTCACCAATGGGAGAACCGCGAGAGACTGGATGCGGGGCGCGCTTGAGCGCGCGCCCAGGCGCTCGCGCACGTTACTCAGATTCAGGCCAACAAACAGGGCGATTGCCACAACCGAGGCGGTCGTGAAAATCTTCGCGCGTCTTCCAGAGACACGCGAGCCAACCCAGGTCTCAGCCG
>DASRRV010000149.1:0-48415 GCA_035695545.1 Candidatus Sulfotelmatobacter sp. | reverse complement strand
GGTCAAGATGAACGCCCAAAAACGGCGCCCTTGACAGCTCTCCACGCCACCGGACGAAGCATCGTCGATGTCGGAGAAAAAAAATATGGAGGGCCGCCACGTCGGCCTTGACTTTTATGACCTTCTCATAGAAGTGTAATGACAGCCAACACAGATTGAGGTCTGTGCCGCCTAGCAATTACTGTCGGCATCCAGATCAGACTGGCATCGGAGCCTTTTTGTGTTAAGCCTTCTTCCATACGATATCAAGGTGTTCTCCCTGCATCCACAGCTTCTTAGGGTATCTCCATTCACCTTCAGGAGCCTGTTCCTGACTGTCCGTCGCTTTTACCTCAAAATGTTCTGGGTACTTTATCGTTAGGGACACGCCTGTCGTGGGCAATGTAAAGCTCGGTTGCCAGAAGCCGAGTTCTGTGGGAAACGCCACCGAGTATTCATACTTGAATTTGGTACAGCTGTTTGCAGGAATCGGGAATGGCTTTCCCTTAAATTCCATTGCACCAAGATTGCCGACCGGCTTAAGTGTGGCACCAATGCCGTAATCTAGATTTCCAAAGCAAATTACTTTCACAAGTTCAGCTCTTTCGCCATTCTCGAACTGCAGAAGTGGAGTGAAGCACCAGCTCTTGTTGTTCGGGTTTCTGATCGTGAAATCCATTTCCACATGAAAAACAGTGAACTTATCTTTCTCCTTCATTTCCACGCGCATCACAACGTTTTCCCTGTAAAGTTTGGTGTCGAGGACCATTTCCTGTATTCGTTCTCGGATAGGAAGGGGCAGGTCGAATCCCATCATGTGATGGAAGATATCTCGAGTAGCCTCTCGGTTTGCCAATCGCTTGATGAACGGATCAACTGTCATCATCAAAATACCAGCGATCCAAAGGGCAATTGCGAGTTCGGTAATGACCTGAGAGTGAAATTGTGATTCAAGGTATTTACCAATCACGAAAGCTATCGCCATAAAAATTGGACCTAACACATACCATCCATATTTCTCCCACCATTTCCACCAGTCGTTGCGAGACATTTTTGGATCGTCCTCCGCGTCGGGAGGATGGTAACTCAAGACTTGCCCTAGTAGGAATTGGTTCCAATCGGAGTCACTATAGGAGTCCGGCAAGTGGCAGGTTCGCACTCCCGCAAGCCGCTCCTTCGTGACTTGTTGGCCTGTTCGCGGGATGATTGACGCCAACAGGCCATTTCACAAGCGTGCGCTTTTGTTTCGCCTTTTTGCGGAAAGATCAGTGTTATTGGGATTCCGCACTTCAGGCCGCCTCCCGTTTTGGGAATTGCGTTGTCGAATCTGTTACTCGTAGACAAATTTAACCTGGTAGGACAGACCTAGAATGAAGGCTAAACGCTGTGCCCAATTTTGTGCCTACCAGCAGTCACGACTGTCCAAACTGGTGTCCAAAAGCTGTCTACTGAGGTACGCTGGGGTACGCTGGGAACACTTCACGGCCGCCTAAGCCATTGATATGACTCAGCAGCACCCCGACTCAGATAATTCCTAAACCGAAGGTCGGCAGTTCGACTCTGCCCGGGGCTACCATTTCCTCACAATTCCTGCCTTTTCGGTCGTTGCCCCCTGGCCTGACGAGAAGCACAGCCCCGCGCGCATTCCCAGACAAAAAAGCGCAAAGAAAAAGGCCGCCAGGCTTGAAGCCCAGCGGCCGAGTTTACAGCGGCGAAGGTATTCGGAGCCTTACTGCCCTCTGCCAGTCAACGGCAGAGTGTGTGGGCTGCCGACACTGTTGTCGAACACCTTGTAAGTGGCGCTCTCTGCTGCGGCCTTGGTCGGATCAAAATAGACTGTGATCTGGCAAGTTCCGCCGGGAAGCAACGGATTCGCCGCAGTGTTGAGGCAAGGAGGGTTGTCGTTGTAGTTCACGGCGAAGTCGGCGCTGTTGGTGCCCGAGAGTTCTGCGCCAGTGAAGACGACATTCGTGGTTCCAACGTTGGTGATGGTTACCGTCGACTGAACCTGCGTTCCCCGGTTCACCGTGCCGAAGTTCACCGAGGCTGGCGTGAACTTGACACCGGTTCCGTATCCCTGCAGGAACGCGGATTGCGGGCTGGTAACGTCGCTGTCGGCGACGCTGACCGAACCCGAAGCATAACCAACCTTGGTTGGTTTGAACTGCACGTTAACTACGCACGTTCCGTTGGCTGCGATCACCAGGTTGGCAGTGCAGGTGGTGGTGGCCGCGTTTACGAACGGCCCGGTCACGGTAATGGGCGTGGCGCCCAGTGTGATCGAGACGCCCGTGCTGTTTGTAAGAGTGATGGTGGTTGTCTTGCTCGCGACGCCTACTGGTGTGGTCGCGAACGTAACGGAGTTGGGAGCGAGCGCTACGTTGCTGGTTCCAGTTCCGCTCAAACCGATCAGTTGCGGGCTGGAGGGATCGCTGTCATTGATCACGATCGTGCCACGCTTTGCGCCCGTGGATTGGGGTCCGAAGGTCACGTTGATTGCGCAACTTGCACCGCCCGCGAGGTTGGCGCCCGATGCCGGACATGTGTTGCTCGTGATGTGGTAATCGGTCGTGTTGGTCGATGTGATTGCCCCCATTGTGATGGCACCGGTCCCGTTGTTGCTGACGGTTACGGTTTTGGCGGCACTGGTTGTCTTGACCAGGCGATTGCCGAAGCTCAGCGGGGCGCCGGTCAGCGCCACGGAGCTACCCAGCCCAGTCAAATTGACGGAGTTGGTCGGGTTGAAGAAGCCGTTGCTATTGATCGTCACGTTGCCCGTGAGACTCCCCGACGCGGTCGGCACAAAGTACACATACATCGTGCATGTGCTGCCGTTGGCCATGCTCGAGGGGCAGTTGTCGGCTTCGCTGTAGTTCGTGCTGGTTGAAATGTTGCTGATGGTGACCGGGCCGTACGCGCTCACGGTGAGCGTCTGGGGCGAGCTGGTCGTCCCCACGCTGGTGATCCCAAAGGCAAGACTGCCCATGTTTGTGTTAAGGGCCGAGAATGCCGTGATCTTCCGCACCAGGAAGTTGTTGTAGTCGGAGAAGATAACGTCCCCGGCAGAGTCGAGAGCGACTCCGGTAGGTTCGTTCAGCACAGCCGCGGTAGCTAAGCCACCGTCGCCCTTGTAGCCGCCGGCCCCCGTTCCCGCGATTGTGGTCATGAACCCGTTGGGAGCAACCCAGCGCACTCGGTTGGAGAAATCCCCAATGAACAAGTTGCCATTGGCATCCACTGCGAGGCCTTGGGGGTACCCCACGCCGTTGGTGGCTGCCAGGCCGTCACCTGTGAAACCACAAACGCCGGTTCCGGCAACGGTAGTAATGACCCCAGTCGCTGCATTGATTTCGCGAACGCGGCAGTTGTTAGTATCGGCGATGAACACATTCCCTGCCGGGTCCACCGTTACGGCGGTTGGCGCGTTTAGCAGAGCGCTGGTCGCAGGGCCTCCGTCACCTGAGTAACCACTCAGGCCACCAATTCCCGCGATCGTAATGATGGTTCCACCCGACACTTTACGAACGACGTGCTCCGAGCTGTCGGTGACGTAGATGGCGCCACTCTTGTCGACTCCCATGCCGAAGGGCTGGTAGAGCTTCGCGCTGGTGGCCGGACCGCCGTCTCCGGTATAGCCGCATTGAGGATTGGTGACCACGACGCCTGCGAAAAGGTTAATATTTCCGGCCGTGTTCACCTCACGAACCAGGCAGTTGTAGCCGTCGGAAATATAGACATTGCCGGCGGCGTCCTTGGTTACACCCCATGCGTATGAGAGTTCCGCGCTCGCGCCCGCGCCGCCGTCGCCGGTGAAGCCGGAGGTTCCGTTCCCGGCGATGATATTCAAAAGCCCGGAAGATTTGACCAGCTCGCGGACTACAAAGTTATGGCTGTCTGCCACGTAGACGTTCCCAGCAGAATCGTTGGCCAAGCCCCAAGGGTAGTTCAGTTCTGCGCCCGTGGCAGGCGTGCCCGTTACCAGCGTTTCCATCGTGTTGGAGTGGTTGCCAGCTTTGACGTTCAGGTTTCCGCCCACCGTAAAGCTGTCGATCACCATGTTCCCGGAATTCGCCAAGTAAACAGCGCCCCCGCTGGCGAGTGCTACGCCTACTGGATAATAAAGCGATGCACTCGTTGCCAAGCCGCCTTCACCACAACTGTTGGAGGTAGACCAAGTGCAAGCCGTGCCAGTGCCCGCGACGGTTTTGATATTCCCGCCGACAGTGAACTGCCGGACGCGGTGGTTGTCGTAGTCACCGAAGGTTACCAATGTTCCGGCTCCGTTCACTGCAATTCCAAACGGACGCTGCATTTCCGCACTGGTCGCCGCACCGCCATCGCCGGTGAATCCAGCAGTGTGGTTGCCCGCGATCGTCGAGATTTTGTTGTTCGCTTTGGTCACCATGCGGATGACATAGTTGTTCGTGTCGCCGATGTAGAGGTTATTGGCGGTGTCGACCGCAACTCCGGAAGGATAAGCCAACGACGCAGCGGCTGCGGCTCCGCCATCGCCGGAGTAGGAGCAAGAGCCGTTGCCGGCGAATGTGCTGATAATGTCGGTGGCAAGCACCACGCGGCGAACGCGGCAGTTGTTGTAATCGCCGATGTAGAGATTGCCCAGCCCGTCTGCGGCCACGCCTTCGGGGCCATTCAGGTTAGCGGCGGTGCCCTTCCCACCGTCTCCGGCGAATCCGCAGGAGCTACCTATGCCGGCGATGGTGGTAATCGTGCCGGCGGAAGTCACCTTGCGTACCGCACAGTTATTCGTGTCAGCGATGTATACATTGCCCGTTGCGTCCAGCGTCACGGCCACCGGGTGGTTGAGGAGGGCGAGTGGGGCTCCCCCCACGACGCCATCGCCGCCGAAACCGGGAGTTCCGGTGCCTGCAAGCACGGTGAGAGCGCCGCTTGCCGAGACTTTGAAGACGCGGTTCTGGTTGGAGGAGGCAATGTAATAGTTCCCCGCACTGTCGAGGGCGATCCCATCGGGCGTATAGAGATTGGCATGCAGGGCAGGAATGTTATTGGGTCCACCACCGATGATGGTGGAAATCATATCTTGCTGCGCCAGCGCGGGAAGACTCACCAGCAGTAAGGCCAGCAATAGGACAGAAAACATCGTCAAGCGACGCATGAATTTATTCTCCTCGTGAAGTCGTTCTTTATAGGGGGCGTCTCGGCCACGACGCTTCCGGTCTCGTTACTTCACCAGCGGGCGGCGGCTGATTTGAGCGCTCTTCTGCCAACTCTTCCCGGTACTATCTTGGAAAAGGATGAACAGGTTGGGCTGGGCGGGCGCTGCGTTCCATAACCCGAATTCGGCCTTACTGATGGTGAACTCCTGGCTCATGTTGACGAATTGCTGCTTCTTCCAGACCTTCACGGGCTGAAAGTTTCCAACGAATGTCATGGCCGGACCCTGGCTCACTAGCGCAACAATCACTCCCTTGATGTCGGTGTTGCCATGGTTGAACAGTCTCAGATGAAGGGTGACCTGGACCGTATCACCTTGCTCCACCACTCCACTAAAGTCGTAGTACCCGTTAAATTGGTTCGCGGTGTTTGCGGTAGCGGTGACAGTTGCCAGCAGCAGGCACGTGAGCAGGGCGCACGCCAACCATGCTCGCGATAAGCGCAGAGACTGCATAAGATCCTCCTTGAGTCGCATCTCGAGTCGCATTTGGGTTCACTATTCCTGGCGAGGCCGGCCGCGGCCTGCGCGGCGAGTGCTCGAGGAACAGTTGTTTGTCTTTAAAGAGTCTTAGTCAGGAACGAGAAACACCCACGCACGGTGCCAGGCCTTTTTGTTTTAACTGGATTGCCCACAACTCAGCCGTCGTCAATTGGGGGAGGACGACATCGGGAGAGACACGCCCACAGAGCGCGTCTCCGGGCCGGGCGCAATTCTCCGATGGGGGCGGAAGGTTTGTCAAGATGAAGAGATTTTCACACTGCAGGTATGTGCAAAAATGTGCGGACATGCCCGTTTCAACCGTGTCGCACGTACGAAGCTTTGAACGGCCTCTGTTGCGGCCGTCGCTGTGGGTGCCGCGAACTCTAGGCGTGCGCCATAAATCGGCTCAAAATCGTTTCCAACAGAACGGTCTTCTTCCGCAGCAGAAGCCTGAAATGATGATGATCGGTATGCGAAATCTCGATCAGCAAGGTGCGATGCCTCTCCTCCAAAATCTCCTGAACCAGATCTCTTTCTTCGTCGCTCAATGTCAACGAAACCGCAGTCCCCGTCATAGCCACCTCCCGACACGCGGTTGCATTGTATTGCTCGGGCTCGAAGAGCGCAGTGATTCCCGATACTGCCTTCTTGTATACGTTGGAAGGGGTTCGTTGGTCGCGGGTCTTGGAGGTTGATGGTCTTTTACTGCTCGGGTTTTCGGTCGTCCAACGCCGCTTCCTCTGCTTGATGACTCTCCACTGACAATTTCCGCAACGACAATCGTTCGCGATGCGAGAGCAGCAGTCCCACCGGCACAACCGCCGCGAAGGTCACCAGCCATAGCAGAATTCCGCAACTCGCCGCGAGTTCCGGCGGCACATCAAAGACGCTCGACAACGTGGCAATCGTGGCCATCTGCGACCCGCCGCCAACCGCCGGCAATTGCAGCATCGAGCCCAGCATGCTCGAAAACATGAGAATCAAGAGCTGAGAAACCGGAATCGCGAGCGCATCCACACCATAAGAATGTGTTACTTCCTGATACGACAACGCGATCACATACCACATTCCGACTGAAACCAGTGTTAGCCAAAGCAGAGACAGAGGTCCGTGAATCGTGTTCAGCCCCATCCCGAATTCCCGGACTTTCTGTCCCAGCTTGTGCCCGAAATTGGAGGACAAGTGCGCGAACCGCTGTTCGACCCACCGCGCGGCTTTGTCGCCATTCCGGCCAATCACCACTGCCGCGACCGTTGTTCCTGCCACCAGCGCCGTGAGGACAAAACCGAGCTCCCGAAAGCGAACGTAGTACTCCGGATGCGGAATCGAAGGCAGGGCACTGGGAAGGAAAATCGCGAGCATCATCAGAACAGTGAAGGCGCCCAGATCAAAGATCCGCTCGACGCCCCAGACGGCCAATTGAGAAGAGAAGGGAAGATCAGTCCGCCGCGCAATCAGGTACGGGCGAATAAATTCTCCCGCCCGCCCCAACAAGGCCAGTCCGGTGAATCCGACCAGCGTGGGCGACACCATATCCAAGACTTTGGTCTTCGGGCGCACCGGCTTCAGAAAAATCTTCCAGCGCCATGCACGCATGATGTAGCCGAGGTAGATCAGCGCAATCCCATGGAGTACGTGCACCTTGTTAATGCGGTGCGTCTGGCTCCAGAACGTTCCCCAGTCGAAGGTGCGCCAGTGCCGGTACTGCAGGTAAACCAGAACAGCCAGAATTAGGAACACTATCGCACTGGCCAGAACGCGTTTTTTGTCCATGAAGGGGAGAAACTCCGCGCCGCGGCCCAAGCAACGCGAAGCGGGAAACGGCAGTTCCAAAGGTAAATGACTGGGTCGGCGGGGTCAATTAACCGAGTGGGAGCGTTGTGATTTGGGTTGAGGGGAACACAGAAGCAGACTGCGGATGTTTAGTGGTTCAGAGCTGTCGTGCTCGTTTTCGGCTGCGTCGAGGCTTTAGAGGTGTGAGGATTGGTTCCGATAGCGTGAGTCTTAGTCGCGGTCGCGGTGGACGAAGCGGTTTTCTGCCCGGAGGGCGCAGCGGTCTTCTGTTGCGCTGCCTTCTTCTTATTGAAATCCCGCACCACCCGCGCTACGTATGCCCGCGTCTCGTAATAAGGAGGCACTCCGCCAAACTTCTCCACCCGCTGCGGCCCGGCGTTGTACGCCGCCAATGCCTTGACCATGTCGAAGTTGTAGCGTTCCAGCAATTCGCGCAGATATTTGGTCCCACCCTCGACGTTCGCCTGTGGATCGAATGCGTTCGGGACGCCCAACTGCGACGCTGTTCCCGGCATTAATTGCATTAGTCCCTGGGCACCCTTGGGTGACACGGCCCGCACGTTGAATCCGCTCTCCGCTTTGATCACGCTGGTCACGAGGTCAGGATCCAACCGGTACCGTCCGCTGGCGGTATTCACGACATCACTCAAATCCACTTGACGCCGGGCTGCGAAAGCGGAGAAAGCATTGGCCGCGCCGTTTCTCGCGGCGCCTGTGAGAAGTGCGGAACGCGGGTCCGGCCCGGAAGCCGGAAGTTCCGGCGCCGCTTCAAAATGCTCAATTTCCGCCGTCGGCACATCGACGAAGCTGGCACCATCGGCGGTCACGTACAACCGGGTTACGTTTCCCACAACTTCGCGACGTTCGTGCCGGATTGAAAACCCGTTGCGCAGCACAGCAACTTCACCCGCAAAGCAGGGAAGCGCCGCCATCGCAAGGATTGCGATGATCGCAAAACGCAACCGGCCTGAAATCAAACCACTCATCGGCATCTGCCAAGGCCCTAAGACTGAACGCCAGCGACCGCCGGCTGTTCACCCAAGGCCAAGTCTACTGCTCCAGCGACCCCACAATCGTGGTTTGCACGAGTCAGGGTCCATCCGCGCCCGCGCAATTCCTCGCAGGCATTCCCCATGATAACCGGATACCCGGCGAACTCAAGCATCTCAACGTCGTTGTGATTGTCACCGACGGCCATGACCTCTTCGCGCTGGAATCCTCGCCGGAGTGCCCATCGTTCCAGCGCATGACCCTTCGAACAACCCGTATTTAAGACGTCAATCATCGACAAATCCCGCTCCGGATACTCCGTCCGCAGCACCGTGACGGAACCATCCATGCCCGCACTCTCGAGCGCCCGCAGTGCCTGCTTCATCCGCGCCATTGTTCCGCAAAACATCGCCTGCACCGGATCTTTCCCCAACGCCTTCTCCAGGGGAATCACAAACTCGATAAATTCCATGTTCTTCTCAAGCCAGCGCCGGATGCTGACGCCCAGTTCGTCGAGCCGCTCCAGCACGATCGCACCCTTGGTTTCCTGGTCAAACGTAAGAACGGTATGGCCTCGAAATTCTTGCATCGCTCCGCAGAGCCGCTGGCACGTCTCCGCCGGCAATAGGTCGCGATGAAAGGTCTCTCCAGCCAGTGACCGCGTCACGGCTCCATTTGAACTGATCAACCACAAGTCAAATCCGAGCTGTTTCGCGATGGGCAGGGCAAAGGTGTGCCGGCGACCGGTGACCAGCACAATCTCAATTCCCGACGCGTGTGCCCGGCGCAACGCCGCCACGTCGCCATCAGAAATTTGAAATTGGGGATTGAGCAGCGTGCCGTCGATGTCGGTCGCCAGCAGCCGAATGGAGGGTCTGGAACTCTTCACCACCTACAAGTTTACCATCGCTCCCTGTGTGGACCGATGCCCGCGTGCTCTAAGCTGGCAGCTTCCCCAACAACGAACTCGCTTTTCGGAACCACGGCCGCTCGCGGCGCCGCAAATATCCCGGCATTGTTGGTTTTTTATCGAGAATCTTCTGCGCCCACTCCCGGGCCTCGGCGATGCGTCCTTGCGACTGAAGAAATTGCGAGTAGTGGTAATAGGTTTCCGAGATGGTCGAGATCCGGATCGCCTCGCGAAACATCGTGTTCGCCTTTTCCGCCTGACCGGTCTGCGCGTACGCCCAACCCAGCAATCCCTTGGCTCGATGGAAGTCGTAGTCAGGATCGGAACTGACGGCGCGCTCCAGGTCGGGCACAGCCGCAGCGAAGTCTTCCAGTTCAACTTCCGCCACGCCTCGCCGGTAGAACGGATCCACGTGATCCGTTCGCGAAGAAATTGCTTTATCGTAGCAGGCACGGGCCTGGGCATAGTTACCGTCGTCGAGATAAAGCAGGCCAAGCTCCTCGAAGTTTCCTGCGGAAGGATTGTCGAGGACAATCCGTTCCAACTCGTGAATGCGCTTCCGCCGCGGAAAAACCTGGAAAGAACTCCGCAGCAACCCCGCGTCAGGAAGGACTTCGACCACGATGTAAACCAGCGCTCCCACCCAATGGAACAGGATCACCCAGATCCAAAAGAAATCCGGCCGCCGCCGGATGAAGTGGATAATGGCCACAATCCGCAGCGCGATCGACCACCACGAGAACGCAAAGAAGAGAAATGATCCCATTGTGAAATCGCACTATAGCATGCAGTGATTCCCGTCCGAGGACGGCCGGTCCGGAAGGACCAACGATAGTAATCCGGCGTTTCAACGCCCGGGTCAAGGACTGAAACCGGGCTCCGGCGGGACGCCTGAGCCCGCCAGGCGCGCCGACGGATGTTTAGTTTTTCTTCATCATCATCACATCTACACTCGCCGGCGTTGCCGCCACGCTCAAGCTATCTTTCACCGCCTTCGGCATCTTATCCGCATTCACCAGCAACAGGCTGACCTGCCACATCTGTGTGGTCGAGAGCGACTTGTCGAACCCCGGCATTCCCGTCATGCGAATCCCTCCGGCAACCTTCCAGTAGGTCTCTCCCGCCGGATCATCCGTCACGCCCTTTCCCTCGAGGAGGACAGGAGGTACCGGAAACATTCCCTTGGCGATTGCCGTCTTCACCTGGCCCGGCAGTCCATGACAAACGGCGCAGTGTTCCTTGTATATCTGTGCTCCGGCCGCGTAAGCCGCATCGTCCGCGGGGACTGGTGGCGCCGTTTTCGGCATCTCCTTCTCCAAACGGGCATGCAGCGCCATCCGCGCCATCGTCCTCTCAAAAGGCATCGGCGGCGCCGACGTCGCTACCGGCGCGCTCCCCGAAGAAAAGTACATGTAAACCAGCACGGGAACCGCGATTAAGCCCAGAATCAGCCCGAATATAAATTTCTTCATGCTCGTTCTCCTCCATGCTCCCATCGATACTAACCCACCGTTCCTTCTTCGGCCCAGTTCTTCTCCGGCCCGTAGACATCGCGGCTCGTCCGCGTTAACCTCTCGTCCATGAATCGACGCGACTTTGTTGTTGGCTCTGCCGCTGCCGCCGCCACGCTTACAATCCCACGCCTTATGCACGCTGAACAAGCCGACCTGAAGCCGGTCTGGGCGGAGATCGAAAAGCGACACGACGAATCTGTAAAGCGCCTGCAAGCCTGGATTCGCCAGCCCTCCATCGCCGCCGAAAACCGCGGAGTCAGCGAAGGCTGCGACTTAACGATGGCGATGCTCGGCGACGCGGGTTTTCAGTCGGTTACAAAGATTCCCACCGACGGGCAGCCCGGCATCTTCGCGACGCTCGACGCCGGCGCTTCCCATACCATCGGCGTCTACTTCATGTACGACGTGAAGCAAGTAACTCCGTCAGAGTGGACTTCGCCCCCATGGGACGCCGCTCTCATCGACAAACCCGGCCTCGGCAAGGTTCTCATCGGCCGCGGCGCGGTCAATCAGAAAGGGCCGCAAGCTACGTTCCTGGCCGCACTGCACGCCATTCGCGGCGCCGGGCGCAAACTCCCCATAAACTTCGTGCTGGTCGCCGAGGGCGAGGAAGAAATCGGATCGCCGCACTTCCCGCAGATCGTCCGCCGCCGCGAAGTTATTGCAGCCCTCAAGAAAACGGAAGGGATCTTCCTGCCCGAAGCCTCGCAGGATCTCGATGGCAGCATTACCGTGGAACTCGGCGCCAAAGGTGTAATCGAACTGGAACTCGTCTCCAGTGGCGAACACTGGGGACGCGGTCCCACACACGATGTGCACTCCAGCGAAAAAGCCCGCATCGACAGCCCCGCCTGGCGCCTCATTCACGCGCTGAATACTCTGGTCTCCGCCGACGGAAATACGCCGGCGATCCCCGGTTTCGCCGACAGAGTCCGCCCGCTCTCCGACGCAGAGAAGAACATGATCGCCACCGCCTCGAAACGCATGGACGAGAGCCTCGCCAAGCAGGCCTACGGCGTCAAGCATTGGATCAACGACGTCGGCTGGCAGGAGTCGCTCGAAATGCTGATCTCCCGCCCCACGGTCAACATCGAGGGCCTGGTCGGCGGCTACACCGGACCCGGCGGCAAGACAATCCTTCCGCATCGCGCTGTCGCGAAACTCGATCTGCGTCTTGTCCCGGACATGACTGCGGCCGAAGCTCTTGCTGCTTTGAAGGCCCACTTGGCCAAACAGGGATTCGCCGACATCGAAGTCAACATGACCGGAGGCTACGATCCGAACAGCACCTCGCCTGACGCCAGAATCATTCAGACCGAACTGAAGGTTTACCGCGCGAAAGGAGTCGATCCGATCGTGCTGCCGCGGAGTGCGGGATCGTGGCCGGGATTCGTCTTCACGGGCGATCCTCTGCGGCTGCCCGCTGGCGGTTTTGGCCTTGGTCACGGCGATGGCGCCCACGCGCCCGACGAGTATTACTTGATCGAGTCTTCCAATCCCAAGGTGTTGGGCATGGATGGCGCCGTGCGCTCGTACGTGGAATTCCTGTACGAGATGGCCGCCTAAAACCGTTACTGACAGGGTGTCTCTACGAAAGAAAGGGCCACATCAGAAAACTGATGTGGCCTTCGTTGTTAGCTTTTCTGAAATGCTATTTCGCCGAGGTCATCAGATCGTTCTTCATCACGTTGACTTCGACTCGCGCTCCGGTACTGACCTTGGCCATGGTCCCATCCGCAGCGGGAGTGTTGCCCATAGCCATGGTGTAAATGCGGTAAACGGGAATCTGATGGTTGAGCACAAGATAACGCACAACCGAATCTGCCATCTTCTGCGAACTCGCGATCGCGGACTGACCATGACCCGGAGAGAATCCGTGGACCTCAATGATGTAACTGCGCTGATCCTTCAGCGGCGCGGCCATCTCGTCGAGCGCGTCCTTAGCCTGTTTGCTCAGAACGGTCTGCCCCGGACGGAAGCGGATTTCAGTCTGCGCGGTGCCTTTGTATTGGTCGAGGTTGTCAACCACCTGTTGCGCGTTCGTCACGCGGGTCGAGGCTTGGGTGGCAGTCGTCTGCGCCATCTGAGCCTTGTTCGCGGCGTCGCTGGCGTGCTGGTCGGCCAGACTGCTCTTTTCTGACGCCATCTGAATACCTTGCTGCGAGCGGGTATCAATGTCCTCGATCGTCTTGTGGTTGGTCGCCGTGATCTCATCCAGTTCGTTGAGGCGATCCTGAATGGGACGAGTCATGCGCTGCACGTACTTCTTGCTGGCAAACGGATGCGTGACCAGATTTACCAGGTTGGGATCGTCTCCGTCCCAGAAGTCTGTGCTTGGAGCCGGCAGCGGTCCGCTCGTATCGGTGGTGGTGGAAGCCGGAGCCGTCTGGCCTGACGAGCCCGCTCCTCCGCCCTGCGCGAACGCGGGCAGTGCAAGTAATGCGGACAATAGCAGCGCGAAAAATATGCGATTCTTCATTGTGAACTCCTTGCCGGGAGACTGGGGCTCCTCGACAGCCAGATGGGTGTCTTTCGACACCATAGATTGTGCACTCAGCGGGCCAAACCTGCAAGCTGTTCGATATTTCAGGGCGTTCTAACCTCCCTAGATTCAACGCTGAACCGAGCCATGGTCGGCCTTCGAGATAGGGCGGTGCAATTTGTTGCACTCTGGGCGAGGGCTTTTACCTGCTCCAATGAGGCCGGCTGAGCGGCAGGAAACTACTCTTGTCCTTCATTTTTTGTTCGGCCACGAAGCGCGCGTGCTGGTCTTGGGCGGGTCTAAGTCGATGGACCCCCGCTGTCGCGCGTCCCGGATCTGCATCATGTGAAAGGTATTGACGCCGATCTCCTCATGGCAAGTCTGGCACCTTCGCCGCAAATGTCCCAGGATCGGTGGTCTCGCTTCTCTTTCACCCACCGTCGGGGAGGCGAAGGTGAAGTCATTTCCTGAGGCTGGCAGGTACGCTAGCGCATCCGGTCCCAACCGAACAAGTCCTCTGGAAGAGGCATCCGCCCAGATCGCCTTGCGGCTTAATTCGTATTCTTCAACCGTTGCGCTCTTGAAGTTGCCTTGCCCGTCCCTCACCGAGAGCCGAAGCTGCACATCATAAGTGAGAGGGCTGGGAACGACCTTCGCGCTTCGATCGATCAGCAGAACCTGAGTCACTAGGGCCGCTGCGTCCAGACCGCGAATCCCATCTCTGGAAGCGGATCTTCGTGATTGCGAATTCTCTGATTCAGCTCGGCAAGAAATTTCTGCGGCTCAGTTCGCGGCTTCAAAAATACGCGGGCAGCTCGCCGGTGGTTGTCCATCGAGTCGTGCAGACGGCCAGCGAACCATTCCACCTCAATCCATCCGCTGCTTTCGTTGAAGAGCTCCGGCAGCTTGAGGCTGCTTTGAGCCCCTAGATAATTTCGCGGCAGAGATGCAACCTCCTGCGACGTCAGCGCCAGCTTGCCGATGAAGTGCGCGAGAAGCCTCTGCAGTTCGCGCGCGCGATCTCCGACTACCCCAGCAGTTGCAGCCGTCGACTGCAAATGTCGTACGCAGCCCAGACGTCAGACTGCATCAGCGCCCGCTGCAGCGCCGGACGTGGCGCAGTTTCGGCGCAGGCCTCTTTCAACGCCTGTCTGAGTTCCGCAAATTGCGGATCCACGAGCACATATCCAGCTCCCTTCGAGTTAAAGAAATTTGGGTAGAGCGGATCAATCGCCCGGTCTCATGCTTCAACGCGCTCAAACATCCCCTTCGACACTGCCAGTGAAGGATTCCCCAACACATTGTCGAGAGTGACGAAGGGGCCCTGCTCTTTGAAATCATCGGTGAGCCGTGACTCTACGGTCCGCGTGAACGGAAGATAGAAGATACGGTTCCACGTATCATGAGGATCACCCGCATAGATTGGCTGCGGCGATTGTTTCGACAGGGAACCGGCGCGATAGTCGGCAGAATCCGTCGCGATGCATGCGATCGACCGGGCCATCCCCGCGACGAGGAGCAATCTTGTGAAGTGTCGAGGCATGGACCCTTCCGTTAAAAGGGGATTCTACATTGGCATGCCGGGTTGTTCTACATAGCCGTGACGGCAAAAGGGCAAGGCAGGGTGAGCTCTCTGGTAGCTGATCTGTCCTCTGCGATCTCCTAAGCCCTTCTCCGCGAACTCGGCGGTCAAAAGCTCTTTATCGCGGAGGACGCCGAGAAATTCCCAGAGGATGCAGAGAACATCGACCTTTATAGAAATGAGCCAACCGCCCAACCAAGACGATTCTTTGACAACTCTCTAACTCCCTCGTGACACCTTCACGCGCGGCCCGCTCTATTCTCCAATCACGTTGACCTCGGAAGTCCCTGTCCTCCGCAGTGTTATCGCAAACAATCTGGAGTGTGAAAATATGAGTGACCGAACGTCGCCGCCCACCTTTACTCCTGCGTCCGAAATCAAACAGCGCACCACAAACGAACAATCGGCCCCTCGACCCTCGCGCCACTTCGAACGGCGCTCATTCCTGAAAGGCCTCGGCGTGGCCGGGGCAGCGCTTTCCGCAGCTCCACTGTTGCGCGTTGGGGCGAAGGCGGAAGATCGCAGCAACTCTCTCAGCAAGGGCGATGCTGCCATCCTGCGATTCGTCGCCGCAGCAGAAATCATCGAGAGCGACATCTGGCTGCAATACAACGAACTCGCTGGCGTGCAAGATGGAGAAGTCTCGAAACTAGCCAGCAAACTGATTCCCGGCTATCCCTCGCAAGTCACCGGAGGAAACACCGACTACACCGGGGACATCAAGCAGCTCGACGGTGACATGGATCAGTACATTTCCGACAATACAGAAGATGAGTTAAGCCACGAGGTGTTCCTCAACGCCTACCTCAAGTCCAAGGGCGCGGACACCGTCAATCTCGATGCCTTTCGCACTCTGCCCGCCAGCCAGGCTGCGGGTTCCAACAAGACGTTCGGCCGTATTACGAACCTGACGCAGCTTTCCGTGCACACCGACTGGTGGACCCGGTACCGCAGCCGCAACGGCAACCCGGACTTCGGAGACAAATTCCGTCACGCCATTCCCACCCTCGCAGTGGGGCGGCACACCGCGATTCCCAGAACAGACGCGGACGTTAGCAACTCGTCATTCCTGCAAGCCGTCGCCAACACCGCTGGATTCCACTTTGCCTGGATCGAGCAGGGCGGCAGCAGCCTCTATCCACAGCTGGCGCAGCGCGCCACCAACGTAGAAGTTCTGCGCATCTTGCTCAGCATCGGCGGAACCGAAATCTGCCACTTCCAGACTTGGCAGGACAAGGCGGGAAATGTCGTTCCGGCCGCCAACGTGATCGATCCCGTCACCGGCGTCTCGGTCACATTCCCCGACCTGAACTCTCCACCGCTTGGCGGAGAAAATTTTCAGACTAACCTGATCATGCCGGAACCGACGGTGTTCCTCAGCCGCCAATTCCCGCCATGCTCCATCATCCGTCCCACGGAAACGAAGGGCGCGGCCATGGGAGCGGTGCATGCGCTCACCGGGGACGGCCTCTTCATCGGACAGTCCAAACAATTTTTCGAGTTGCTCCAGGATCTAGCCGAAGATGCTGATGATGCCCGCCGCGGCGATCACTGATCTTCGAGCGTGTTAATTCAAC
Source organism: Candidatus Sulfotelmatobacter sp. (assembly GCA_035695545.1). Taxonomy (GTDB): domain Bacteria; phylum Acidobacteriota; class Terriglobia; order Terriglobales; family Acidobacteriaceae; genus Sulfotelmatobacter. The sequence goes on along the minus strand of DASRRV010000149.1, from coordinate 31,913 downwards.
GTTGGCGCGGGCCTTCGAAGCCCGCGCCATTTTCTCTCGCAAGGATTTCAGTTTCTCGCAAAAGTCATTTCCAAGGAGAATCCATGTTCGAAGGTTTGTTTCAACCGATGCACTTGCTCGTGATCGCCGGAATCGCACTCATGGTCTTCGGACCAAAGAAATTGCCGGAACTAGGCAAAGGACTAAGCGAAAGCATTCGAGGTTTTAAGTCCGCGATGGCCGGCAAAGAAGAAGAGCCCACTCCAACGAAATCCGAACAAAGCCCCAACCGCTGAAGCCGTGCCCAGTCCGAAAGCCGGCAGCCGAAAGCCGATGTCCTACCGCCCCGCCAGCGCCGCCAGTAGATCTCCGCGCGCCGTAGCGATCTCCTCCCGTGCGTCATTCACCCGCTCTGGAGAGGGAATCGCCTGCCGGATCGTCTCGCAAATGTTCTGTGCCTTGCTTTCCAGTTCCACGAGGCGGCCCCTGGTCACAGGCGGAGGTAGTCGCAGAGCCGATGCCACGTCGCTCATGTACCCATGGTAAAGCTCGACTTGCTGCGTGCTAGGAGGCATGCATTCCTTGGGAGCAGCTTGTCCCATTATCTTTTCAAACAGCGTCGCCGGTTTCTGCGAGCGCTGCATCTCCGCGAAAAAGACATCAGTCCCAGCTTCATCCATCTCCCAAGCCAGGCCCCAGTCGAAGCCGTCCTCAGGGAGGGCGTTCATCGCCGTGAAGAGTTGCTTTTTCTGCGCCGCATTTAGCCGCCCCTGTTTCGACACTGCGGTCAGCGTCCGGATCTCCTGCAGCAGAACGCTCTTTGCCGTAAGGACGAAAATCAGCGAACCGCCTTTGGTCAGATCCTGCGCGAAACGGATTCCGGCGACCCAAGTATCCACCGCGGCCTGCGGTCGTCCCTGCGTCAACTCGCGAATTCCCCGCAAAGTGTTCAGCCGTGCCAGCACATGCGCCCGCGGAACGAACGCTATCGATCCTTCCGGCCCGCGGCTGTATTCCACTCCCCAGTCGCAATCGGGAAGTTTTGTGGCCCGCTGCATGATGCCCAGCGCGATCTCGTTCGCGGCCACGATTCCGCCCAGCCGCGCCTCGTCCCAGGCTTCTCTTCCGGAAAGAGCTTGTTCCATTTCTGACTGGACCGTTTTATCAGGCGGAGGATCTTTCAGTTCCGCAAACGCCTGCCAATAACGCAAGGCCGCATTGCGCGTTTCGGGCAGAGTCTTCACCTGCCCCCAGACGCTGCCAGAACCAAGCAACAGAAGTGAAATGCAAATGGATAGCCTTATTCTCATCGCTCTACTCCTTCGCCAGAACGCGCAACATGCTCTGTTCGTTGTGAAAGTTGGGCAGCATCAGACGCGACTCGGCCGCCAGCTGCGCCTGGAATTTCCCGTCGTCCTCAAGCGCCAGCTTGGTCAAAGCAAACGGATTCATCTCGCCCGTCCCTGTAGAAACCTCGACACGTACCATCTGCGTCGGCGTCGGCGCGACGCCCGTTCCACGTCGCCCCGCGTACCACAGCGCGCCTCCCGCGCATATCAGGACCATCGCTGCTACGGTCAGGCGTTTCGGCCAAGCCGCAGGCTCGGAGCGAGGCATCTCGAGTGGCCGCACAGCGCGCGGCCGAAATTCGCTCAAATATTTCTCCAGATCATCGTCTTTCCGCATGGCTATTCCTTAACAGTCAGATTCGGGGCAAATTGCTGACGCAGTTTTTCGAGCGCATAGCGATAGCGGGATGCCACCGTATTCAGCGGTGCCTCGACTGCCTCCGCGATCTCCTGCAGCGTCATTCCGCCCCAGACTTTCAAGAACACGGTGTCGCGTTGTTCGTCCGGTAACTCACGAAGCGCCTGCTGCAGCGAGAGAACGTGAGCCTTGTCCGCGGTGGCATGGGTCAACCACAGTTCTTCTCCCGCCAGTTCCACTTCATGCCGCCGGTCGCGCCGCAGGTTCATGGATGCATTGCGCACCGCGCGATACAAGTACGCGATCGGTGGCTGATTGGGAGCCGCCTGGCCTAGCAGCAGCTTCAGGAAAATCTGCTGCACCATATCTTCCCCCGACGCAAAATCCAGCCCCCGGCTGCACGCGTACGCCACGAGCGCCGCCCCGTGCTTCTCATACAACGACTTCACCAACTCGCGCGTGAGCTTGTTCGTCTCTCCAACCTCACCTGCCCTGAATGATCGACTCTTGCATATGACACATCAGCAAGCCATTTTTGTCTAAGAAATCAAAGTCCCATGCACTCGGAGGTGTTCCTGAAGCCGAAAGCCGAAAGCCAGAAGTCGAAAGCCGATAGCCCGAGCGGATGTTAGACTCAAAATTCCCATGCTGACTCACCTCGAATGCACCCGCTGTGGCGAGCACTATCCCGCCGATCGTCCGCAGTCCGTCTGCCCCAAAGATGCTGGCGTCCTCTACGCCCGCTACGATCTGCTCACCATCAAGCGCAACTTCTCCTCCGCGCGACTCGCCGGACGCGCTCCCACCATGTGGCGCTACGACGCCATCCTGCCCGAAGCCGATCCCGTCTCCCTAGGCGAAGGCTTCACGCCCATGCTCGCCAGCCGTGAATACCCCAACGTCCTCATCAAGGACGAAGGCCTCAATCCCACTGGCTCCTTCAAAGCGCGCGGTCTCTCTGCCTGTGTGACAATGGCGAAACACTTCGGCCTGAAGAAGCTGGCCATCCCTTCGGCCGGAAACGCCGCCGGAGCTCTCGCCGCCTATGCGGCGGCCGCCGGCGTCGAAGCTCACATCTTTATGCCGAAAGATGTCCCCATGGCCAACCGCATCGAGTGCGACTACTACGGCGCTCAGGTCACGCTGATCGACGGCCTCATCAGCGACTGCGCCCGCAAAGTCGGCGAGCTGAAAGAGTCCGACTCCTGGAAAAGAGACGGATGGTTCGACGTCTCCACCACCAAAGAGCCCTATCGTGTCGAAGGCAAGAAGACCATGGGATACGAAGTCGCCGAGCAACTCGGCTGGAGAATGCCGCAGGGCATCATCTATCCCACCGGCGGCGGCGTCGGCCTATTAGGCATGTGGAAGGCCTTCGAAGAAATGGAAGCGCTAGGCTGGATCGGTCCAGAGCGCCCGAGAATGATCACCGTGCAATCTGCGGGTTGCGCGCCCATAGTGAAAGCATGGGATGAACGTCGGCCAACCGCAGAAATGTGGCCTAACGCCGCCACGTTGGCCTCCGGCCTGCGTGTGCCGAAGCCCTACGGCGACTACCTGATCCTCGACATATTAATGAAGAGCAAGGGAACCGCCATCGCAGCGACGGACGAAGAAATCGTAGAAGCGACGCGCCACTGGGCCAAAGTAGAAGGCGTCTTCGCGGCCCCCGAAGGCGCCGCCAGCTTGGTCGCCTACCGCAAACTCCGCGCGAACGGGTTCTTCAAACCGGAAGACACGGTAGTCCTGTTCAACACAGGAAGTGGTCTGAAATATCTGGATGTATTAGACGCAAGTGTGGCGCGGGAGCCCTCGCCCGCGAAGCCCGTGCAAGCCGCAAAGCCCGCAACCCGCCAGATCGGTGGCATTATCGGCCCTTACTGAGATCCGTGCATCCTCCGTGTTCCGCTGTGCCCTCTGTGGTTAAATAATCTCTCTCCTCATGACCGACCGCCTCTATTACCACGACTCCTTTCTCTACGATTTCGACGCCGAAGTCCGCGAGATGACCGAAGGCGCGCGCCCCGCGCTGATCCTTGATCGCACCGCCTTCTATCCCACCAGCGGCGGACAGATCTTCGACACCGGCTGGCTTACCACGGAAGGCGACGTGAAACTCCGCGTCACCGAAGTGGCCGACGCTGAAGATGGCAGAGTAGTCCATTACCTCGAAGCTCCGCCAAAAGACATACGCCCCGGAACCCGCGTCCGCGGCCTGATTGATGCCACCCGCCGCCGCGACCACATGCAGCAGCACTCCGGACAGCACGTCCTTTCCGCCGCCTTCATCCGCCTCCACAACCTGCCGACTGTTTCGTTCCACATGGCCGACGATTACTGCTCCATTGACTTGGCGACAGACGACTCTGCCACGTCCACGCTGACTAAAGAGCAGATCGAATCCGCCGAGGGCCTCGCCAACGAGATCATCCTCGAGAACCGCATAGTCGATGTCCGCTTCGTGACCCGCGATGAGGCAGGGAAACTCGGCCTGCGCAAACTTCCGCCTGCCGAACGCGACGAACTCCGCTTGATCGACATCCGCGAATTCGACCTCAGCGCCTGTGGTGGCACCCACGTCAGCCAGACCGGACAGATCGGCTGCATCCTGCTGCGCAAAGCGGAGAAGGTCCGCCAGGGATGGCGTGTGGAATTCGTTGCCGGACAACGCGCCGTTGCCACCGCCCGCCGCGACTTCACCGCGCTCACCGAGACCGCAGGACTGTTTTCCGCGCACATCTACGACGTCCCGCAGCAGGCCCGCAAGTCACTCGACGAGATCCGCTCGCTGCGCAAGCAGCGCGAGCAGTCACTGGAAGAACTAGCCGCGGCGCAAGTCTCGGTTTTGTTGGCCGAAACTCCCGAAACCGCGGGAAGAAAAATCGTCGTCCGCATCTTCGCCGATCGCGACCTGAACTTCGTGAAGCTGCTAGCGCAAAAGCTCACGCGCCTATCGTCGAATGCAGTCGCGCTGCTGGCGGCTACTTCGCCGCAACCGTCGCTGGTGTTCGCCCAATCCCCGGGACAGCCGTACGACATGGGCTTATTGCTGAAAGAAACAATGGCAAAACTAGGAGGCCGCGGCGGCGGCAGCAAAGACATGGCGCAAGGCGGCGTTCCAAAGCCCGAAGGCCTCGAAACCGCTCTAGCCGAAGTCGCCCAGCGCCTGGCTCAACTGACGCCGTAAATGGCAAGCAAGGACTCGGGCGCGCGCCGCCAAGCGTCCGGAGACGCCTGACAATAGCCCGGCGTTTCATCGCCGGGAAAGCTGCAAAAGGGAAGGCCGCGTCCCGGATGGGACGCTTGAAACGAACGGTAATATACGGGGACTACGCCGACAAATTCCCCCGCCGCGACCGCTCCCACCACACCTTAGGATCGTCCGGACGGTTCAACATCTGCGACAACTCCCGCTTAATCTCGCGCAACCGGTTCGTGCGCAACTCGAGGGCGGTCTGGTCGACCGCGGTGTGGTCGCCCTTTTCCGTGAATTTGGCGTTCAGGTTCTTTAAGTCGGCGATTTCCTGGCGAAGGCTGATGAGATGTTCCGAGATATAAGGCATCTCCTTGATCATACCCTGTATTTGATGAATCGCCGGTTAATTCGTGCGCCCAATTTCGGCCTCAGTCCTGATTCTCAGCCTCACGGAAGAAGGGAAGAACCGGCCACTTTCGGTTTATCTTTATCCTTGGTCTTGCTCGTGTCTTCCCCGACCGTCAGCACGGTCATGAGCCGGTCGATCGTTTTAATGGTAAAACGCTCGCTGAAGCCTGCCAGAAACGCAATGGCGTAAGTCACTTGCGGAACATTCACGTGTACGGTGGAACCCTCAGCCGACACCAATCCCACGTAGAACGCCACCACCACGAACCACCCGAAAATCGCCCCCATCACTGGTTTGCAGATGTACCACAACCGAAACGTCGGATCGAAATCCTTCGCGGAAATGTGCGTGTAGAGGCCGTAGATGCCGATCGTCACTCCGCCCACCGACCCGAACCATGCGGCTTTGGCGTAAAGGCCGACCAACCCTGCCCACAGCCAAAAATCCGGGTATCGCTGCACCAGGTATCCGAGTACCAGAATCGCGACAAGATACGCCAATTCAACCCACAAAAGCATCCAGGCCATCGGCTCGGCTTGGCTGCTGGCTTCCGCGCGGCACACCGCCGATGCCGTGCCTGCGTACGTCACCTGCGCGCCCACAAAATTCCCGTTCGTTAGCTGCGATCGCGCTGTGTCGACCTGGCTTTGCATGTCCGCGTAGCACCCTCCAGTTTGCACCAATGCCTTGATCCGCTCCTGGAGTTGATTGATCTGTTCAAGGAGCGCTTGCGCGCTGGCTGCGGAGACCGGATCTGGGACCGGCACGCTCGTTCCTGCCATACGAAACCTCACCCCGGAAAATGAAAATCGGCTGCCACTATAAGTGTTCTGCCGGACGAAAGGACCCCCACCAAAGCTTGTTACGAAACCCGAACACTCAGAAAAGCGTCCGCGGACGCCTGATAGTAGCCCGGCGTTTCACCGCCGGGTAACACGCACCGATCGGATCCGCGTCCCGCAGGGATGCTTAAAACCGCGGCCCATCCTCGAACCCGTACAACGACAGTCTTGCTGACAGCTGATAGCTGACGGCTTACAGCTTCTTTTCAGCCGCGGCTTCGCGCCGATTGATGCCGCGCCTCAAACGCCCGACGTCTTGCTTGCCAATTCTCCGCTTCTTCCTGCAATTTCGCCGGCTCCGATCGCAATGATGCTAGCCGCGGAATCCTCGGCCACGAGATGCTTACCGTAACTTCCTTGGGCTCGACCGTCTCCACCCACGCCACGAGCCGCTCCAATGTCCAATTCTTCCGTGACATCACGTGGTAGTCGAAGAGGTGAGCGATGACTTCCTTGATCCGCATCCGGCGCCGTATCCAGATCCGCCAGCAGTCGCACGGACGCTCCACCTCCTGCAGCACCCAAGTCCCCCAAACGCCCTCCACGCCAAGCGTACGCCGGTCTCTCTCAGGAAATGGCGTCCTCACCGTGTGAAACGTGCATCCCCGCGCCACTGCCGCCATGCCCAGGGCGCAACCTTGCTGCGTCTCAGAGAAATGTTGTCCCCCAGCCCTCGGAGACAGAACCGTACTACCCAAAAGAATCGCTTCGCTGAGTTTCATATTCGTGTCCTCGCTCTCGTCCGGACTTTGACGGTTTTATTGGATGGCGCCTCCGATGCAATCGACGCGAATTATAGCGCCGATTGGAAATGCTTCGCGACGCTTTTCTACGCGCGTCCGCGATACAATCCCTCCGATTGAAACTTGAGGGTTCTGATGAACAGAACTACTTCTTGCTTCGTGGCTTTTGCATTTCTGACTTGTGGCGCTTTCGCCCAGAACTCGTCCTCCTCCAATGCGACGCTGTCTTATTCTCCCAGCCTCGACATTACCTCGATGGACAAGTCCGTCGACCCGTGCGTCGATCTCTACCGCTACTCCTGCGGCGGATGGCAGAAGAAGAATCCCATCCCGCCCGACCAGACTTCCTGGTCCGTCTACGCCAAGGCGCATGAGGACAACATGACCTTCCTCCGGGGCATGCTGGAACAGGCGGCCACGCAAGGCCCGCAGCGCACTGCCGTGGAACAAAAGACGGGCGACTTCTACGCGGCCTGCATGAACGAACCCGCCGTGGAAGATCGCGGCTTGACGGCGATCCAGTCGAAGCTCGATGCCATCGCGCAGGTCAAGTCGCCGAAGGACCTCACGCCGCTGGTGGCGCACCTGCAGTTCACCTTCCGGCAATATTCCTACACCAGTTCCATGCTCTTCCGCGCCGGCTCCGTGCAGGATCCCGACAACTCCGAACAGGTCATCGCCGAAGTCGATCAGGGCGGCCTCTCTCTCCCCGACCGCGACTACTACACCAAGACCGACGCCAAGTCGATGGAGATCCGCGATCGTTACGTCGAGCACGTGCAGAAGGTATTCGAGCTAGCGGGCGACAGCCCGGATGTGGCCAAGAAGAATGCTGAGACCATCATGCGCATGGAAACCGCGCTGGCCCAGGCTTCCATGACCCGCGTGGATCGCCGCGACCCGCACAAACTCGTGCACAAAATGAGAGTCGCCGACCTCATCCAGATGGCTCCGAACTTCGACTGGACTGCATACTACCGCGAGCTGAAATACCCGCGGTTCGATATTCTCAACGTCGACACTCCGGAGTTCGTCAAGCAAATGAACGCCATGCTTGCGTCGGAGCCCATCGAGAACTGGAAAATATACTTCCGCTTCCACGTGATCGACACGTCGTCTCCGTATCTCTCGTCGAAATTCGTGCAGGAGAGTTTCGACTTTTACCGCAAATATCTTCGCGGAGCCAAGGAAATGCAGCCGCGTTGGAAGCGCTGCGTGCAGTACACCGACTACAGCCTGAGCGAAGCTCTGGGGCAGGTCTACGTCGCGAAAGTGTTTTCGCCGGAGCTCAAGCAGAGCACACTCGATATGGTGCAGCGCATCGAGACTGCCATGGGCGAACGCATTCGCGCGCTGGACTGGATGAGCCCCGAGACCAAGCAGCAGGCGCTGGTGAAACTCTCCGGCATCCGCAACAAGATCGGCTATCCCGATAAGTGGCGCGACTACAGTTCCGTGCAAATCACGCCGCACGACTTCGCTGGGAACGTCGAGCGCGCGCACCAGTTCGAGAGCCGGCGCGACATCGACAAGATTGGCAAGCCCGTCGATCACGGAGAGTGGGATATCTCCGCCCCTACGGTCGACGCTTACTTCAATCCGCAGATGAACGACATTAACTTTCCAGCAGGCGTTCTGCAGCCGCCACTTTACGACGCCAAAATGGACGACGCGCCCAACTACGGCGACACCGGCGGCACCATCGGCCACGAACTCAGCCACGGCTTCGACGACGAAGGCAGCCAGTTCGATGCTCACGGCAATTTGAAAGACTGGTGGACCAAGGAAGACCGCGAGAAATTCGACGCGCGCACGCAGTGTGTCGACGATCAATATTCCAGCTATGTCTCGGTGGAAGATGTCCACCTGAATGGCAAGCTGACGCTGGGCGAAAACGTTGCTGACCTAGGTGGGGAGCTACTCGCCTACATGGCCTGGAAAGACAAAACCAAAGACATGCAACTGACGCCGGTGGACGGCCTGACTCCCGAGCAACGCTTCTTTGTCGGCTTCGCGCAGTGGGACTGCGCCAACGATCGCCCCGAAGACCTGCGCGTGCGTGCCATGACCGATCCTCATTCACCGGCGCAGTTCCGCATCAACGGTGTGGTGGTGAACATGCAGGAATTTCAGCAGGCATTCCAGTGCAAGCCCGGCCAGCCCATGGTGAAGCCCGCAGAGAAAGTGTGCAGAGTGTGGTGAACGCGGGTTCGGGGTAGGAAGACTGCCATTCCATGAATGTCCTCTCCGACTCGAGCACCGAGTAGTACTTGCTTATTCTCTATTCTCTTAGTGAGTTAGGGCTGCCTCTCGGGGAGAGCGCTCCCAAATGTTCGTCCGAAGTTCCCAGAGGGGCCGCACGCAGGGACGTGCAGGTCCCCTTGGTTTTCCCTGCGTGAGCCGCTTCGCGGGTTGATGCCCCTCTCTCCGCTCAGAACACGATCACCCAGAACGCCACATCCACCGCGGCGCCAAGTCCGACCGTGGTTTCAGTCAGCACTTGGCTCGACGACAGCGGGAAGAGGCCGTCCGCCAGACAGGAATTGTCGGGATCAGACACGCACGTGGAGATTCCATTTCCCCCAAACAAAGTCGCGGAGACGAACCGGTCGTTGACTGTGAATCCAAAATCAATAAGATCCTGGCCCTGCTGTTCATGCAGAATAGTGAACCCGCATGGCGGAGTGTTGCTGTTGGACCCGTTGACCTGCGAGTTGTAGCAACGCGTAATGGCCGTTCCGTTCGAGGTGAAGGGATCGACAAACACCATGGCTTTGACCCACCCACCCGCGCCGAGACCCTGCTGCACATTGCTGGGTGTGACAAATCCGAAACCACCATTCCTCGAAACTCCGTAGACTCCCGTGCCGCCGAAGGCATCGTTGATGCCCGCGACGCCCGATCCTGCCGCACTGTGCGTAATTCCGTCCACGCCATCGGGACCTAGTCCGCTCGATGCGCTCGTGCCGAAGCTCTCGCCACGAACCCCCTGTCCGCTGCTGCCCGTTGCGGTGCCAAAGACCCCCTGTCCTTTCCCCCCATTGGTGCCCACGACGCCGGAACCTCCGCTGCCATTGGAGCCGTAGATGGCATTCCCCGTCGAACTTTCTCCTATGACGCCGGTTCCACCCGATGCGAAAAGGCCGGTGCCAGTGTCCGAACTGGCGAAGACGGCGGTCGTACCGCCCGTCACGCTCGAGAAGAAACCGCCGCCAGCGTTGATGCTTCCGCCCGCGTTGAGTGCGCCGCTGGTATTTGTATTCCCGAGCGAGTCAATCGTGACGCGCGTAGCACCCTGGCCGCGACCGACAAAGATTGTGCCGTTGCCCGTTTCGAACTGCCCTCCGATCGCGGCGATGCCGTGCACGCCAATCCCGGATGGACTGTCGGAGACTCCATAGACTCCACGCGTCTCCCCGCTGGCTCCCGTAGCATGACCCACAATGCCGGCCGCAAAGAACTGCGTACTGGTCGTTGCCCCCACAATTCCCACCGGATTGGTCGATGGCGCTTCGACGTCTAACTGCGCGCCTGGCGCAGCTGTGCCGATTCCGACCAGGCCCGCAAAGGTGTTGTTCTTGGTGAATGCATTGGCCGTTCCCAGTTGTGCGTAGCGGCCATCGGTAGTGGCGGTGTTGAGAGTCAACGTGACGTTTCCCGAAGTGCCGCCGCCGCTCAATCCGCTGCCGGCCGTTATGCCGGTGATCGTTCCAGTTCCCGGGAAGGTCTGGCCAGGCGAGAATGCGATTACACCCTTGGGGCCAATCCGGAGCCCAGTCTCGGCCGGGGCGGTCGCCCCTTGCCCGTAGAGCAAGTTCAACACTCCCGAAGGATTCGCGCTGTTGTTATTCGCCGGCTCGGCCTTCCATTGAAATGTCTGGTTCACCGCTGTGCTGGTGCCGCTGTTGAATGACGACGCAACCATATTGAGAGACTGCGAACTTTTGCCCGCAGTCGCCGTCGCGGCGCCTGTAGCAGGTAGAGAAACAGTTCCGCGCAGTGTGGTTCCTCCCTTTACGTCGAGCGTAGAGGCCGGAGCCGTGTTGTTAACGCCGACTTTGGCCGTCGCCCCGGTACCGGTTTGGCTGACCGCCGAGCTGATGATGTCGCTGGCCGTGTCCCACAAGGGAAGAAAATTGACGGTGCCGGTTCCAGTGACCGCAGAACTCGGTGGCGCACTCGCATTGTTCGCATTGGCATCAGTGCTTGCAGCGGACGCGCGAATCTTCGTCGGGGTCGCCAGCATGAAGGCCGAGGGTGGCAATCCACCAATGGTCTCCGCATCCGCTGCTTTCAACGCGTAGGGCACGCTCAGCAGCAACACGCGCGGCTGCTCCGAGTGCCCTTCGATCTGCACCCCTAACCACTTGGCCTCTCCCGAACTGAAGAGCTCCGATGGCACGCCCTCCGCCTTGGTGCCTCCCAAGGAGACGCTGTAATGGCCGCTGCGATCGACGGAGACGTTCTGGGTTTCCACCCACAAGGGTGCTCCGCCCTGTTGGTCTTTGTACAGCGCAAAGGTGATGCCGATCGCCGGATTGCCCGATTTGTTATTGACATCACTGGCGGTTCCGCTGAAGCGCACCAGATTCGGTACGACGCTGGCTTTCGTGGTCGATACTGTTGCCGGTTGTTGCGCCAGCAGGAATCCGCTCAGACTCACCGCCAGCAGTACCTGTTGCACGAATCGTTTCATAAGTCATCTCTTTCATCGCGGGATATCGGTCACTCCGCGCACGCCGAAATTTGCCTCTCTTCTGGCCCTCACATAAAACTGCGGAAATCAGGGGCCAGATCGGGCCAGAAAAAATGAATGGGAGAGGAATTCTCCCGGGGCGAGCGACTAAGGCCCGACGATGGGCTCGCAAACTTTGGAGAGCGGCAAGAAAACCGTGGAAAGACGTGACACGAGTTCGTCGCCGCCGAGTTCGTCTAGGATGATTCGGAATGAGGGTGTGGCCCGGCAGCTTAAAAACACAAAGCCCCGCTCTTGCAAGCGGGGCCTTGTCGATCAGAACACCGAATCGAAGACGATTGTTATTTTTGCTCCGGCTTCGGGTTGGACTCTTTGGTCGCGGCAACGGGCTCGTGCTGACGTTTTCCGCTGGCCTGTCCAGTTGCAACGTCCCGCGGATTCATCACGTTTGAGTTGGTGGTGCTGACGGTTGCTTTCTGCGCCGTGCCTTGAGCCGGATTCTTCGGAGCGGCCGCGTCGGCCTTTCCATCCACGTTCACGTCGCCAGCCGCAACCCGAGGTTGGGCTTGGGCAGTTTTCGGGTCGGTGGTTTTGGCTGACGGTGCTTGCCAGTCATCGGCGGCCGTCTTGCCGCTTACTTTGCCGTTCTGCGCGTCCTGCCCCGACGCTTCTGCCGTCACTGTGATCGGCTTATGCATCCGCTTGCCGCTGGCCTGCCTGGAGGCAGCATCACGCGAAGCTGCAGACTGGTCTTGAGTCGCCGTTTTGTGCTTGCTCTGGTCCGACTGCGCCACGGCCATGGCTGACAGACATGCCAATGCCCCAACAATCAGAATCTTGTTGCTCATTCGTTTTCTCCTTGGATGTGCGTGGGAACGACGCGGGAACACTCGATTGTGCGAAAAATCTGGGTGGCTGGCTTCGCCCCAATCGATGCCAGCCTTTCGATGTTCGAGGCTCGGACCGGACGGAACAAGTTACTGAGGTACTAGGGCCTGACCGGAGACCGCTGCGGGAATGCTAAGCCGAAAAGCCGCGATAGACGGGAGTTTGCGCTCTTGTCTGAGATCGCACGAATAATAAGGATAAGAACGAGGTACGCTCGGTCCGCCTCGAACTCGTCACTTGCCCGCGGCGTGATGGTCGTAACTGATGACGCGCGTAATTTTCCACGCCCCGTCCTTGTACTGCCACAAATGGATAAACTGTCCTTCGCCTACGCCCTCGGTATCGTCGTGCCCGGGATGATGGAAGCGATGAACTCCCATCTCCAGCGCGCCATACCCCTTCATGGGGTACACCTTCATACTCCCCGGCACTAACTCCCGCGTGACTTTGCCGCAAATGTTCTTCTTGACGCTCTCGGTCAATGCCGCTCTGCCCAGCGTGACTCCGCCCTGGTCGTGATAGAACTCGACGTCATCCACGAAGAACGAAGCAAATTTCTCCAGATCGCATTTGTTGTAGGAGTCGAACAGCGCCGCGTCGAGGGCTGTGACTGCTTTGACAAGTTCCTCCTGCGACTGGATCTTGTCGAATGCGGGAACGCTTTGCGCGCCCGCAGGACAGACCAGGAAAACAAGAATCAGACACGACACCATGGTGGAGACAGCGAAACGTTGCATGGGAGTTCGCCTTCAGTCAGGGATGGGAGTGCACTGAAGAGTACGCGAGGCAGGCCCGAAATGTTCCCCGCAGGAGAAACCGAGGACAGGTCTTGTTCCGCGCGAGTGAACTCGAACGCTGCCCGTCTTGACGCACATCGATCTACGGCATGTACATCCACAGATCGTTCAGATTGCCAGTCGTTCCCGGAACTTGCCCATAGCCGCCGAAGAGTCAGAGATTTCCGTTGGGATCGACCCATCAACAGCAACGTGGCACCAAGAGCCTCCGTTTCGCTAAGGAGTCGGAATCACAACCTGCACCTCATTCGAATACCCGCTTTCCATCCCCGTGGTGGTCACGGCGGTCACGACGTAGTAGTAGGTCTGACCGGCTTGTACGGAGGTGTCCGTATCGTAGGGAGCCGCATCCAGCGCGGAGTTGAGTCGTGTAAATGGACCTGCGGACGCGGTTGCGCGGTAAATGTTGTATCCGGCTACGCCGCTCGAAGTGCTCGTATTCCATCCCAGGGAAACACTGTGCTGCGGTGCAGTTCCCGACCCGGTTAGTGATTGCACACTCGGCGAGTTGGCGGCGTTGCTGACGAACGTAGCGTTCGCCGACGCCGCGCCAGTCGCCGTCGGCGTAAAAGTCATCTGGAATGAAGCACTACTCCCAGCGGGGATGGTGATCGGCAGCGAGAGCCCGCTCACAGTAAATTGAGATCCGCTCACCCCTACCCCCGACACTGTAACCGGAGCGTTGCTGGCCGTGAGAGTGCCTGTCTGATTCTGAGAAGTCCCAATCGTGAGGCTGCCGAAATTGATGGTTGTGGGCGAGACTGCCAACTGCCCTGGCAGCGTTCCCGTTCCCGTGAGCGACACCGAGAGATTAGGATTCGAACCAGTCGATGTGATGGCCAGGCTTCCCGTGACGCTTCCCGCAGATTGCGGTGCGAATGAAACGGTGAACGTCACGCTCTGGGCCGCACCCAGGGTGAGCGGCACAGTGACTCCACTGAAGCCAAAGCCAGTTCCGACGGGCGTGATCTGGCTGATCGTTAGTGGCGATCCACCCGAGTTGGTCAGAGTTTCTGATAGCGAAGTGCTGCTGCCCGTCGTAACGTTGCCGAAGCTGAGACTGGCCGGGGCCGCTGTGAGTTGGCCCGGCGTCACGCCCGTGCCAGAGAGTGGAACGTTCAAGGGCGAGTTGGTTGCGTTGGAGGCGATGGCCAAATTGCCGGTGATGCTGCCAGCTGCGGTAGGCGAAAATTTCACGCTGAAGCTCACACTCTGCCCTGCATTGAGTGTGGCAGGCAGGGTCAGGCCGCTCGCGCTGAATCCGGAGCCGGTCGCGGTTGCCGCCGAAATCGTGACGCTCGACCCTCCCGAATTGGTGACAGTTTCCGTCAGGGACGCGCTGCTCCCAGTGTTCACGCTGGAGAAGCTGAGGCTAGTGGGCGCAGCCGTGAGTTGACCCGGCGTTACGCCTGTGCCAGAAAGCGTAACGTTCAGTGGCGAGTTGGTTGCGTTCGACGTGATGGCAAGATTACCGCTGACGCTACCACCTGAAGTTGGCGAGAACATGACGGTTATGCTGACACTCTGCCCTGCATTCAGTGTGGCAGGCAAGGCCAGGCCGCTAGCGCTGAATCCAGCACCAGTCGCGGTCGCTGCCGAAATCGTGACGCTTGACCCTCCCGAATTGGTGACAGTTTCCGTCAGGGACGCACTGCCCCCAGTGTTCACGTTGCCAAAGCTGAGGCTCGTGGGCGCAGCGGTAAGTTGACCTGGGGTGATGCCTGCGCCGGAGAGCGGAACGTTCAAAGTCGAGTTGGTGGCGTTCGATGCAATGGCAAGATTGCCGGTGACGCTACCGCCTGAAGTTGGCGAGAACGCGACGCTGAAGCTGACACTTTGCCCAGCATTCAGTGTAGCGGGCAAGGTCATGCCGTTAGCGCTGAATCCGAATCCAGTAGCGGCTGCCGAAGAAATCGTAACGCTCGCTCCTCCGGAGTTGGTGACAGTCTCCGTCAGCGACGCGCTGCTCCCAGTGTTCACGTTGCCGAAGCTGAGACTCGTGGACGCAGCCGTGAGTTGACCTGGTGCGACTCCTGTGCCAGAAAGCGGAACGTTCAACGCCGAGTTGGTGGCGTTGGATGTGATCGCGAGGTTCCCGCTGACGCTGCCAGCGGAAGTGGGCGAGAACTTCACGCTGAAGCTCGCACTCTGTCCAGCATTCAGCGTAGTGGGCAAAGTCAGTCCGCTAGCGCTGAAGCCAGCACCAGTCGCGGTCGCTGCCGAAATCGTGACGCTCGACCCTCCCGAATTGGTGACAGTTTCCGTCAGGGACGCGCTGCTCCCAGTGTTTACGCTGGAGAAGCTGAGGCTAGTGGGCGCAGCCGTGAGTTGACCCGGCGTCACGCCTGTGCCAGAGAGTGAAATGTTCAGCGGCGAATTGGTTGCGTTTGATGTGATCGCAAGATTACCGCTGATGCTACCACCTGAAGTCGGCGAGAGCATGACGGTAATGCCGACACTCTGACCGGCATTCAGCGTAGCGGGCAAAGTCAGGCCGCTAGCGCTGAATCCGGAGCCAGTAGCAGTCGCTCCCGAAATCGTGACAGCCGTTCCTCCCGAGTTGGTAAGCGTCTCGGTCAGCGAAGCGCTGCTGCCGGTGGTGACATTACCGAAACTCAAACTGGCCGGCGCAGCTGTGAGCTGACCGGGTGCGGCACCGGTGCCAGAAAGCGGAACGTTCAGCGCCGGGTTGCTACCGTTCGATGTGATCGCGAGATTTCCGCTCACACCGCCAGCCGAAGTGGGCGAGAACTTCACGTTGAAGCTCACACTTTGACCTGCATTCAATGTGGCAGGCACGGTCAGGCCGCTAGCGCTAAATCCGGAGCCAGTAGCTGTCGCTGCCGAAATCGTGACAGCCGCCCCTCCCGAGTTGGTAAGCGTCTCCGTCAGCGACGCGCTGCTACCGGTGGTGACATTACCGAAACTCAAACTTGCAGGGGCTGCCGTGAGCTGACTTGAACTTACGCCTGTGCCCGAGACCGGCAAACTCGTCGTGTAAGTGGCGGAGTTGTAGTGCCGATTGTGAAATGAAATCGCGATGCGCCCGCTGCTCGCGCCCGTCGACTGCGGCGTAAACGTCACGTTGCAGCTGACCTTTTGTCCGCCATTCAGAGTGACAGGATACGCGAGACCACTGACCGCAAACCCGGCGCCGGACGCCGCAGCCTGCGTCAGGATCAGCTTTGCGCTTCCGGGATTCGTCAAAGTAACGGATTGTGTTTGGCCGCTGCCCATCTGGACGCTGCCAAAATTAATGTTGGAAGGATTTGCAGTCAGCTGTCCAGAACCAGCCAGTGCAGATGAGGCAAGCAAAAGAAGAGCAGAAAGAATAAGGAACGTACGAAATCCACACGAGATTCCGCATCTCGAGAACTGTCTCACAATTCAACCTCTTATGCCGTGCTAAAGCGGCACGGCAGGGGGAGTAAGAAGCCGCTGCGTTCCGACTTACAACCGAATAACTGCTCTATCGGGCTGCAGCCTCTTCATCGTGCGGGAGGAACGGCGAGAAGGCATAGATCACTTAGGTCCAGTGACGCAAGCCGGAAGGGCCTGCCCATCTGGCATAGTCCTTCCGATTTCCCAAAATGGGTTCGTGCATGTTCAACGCACCACGTTCAACGCACGAAGAATGCACGGAGAGTGCTCGAAGAGCTCAATGACTCGCAGCGCACACCGAGACTACCCACACAAAAAGCCCGCTCCTGTGAACGGGCCGTTGCAAAACTTTTCGATTCGCCAACCGGAGCAGGTCATGACCACTCCCTGTGTTCAACGAGTGCGCCCGCTGCTAACATATCCCGCGTAGAGTGCGTCTATCCTCAAAAGACATCCCACATTACTGTGAAGGAGCGATCCCGATGAAGCATGCTGTTGCCGCGATCTCTGCGATTCTTGTCCTGATGTTCTCTTCTCTCGCGTGTGCGCAAAACCAGCAGCCTCCAGCGACCTTGCGCAGCCTCCTGCTCCATGAGCTGCACACCACTCACAACAAGGCCGACTGGTTTGTGCCGATTAACGTGGCGGTTGACGGACTCACCGCACAGCAGGCCAGTTGGCAGCCTTCCGGCGGACTCCACTCCTCCGGCCAGCTCGCCTATCACCTGCTGTTTTGGAATCGCCACATGCTGGAACAACTCAAAACGGGTAAGGAAGAAAAATACAACGGCACCAACGACGAAACTTTCACCAAGTTCGACGACAAACAGTGGAGCGATATCGTCAAGCAGCTCGACCAGGTGATGACCGACTACGAAGAGTTTGTTGAATCTGCCGACGACCAGAAGCTCGCGTCGGTAGCCACCGCGGTCTCGAACATCTGTACCCACAACGCATACCACGTCGGCCAGATCGTCTACGCGCGCAAACTGCAGGGCTCGTGGAATCCGGAAAAGGGCGTGAAGTAGGAACTCGACAGCTCCCCGCGCGGAGAATCCGACTGGAGCGGTATAGAGCCATCAACAGCTGATCAGGAACAGAGAGGTGCCCCATTTCTTGCGCGTTCTTTGCGCAGGCAGTGGGGCTTTTGAATTTCGCGAAGCCGTCCTGGTCCCGTCCTTGTCCCTGCGCTCTTTGCAAGGACAGTGCGAGCTTTTTGCCCCCGCCAGCCCCTGCTGTGCGAAGCGGGCTGGGGCAACTTCAACTACGAGGTCGGCCACCCTTCCCCAATACCAATCGAACATTGGTGATCTCTGCGATACCTTGGTCCCAAGTGCATCCCAGATGAGATCTCCAAATTGTTCAACAGACAATGCACTGCTATGGACAGCGTGGTCGATGATCCCAAGTACTGCTTCTACGTTTTCCCCGGGGCTGGACTTTAGCATCAACCTTACGATCCGGGCCGCGTGCTCAGGTCCTAACTTCTCCACCCAACCGCCGTACATCAGCACCCTAAGTTCGGAACCCGCAACCCGCGCATCTGAAACGAGTTTAATAATGAGCTCGGCTCCGGAATTCGTGGGTTCGCCTCGCCAGATTGCACCAAATGCAGCTGCAGGTTTTTGCAGAGCGACGCTGTCCAGCAGCTGATTGCGTACTCGCGAGCCAGCAACGATGCCTCGTCCCGAAATGTAGCTCGCGAGCAACATACAGTTCACGTCGTTCGGTGCAAAACTTATGATGCGCTCCCGAAAAGTTTCCGGAGTATCAAGTTCTCCTAACCTAATCGTCTACCGAATAACCAGACGTTTTCAGCCTCAGGCGATGAAAGCCACTGCAGTTCGTCTGTTCCGATGTCATTTCGAAAACCCTCTTCCGCCAACTTTAGGACCTCCTGGTCTGCAGCTTCGAAAGCATGTTCTGCATCGAAGTCCCCTGGCAACCGACGGCCAACCCATCGTCGCAGGCGTTGGACGTCCTTGCTGACGTAGTCACGCCCCGCACAAAACAGGTAGTGCCCACCATTTCGGAGTGTGGTCTGAACTCCAGGCTTCATGAACTCGTCCGTGAGCAGAGCTTTTGTCAAGTTGCCAGCCTTGTACTGCAGCACGTTTTCACCACCCGCCAACAAGTCGTGCGTCCATCCCAGCATCTGGATCATCGTTCCTCGTACTGACATCAACGTCTTGAAGGGGAGCATGGTGCTGAGCAGCATCTGCAACCAGAAGAGCATTTAGTAGTGCCCTCAGTTCCTGATCGTTGAGCCTTTCAACATCTTTTCCTGTTATGAATGCAATTGCCATGTTCACCAACGACTTCCATTGTCGATCTTGTCGGTCAACTGTACTCGGTCAGAGTATTAGTAGGGAATTTTCGGAAGGAATAAAGGACTCCTCATTCGGCCAGGACAGGAAACGCGGGGACGGGACGTTACACTAATCCTTCTGCCTGCCGCCGAAGGTCTCGCGCACTATCCTGCCCGCCGGGCGGTGGTTATGTGCACGCTCCGAAAACCACCAAGCGTGGCGCAACCGTTTCTTTTTTGGGCAGGGTGCACCAAAAGCTTGGCATCCTTTACGGTCCACAAGGCCGCGTGATATTCTCTAAACGTCACATAGACAATCGATTAAACGACAAAGACAGGAGTGCACCAGGTTCAGTGTTAGCCAGAGAGCACAAAAAATCCCTCATCGACCAGTACGGCACGCATGCGAGCGATACCGGGAGTCCTGAAGTACAGATCGCCCTGCTCAGCGAGCGGATTGGCCAATTGACGGAGCACTTCAAGACGCACCAGAAAGACCACGGTTCACGCCGCGGCCTTCTCATGCTGGTCAGCAAGCGGCGTCGCTTGCTCGACTACCTCAAGAAATACGATTCCGAGCGCTACAAGACCGTCATTACGAAACTCGGCATCCGCAAGTAATTGCTTGGCCTGGAAATCACCACTTCTCGCAAAAGACGCGAGAAATGGGGCACCCATTTCGTCATCCACCTCCAGGCTATTTCTGGGAGACCGTCTCCGGAGAGACGGCCCAGCACTGAGGAAAGTTCCAGACGTGCGTTTTTCAAGCGCAACCATTACTTCCGACCGCCGCAGGCGCACATGCCGAAGTGTGTCCACGCCTGGGCGGGAAGTAAGCTGCTCGTTGCTCATCACTCATCGCTCAAGCCTTACAGCTCAAAGCTCACACTGCCTCAAAGGATCCCATCATGAAACCAGAAGCAATTAGCGTTACCGTACACCTCGCCGGCGGCAAAGAAATCTCGTTTGAAACCGGAAAATTGGCCAAGCAGGCCGGCGGCGCGGCCGTCGTCCGCCTCGGCGAAAACGTGGTTCTCGCCACCGCCACTGCCAACGCCGACCCGCGCGAAGGCATCGACTTCTTTCCCCTTACCGTGGATTACCGCGAATACACCTACGCCGGCGGACGTTTCCCCGGCGGCTTCATCAAGCGCGAAGGCCGCATGAGCGAGCGCGAAGTGCTCACCAGCCGGCAGATCGACCGTCCCGTGCGTCCCATGTTCGCCGAGGGCTTCAAGTGCGAGACGCAGGTGATTGCGTTCGTGCTCTCCGCCGACAGTAATAATGATCCGGACGTTCTGGGCATCAACGCCGCATCGTGCGCGCTGACCCTGTCGGACATTCCGTTTCTCGGGCCGATTGGCGCGGTGCGCGTCGGCATGCTGAATGGCGCATTCATCGTGAATCCGACGTACGACGAGATGCGCGAAGGCCTGGTCAACATCATGGTGGTCGGGACGTCCGACGGGATCGTGATGATTGAATCCGGCGCGAAAGAAGTGAAAGAAGAGACGGTGGTTGACGCCATCGAATTCGGACACACCGAGATCAAGAAGATCTGCGCCGCGCTGAACGATCTGCGAGCCAAGGTGGGGAAGACCAAGCGGGTCGTCGAGCCTCCGCAATTCGATGACGCGTACTACAACGATCTCAAGAAACAGGTGGGCGTCGATCTTTCCGACGCGCTCGACACCAAGAAGCATCCCAAGGCGGAAAGCTACACGCTCGTCAAAGAAATCAAGAAGAAGCTGCAGGCGACGATTCCCGAAGAAGACAAGAAAGCTCTGGAGAAGCTGAAGCAGTACTACGAAGTGCTGCGCGAACGCATCTTCCGCGAGCAGGTGATCGAGAAGAAGCGGCGTCCGGATGCGCGAGCGTTCGACGAAGTCCGCGAAATCTGGATCGAAGCCGGAGTTCTGCCGCGCACCCACGGCAGCGCAATCTTCACCCGCGGCGAAACCCAAGCCTTAGTGACTACTACGCTCGGAACCAGCGACGACATGCAGCGCCTGGAAGGCTTCGAAGGCGAAGCCAAAAAACGCTTCATGCTCCACTATAACTTTCCGCCGTTTTCGGTTGGAGAGGTGGGATTTATGCGGGGGGCTGGGCGGCGGGAGATTGGACACGGTGCTCTTGCGGAGCGGGCGGTTTCGGCTGTGCTGCCTACGGAAGAGAAGTGGCCTTACGCGATGCGCGTGGTGTCGGACATTTTGGAGTCGAACGGATCTTCGTCGATGGCTACCATCTGCGGAGCTTCGATCGCTTTGATGGATGCGGGAGTTCCGTTGAAGGCTCCGGTAGCCGGCGTGGCTATGGGGCTGGTGAAGGAAGGCGATCAGTACGCGATTCTCACGGACATTGCCGGAGCGGAAGATCATTACGGCGACATGGACTTTAAGGTTGCCGGAACGAAGGATGGCATCACGGCGCTGCAGATGGATATTAAGGTTGCCGGGATTACTTCGCAGATCATGCGCGAGGCACTGGCACAGGCGCAGCGCGGGCGGTTGCACATTCTGGGCAAGATGGAGGAGATCATCACGTCGGGCCGCGAGAAGATTTCCGACTACGCGCCGCGGTTCTACACCGTGCAGATTCCGGTCGACAAGATTCGCGATCTGATTGGGCCGGGCGGAAAGATGATCCGGTCCATCGTGGAACAGACCGGAGTGAAGATCGATGTGGAAGATTCCGGACTGGTAAAGGTGGCGTCGAGCGATCAGGTGTCGGCGGCGAAGGCGCTGCAGATTATCGGCGACATCACGGCGACGGCCGAGGTAGGGAAGACCTATCTCGGAAAGGTGACGCGGCTGGCGGATTTCGGGGCGTTCGTCGAGATCATTCCGGGAACCGACGGGTTGCTGCACATCAGCGAAGTGGCGGAGCATCGGATTGCGGACGTCCGCGACGAGTTGAAGGAAGGCGACCAGGTGCTGGTGAAGGTGCTGGCGGTGGAAGGCAACCGCATACGGCTATCGCGCAAAGCGATTCTGAAAGAGCAGCGCGCGAAGATGGGCGGCGGGGAAGCACCTCCGGCGGCGGTTCCGGCGGCCGAAGGTGAGGCGGCTCCGGCGGGCACGCTGGTGATCGAGGGTGGCGGAGATTTTCCGGATGAGCCGGAGAACGAGCCGAACTTTAATCGCGATGGGCCTCCGCATGTGAGTGCTGGGGGCGGCGGGGATCGTCCTCCACGCAGAGACGGAGGAGGGGATCGCGGCGGTCGCGGTGGGCGTCCGGGAGGCGGTGGACGTGGACGCGGTCGCGGAGGTCGTCCCGGTGGGGGCGGCGGACGCCACGGCGGACATGGCGGTGGTGGCGGGGGACGGCACTAAGACCTTTTGCCACGGATTTGCACGGATTTTCACGGATAAGACTACAGGGGCTGCACCGAACTGGTGCGGCCCTTTGATTTGGGTAAAACTGCGACAATTCGAAACGTCAAAGTCAAAGGTGGCGGGCGAGGGTGCCGCTCCACACAGGCAAGAAAAATCTTCTGAGGCTGGCAGCATGAATGGCCACGCTTCGAAAATCACGAAGGGTGGGGCAACGATGTCTTGGTACTACATGCGGGGAAATTTGCGAAGGACGTCTGTGGCTTCTTCTGGTAGACTCCTGCTGGCTTTGGGCGTCCAATCGGGATTTCGGAGAATGTGGGAATGAGGCAATGTGGGATTGCGGTGCTGCTCGCGGTGTCTACGGTTGTGTTGGCGGCTGTGCCGGGAGGTTGGAAGGTGGTGACCGACCGGAAGAAGACTTGTCAGTATGCGGTGCCTGCGGACCGGACTCCGGATAGCGTGCTGGTCGGGACTGCGACGTCCGCGGACAAGAAGAGCAACGTCGTGGTTCATGGCAACGAGCAGTCTTTGTCGGATATCAAGTCGATGATCCAGCAGATGATTCCACCGGACACGACGATTGAGGATCGCGGCAAGCGGTACTGGTATTCGTATAAGCATCTGGCGAATGCCAGCGATCTCCCTGGGACGAACTGGTATGTGGCGGTGGCGATGCCTAGCGGAGTGTGCGCGGGTCAGGTTAGTTTTAAGGATTCAGGGGGAGAGGCCGTGGCCAAGCAGATTGTGGATACGATTGGGGCGGCTAAGTAGCGCGGCTCGAGGGCAAAAGCTTCAACCACAAAGGACACTAAGGTTCACGAAGGAAAGCCCGGAGATTTGTTCGGGATCGTGGCTAACTCAGCATAAGAGCTTTCAACACAGGGGACATGGAGGTTCACGGAGGAAGGCTTCGGAGTGGTGATCGAAGCCACAAAAGCTTCAACCACAAAGGACACGAAGGTTCACGAAGGGCGGCTTTTGTTCCCTCGTGAACCTTAGTTGTTTTCAGGTTTATTTTTTTACTCGTTCTGCGATGGTTACGATCCAGCCTTCGGGATCTTCGAAGGTGAATTCGCGCATGCCGTAGAACTGTTCTTTCAGCGGCATGGTGATCTTGGCTCCGCTTTTCTTTACGGCAGCCAGAATCTCTTCGATTCCTTCTACTTCGATGAGGAGCGTCAGACTACCAGCGATTGGCTTGGCTCCGAGCGCGGGATAGTCTTCGGCGACCATTTTGTGGTCGTTGACGAAAATCTCGACGCCTCCGGCGGTGACGGAGCCGAAGACGTACGGTGCCTGGTCGGGAACGGTGATAGCCGGCTGGAAGCCGAGGACCGTTTCGTAGAACTTCATGCTGGAGGCGACATCGCGGACGACGAGGTTTGGCGTAAGCTTGTTGAATTTCATAGTCATCTCCTGTGGATCTCCGGCAGTGACGCAATAGGGACGCGAGCCAAACGCGCGATTATTGTGTCGCAAAGAACGCGCCACATCGCGCGGCTCGCCCAGGTCCTTCGTCGGGCAGAGTGCGCCCGCCTCAGGATGACAAAGTTTATTACGCACTACCTGATCTTTGTTGGGGGTGGGCGCGGCCTCGTATTTTACCGGAGGCGGGGCGCACACCTTGGTTGTGTGCTCGCAACGCCTCCGTCCACGCTCCTTGCGAAAGGAACGCAGGTAGGGCCGCCTCATTTTCGGTGGCGCTGGCGAGAGGCCGGCGCGCGGGGCCCGCGAGGTACGGCGGACAGAACAGCATAAGGGGCAAGGGCTGGGCCACGGATTTTGGCGGATTCAAAACGGATAGATCTTCAGACTGGCCGCGGGGGCCCACCAAGAGTCGGTCACGAACCTGAGCCCATGGTTTAGGCCGGGGAACCTTCCGAGTTCTCGGAAGACATGACAGTTTGTGTCATGATCAGCACAGATTTCAACAAAACATGCTTCAACAAAGTTTTGGGGAGGATCTATGCGAAATTTCGCGGTGTTGATTTTGGTGCTTGGGACGATGATGCTGGCAGATCCGGTTGCGGACTCGCAACGGGGTGGGCCTGACGACGATGACTCTATTGTAAT
This sequence comes from Candidatus Sulfotelmatobacter sp., assembly GCA_035695545.1. GTDB lineage: Bacteria > Acidobacteriota > Terriglobia > Terriglobales > Acidobacteriaceae > Sulfotelmatobacter. The sequence continues at coordinate 7,559 of DASRRV010000149.1, read as the reverse complement.
CATTTTCAAAGATGGCCACCAGCAGCGAGTCTCGATGTCGGACATCGAGCGGATTGAATTCAAAAGCAACGGCTTCCGGGGGGGCATGGGCCGGTTCGTAGGACGGTGGAGAGTTGGCAATGGAACCGGGGATGCGCTTTTTATCACGCTGACTCCTGACGGCGAGGCGAGGCGATCGAACGGCGACGCGCGGGGAACCTGGGTGTTCAGCAATGGGGAAGCTCGCATCAGCTGGAGCGACGGGTGGCATGACTCGATCCGCAGAACAGGGAATGGTTTCGAGAAGGCCGCGTACGCACCGGGGAGATCGTTCGATGACCGTCCGGCGAACGTAACCGAGGCGGTGAATATGGACGCGCGGCCATACTGAAGAGGGGCCGGTGTTTTCGACGATTGTGAATGGTGGCGACTTGCGCTCGCACTTCGGAAGGTTTCTGAAGGGCCGGCGTTTAGTCGCCTTTGGTGATCGCGATCTTGCTGGGTAGGTTCTGGTACCCAGAGATCCCGGGTCGGATGTGTTACATGTAATCGCCGTTTACAGCAACTGACTTCTGAGATACTGTGATCGCCGAAAAGGGATACGGTCGAACCAAGGGCAAGTAAACGCTCCGACTTAGAAACAATTAAAAGGAGACGTCCATGTATTCCAGATTAGCGACCTGTGTAGTCTTAATCGCTGGTTGTATCTTGTTGGCGATTCCCCCACATCCTGCCGCGCAGGGCAATCAAGATTTTCATCCCGCCGTGGCCTTCGCGCTCGTACAAACGAGCTGCGGGCTCCCACGAGTCTCCTTTAATGGCGCCGATAGCGCAGTCAGTTGCACGCTGCAGGGACGACCCTGTAGCCCCCAACACTCCACGTGTTGCCCGGGCTTGAGGTGCGTGTTTCGAGGAGGATCGACAAGGGTCGGTTATCAGTGCGTATCAAGAACCGGATCGGCAAACGCCTCGACCATCTCATTTCGGGAGAGGTTGAGCGCGAACAGACTCGACGATGATCACCTGACTGAGGTTCCTTTGCTAGCCTCCTTAGCCGCCGAGTAGCACTAAGCAGCCGCCCTCTATTTGATAAGGAAAATCTCAAGCGCCGGATTGCCCCGTTTTCGCGGAGGCAGTGGAGTTGATTCGATCAAAGGAGCCGGCCCTGCTTCCGCGTTTACAGCGCAACCACCAAAATTGCCGGGCTTCTTCTCCCACCGTATTTTAAAAGTGCATTCCGAAAACCTTTCCAGTAGTCAGCAAGAAACAAGCTGCAATGACGAAGCGCCGCAAATGAATCTAGTCTGCCAGTTCTGACCGTCGGCATAGATGGCTCCGCCCCAGTATTCTGCAAGCGAAGGAGAGCTCCAATGACTGGGCAGTGCGGTTTTGCAAGCACTCGTTGCGCTGTTACTGCCGTCTGCGGCTCTCACTCGAGCGGTTCATGACAGGTGTCAAAAAGTACCTCGATATGTGGAGATCTTGGACCAAAGGCTTTAGATAAAACTTCCTGAGAATGCGACGCTCGATACGTCGTATCAGCAGACCAAGGTTGTTGCGGATAGTCGAGGCAATGCAGACTCGAATCTGCGTCCGCAAGATAGACCCAAAAGTATTCATGCTGTGCCCTTAGGGAAGGGCGATAGTGCTAAAGGGTGGGCCGTGAGCGACCCGGCGCTGAAAACTGTATCGGAGGCCGACGGATAATTGCGACGTCCGGGTTATGTCAGTCCTGCCAAAGCGCCGGACCATTGCAGAGTCAATCGCGCAAATCCACCAGCGATTCTTTCTTGAAGAAACACAAGTGTGCCGAAATGAGATCTGACCAACCCTATTGGTGTCTTCTCTCCATCCTGATCTTCTCCAGTCCATTGTTCCCGCAATCCATTGCGGTCGACGATTCCGGCATCCGTGGGGCGGAGAGGATTTCCTGGAACGCGCCGCCTGAGAACCTTACGCCGCTCGATCAAGCCAGTCAGGGCCCGACGTCTACTGCGACATCAACATCCCAGAAATCTCAAGAAAGACCGTATGGCTGGGACATCGCGATCTATCCGGCGTTGGTGTGGGCCCCCATCTTTAGGGGTTGATGTTACGCTTCCTCCGTCTCCGAGCAATCCGATAGCTCCAGGACCTTCGGCGAGCATATCCAGTTCGTTTAACGGTGCGTACTTTGGAGGTGCGCGGATCGAAAAGAGCAAGTGGTCGGCAGACTTGCTGTTTATGTGGGCGGCGCTCTCTGCGAACCGTGAAACGCCGTTGGCGAAAGTCGGCCTCGATTTCGTCTTCGGACACGTCATAGTTGGACGCGAGATACTTCCTGGACTTTACGTCGGGGGTGGCGTGCGCCGGGTGGCGCTCGACCTTAATACCACCGTGGAGACGGAAAGCGCAAGCCGTTCGCCGGGTTTTGGGGATCCTTTGATTAGTGTTACCTACCGTCGGCTACTTGGCAGAAAGTGGCGGATTCTGCTGGCCGGAGATGGCGGTGGATTCGGGGTGGGGTCAGATGTCGACGTGACCGCGACCGGACGCGCAGAGTGGCAATTTGCCCGTCATTTCGGGATTACAGGTGGATACGGTGGCATGCACTTGACTGAGAGCAGCAATATAGCTGGAAAGAAATTAACGATCAGCCCCACATTACATGGGCCGATCTTTGGACTTGGAATTTACTTCTAGTTCATACGCACGTAGAGCAGACGCAAGCCTGTGCTTCTGTGACTCCAATCGACGATTGGCGAGAAATCGCGTCACTCATCCATTGTGGAGTCTGAGTGCTTCGATAGCAGCTATTTGCAGTTTCGCTTCGATACTGGGCGGCATCTGTCTGATTTTGAAATACGGAAACACTGGCATTATTGTCAGTTTCCGAACCCAGCCGCTTGTATTGAAATAACAATGAGGGCTAAGGTCTGCTCGAAGTTTGAGGGGCAGGGCCCCCTTGAGTTGAATTCAGGACTAAGAGAGAGAGGCAGCTTACGCGGAGAAAAACGATCGTAGTGAGTTTGGTGGCATTGGTGTTACTAGCCTCGCTAGCGGCACTTGGCGCAAGTGACGACGAGGCGAACGTAAAAGGAATGATCATTGCCCGCACCGGCGAAACATTGATCGTGAAGACTTCGGGGGGCAACGTTACTGTCGTCCTCGCCGATGACACGAGAACGAAAGACAATACGGGACTTTTTGGCCTGGACAGAACGGAGTTGTCGAGCGTTGTGCTGATACCGGGACTCAAGGTGTCGGTCGACGGAGTGTCCTCTGAACGGGGAGTCACGGCGAAAACGATCACGGTTGACGGTGACGATCTGGAAACAGCTGAGCTGATCGAGGCGGGCTTGCATCCCACCGCAGAGCAAGTCGCGGCCAACGTGCAGGCGCTCCAGGCTCACCAGCAGCAGATCGCGAGTCATGACGTGCAGCTTGCGGCTCAAAAGGAGAATATCGAAACCAACCAGCAGAACATCGCGACCAACAAGCAACAGATTGCAGAGAATATAAAGGACATCGAGGAGAATACGCAGCGCTTTATGGCGTTGAGCGAATACGACGTGAAGGGCCAGGCGACCGTGAGCTTCGAGGTTGGCAACTCCAAGATCGACGCGAAGGAACAGATAGAGCTGAAAGAGCTGGCGAACACCGCCACTCGCCTCAAGGGATACATCATCGAGGTGACGGGGTATACCGACTCGACTGGCAACGCTGCGATGAACACAAAGCTGAGCGAGGACCGCGCAAAAGCGGTGATCACTTATTTGGTCCAACAGGGTGAGGTGCCGGTGCGGCATATCGTGGCGCCGGGCGCGATGGGTGAATACGGAGCCGCAGCTCCGAACGAGACACAGGCCGGGCGGGCCGAGAATCGTCGGGTCGAGGTTAAGGTTCTAGTGAACAAGGGCATCACTGGTAGCTAGGGACACTCTTCCCAACGGTGGGCGGGTGGACCAGTTGGGAACGGCGAGTGTTGTCTTGTCAGAGGTCCTTGTTCCGCTCCGGGGGCCTGGGGTTTCCTTGTTTCCTCCGTTCCCCCAGGCCTCCTTCTTGGGTAGATCAGTGCCCGCACAGTGGCTAGGCGCCTTTGCGCATAGTTTGCGCTGGCCCAAGGAGTTTCAACCAAAACGATGCTGGGGCGGAGTCGATCCACGTTGTTCTCGCTGTCGCGTCCCCTGATTCTCGATCACTGATAGCACTCGAAGCTGCTGCGGTTTACCAATCCCCGAAATTCTGCTATGCGAGTCGAAAGCCTGTTTGCAACAGTGGAGATTTGCAATGCGTTTTTCGTGGAGATCGAGCGGCAGTGCGATCGCGTCTCCTCGATTCTTCGAGGTGAATCAAACACATCTTCGATCGTCTTCATTCGTGTCGCAACGACTGTAATTTCTCCCAGTGTCGCCAGTGTCTTAGCTTCCCTATGCTCTGAGCTTGACTTGATCTCTGGTGGATTGGCCATAACACATTGTGCCAGGAGGAACGGCATGCGCACTAACTTAGGGATTCTGAATTTCGCGAAGGGAATCTCGCTTCTGATTGGTCTGATTATGATCGCTAGCCTCCCCGGCTTCGGGCAACGGGGAAGTACCGAAACCATCGACGCCACCGCCTTTGGCACCAGCACTCAGCTCGGACGAAACTTCGGCGTAAAAATACTTATTTACGAGTTCTCGAGTCCCGAGGATAGAGACATCCTGGTACAGGCGTTCCAGCAGGGCCAGAATGACGGAATGGTGAATGCTCTGGAGAAGATGAAAAGTGTGGGACGGATAACAATCCCCGGAACACTTGGATTCGATCTTAGCTTCATCCGGGAGATCATAACGCCGACCGGCAGGACCATTCGATTTGTTACGAACCGCAAGATTGCTTTCGGCGAATCGTATTGGAGCACTCAGACGAAGAGTTTCAATCTGACTGCCGGTGAAATCAACATAGACGATAACGACAAGAGCAAGAGTGGCGGCGTTCTTTTTCCTGCAGCGCAGCTCATCGTCAATAAGGAAGGCGAGTTGCAATGGGAGCTCAACCAGAATTCCTGGAAGCTGACTAACATCATCGAGTGGAAGTAACCCCCCAATAGTGCGTTGGCAGGTTGCACGGTCGAGGTGCCATTGAACCAACAGGGGCGCGTTCCTTGGACGTGTAGTCAGACTCTCGCAATTTGAATTTCTGCTTCGAAAGGGTAGGCAATGAAGATTCAACGGAAGTTTGACATCTGGAGTGTTGCGCTCTTGTTGTCTTGCATCGTTTTTCTGAGCGGTGAATCCGCGTTGGCGCAAAAAAAGAGCAAGTACGTATGCAGTGAAGACCAACCGGAGAACTTGTGCACCGCGGCCAACACCTGCGGTTCGGATTCGTCTCCGTGCACGATCGACATTAGAAGAGGGGCCGACTCCGCCAACGTAAAGGCCAGTATTGCCGACGCGAAGAACAATCAATTCTTCTGCATCAAGGCTGGCACCACCGTGGTGTGGATGAGTTCGAATAAGAACAATGGATTCATGGTTTCGTTCGGGACCGACTCGCCGTTTGACCCCGACGGCCCGATCATGGGAGGCGGCAAGAGACAGGTGACGACGAAAGCAAGTACTCCCGGGTGCTACAAGTACGATGCAGGTGCCTTCCGTTCCGGGACAGTCTATGGAATGAGCGGCGGCAGCAAGCCGGAATTGGTTATTCTGCCTTGACGACTCCAAGTTGCCTGAGCGGGCCGCTATCGCCGACTCCTGCGCCCGGTGGGCCGAACTGGTTATACTTCTTGCTCGGTGCCCGATCGGGCCGGAACACAGTCGATGAGCAGCACTGGCGATTCAGCAGCCGCAGGTCATCCGCACAATCAGAGGACTCTGGGCGAGATCAAGGCTGACGCGTTTGAGCAAGATGTCGTTATTAACGATCGCAACCAGGCGTTCTCCGCCGAACTTCTTCGCCTTGCTCTGCTGGGTGTGGGCGGTGTCGGGTACATTGCGTCAAGAGCCTTAGCCGGAGGATCTCTTGGTGAAACCGCGCTGCGGATGGATGTCGCAGCCAAATGGCTCGTCCTCACCGCTGCGGTGAGCTTCGGACTCTCCGCCGGCTCGGCCCTGTGCCTTCGGTATCTCGCTTCCGATCTCATCGCGGTTCAACTGCGAATCGTCCGATTACGAATTCGGGGAACAGCGGACGACGGGAGGCAAGCCGACAGGGCGGAAGCTCGGCGTAACCGGCGTTTGAAGGTGATGGGGCCGACGCTTCTGTTTTCCTCAAGTACCCTGGCTCTCGGCGCTGGTGTGTTCATCGCGTTTCTCTTCGTCGTGCTAAGGCTGGAGGCTGCTTCGCTTTGCCGTCAGTTCTATCCCGGAAGTTCATTGGGAAGTGCGACCTGGAGCTGGATAACTCTCGCAAACATGTTAGGTCAGCCATCCGCTACTTGAGAATAGTCATAGAAGGGCCGGATTCGCCACAGGATATGTTGCACAGCGTGAACTCCATTCGGCCAACATAGGCGACCTTCCTGCCGTCCCTTTCCGCCGGAGAGAACTTCCACTTGCTTAACGCGTCTTCGACGGACTTGCGAACCATGGGATGACCGATCAGGCTTCTCGTGCAAACGACATGTCCGTCTGGGGCGACGAGAACGTCAACGATTGCAGTGCCTTTGATGTCTGACTGATTGATCGGCCCAGAGATGTCCTGCTTGTATCTTGCTTTCGCCTTCATCTCGTCAGATGCGAACAAAGTCGTCTTCCCGTCTGCCCTTGAGCAGGAGTTCGCCATCGTACTGGCATGAGGTCTTCAATCCCGTTTGACCCATCATCACTTCAGCGATTAACAATCCCGCGATAGGGGGGATTCTTCGTAGTGTCATATCGTAAGTGGACACCGAACGCAGGAGACTGAGAAGACTTTCCTGACAGTAACTGCCATGAAAATTATCTTTCGGGCTATGCCGCGATTTGCTGCGGGGTCAATGTGACTGAGTAGCCCAAACGTTCCAGCCGATGAACCAAGTTGCGTGTGAGGTGGTTTTTGTTGAGCTTGTCTAGGTAAAGATCTCCCAGGTCATTGTGGGAAATTTGCTGAGAAAACATGTGATAGATGGAGGTCAGGATCTTATGGGCTATGGCTCCTGCCGCCCGTTTGTACCCGCGGCGCGCCTTGAGGCGGTAGAACTTGTCTGGCAGATAAGTTGCCTTGGTACGGGCCGCTGCGTTGGCGGCCTCGACTAAGGCGGTCTTCAGGTAAACGTTGCCTTTGGGGATGCGGGTGCTCTTGCGCTTACCCGCCGATTCGTTGTTGCCGGGGCAAACTCCCGCCCAAGAGGCCAGCTGGGAAACGCTCTGGAACACAGTCATGTCCACGCCCAGTTCGGCAATGATGACCGCGGCCCAAAGTCCAATCCACGCCAGGGATTTCTTGCAGCAGTGCGATCTGGGCTGCATAGGGCTCCAGCTTCTGCTGGATGGGTTGTTCGAGAGTCGCCAGGTCTGTTTGCGCAGCATCGAGTCGGTCCTGTTGCAATTGCAAAAGGAAACGATGGTGCTCTTCCAGTTTCCCTTCCAAGGCCAACTCCAGTTGCGGAATCTTGTTGCGCAGTTTGCCTTTGG
>DASRRV010000148.1:0-21768 GCA_035695545.1 Candidatus Sulfotelmatobacter sp. | reverse complement strand
ATCCAGGAGCGATACCTGCGGTATTCCCCAGAACGCCCCCGATCATAGGCGTGACTTCTAAGACGATATTGTCTCCGCGAGTGAAGTTGTAGCCGAACCATAACGAACCTGTGTCCTTATCCTCATAGTTGTAACGGGCGGCGAGGTGAATGTTATTCCGATCCGCACTGAAGGTCGGCGAGGCATAAGAGCGATCGTGTGGTACAAGGTATCCTGAGACGTTAGCGTAGAAGGACCACGCTTCCTTATCAGACTCAGGTGAGGTCGTTTCAGCACTCTGGCTAGTCGTTGTTTGCGCCGTTGCGTGCGGTACAAGAATCAGCAGGAGAGCGATTGCCAGCCCAGGCCTCATGGAGCTAGCCTCCGAGAAGGATCGTCGTACCGACTAGCGCAATGCCCAGCAAGACCATCGCACCGGCCATTCTCCAAGGATGATGACCCATGTATCTCCCGAAGGCGTATCCAGCAAGAAACAGCATGCAAACTGCGGCGCAGTTCGAGACTCGCAATGCGACACGGGCATTCGCGGTCAGGGCGAAGGGGATGATTACTGGAAACGTAGACAGGAGAACGATCAGAAATACTGCAACGGCACCTAGCCAATCCCGTTTCCCGAGCCGAGGGGGGTGAGGCGCCTCCCGAACGTGGCTCAGGCGCTCCCGCAGCGTCTCAAGGTCTGAGTCGGACAGCACGGAGACCAATACAGGCGGTAATGCCTGCGCGATAATCCCGTGTGCATGGGCGGGGCTCGATGCTTGGCGAATAGCTCCTAAGGTCAGGATGGCACGTCCTCGCTCACCGAGGCACGCCATCAAGTAGAAGACGGCATCGATGATCCCCCATGCTAAGTTGCATCCGAGAGCGCCCCACAGCATTGTTCGCACTTCCTCACGGCCCGCATCCGCCGCACTAAGAGAGCAGGTGAAGGTCAGGACCATGATTAGCGCGAAGAGAACCTCTGAGATTCTCTCGACCGGATCGAGCACGCGCTCGCGGAAAGTGAGGCTCGCTAACAAGGTGGTTAAGCACTCCTATTGCTGCCACCCACCTCCGAGTGCGTTGTACAGTTGAACTAAAGCAAGGCGTTCACTGAGCTGCGCCTGGGAGAGTCCGATCTGTGCATCAAAGTAACGGGTATCACTATCGAGCACCTCAAGGTAACTGGTGACGCCTCCGCGATAGCGGCTATCAGCCAGTTGGGTTGCGTCAGCGGCTGCGTTGGCGAGCAATGCTTCCTGCTCTCTGAATTCACGGTTTTTGCGATAAGCGACGAGTGAGTCAGAGACCTCGCGAAAGGCCTGCTGAATCGACTGCTGGTAGACGAGAACAGCTTGTTGCTTTTGGGCTTCCGTGAGCCGCACGCCTGAACGGATCTTGCCCGCGGTGAAAATAGGCTGCGCCAACTGTCCTCCGAAACTCCACAATCCAGCTGGCCCCGAGAACAGATCCGTCAACGCCGGACTCTGAAATCCTGCCAGGCCTGTAAGCGTGATTTGCGGGAAGTACGCGGCTTTTGCGACCCCTATCCGCGCGTTGGCAGCGATTAGCGTTTGCTCTGCCGCTTGAATGTCAGGACGTCTGTCAAGCACAGAAGAGGGTAATCCGGCCGGGACTTCAGGCGGGACTACGTTTTGCACGAGTGACAATCCTCGAGTGACCGGTCCAGGGTTTCTGCCCAACAAAATACTGATCAGATTCTCCTGCTGTTCAATCCGCCTTTCCAGATCCGGAATCGAAGCCGCAGCCGTATAAACCAGTTGCTCGGATTGGCGGACATCCATCAGGGACGTGACGCCGCCCTTTTGGCGCACTTCGACCAGCCGCAGAGATTCTTTGCGAGAATCCAAGGTGTGCTTCGAGATGTCCATCTCGGAATCCAACTCCAATAACTCGAAGTAGGCAGTGGCCACGTTGCTGACTAAACTCGACACCACTGCCTTCTGACCCCACTCCGTGGCCAGAAGGTCTGCGCGAGCGGCTTCTGTGGCTCGCCGGAACTTGCCCCAGAAATCAAGTTCCCATGCAAGGCCCAGATTCACCTGGATGGGACTAGTTTCAAAGGAAGGAATCACTCGCGTTTGCGGAAAGCGCTCATTAGTTGCGGAAGCACCTGCGGAGACGGTGGGGAACTGATCTGCGCGGGTAATGCCCAGAGCCGCTTGTGCCTGAAGTACTCGTGTCGCGGCTATACGTACGTCATAGTTCTGTGCAAGGGCCTCGCGGATGAGTGCCTGTAGTGGAGGATCTTGGAACACCGTCTCCCATTTCTCGTCACCCAGAGATTGAGATGCCGGCGTTGTCTCAGGAGTGGACCCGCGGAAAGTATCGGGCACCGCCACTGCCGGGCGTTTGTACTTGGGGCCGAGAGTACATCCGGTAGTGATCAGAAGAGTGAGCACAATGCAGCAGAGCCTGCTCATATGGTTAGTCCCCTTCGGTAGGCAGCGGGATAGGAGCATGTGTCGGGCCCGGACCAGATTTGCGATGAGCGATTCGCTCCACGACATCGAAACTGACGGGAATGAGGAAGATGGCAAGGACGGAAGCGGCCACCATACCTCCGATTACGGCCGTTCCCAACACGCGCCGGGAGATGGCGCCAGCGCCCGCGGCCGTCCAAAGGGGGACACACCCCAATATGAAGGCAAAAGCGGTCATCAATATGGGTCGCAAGCGCGTTTTAGCTCCCGCGAGGGCCGCTTCTGCGGCGGAACTACCTTTCTCGTACTCCACCTTGGCGAACTCTACGATCAAGATGGCATTCTTTGCGGCCAACCCGATTAACATCACAAGGCCGATCTGAGCGTAGACGTTGTTGTCCAGCTTTCGCGCCCAAAGAAAAAAGAAGGCGCCGAATACCGCGATTGGAGTTCCGAGCAAAACGCTAAACGGCAGCGACCAACTCTCGTACTGGGCGGCGAGGATCAAAAAGACGAACAGAAGCGACATGCCGAAGATCACCGCTGGGGACACACCTTCTTCTGCCTTCTTCTCCTGATACGACATGCCCATGTAGTCATAGCCCATTTCGGGTGGCATGGTTTCAGCGAAAACCTCTTCCAGCGCTTTCAGGGCCTGACCAGAGCTATAGCCCGGAGCCGCACCGCCATTGACCTGGGCGCAGCGATACAGGTTGTATCGCAATGTGAATTCGGGGCCACTGTTGGGCTTGATAGTGGTCAGGGCACTCATGGGGACCGGTTGTCCCGCATCATTTGTTACATAGAACTGGCCAACGTTCTCCGCTTTAGTCCGATAGTCTCCTTCTGCCTGCACGTAGACCTGCCACTGTCTTCCAAAACGGTTGAAGTAATTGACCAGCAGGCCGCCCATGAACGTTTGGAGAGTTTTGTACACATCCGAGAGTTGGACCCCTTGCGCTATTACCTTGGGACGATCTACATCCACATAGACCTGCGGTACCGAGGGAAGGGCGGTGGTATAGATAGAACTCAACTCAGGACGCTTGCGCGCTGCCGCGAGGAACGTTGCAAGGTTCGCGCTGAGGAATTGCGGATCTTTACCCGCCCGATCTTCCAACATGAACGTGAAACCGCCTGCGGAACCAACCCCAGGGATGGCAGGGGGAGGAAAGGAGAAGGCAACTCCTTCGACGATTTGAGATAGTTCCCGGTTTAGATGAGCCTTGATCGCCTCGTACTGTTCTTCAGGCGCCTTGCGTTCCGCCCATTCCGACAGCGTGATCCAATAGAAAGAGCTGTAGGTATTTTGGGCTCCACTGAGCATGCTGAAGCCGAGGACGGAGGTCACCGAACGAACGCCGGGCGTCTTCTGGATCATGTCTTCGATCTTCCGTGAGACCGCATCATTTCGCTGCAGGGACGCCGCGTTAGGTAACTGGAGACCCGCAAACACGTATCCTTGATCCTCGTCAGGCAGGAAGCTGCGGGGCAGTCGCGAACCGAACCATCCCGCGAGTACTCCAACGCCGACGAGCAAAATCATGCTGATCGCCGCTCTACGGATCAGCGTTCCACAAAAACTGACATAGCCATCAGTAGTGCGCGCGAACATCCGATTGAACCAGCGGAAAAATTTTCCCAGCGGGCCTCGGCTCTCTTTTCTCGGGCGTAGCAACAAAGCGGAGAGTGCAGGACTCAGGGAGAGTGCATTGAATGCAGAAATTGCCATTGAGATCGCGATAGTGATCGCGAACTGCTGATAGAGACGCCCCGTAATTCCAGGGATGAATGCGGTCGGGATAAAAACCGCCGCGAGGATTAGAGCGATGGCAACGACTGGGCCGGAGACTTCTTCCATTGCTTTGAATGCCGCATCTCTCGCCGACATGCCATGCTCAATGTGATGTTCCACAGCTTCGACCACTACAATGGCATCATCTACAACCAGCCCGATCGCCAGCACCAAGCCAAAGAGCGACAAAGTGTTGATGGAAAAGCCCAGCATGGGGAAGACGGCGAACGTTGCAATCAGCGAAACCGGCACTGCCAGGAGCGGGATTAGGGTGGCACGCCAACCCTGCAGAAAGATGTACACGACAAGAATGACGAGAATGATCGCTTCAAACAGCGTATGCTTGATCTCGTTTATGCCTTCCGTGACCGCGAGGGTCGTGTCGAGGGCGATGGCATAATCGAGATCTTGTGGAAAGCGCTGCTTGGCCTCCTCCATCAGTTTGCGAACACCGGCTGCAGCCGTCACGGCGTTTGATCCAGGTAGCTGATAAACTGCAACGACCGCCGCCGGTTTCCCGCTGTACCTTCCTATCAGGTTGTAGGTTTGTGCCCCAAGCTGGAGCCTGGCCACATCCTTCAACCGGAGAATGGAACCGTCAGGGTTGGCACGAATGACAATCTCCCCAAATTCTTCAGCTGACGGAAGGCGGCCCTTCGCCAATACAGCGTAAGTAAATTCCTGTCCTTTCGGAACGGGCTCGCCGCCAATCTGCCCGGCCGGGTTGACCGTGTTCTGCGTCTGGATTGCCTTAACAATTTCTGGAACTGTGACGTTCATTTTCGCAAGCTTGTCGGGGCGCACCCAACAACGCATCGCGTACTGACCGGCCCCAAACACCGTCACACTGGCGATGCCTGGCACACGCGTTAGCTGATCGTTAAGGTTGATGTAGGAGTAATTGGCAAGGAAGACGTTGTCATAGGTCCCCTTGGGAGAGTATAGGTTGACCAACATCAGAGGTGCTGCCGTGGACTTCTGTACCGTGACACCGTAGTTGACCACATCGACTGGCAACTGCGAGTTCGCCTGATTTGTCCGCATCTGGGCAAGAATTTGATCGGTACTGGGATCAGTCTTGACATCGAAATTAACGGTCAGTGTCATCTGGCCGTTGTTGGCGTTGTTGGAGTACATATAGTTCATGTTGTCAACGCCGCTCATTTGTTGTTCGATGGGCGTCGCGACGGATTGCTCGACCGTGACGGCGTCCGCTCCGGGATAGGTGGCTTTTACTTGAACTTCAGGAGGCGCGATGTTAGGAAACTGCGCGGTGGGCAGTCGTCGCATCGCGATGATGCCCATCAGCACCATGAGAACGGAGATCACTATCGCGACGATGGGACGGCGAATGAAGAAACTTGACATGGGTTACTCTCCTTGCGCCGTCGGCTTGAACTGTTTGGGCCGGACTGGAGCCCCCTCTTTGGTCTTCTGCCCGCCTTCGACGACTACTTGCTCGCCGGCTTTTATGCCTTCAGTGATGACCCACATCTGGTCAACGCGTTCTCCGGTCTTCACAGGCCTGATACTTGCCTTGTCGTCGGGACCAACCACCACAACGCTGTAACTTCCCTGGTTCTCAACTACCGCTCTCTGTGGAACGAGCAGAGCTCCTTTATCGACATCGGTAACGGCTCGCACGCGTCCGAACATTCCGGGCCGGAGAATTGATCCAGGATTATCGAACGCACCCGCCAGTCGAATGGTTCCTGTTTTCACGTCAATTTGGCGGTCTGCCAGGACGACCCAGCCCTTTTGCGGATAAGTGCTGCCGTCGGACAGGACCAGTTCCAACGTTCGTTTTTCTCCATGGCGAGTCCTTCCTTCTGCTACAGCGCTGATTCGTCGTGAAAGCTTCAGATATTCCGGTTCACTGATCGCAAAATAAGCCTTTATGGGTTGCACCTGAGACACCGTGGTCAGTACGGTCGTGGGGCCAACCAGGTCGCCGATTTGACCCTTTGCCAGACCGGCGATCCCGTCGATCAAGGAGCGTACTTTGGTGAATCCCAAATTCAATTTCGCCTGCTCCACTTGTGCGTTGGCCGCCGCCACTTGGGCTTCCGCCGCGGAATTGGCTTGAATGTCATTATCCAGTTGGGCCTGGGGGATTGCGCTTTGTTTCGCCAGCGGTGTGTCGCGGGCAACATCCATCTTCGTCTTGCCAAGTTGTGCCTCTGCTTCAGACAAGTGACCTTGCGTTTGTGCCAATGCTGCCTCAAACGGACGCGGATCGATGTCGAACAGCACGTCGCCTTTGTGAACCTCGGTGCCTTCCCGATAGTTCTGCTTCAGGAGATATCCGGTGACCTGGGGCTGAATTTGGGCATTTACGAATCCGTCGAGAGTCGAGATGCACTCTGTGTAGATCGGAACATCTTGTTGAACGACGGGCGCGATCTCAACCTCCGGTGGCGGAGCTTCGGCGCGTACTCCATCCTTGCTGCATCCCAGTAACGACATGAACGACAACAGAGCGATCAGCAGTGGAACCAGGCCGTGCGCTGGTGAAGGACCATTCCCAGACCTGTGGTGGGGGCGACGCCCGCAACAACCTCTATTTTGATCCGGCAATCCGCATTTTGCTCCCATGAGAGAACTCCTGTCGGAAAACAACCAAGTGAACTGAAGTCGCTGTACACGTTCTCGACGGCAAGAATGGCACGCTCACCAGCAGTCAGACTTGCCTGCACACGCAACACAAATCATCGACGGACCAAAGATTAGTCGGGAGCGACGGACACAGAAACTGGTTGAAGTACCAGTTGGACCGGGGCACACCAACGATGGCGATGAGTGTGGCTGTCACGGGTCTAGGCTCTTCAGCAAGCGTCGTCTCATGCCAGCTTGGTCCCAGTACCGCCGGTTGATCGATGGCCGAAATTGTCGCAGGCTGCCGGATCGTAGCCACACCTGCGTGTTATGCAGCGACGCTATGCAAGAAATTGAGAGGGCTACATGTGGAAATCTCAGCTAAAGACTTGTTTTTCAGTGACAAATAACTAGAGATGAATAGCACAGCGTTGTCATTCGCTGCTAGCAGACAGAAGATCGTTCATCGCTTAAGTTCAACGCATGATATGCGAGGCGACCGAGGCGGTTCCGCTTGAGAAGATGGGCAGGGCGGTTGGGGGACATGCCCTGCCCACGATCCTCTTGGCAGATGATCACGAAGAAATGCGCCGAACAGTTGCCTCAGTGCTCCAGGACGAATTCCAGATTGTAGCTATGGCGGAAAACGGTGCACAGGCGATCGAAATGGCGCTCAGCGGGCATCCCGATGTAATAGTGCTCGACATCTTCATGCCGGTTGTGAACGGGATTGAAACCGCGATTCGGGTAAAAGCCGTTGGATGTCCCAGCAAGGTGCTCTTTCTCACAGTTGACGAAGACCCTGACCTCGCCAGGGCGGCGATGTCTAGCGGGGCACTGGGCTACGTGCTGAAAGGATGCCTTGCCACAGATTTGATCCCAGCCATTCGCAACGCGATCGAAGGGCGTGTCTACATCTCTCGTTCGATGCAGTCGTCCATGCAATCCGATTCAATCTGAAAACCATCCGATCCCACTTTAGAAATGGACCACAAGTGTCTACTGGACGCTGGCGTGGTGAGAACCCGAAACCCATTCATTGAAGTGTGAACTACTGGCATCGCTAACAGTTATGGTGGTATGTTGATTCCACTAAAATTGCTGGCCAGTGCAGGGTGTGCCAGTGCGGGGGATGAGTGTTGACCTCCGCGGAGCACCTCATCGGCAAAACTGCGTTGGATGAAACCTCATGGAGAACCGTCACCGACCTCGCCTGGTGATTGCAGATGACCACACCCTTTTAGCGGAGGCGTGTAAGAATCTGCTTGAACATGAGTTCCAGGTCGTCGCGATTGTGAACAACGGACGAGAGTTGTTGAGAGTAGCAGATGAGCTGAAGCCGGACGTTGTGATTCTGGACATCGCCATGCCTCAACTGAGTGGGCTCGATGCTGGTGAGCAGCTGAAAAAACGCCTGCCGAATTGCAAACTGGTATTCTTGACAATGAACCTCGCCCCCGATGTAGCGGCCGAAGCATTTCGTCGAGGAGCGTCGGGATACGTCGTAAAAAGTGCCACGGCAGCGGAATTGGTGACCGCCATCCGACGTGCGCTACGATCCGAATCCTTTTTGTCTCCGCTTATTACAAAGGACACCGTGGAATACCTCTTGCGGAACGGTGCTTCGTTTAATGAAGAAAAAAGACTCACGCTTCGCCAAAGTGAGATTCTGCAGCTTCTTGCAGAAGGTAAGTCGATGAAGGAAATCGCGAGCATATTGAATGTAAAACCAGGTACGGTCGCTTTTCACAAATACCATCTGATGCAGACGCTGGGTGTCAGAACCAATGCGGCGTTACTTCAGTATGCGATTAAGCACCATTTGATCAGCTGATTAATCGAAATCAAAGAAAATCTCATCCGAATCCCCTTCACTACGCGAAGATGGCAGGCGATGTCCCTTGGGGGTCCACTCCCAATCGCCACTAGCAAAATTAACAGTGCGTCGCGATCGCCTCCTTCCCCATACACTCCAGGTGATTTGAACCAGCGCGGCGAGGCTGATCTTCGTCGAGGATCATGGGGCGGCTGACAGTTCGCACTGGCTGAACGTCTGCAACTGTGATCATTGACAGTAGCGACGGAATTTCTAGCTCAGCTATATTCGGGAGGCTTGTGAAGAACCGTTGCGGGGAATTCTGACTAACACCGGAGCAGAAGCGTGACAGGTTTAGGACGCATCATCCGTCTCGCATGGGAGCATGTCTGTCCCTACGAGATTTATTGGGGAATCGTGGAAGACACAGAAAAGCCGTTCTGGCATCAGCGAAAGGGGCCGCCGAGAACGGTGTTAAGCGCGATGACGAGCTTTCCGCCTGCGGTACCGTCCGTGCTACCGAAAAAAGAGTTGTGGCCACGGTGGATGGATTAGTAGCCGCCCTGCAGAATTCCACTATCAGTCGGGAGAACTGTCAAAGCGTCGGCGACTTTGCCGTCGCTCTAGTGCAGTTGCTCCCTATCTAGCGTTTTCTTCCTGAATTCAGTCAGAGTGCGTTTCTGTGGGGAATGGATCTGGAGGGATGGTGTAGCAGTTCCTCCGGGTGATAAAGCAGAAGTTTTCCGCGGTCTTTCGAGATCAAGCCGACCCGCTGCCATTCGCTAAGCAATCGACTCACGGTAAAGGCCGTGATGTTGGCGGTATTTGCCAACTGTTCATTCGTGATCTCGAGGCTAATGCCGCTGCGAGTGGTCCGACCGATGCCGTGGGCCAGGCTGACGAGGACGTGAGCAAGACGTTCGCGAGCAGTGTGGCAGACGAGGCTTAGATGAGTTGCCAGATACCAAACGAGGTAGTCGGACGCGATCGATAAGCTGTTCTCCAAAATCCTGGGATACTTTGTGGCAACCGTTCGAATCACATCGCGCTTCCAAACAAACGCGACGCTCTCCATTGTCGTCTCAGTGTTCACGATGAACGCAGAAGGTTCGGTCAGTAGACTGGCGCCGCCAAAGATATCGCCTGGCATGAGCCAAAAGAGACAAACTTTCTGTCCGTCAGGCGTAATAAAGAAGTACCGAGCTGCGCCACTCGCCAGCAAAAACAACCTGTCCGCTCGATTCCCCTGCTCTGCGAGGATTGAATTGGCCGGGTACTTGTGGCACACAGCCAAGCGTAAGATCTCGGTTATCTCTGATGACGATAAGCCGGAAAACAACCGCGCTTTGCCGAAGATGGGATTCTCCGGCGAGGTGGTCCATGATCCGTCTCGATGGGAAGATTGAGGCAATCCTCCGGATGTCAATCCAGCTTCTGTGCCTGACCTCTGGAGCAATTGCCCTCCTTGCGGGCATTTGTCACGGCGATGGAAAACCCAACCTGATTTGAAATCCTAGACAAATCTCAAGATGCTTCGCACTGAAAGAAGTGACAGTTTGTTCGGACTGTTTCCCACGTAACCTGGCGATGCTGAGTCAATACGCGCTTAAGCCGCACGCACGAAACTGTTCTCGTGCCATCTGAATGACATCTGGCGGAGGCGGTCGAAGCCCGTCAAGCGTGTAATTCAGATTGAGTTCCTTCCACTTAAATCGCCCTAACTGATGAAAGGGAAGGATGTCCACTCGCTCCACATTGCCCATTTCGGCGGCGAATGTTGCCAGGTGGGCAATATCCTGAGTGCGATCAGTCAGACCAGAAACCAGTACGTAGCGTAGCCAGATAGGCCGCTTGCGAGAAGCCAAACGGCGTGCAAAATCCAGGACTGGGCCAACTTCCATCCCGGTGAGGTTCTTATGTCCCTGAGGGTCCCAGCACTTGATATCGAGCAGCACGAGATCAATGGCATCCAGTTCTTCATCGGTGAGGCGATAGCCCAAGCTGCCGTTCGTATCCAGTGCCGTATGGATCCCCATTGTTCGGGCGGCGCTGAACAGTTTCACGACAAATCGGTCCTGCATCAACGGTTCGCCGCCGCTCAGCGTGAATCCGCCCCCCATGGTTTTGAGGCCGTGCCGATACTTTCTCAACTGTTCCGTTGCTCTCTTGAGCGTCACGGGAATTCCCTTGTTCAGATTCCATGTGTCGGGGTTATGGCAATACAGGCACCGAAACTGGCAGCCCGTTGTCCAGGCAACAACGCGAACGCCGGGGCCATCGACAGTCGAGCCAGTTGTGAAGGAATGCAAGAATCCCATTTCGCCAGTTGCGAGTGCCTGGCGGATGTCGGCCTCAGGGACCTGCTGAGTCCATGTGCCCCGCAGTTCGAACGGGCTTGAGGCATGGAGCGAAGGATAGTGTGTTTCTGTGGCAATGCTCATATGCTTAGTTTCCGTGGAACGTGCGGCTGATTACGTCCATCTGCTGTTCACGGGTGAGCCGAACGAAATTTACGGCGTAGCCGGAAACACGGATTGTAAGTTGCGGATATTTCTCCGGGTGATCCATCGCATCGAGAAGTGTCTCCCGATTTAGCACATTCACGTTCATGTGGAAGCCGGTCACACCAAAGAAAGCATCAAGCATGCCACGAAGGTTGCTCACACGATCTTCCAACACTCTCCCCAGACTTTCAGGTATGACGGTGGTGGTGAGCGAAATGCCGTCCGCTGCATCGCGATAGGGGATCTTGGCAACCGACGCCGCAGAAGCATGAATCCCATGTTTGTCCCGGCCGTGCATCGGATTAGCTCCTGGAGCAAACGGTTCGCCGTGCCTGCGACCATCCGGCGTATTGCCGGTGTTCTTGCCGTAAACCACGTTCGAAGTGATCGTAAGAACGGATTGCGTATGCAGAGCATGCCGGTACGTAGGGAATTTTCGCAGTTTGTTCATGAAGGTACTGACGATCCATGAAGCAATCTGATCAACACGGTTGTCGTTGTTACCAAACTGCGGGAACTCGCCCGTTGTCTCGTAGTCAGTGATAAGCCCAGTCTTGTCACGGTGTACTTTGACCTTGGCATACCGAATTGCCGAGAGGCTGTCGGCGATGACCGACATGCCGGCGACTCCAAAAGCCATGGTTCGCACAGGGGCATAATCGTGAAGAGCCATCTCCAGACGCTCATAGGCGTATTTGTCATGCATATAGTGGATGACGTTCATGGCGTTGACGTACACTCCGGCGAGCCAATCCATCATCTTTTCAAATCTGTCGATCACGTCATCAAAATCGAGGTACTCGCCGCTAACGGCGCCAATGGCGGGCCCGACCTGGTCCCCGGTAATTTCATCCCTGCCGCCGTTAATGGCATAGAGCATGCATTTGGCAAGGTTGGCGCGCGCACCGAAAAACTGCATCTGCTTTCCCACCAGCATCGGAGAGACGCAGCACGCGATGGCCCCATCATCTCCCCACGAGCGGCGCATAATCTCGTCACTCTCAAACTGGATCGAACTCGTCTCAATCGCGACCTTCGCCGCAAAACTGCGGAACGCATCGGGCAGTCGTGGTGAGTACCAAATCGTTAGGTTAGGTTCCGGTGCAGGACCTAGGTTGTACAGCGTATGAAGGACTCGGTAACTTGTTTTGGTCACCAGTGACCTTCCGTCATCTCCCATTCCCCCGATCGACTCCGTCACCCAAGTTGGGTCGCCGGCAAATAGGTCGTCATATTCCGGGGTGCGCAAGAATCTCACGATGCGCAGCTTGATCACGAAGTCGTCAATGATTTCTTGAGCCTGTTCCTCCGTCAGAATCCCGGCGGCCAGGTCGCGCTCGAAGTAGATATCGAGAAAAGTGGAGGTACGCCCGAGCGACATGGCTGCTCCGTTTTGCTCCTTTACGGCTGCCAGGTAGCCGAAGTAGAGCCATTGCACGGCCTCCCGCGCCGTACGAGCTGGTCCGGAAACATCGAAACCGTAACTCGCCGCCATCTGCTGCAATTCCTTTAGCGCGCGAGTCTGCTCAGACAGTTCTTCCCGGTCGCGAATGATTTCATCGGTGGACATGGCCGTGTCGAGGTCGCGCTTCTCCGCCTGCTTGTGATCGATCAGACGCGCAACTCCGTAAAGAGCCACCCTCCGATAATCACCGATGATGCGGCCACGACCATAGGCATCAGGGAGGCCGGTCAGGATGTGAGAGCTGCGGCACCGCCTTATGTCGGCAGTGTAGGCGTCAAAGACGGCTGCGTTATGCGTCTTACGATATTTTGTGAAGGTTTCGACGACATGGGGATCGGGTTCGTATCCGTACGTCTTCAGCGCATTAGCGACCATACGAAAACCGCCATTCGGCATGATGGCGCGTTTAAGTGGCGCATCCGTTTGAAGGCCTACGATAATCTCCGCCTCCTTATCTATGTAGCCGGGCTGGTGTGCAGTAATTGAACTGGGGATCTGCGAAACATCGAGAACTCCGCGCTTTCGTTCCTCAAGAAAGAGCTCATTCAGCTTGGCCCAGATTTTCTTCGTTCGATCTGTGGCGGAAGCCAAGAACGACTCGTCTCCATCGTAAAGAGTGTAGTTCTGCTGAATGAAATCTCTGACGTTAATCTCTTTTTGCCAGAGACCTGTGTGGAATCCACTCCACGGAGACATCACATCTGCTGAAGCGGTCGAATCTATGGAAGCAGTTGCCATTTCATTGCTCATTTCTGACCGTCAAGCGGCGGCCTGCAACAACCCAAGTAGCGCACCGGTGTGCCGGGCGATCATGAGTTCTTCGTTGGTTGGAATTACCCAGGCAGAGATCTTGCTCTGAGGTGTGGAGATTCGCGAATGATTTTGGAGGTTGGCTTCATCGTCCAGTTGCATGCCGAGCCAGGAACACGCGTGACAGATTCGCTTGCGGATCTCCTGAGAGTTCTCGCCAATGCCGGCAGTGAAGACGAGTCCGTCGACTCCTCCAAGAACGGCGGCGAGCGAGCCAATCTCTTTTGCGGCGCGATAGACGAAATAGTCGATTGCCAACTGTGCAGCGGCATCCTCAACACCGAGTAGGTCTCGCATATCATTGCTGATTCCCGAGAGACCAAGAAGCCCGGACTTCTTGTACAGGATGGACTCAATCTCTTTCGCCGATAATCCTAGACTCTGATAAAGGTAGAGAACCACGCCGGGATCAAGTGCTCCTGGACGGGTACCCATGCAAAGACCATCAAGAGCGGTGAATCCCAGAGTGCTGTCCACACTGACGCCATCGTCTAGAGCGCATAGGCTGGCCCCGCTTCCGAGATGGGCAACGATTACGCGGCCGTGTGCGATTTCAGGAGCAACATCGGGTAAAACGGAGGCGACATACTCGTACGACAGCCCGTGGAATCCGTACCTCTGTAACCCTGACTGACGAATTTCCTTAGGCAGCGGAACTAGCTTGGCAACCGCCGGATGAGTGTGATGGAAACTGGTATCGAAGCATGCGACTTGCGGCACGTCAGGCATCCGCTCACTGATTCTCTCGATCGCAGCCAGGTTGTATGGCTGATGAAGTGGCGCGAGAAGAATCAGCTGATAGAGTTCCGCGAGGACTTGCCTTGTGATCGGTACTGGACGGTCATATTTTGTGCCGCCATGCACCACACGGTGGCCTACACCCAGCACGCGGGCGTTGCCATATCTCGAACGCAGCCATGTAGCCAAGGCGTCGATCGCGGTTCGTCCATCGCAAACTGTCAGGCTGAGGTCGTTCTGAGCGAGGACTTCTCCGTGGCCATCTTTCGAGGAGAGCCGGGCTGCGGTTCCGATGCCGTCAATCTGGCCGCGCTCTTCGAGTTGCCAGGCTGCGGTCTGAGGACGGCAGAATACGCAGAATTTCAGGCTTGAGGAACCGGCATTAAGTACAAGTGCATAGTCATTCATCGGAAGTCTACCCTTTCCTGCGGCGTGAGTGTGCTGCCAGCATGGCCACCGCACAGCTGGCGATTCGGGATCGAACGCTATCGGCGCGGCTGGTGAGAATGATAGGCACCCTCGCGCCAAGAACGAGGCCGGCGCTGTCAGCATTGGCTAGAAAACTCAATTGTTTGGCAAGAATGTTTCCTGCTTCAAGGTCCGGGGCCAGCAAAATGTCGGGATCGCCGGCGACGTCAGAAGCAATGCCCTTCGTCTTCGCGGCTTGGGCGCTGATGGCATTGTCAAAGGCCAATGGGCCCTCCAGCACTGCGCCTTTAATCTGGCCACGCTCAGCCATCTTGCAGAGGGCAGCGGCGTCTATTGTGGCAGGCATCTTCGATGTGACCGTTTCCACGGCTGCGAGGATCGCGACCTTGGGCCACTCACGGCCGAGGGAGACGGCGAGATCAATGGCGTTTTGACAGATATCTACTTTGTCTTCCAATGTCGGAGCGATATTAATCGCGCCGTCCGTCACGATGAGCACCTTGTGATAGGTCGGAACGTCCATCACGAATGCGTGGCTGACACGGCGTCCAGTGCGCAACCCTCCATCTCGAGAAACGACTGCACCCATCAGTTCGTCTGTATGTAGACTGCCTTTCATCAGAAGTTCCGCCTTCGCTTCACGTACCAACTCGACGGCTCTCGCCGCAGCGGCGCGGCTGTGTGGAACGTCCACGATCTGAATGTTTTGAAGGTCGATACCTGCAGATTGGGCGATTGAGGTAATCTTCGACTGGGGACCAACCAGTATCGGCACAATTAACCCTTGCCGTGCCGCTTCCACCGCCCCGGACAAAGATGTTTCCTCACAAGGGTGTGCGACCGCGGTTGGAATAGGCTCGAGAGCCGAACACCTTGCTAGCAGCTGTTCGTACTTTCCGGTTCCAGTTTGCGTTAACTGCACTACCGTGGCCACGTTATGCCTCCTTTGTTCCTAGTTCCGAGCGAGAACCTTGGGTCTTGAGCCCCGTCTCTTTGAGTAAAAAGGTGAGTGCAATCGCAATCGCAACACCCAATAGCAGTGGCGCGAATGCCATTTGGTAGTGCTCCAGTTGCATCGCGCTGGCTTCTCCGGACAGGCGCTGCAGCAACCACGCGAAGACAGGACCGAGCAGCGCACTGAAAGTGAAATTCAGAAAATTGACGACACCGGTCGCGATGCCTCCGAAATTTGGTGGATTTGCTTCCTTAATAATGGAGTAAGGGAGCATGGCCGAACCTGAAGCTATCCCGGCGCAAAGACCAAGCACGTACGGGGGGAGGACGTCAGTAGGTCCGAACAGAATCCATGCCAGGCAAATGAGCAGTGCGGTCGCCGCTCCTATGATCACCGGTTTTCGACGCCCGAGCTTGTCAGATATGAAACCTATGAGTGGACAACCGATGATCCACCCGAGCGGAACCATGGATGTGCGCAAGACTGCGGAAGCGTAGTCGAATCCGTGCGCCTCTTGCAGGTAACGCACTCCCCAAACCATGTCAAAGATCGTCGTGGGTATGAACAACAGTCCGGCAATCAGTCCACACAAAATCGATTGAGGGTTCTTGAATACAACGTAGAAGCCATGAACAATGCTGTGCTCCTTATCGGGTTTGACCGGCGCATCGTCTTTGGGTAACAGCATGAACAAGACAGCGGAGATCACCAAACCTGAGATGCCCATGCCGACCCAAAACGCTTTCCAAGTAAGGCCTTTGGCAATTAATGGACCTACGACGAATTGTCCGGCGGCTCCGCCTGCCATGCCGAACATCTGCGTGGCGCCTATCAGAGTGGCGGCCTGCGAGGGCGGGAAGTACTTGGATGCGATGTAAATGGCTCCGACCAGTGCGAAAACTCCTCCCGCTCCCTGCAACAGTCTGCCGACACTTCCCGCAGCGTTATCGCCGGTGGCGAACAGCAAGGCGCCGAGGCCTGCTACAGCCGCGCCAATCGGAATGACTTTGCGCGGACCAAGCCGGTCCATGCCCGCACCCGCGATGAGGCTAAATGGCGAATAGCCGTAATAGAAAAGACCGACAATCGAGGCCACACTGACTACGTTGATCCCGAAGGCGCTTGCAAGTTGCGGCATCATCACGGAGGGAGAAGAACGCAGTACGTATTGGAAGAAGTAGTAGACGGAGGCTACAAACCAAGCAATCGCGGCAGCCTTCCGATTTTGCGCAGCGCCAGGTTTAGTCGGGCGGTCTGTGACGAGCACCGGCACACGACGGGCACCGGAAATGTTCGGTCGTGTGGCCATTTCCCCTCAGCAGAGCACTACGGACACCGCATAACCCGCCTTCGGAAGTTTCCTTGTACTGCGCGTTCATTTCCTTGGCCGAGAGGGCCATTGCGGAAATAGTGGTATCGAGATCAACGCGACGCTCCTCCGGGATTTCTTCAATGGCGGTGCAGTAAGCGGTCCGGCCCTGCACGGCGCCGTAAGCCCAACGCTCCAATCGGAGTGCCTTCCGTCTCTCCCGAAAACGGCGCGAGCGAACGCAATCGTCGCGTACCGCAAGGCGCATAGACGTAAGATCGTGTTCAACTTCAAGAGTTTCAAATACTGCTGCTCGACGGAGAACTGTCAGTTATGTCAGGAAAGCCCGCAAATCGGATAGTCGAGCTGGAATTTGTTTCGAAAGACACAACCGATTTTCGTTGCCGGGCTTCGTTCCAAAGACCTTTGGGGCCATGTAGTGCAGAGGCCGAGTCCTGCTGGCTGCACAAAACCACGGTGCTACTTCACGTTTGCAGCTTCCCATGCCCGCACTTTTTGCCTTGCGTTGTCGAAGATGCGCTCGTAGTTTCCGAGGCGGACCTTTTCGCTAGTCCGCTTATCTAGCAGAGCCCAGAGCGGAGAGTATTGATGGTAGACCCTGAGAACTGCCGCCGATATGTTCTTTAAGTCCATATCTGGTTCTGCTCGAAGCGCACTGGTGGCGCGTCTCGGCCTCAGTCGCTATAGGTCAATAGGTAAAACCCTTGGACCAGTTGTATTTGAATGAAAACTGAAACTTGTAGTCGTTCACGTTAAAACCATCAGTGAAGTTGACGCGCCGGCCAAACTGAAACTCACCGCCCACCGTGACGGGCTTCACCGGGTGGTAGAGAAGATTGACAAGCGCATAGTGCCCTTGATGGAAGTCCGAGGGCAATTCAGCATTGGAGTTGTAAATATTCTCGAGGGAGTAGCCGATTGCCGAGCTAAATTTGTCACTCCAGTTGTGATCGTCAAACGCCACGATGCCCAACAGCGGCAAGGCAACGCCCTTGATTGGCGTTATCGGGTTCCCGGTGTTGGTTTTCACTCCGATGTCGATGGGTGCGTCATTCATGTAGTTCTGGATACCCGCGCCGTAGACGAACGAGAACCTGCCGACATCCTGCTTTGTGAAATTGATGTTGGAACTGACATCCACGCCCCAGCCGATTGCCGTGCCACTTAAGTTGGTGGGCCCGCCGCTGAAGTCGGCCCAAGCGATCTTGCGGAGGATTCCCGCTACCTGCAAGTGTCCCCACTTTCCGGCAGTTCGAACATGCCCCGAGAGATCAGGCCATTTGAACTGAGGGCGAATATTTGACAGCTCAATGCGGTCGGCGTAAACGCCCCCGTCTCCGCTGGCACCGGGGCGCTCGAGCGCTATGACGACGTTGCTATCGCCTTTTTGAAAGGGTATCCAGCGCGCCTGCACGTTGCGGAAGAACACCATCCCGGTCGGGCCCCAGTATTCCAATGAATTAGGGAAAACGTCGATGTCCATAAACGGACTCCACGTTTGGCCCGCACCGAACTGCCCCAACTCTCCATAGGCGTGTCGCAGACGGAAGGTGGTCTGGCCGGCATCGACGCCCGTTCCGAACAGTTCGAACTCAAAGACTGTCTTCAAATTTCCCAGTGCGGTCGGCGTGGACGACTTCACGCCGAAGCGGGTCTGTCTCACGCTGAAGTAGGTCGATCCGTTCGGCGCGAACTCACCTTTAAATGCTTCCATCTTCGTGGGCCGGATGACGTCGAACCAGTTTGGGTCGATGGCGCCGGAGCGGTAGCCGCTGTCCATCATCACGAAACCGTAAAGGTCGATGGTCTTAGGCGGAATTGGCGCTGCTTCATCGCCAGGTTCGGACTTCTGCTGAGGCTCGGCGGACACTTCGACTCTCGTCTTAGGTGCGGACGGTTGCGTGTTGGTCGTACCCGTTGGTTTCTCCTGCCCGGCCGTATCCATCTGGTCCATCTGCTGTTTAAGATCGCGCATCTCTTGCTCTAGTTGTGCCATCTTCTTTTTAAGCTGCTGCAGATCTGGGTTCTGGGGATCAGAAGATTGTGCTGTGCCTAGGGGCGTCCAGATCGTTGAAAGAATAAGCGTTAGAAGTAGTACCGCCGATTTGGTGGGGTTGTAGAAGCGTCTTTCCACTGTCCGCCTCCTCGTACGCATGCGAGAAAATTCGCAGAGCTTGCCCGCATTGAGAACTGGCACTTCTATCAGTGAGAGCGCCTTGCCCGCTCCACTAGATTTGGGAAGAACACGTCAAAGAGATCTAACGAAAAGGCCTCTTATATAGAGCTTTTTAGCTTTGGCGCGTTGATTCTGGTCTGCAATCCTTCAGATTCAGTTACAGCGAGTAAACGGCTATGAAAATCGTGGCGGTTCTACGATCCCTCTTGTTCAGAAGTGCGGCAGTCGCTGCTCCGATTATGATGGTCGTCTGTCCTTCATTCTGACCCAGCCCCCAAAAACTGGACCATCTAGAATGAGAGTTCTCCCAAACCCAAGAGAGGAGAACACCCATGAAGGGGACGCGACATAGCGAAGAGCAGATCATTGCCATCCTGAAGCAAGGCGAAGCCGGATTGACGACGGCGGAGTTGTGCCGGCAGCACGGGATCAGGGAGCAGACTTACTACCGGTGGAAAGCGAAGTACGGCGGGATGGAGAGTGGCGACGCGAAGAAGATGAAACAACTGGAGGATGAGAATCGGAAGCTGAAGCACGTAGTGGCGAGCTGACGCTGGATAATCGGGCGCGGAAAGACGTGCTCTCCAAAAACTGGTAAGGCCTGCGGGACTTCGGGCAGCCGTGAGCTATGTCGAAGTCGAGTACCAGATGAGCGAGCGGCACGCCTGCAGGCTGATGGGATTGAGACGATCGACGCATCGCTATCGGGCGCGGAAAGTGGAGCGTGATGCCGTACTACGAACCCAACTGAAAGAACTGGCCGCGAAGCGCATGCGGTTCGGGTATCGGCGGTTGACGGCGATGCTGGTTCGGGAAGGCATGCCGGCCAATCACAAGCGCGTTGTACCGGCTTTACCGCGAGGAAGGGTTGGCGATGCGGATATGGCAGAGACGGCGGATCCGCTGGAATGGCGCGGTAACAAGCCCAGCAGCGGCGAAGCCGAATGAACGCTGGTCGATGGATTTTGTGAGTGATTGCGTGAGCAGAGGAACCGTGATTCGGTTGTTGACTATCGTGGACGATTGCACGCGGTAGTGTCCGGCGATCGAGGTGGATACTTCGTTGGGCGGATTCGCCAGCGATAACAATTCTACGAATTCATCTTTGGGTGCCGAAGTTGCCTTCCACACAACCAACAAATCCATCGGACTGGCAACCAACTCCCAATTTGACTCACAGGCGAATGCCAAGAATACGAACCGATTCACCTTCGACTCACAGTACGGAAGGAGTATAACAACGAACTGGCTTGCCGTCGGATTGTTTTCGATGCTCAAAAGCAATCAGCAGGATCTAGCATTACGTACGACCTATGGCGGAGGGTTCGCGAGAAGGCTTGTCCAGACCGACAGGACCATGTTGCTTGCGATTGGCGGTGCTGCCTATAGCCATGAGAGCTATTTCCCGCAGACCCGGAACTCAACCGATTGTCGACAACGCTGAAGCTCTCGCGGGCATAAAATTCTCCACATTCCGGTTCAAGACAATGAACATTAACTCGCAGACATTCTTGTTTCCGAGCCTCACTGACGCGGGACGATTTCGAGTGAATTCGTCATCGAACATACGGATCGAACTGGCGCGAAATTTCTATTGGAGTTTCCAGGTTTACGAAAACTACGACACGCGGCCCCCAGTCAATTCGCCAAAGAATGATTTGGGCCTTACCATGTCAATCGGGTGGACGTTTTGATGTCGCACCGCGAAGTTCCTTTGCGGGAGATAAGCTCCGCTCAGAGTATTGTGAATCCAACGTTTTCGCCCTCTCAATGCAGCCTCCGGAGACGTAGTGCTGACAAGAGTAACAGTTGTTGAATCGAGTGACACCAGTGACACTGGCGCGGATGGCCTAGTGGCCGGCTGTGAAAGAGAACAGACGCGACAGTCTCCCAAACACCTCGGTCAAAGCCACCTCGGGGACGAGATTGGATGGCGTCTCACTGGCCATAGACACAGTTCGCGGCAATGCGAGCGGTCAAGAAGTGAGGATGGCGTACTAGCAGATTTGCTAGTTGTCGAATGTCAAATTGGGAAATATTCTTTAGCACTCTCGACCGATCTGAGCGGGTCAGATTGCTGTAGAACCCGTAACTAACGACAGACCAGGATTAAAGGAGTTCTCCATGATATCGAGTATTCGAAGAAACCTTCCGCGAATCATAATCGCGGATGACCATACTCTGGTTGCTGAAGCGTGCCGGAAACTGTTGGAGAACGAGTACGAGGTCGTAGCCACAGTGAGCGATGGACGCAAACTGGTCAGAGCAGTCGCAGAATTGCGGCCTCACTTGGTCATTGTTGACGTTTCGATGCCTCTGCTGAATGGGTTGGATGCGGCGGAGCAAGCCAGGGAACTACTACCCTCCGTGAAGCTGATATTTCTCACGATGAACCATGACCCTGATTTGGCCGCTGAGGCGTTCCGCCGCGGGGCGTCAGGATATTTGGTGAAGACTTGCGCTGCTTCCGAACTGTCAATTGCGGTCAGGGAAGTCTTGCGGGGCAAGTCTTACCTCTCCCCTATGATTGCCAGGGATACGGTGGACTTTCTTTTGCGGCAGGACAGGAAGCTCATCGACGAGGCAGATCGCTTGACGGAGAGGCAACGCGAAGTGTTGCAGCTGCTCGCCGAGGGGAAGTGCATGAAAGAGGTCGCAGCGGTACTGAATGTCACGACCCGGACTGTGGCATTCCACAAATATCGCATTATGGAAGTACTGAATATTCGAACGAA
>DASRRV010000147.1:0-13696 GCA_035695545.1 Candidatus Sulfotelmatobacter sp. | reverse complement strand
AGCACTCGCCCGTGAAATGGGAGCAGCTTGAGAGGATCGCAGGCGAATTGCAGGTCGATATCTGACTTCTCAACCGGAACGTCGAA
Organism: Candidatus Sulfotelmatobacter sp.; assembly: GCA_035695545.1. GTDB lineage: Bacteria > Acidobacteriota > Terriglobia > Terriglobales > Acidobacteriaceae > Sulfotelmatobacter. The sequence goes on along the minus strand of DASRRV010000147.1, from coordinate 13,610 downwards.
GTGTTTCATCTGACATCCAGGCGCCCACGCCAATGCCTTGAATCGATCAGTCTCTCCCGGAATCTCAAGAAAAGAATGGCCAGACTGCACCAAGACACGGTTGAACAGGTCCCAGTAATCCTTTGCCGGATCATGAAGACCGTACGTCAAGGTGGCCTTTTCGGAGTGGCCCTCAGGGAAGTAGATTCTGATTTTCGGAACCTGACGGCTCTGAGCTGAGATCGCTCCAATCATGAGCAAAGGCACCATAAAAAGGCGAATCATGCCAAGGATCATACTCCGAACTCTTCCGCTGCGCGGCGATCTTCAACTGCTGTAAGCAGGCCTTATCACTACTTTGCACTTTTCTTTCGCCTTTTCCTGAACTCCTCACTGACGAACGCGGATGATCGTCTTTCCCTTGATCCGCTCGGTCGGGTTGAAGGCGGCAACGGCATCGTCGAGGGCAGCCACGTTACCGATGTTTGCCCGCAGCCGCCATTCCGGGCTCGCTGGACGACCTCACTCAATTGCGCGCGATCGGGTACGACGACGAAATCGATAGTCAGGCCGTCAGCAGGTCCCGCAGTTTTCGATAGAGTTGCCCCAGAAGGAAGCCGCGGAACACGATTTCCTCAGAGGTGGCAAAAAAGAGAAATTGATCGGCGAGCAGCCCCATGTTGCCCCAAATGCCGGACGCCCGCCCTGCGAGCGACTCAGGAAAGCACCTGCAAGCAATACGCCCTCGGTCAACGTTAGCCAGACAATAGCCGTATACAAAGCCTAGTATGAGGCCACGGAGGCTGAGTCCGAGATCGGCCGGCCGCAAGCGGGCCCAGGCGAGGATTCCCACACCAATGCATACGACCCACGTGGAAGCCAATGTGAGCACGCCGGGTTTCCACAAGAAAAGACCAGCTGCAATGGCATCCGCAGCACATACAAAGAGAATGCAAGCCCAGGAAGCTTCGCGGATTTCGTCCAGAAAAAAGTTCGGTCCGGATCCCACTACCGGAGTTGCAACTGTGCTTTGCATGGAAATGGTTCCTGTCGCGCCAGATGAGATAGGAAAGCTCCAGAGTTGACAGTGACCCTGCTCACGTTCGGTCGACTGCGGGCGGCCAATTCTTTCTGGGTCGAAAATCATGAGGGGATCCACACAAGAATGTCGCTATTGGAGGTAGGCGGAAGGTTCACCAACTCAAACCTAGAGAGGCCGACTTAGGAGATGGACCATGGACTGGGCGAAAATCTTCGCCCGCATTGCCGCTATGCTGCTATGCCTTGGCGCTTCGCTTGCCTTTGCCGTGACGCATCCTCTGAATTATCCCCAAGGGCTGGCGGTGGACGCCAAGGGGAACCTTTATGTCGCCAATACTGACGCTGATCAGATTCTTGTCTACGACCCGTCCGGTCAACAACTGACCGCCAGGACGATCACCACGAACATTAACTTTCCCCGGCAGCTGAACTTCGACGAGCAAGGCAACCTGTGGGTGGTGGACGTCTCTTCTGGCAGTGAATCTCAGGAATACTTTTCGGAACATGCTCCGAACGGCAAGCAAATCAATACTGCCCATACAGCGAACAGCAGCCATCCTTCTGCGTTTTTAGCAGCATTTGCGGTCGATGGCGTTGGCAATCTCTGGACGAACGGTGTTGACGCACAGGACAACGCTCTACTTCAGGTCCAGAACGGCCCCTGTGCCTACAACAGCGGCGGTGTCATCACGCGCCATCCTGAGCTATATGGCCTTTTTACAGCGCTGGCTGCCCACGGACCGTGGATCGCCATGGGCTCGCTCTACTCCGTATCGTGGGAACTGGTGGGCTCGCTGCTGTACGGGAATCCTGACCTAGGGCATGTCGCCGGCAGCGGGAACCCTGGTAATGGGGTGATCGCCATGACCTTCGACAATAGCTCCAACCTGTATTACGCGACGCAGGAAGACTTCGGTTTAACTGTTATATGGTTCGTGAATCTTGCCACCGCTGCGGCGCCGGTGCTGCCCATCAACGTCGGCTACCGCATTTCGGGGCTCGCGGTCGACAGCATCCACGGACGCCTGTATATCTCGAACGCCAGAACGAACAGCATCGCGGTGTACAGCACTTCAACCTGGCTGCAGATCGGCACGATTCAGTAGGTGTGTAAAGGCAGGAGGTCGAAGCTGGTTCGTCATGTTTTCTGCTGCCACATAGTTCTCCAGACGGGGCTCCACCCTTTCGCGATGCTGCGGAAGGATGGGAAGCACAAGACTGCATCTTTGATCCAAATTCCTGAAAAGTATTAGCTCCGATTGACCGGGCCGCCAGACCAGGAGCCGCACTGATCTTGTTCCCACGATTGCCGTATCATGGCGAAGGACCGCTGCTACAAAATTCTCAGTGACCGATCCTTCCACTCAAGCCCAACCTCGCATTTTGCAGACTGCATGGGGCTGGTGGCAGCACTGCGCCCGGTACGAGGGTTCGTTGCGAGCGACGCGGCGGCTTCTGGGAGTGCTGTGGGAATTCGCTCGCGACTCGACTCCGGAGCGCCGGCGGCAGCGCTTTGGCGATGCGGACTACGACTGGGATTATCGCGTCAACACGACGAGCGGGGCCGTTGGATGGCGGGACCGGTTGCTGGGACAATTCCATTCTGCTTATCAGCCGACCGAGCCGGCGGCGTTCCACGAGATGCTCGACAGCTTGCAGCAGCAGATTAGCCTCGACGGCAAGCCGCTGGATTACCGCGACTTCACTTTTATTGATCTTGGGTCGGGCAAGGGGCGCACGCTGCTGATGGCGTCGGACTATCCGTTTCGCCGGATCGTCGGAGTCGAACTTCTCCCGGCGCTGCACGAGATTGCCGTGGAAAACCTGAGCAAGTACAAGAGCGAATCGCAGAAATGCTTCGCGGTGGAATCGATCTGCGCCGACGCGACGGACTTCCCTTTTCCCGATGGGCCGCTGGTGTTGTATCTCTTCAATCCGTTCCCGGAGTCGGGGATGCGGCGCATGGTGGCCAATCTGGAGCAGACCCTGCGGGCGCATCCCAGGGCGGTATATGTGCTCTATCACAATGCTCTGCTGGAGCACGTGCTGTGCGAGAGCACGGTGCTGCGAAAAATCTGCGGAGCGGAGCAGTACTCGGTGTTTCGCGCGTAGATCGACATTAAACCTCGCTGCGGCAACCAGACGGGTGATTTGCGCTCAGGACTTAAAGACTTGAACCACTAAGGGCACGAAGGTTCACGAAGGAAAACCAACTTCATGTTCAAAGGCGCGGCACGGCCAAAATGGCTACAATGGATGAAACGTCGATCTCCCCCAACGCCACTATCTTCTAACGTGCGGCCCCACGGAGACGGCATACTTTCGCGAGCGAGACTTTTCATCGGCAAGGCGGACGATTTCAGATTGCGATCCCAGACAGTGATTTCTTTTGTTTTGGCGCCGGCTTTGGTGCTGGCAATTTCGGGCGTGGGTGTGTCCGCCGATTCCGCCTCCGGTGTCAAGACCATTGCGGCTGCGGTGGATGCGCACTACAACCATTTGCGGTCGTTGCAGGCAGAGTTTACCGAGGTGTACCGCGGGTCAGGGATGGAGCGGACTGAGACCGGGACGCTTTGGCTGAAAAAACCCGGCAAGATGCGGTGGGAGTACCGTTCTCCCAGAGAGAAGCTGTTTGTCAGCGACGGCCGGGATGCGTGGTTCTATGTCCCGGAAGACCGGCAGGCACGGAAGACGACGGCAAAGAAGCTGGATGATGTTCGTTCTCCACTTGCATTCTTGCTTGGCAAGACCAAGCTAGAGAAAGAGTTACAAGGATTGTCTCTAGCTTCGGATGTACCACCCATCCAGCCGGGGAATGTAGTGCTGCGAGGGGTACCGCAGGCGCTGGCTGATCGGATCAACGAGATTCTGCTCGAGGTGACGGCAGACCACCAGATTGCGCGGATTGTGATCCAGGAAGTGGATGGGTCGGCCACGGAGTACAGGTTTGGTGGGATGAAGGAAGATGTCGCGATTGCGGACGGCAGGTTCGCGTTCACGCCTCCGGCAGGGACCGAGACTGTCGAGGGGCTGGGACCTTAACAGCATCGCGGCGGAGGCCCTCGCTTCGCTTCGGGGGACGGCCGAGGCGGCCGTCCCTACATGGTTGTTTCCATGGGAACACAGGGGTTACTTGGGTACTGGCGTGGGCGGGTTCGGAGAGGGTCGGCGGCTTAGAATGTTAAGCAGGAATGTTAGACTGAGTCGGTAGGGCGTATCTCGGAAAAAAACGGCAGAAACACGGTCAAATGGCGGAATTTGTCGTAAAAATCGCGGACGAACGCGGGCGAACGCACGAGCAGATCGAACAAGGCTACTCGGAAGCCGAGGTGCGCGACCGCTTCTCGCAGCAGGGGTACCTGGTCCAGTGGGTTAAGCCTCAGGGACTGCTGTCGGGCGGCATCTCGCTGCGGCGGCGCCGCAAGCTGAAGCAGGCCACGTTTCTGGTGTTCAACCAACAGTTTCTGACGCTGATTCGCGCGGGGCTGCCGATCTTGAACTCGCTGGAACTGCTGATCAAGCGGCAGAAGGACCCGCAACTGCGGCAGATTTTGGAGAACGTGCGCGACCGGGTGAAGGGCGGAGAGCTGCTGTCAGATGCCTTCGCGGCGCAGGGGATTATCCCCAAGATCTATACGACGACGCTGATGGCGGGAGAAAAGAGCGGCAACGTCGACGAGGTGCTGACGCGGTATATCAACTTCCAGCGGCTGGCGATGACATTCCGCAAGAAGTTGTTCGTGTCGCTGATTTATCCCACGCTGCTGGTCAGCGTGGTGCTGATCATGGTGACTTTCCTGTTCACCTACGTCGTGCCCAAGTTCAAGGAGTTGTTCGACAGTCTGGACGCGAAGTTGCCGGCGATCACCGTGTTCATGCTGTCGGTGGGAGAGAACGCACAGAAGTATGCGCCGTACGTACTCATTGGGCTGGTGATTGCGGGATTTCTCGCCTGGCGCTGGAAAGAGACCGATCAGGGCGCGGACAAGATTGACCGGGTGATCTTGAGTTTGCCGATGCTGGGAGATATCCGGCTCAAGCACCAGGTGGCGAGCTTTTCGCGCATGCTGTCAACGCTGCTGCAAGGCGGACTGCCGCTGGTTCCGGCAATGGAGACAGCGGGTTCCTCCATGAGCAGCCGGCGCATCTTAAAGGGTGTGATGCGCGCGGGCATTCGGGTGCGCGAAGGCCAGGGCCTTGCGAGCAGCCTGGAAGAGCAAAAGATTTTTCCGGAACTGTCAGTGGAAATGATTGAAGTAGGAGAATCCACCGGAGCGCTGCCAGCCATGCTGAACTCGGTGGCGGAATTTTATGAGGAAGATGTGCAGACGGCGCTGGGCGCGGCGATGGCGCTGATTGAGCCTCTGATTCTGGTTGTGATGGCGATTTTTGTGGGTGGAGTGTTGATCTCGTTGTATATGCCGATCTTCACTCTGGGAGTGCGCTGAGGAGGATTGAGTAATTTGGTAATCCGGTAATTGAGTAATTTAAAACCCTATTCGGGGTCTGAAATTACTCAACTACCAAATTACTCAATTACGAAATGGTTTCAGATGGCAATGGCAGATAAGAAGTCACTCTTCGTGAACGGCGGGAACGGGGGGCCAATCAGCCCGACCGGAAATCCCGTCACCGATTTAGAGCGCGCGCAGGATGTGGCGCGGCGCTACCGCTGCGAGTTTGTCGACCTCACCGATTTCAGCCTGCATCATGAGCTGTTCAAGAAGATTCCCGTCGAGTTGATGTTCCGCTACAACTTCGTGCCGCTGGAAGAGACAACGGACGGGCGGCTGGCGATTGCGATTGCCGACCCCAGCCAGCTGATGATGATCGACGAGATCAGCCTGCTGCTGAAGCAGCGCATCGTCACCAAAGTTTCCACGCTGAAGCAGATATCGGACATCCTCAAGAAGACCGAGCAGTCGCAGCGCGTTCTCGAAGAAGCGAGCGAAGGCTTCACCATCATCCGCGAGGACGAGAACACGGGCGCTGAAGAGACGCTGACCATCGACAAGCTGACGGCCACGGGCGATACCAGCCCGATCATCCGTCTCGTCGATACGACGATTTTTACCGCACTGCAGCGGCGCGCTTCCGACATTCACATCGAGACGCGCGACGACTCTGTGGTCATCAAGTTCCGTATCGACGGCGTGCTGACCCAGGCCATGCCGCCCATCGGCAAAGAGCACCACTCGACCGTGATTTCCCGTATCAAGGTCATGAGCGAGCTCGATATTTCCGAGCGCCGCGTGCCGCAGGACGGCCGGTTCCGCGTGAAGTACAACGGGCGAGCCATCGACTTCCGCGTCTCGATCATGCCTTCGATTCACGGCGAAGACGCCGTGCTCCGCGTGCTCGACAAAGAGTCGATGAGCGAGAAGTTCCGTACCCTGACTCTGGATGTGGTCGGTTTTGACCCTGAAGACCTGCGGAAGTTCCGACGGTACATCAAAGAGCCGTACGGCATGGTGCTGGTGACGGGGCCAACCGGTAGCGGCAAAACGACCACGCTTTACGCTGCAGTCAACGAGATCAAGACCGACGAAGATAAGATCATCACGATTGAGGATCCGGTCGAATATCAGCTTCGCGGGATTACGCAGATTCCGGTCAATGAGAAAAAGGGATTAACTTTTGCGCGCGGGTTGCGTTCGATTTTGCGTCACGATCCGGACAAGATCATGGTCGGCGAAATCCGCGACACGGAAACGGCGCAAATCGCCATTCAGTCGGCCCTTACCGGTCACCTGGTGTTCACTACGGTTCACGCCAACAACGTGGTCGACGTGATCGGGCGATTCCTGAACATGGGCGTCGAGCCTTACAACTTTGTATCGGCACTGAACTGCATTCTGGCGCAGCGGCTGGTTCGTTTGATTTGCGACTCGTGCCGCACCGAGGTCCACTACGCCCCGGAAGTTCTGGAAGCCAGCGGCCTCGATCCGGCGCAATGGGGCAAGGTTCCGCTCTATGAAGGGCCGGGATGCATCGAGTGCGCGGGCACGGGATTCCGCGGGCGAACGGCGATTCACGAACTGCTGGATTTGAGCGACCGCATCCGCGAAATGATTCTGGCCAAGAAGCCGACGTCGGAGATCCGGCGCGCGGCGCGAGAGGAAGGCATGCGATTCCTGCGCGAGTCGGCTCTGGATAAAGTGCGGCTGGGCATGACCACCCTGAAGGAAATCAACAAGGTCACGTTCATCGAGGCAATGCGGTAGGGGCAAAGTTTCAATGTTTCAAGGTTTCAAAGTTTCAGCGTTATCGGTGCCGACGCACCTTGAGGGCGGATTGTGGTTCGTGGGTAAGAGTTGAGGCGGCCTGTGCGTGCTTTTTTGTGCGCGATCTGGGGCATGCACCGGAGTGCGCTACATCCTTGAAACTTTGAAACCTTGAAACTTTGATTTTCCAATGATTTCGAATTCAAACATACCCAAACCCAAACTCGCCTGCGAAGTTGCGGCGGACCGGGTGCTTGCCGGGCGACTCACCGACAATGGTGAGGCGCTGGAAGCGTGCGCCGCGCGCGAACTGGCGCCGGGCAGCGTGGTTCCCGACCTCATCGAGAACAACCTGCGCCAGCGGGAAGCGGTGCGTGCCGGGATTGAAGCGGCGCTGAGCGGAGTGGCCGGGCGGTCGAAAGACGTCATCGCCATCGTGCCGGATGCTGCTGTGCGCGTCATGCTGGTCGAGTTCGACACCTTGCCCTCGGACCACGAGGAAGCCCTCGGCGTGGTGCGCTTCCGGCTGAAGAAGTCTTTGCCGTTCGACGTGGACAAGGCGAAAGTATCGTTCCACGCGCAGAAGTTCAGCGACGGAATGCGGGTGGTGGCGGCAGTAGCGCTGGCCAACGTCCTGGAAGACTACGAGGCGGCGTTCCGCGAGGCGGGATTCAATCCGGGCGTGGTGCTGCCTTCGATGCTGGCGGCCTTGGGCTCGGCGGACGCGAAGCGTCCAACGCTGGTGGTCAAAGTAGACGCGCGCACGACGAGCATTGCCATCCTGAATGAGGACCAGTTGCAGCTGTTCCGCACGCTGGAGAATTCCCGCGGCGTCACGATTACCGGCGAACAACTGGCCGAAGAAGTGTATCCGTCTGTGGTTTTCTTTCAGGACACGTATCATCTGAACATTGAACGAATTTATGTAGCCGGGCTGCCGGAATCAGGCGGGGCAGCGCCGGCGTTGCGCGCGCAAACCGGAGCGGAAGTGCAGGAACTTGTGGCGTCATCGCAGTTGGGATCGAGCGCTGGCGGAGCGGTACCGCGCTGGAGAATGGCCGGAGTGGTGGGAGCTTTGATTTCGTAAGGTGCAGTAACGAAGATCAAAAGCTTGAACCGCAAAGGTCGCTAAGAAAGGCCGCTAAGGCCGCAAAGAAGAGCAACATCATTATGCGTCTTGACATCAATCTCGCTAGCCAGCCCTATGAAGACGCGCGGCAGTTCTGGGTGCGCTGGGGTACGGCCGTGGGCGCAGTGGGGCTCATGACGCTGATCCTGCTGACGCTGACGATTACGGGTTGGTTCAATGCTCGACGCGATCACGCTGCGATCTCGGAAAAACGAGAGTTGATCGCCGAGCGTGATGAAATCCGTACCAACGCCGAGAGGATTCTGAACCTTCCGGAAAATCGCACTACCCGCGACGAGTCGCAGTTTCTGAACGAATTGATCGAACGTAAGGCATTTTCGTGGACGCGCGTCTTGGAGAATCTGGAGAAGGTGATGCCGCCTCGGGTCCATCTGGTGTCGATTCATCCGGAACTGGACGAGGACAACCAGCTCGGCCTGAAGATGATGGTGGCGGGCGATTCGCGGGACCGCGCCATTGAACTAGCGCACCGCATGGAAGATTCTCGGCGTTTCGCGCAAACGGTAATCACCCATGAGAGTCACAATCAATCGGCCACAGGCGGCGATACCCTTCAGTTCGAGTTGCAGGCCGTCTACATTCCTGAGCCGTTGGCCTCGACTTCCATAACGCCTGAGCCTCAGCCAGAAGTAAAGCCGAAGGTGAAGACTCCGAAAGCGAAAAAGAGCTGATGCCCGATCTGCGCACAACCCGGAAGAACCTGAAGACCGCGCTGGTGGTCATGGCGGCAGTCGACCTGCTGGCAGCGGTGGTGTACCTATCGCCACTGGTGGGCTCGGCCGAAACGCGGCGACAGGATCTGAACCAGCTGCAGAACGAGTTGAATATCAAAACGCGTCAAGTAGCTCCGCTGAAAGATCTGGACAAGAAAATCAAGTCGGCCGACGGCCAGATCGTGGAGTTCTACAAGAAACGCTTCCCTTCCCAGGACTCGCAGATTCCCACGCAATTCGGCAAACTGGCTGCCGCGAATGGCGTATCCATTGAGCAGGTGAAATACAAGGTGAAGGAAGAAGTCCAGGGCAGGGTACAGCCGGTGGAAATGGAAGCGGACCTTGCCGGCAACTACACGTCCCTGGCAAAGTTCATCAACGCGGTGGAACGCGACGACATGTTTTTTATCATCAACAGCGTGACTCTGGGCGGCGATCCGCAGGGGCCGGTCAAGCTGAACGTGAAACTGGAAACGTATTTGAAGGCGGGATCGTAGTGCAACTGGGACTCGAAAATAAGAAGCAGGCGAGATGGGCAGCCGTGCTCGGCGTGGTGGCGGTGCTTGCGCTGGCGTATCAGTTCATCCCATTTTTCATGGGATCGTCTGAATCGTCGCCAACCTCCAGCGCGCAGGCAGCGCCGCCCACCGGGTCTCGCACTCCTGCACGTTCCGGAGGAAAAGCCGCGAAGAAGATCCATACGGAGAATCTTGATCCCACGCTCAAGCTGGACTTGCTGGCCTCGAGCGAGCGCACGATCTACGAAGGATCAGGACGGAATATTTTCGTGTCGCAGGCGGAAGTGCAGATTCCAACGCCGGGCGCCTCGGGTGTAACCGACCAAAAGAAAGAAGAAGTGGTGCAGTATCAGGCACCGGCAATTCCGCCGGCGCCGCCCATTCCGCTCAAGTTCTTCGGCTTCGCCAGCAGGCCGGGAGAGCCCAAGAGAGTATTTCTCTCGCAGGATGGCGACGTGTTCGTTGCGGGGGAAGGCGAGATTGTGAACCGGCGGTATAAGGTCGTGCGGATTTCACCGACGTCGGTCGAAATGCAGGACATGGTGTACAGCGGTCCGCCGCAGAACATTCCGCTGACGCAGGGATAAGGCTGATTTGGTAATTGAGTAATCGGGTAATTTGGTAATTTTGAAAACCTCAAGGCTCGCAATTACAAAATTACCCGATTACCAAATTACTCAATTTTCCTCGATGGCTTCGAATTCTCAGATGCGACGAAAGCCTCCCAAGAGCGGTGAAGACGGGTACATTCTGCTCACGCTGCTTCTTATCATCGCGCTGGCGACGATCGCCGCGGCGACTCTGGTGACGGAGCTTACCTTCGACATCAAGCGGGACCGCGAAGAGGAACTGATCCACCGCGGAGTTCAGTATTCGCGGGCAATCCGCGCTTACTACAAGAAGTTCGGGCGCTATCCCACCAAAATCGAAGACCTTGAGAGCACCAACAACTTGCGTTTTCTGCGCAAGCGATACAAGGACCCGATGAACTGCAAGCCGGAGTGCCAGGACTTCAAGCTGCTGCATTTCGGCGAAGTGAAGCTTACGTTCAGCGGCGGGATCGGGGGAGGCGGCATCAACGGCGCTACCAACCTGAACAATCCCACTCCTTTCGGCACGCCTCCACCGCAGCCCGGCGGCGGACTGAATCCGAGCGGACTGAATCCGAATGGTGGCCTCGGCAATCCCCCCAATGGAATCGGAGGCGGGCAAACTCCTTACGGATCGCCTCCCAACAATCCGACGGACTCTTCCAACTCCACCGCGACGCCCGACCAGAGTCAGAACGGCAATACAGACTCGTCGGGGCAAACGTCAGGACCGCAACCAGGACAACAACCGGGACAGCAACAACCCGGTTCGCCCATCGAGGGCGATAAGCTATCGAACACGACATTCGGTGGCGGACCGATTGTTGGCGTGGTCAGCAGCAGCAAGAAAGAAACGATCCGCGAGTTCAATCACAAGAAAAAATATAACGAGTGGCAGTTTATCTACGATCCCGGGACGGACCGCGGCGGTCTGCTGATGACTCCCAACCAGCCTCCGATCATGGGCTTTGGGCAGCAGCAGGGCACCCAGAACGTGAACGGGCAGAACGGACAGAACGGCACATCGAACGGGACGACCAATGGATTTGGTAACGGATTCGGCTCGGCGCCCACCGGGATCCAGAATAATCCGAATCCGCCGGCGACGACGCCGCCGACTAGCGATCCGAACAATCCTCCGCAGCAGCAGTAGCAACAACAGAATGAGCGTGCTTCGCACGCTTGACAGCCGAGGGCGGCTGTCCCTACATTGCTCGGCGGAACGGAACGAGTCAGAATGACAACGGCCTCATCTTTTGATGAGGCCGTCTCTTTTATTCGAATCTCTTGGTACCTGCGCTTACACGCCGAGCTTATACACTAAACGACGAGCCGCAGCCGCAAGTGCTCTTCACGTTCGGGTTCTCGAACTTGAAGCCAGCGCCCTCGAGGCTCTCAACGTAGTCGACCACGCAGCCATTCAGATACATGACCGAGGTGGCGTCGACGAACACTTTGAGTCCGTCCATTTCGAAGGTTTTGTCCATCATTCCAGCGCCATTTTCAAACTGCATCGAATAGGAGAAACCGGAGCATCCACCGCCCACGACTCCAATGCGCAAGCCGGCGGGAACGGGATTCTGCTGCCCCATGATCTCCTTCACCTTCGCGACGGCGGTGGCGGTAAGGGTAACGGGCGCGGCTTTCTTGGTCTCTTCCTTGGTAATTCCAGGTACAGTTGTGGTGGCCATTCGTATCTCCTTGGCGCTAAAGTTCTTAGATTATATCAGATGCGATTCGGCCAGCCGATCCTGTTTTTCTCTCGCTGGCTTCCGAACCGCTACCTGGTTTGATGCCACGAGAGTCCGGGAAGTCGCATGCCACACGGCTTGTAGCGGTTCCGGAACACCCGGGATTATTCTCTTCCAAGACTTGCCAATAGGGCTATAATCGGGGCGTTAAAGGCCTTCTCCCGGACTGGCGGGGTACTGCAGCTCCACCACGAAGTGGAATGCCATTGCACTGGTTTGGAATCTGCCGAGGTGGCATATGACGCTGACCGTAGTGGGGGTTGTGTTTGGAATCTTCGCCGTTGGTCTGATCATCCTCCTGATCTACAAGAGCACGCTGACCATGCACGAGGATGACCAGTTGTTTCTGGACGACGCGAATTCCCACATGCAGGAAGAGCAGACGGAGTTGCTGAGCAAGGTGAACCGGCTCACGATCCCGGTGCGCGTGTTCAGCATCGGCTCCGGCGTATTTCTGCTGGTGCTTGTGGCGATGCTGATTTACCAGAAGCTGAACGAAGTTCAGTAGCGCCGTTCGCGGGCCGCCACAGCCCACCACATCCCCGTGCAGTGCGAGGCAGATCCGACGCTGGAGCGCGGTGTTGCGTTTTGACCTGCGCGGAGCGAAGCGGGGGAGTTGCCGCGCCAAGTTGTCGCAGGGCCCTTCTTTTCCGGTTTACGAATTTCCGGTTTACGAACCCATCCATCCGTGACGGCATCCATTTTGCGGCACGGTCGGGTTCGTTGCCGGCTGTTCCCGTCAGAATCCCAGAAAGAACTCGCAAGCCGAATCGCATCCTGCGATCTAGCCTTGGAGATTGAGGGCTCGCGATCCGCGGTAGGACACACTCATCGAAACGAATAGAGCTTGGAAACAAGATGGCGGTCGGATAACTTAGTACGTGAAACTTCGGGCAACGTTTGTTAAATTCACAGATTCTTAGAGCGGGAGTATCCCAGCATGCACTCAGCTCCTGCAACAGTAATTCCCGAACCTGAGTCTCCACCAGACCAGCCGGGACCCGAACTAGAACCGCCCCAAGACGCCGGTCATCCCGGTCGGTCGCCCGGTTGGCTGCGCGGTTGGATGGTAATCCCTGCCTTAGTACTGGTGGTGGGGCTCATTCTGTTGCTTGCGAGCAGAGGTAAACCTCCAGTAACCGCGAACCGTGCGCTGTTGTCCTCCAACAATCCAGGTCAAGTCATGCGGCTCAAGGGGACCACCGAGGCCGTGCAGTCTCGCGCCATCCTCGCGCCTTTGCTGGCTGGCGAGCAAATGACCACGCTGACGATTATTCGCATGGCGCCTTCGGGTGCGCGGGTCAAGCGAGGAGACCTGCTGGTGGAATTTGACCGCCAAACGCAGATGCGCGATATCGTCGACAAGCAGGCGGCATTCGCCAAACTCGTCGACCAGGTGGCAGAAGAGAAGGCTAAAGAGATCGCAGCGCGGGCCAAGGATGAAACCGAGTTGAAAACCGCCGAGGACAGCCTGCGCAAGGCGGAACTGGAAGTACAGCGAGCGGAGATCGTTTCGCGCATCGATGCGGAAAAAAATCAGGAAAACCTCGACGAAGCTAAAGCTACCTTCGACCAACTACGGGAAACTTTCGATCTGAAACGCAAGGCGGCGCAGGCAGCGATCCGGATTCTGGAAATCCAGCG
>DASRRV010000146.1:0-6539 GCA_035695545.1 Candidatus Sulfotelmatobacter sp. | reverse complement strand
TCCGATGGGGCGCCTGGGGAAGCCTGAAGAGATTGCAGCGGCAGCAGTGTTCCTGGCCTCCGAGGAGAGCAGCTTCATCACTGGAATCGATTTGCCGGTCGATGGCGGCGTTGTGGCCGTATAAATAGATTCTTCTACCGCTGAACTTTGCACGACCCGCGCGACGCTGTTGCGCCGCGCGGATCGGATGCTGATTGATCGGCACAAGCGCCAAAAGGGTTCCTTAGCAGGAGATGTTATGAGTACGTCGAACACGACGTCCAAGATCGGTGCGGTTTTCTACATGATCTGGGCGTGCTTGCATATGCTGGCTGCATATTCGGTATACGTGCTTGGTCGATCGCTGGATTCGTCAATGGTAAAAGGACGAGTATTCCAAGATGCATGGAATCTCCTGTTCTTTTCGATCATTGCTTTTTCGGTGGCTGCGACGTTGAACTGGAGGAATAGCGTCTGGGGTTATCGGATCAACTTCGCTACCCTCGGGATCGCGGATACAGGCTTAATCTTCTTCGTCCTTGTTCCCGGTTATGCGCCCGTCTGGCATAGCATTCTGGGCCCGGCATTTTGGGTACTAGCGACGATTTTCTCGACAGTCGCCCTACTGACGGAACCCAACGCGCCACACCGCGCGATAATTGCGGTTCAGCGTCGATCTGATGTAATCCTAGAGGAGGACCGCTGCAGAAGCTGAGATAAGGAATCGTGCAATTCGGAGCCTATTTCCCCATGGTGCCGTTTCTGATCTTTCTTGTGATTCTAACTTTGTTGTTTGTTCTGCTGAGCGGCTGGCGCCGAGATCGAAGACTTCTGGGCGAAGCGCGCAGCGCCTTGCAAGTTCGGGGCGCTGAGCGAACAGACGAATTGGAAAAGGCCAATGAGGAGTTAAAGCGAGCACAGGCGGAGTTACAAAGACGATGGCAGTACCTGGCAGAGGCGCAGAGACTAAGTCATTCAGGAACTTTCGGGTGGAAGGTCAGCAGTGGTGAGCTCGTTTGGTCGGACGAGACCTACAGGATTCTGGGCTTTACACGAGGGACGCATCCTACACTCGATCTGGTTTTCGACAGAATTCATCCTGACGACCTGGACCGTGTGCGAAACCTATCGGGTCGTGCCGCGCAAAACGGCATAGACTTGGATTTCGAGCATCGAATTCTCCTTCCCAACGGTGTCATCAAGTATGTCCACGCGGTTGCGCATGCCGGGCGAGATAGCTCCGGCAATCTCGAGTACATGGGCGTAGTCACCGATATCACGGAGCGCAAACGCGCCGAGGAAGAACGCCAGGCCCTGTCGCGCAACTTACAGGAAAGTAAAGTCTGGCTTGAAGAAGCGCAACGCGTCGCCAACGTTGGCTACTGGGTATGGGACCTGCAGACGAATCACCTGATTTGGTCGGATGAAACCTACCGCATATTCGGGCTGATGCCACAAGATGGCCTCATTGACTTAAACAAGGTACGCGAAATGATCCACCCTGAAGACCGAGAGACGGTATTTCGGACGGCGGAAGAAGCCATTCGATCTGGAACGCGTGCTGACTGTGAACACCGACTTTTTCGTCCGAACGGTGAAATGCGCGTCGTACATAGTCTGGCCGATTTGAAACGAGACGAGTTGGGACGGCCCAAACAAATGTTCGGTACGACCCAGGACATCACAGAGCGCAAGCGCACAGTGGAAGAACTCCAACTCCTGTACCGCGATTTGCAAGAAAGCAAGGCCTCGCTGGAAGAAGCCCAACGTGTTGCCCACGTAGGCTCCTGGGTATGGGATCTCGAGAAGAATCAGGTGACATATTCGGACGAATATTACCGCATCTTTGGGCTTATCCCAACGGAAGGCCCAATTGACATTGCGAGAGTGCGCGAAATGATCCACCCTGAGGATCGAGAATATGTCTTTAGGATCGCAGAAGAGTCCATTCGTTCTGGGGAGCGCGCTGAATGTGAACACCGGATCCTTCGTCCCAACGGAGAAATTCGCATTGTGCACAGCCGGGGCGATTTAAAGAAAGACTCTTCGGGACGGCCTTACCAAATGTTCGGTGTAAGCCAGGACATCACTGACCGCAAGCGCGCTGAGGAGGCCCTGCGTCGAAGCGAGTTTTACCTGAGCGAAGGGCAGCGCCTCGCCCATATGGGGAGCTGGGCATTCAACGAGTCAGGTCATTATTGGTCTGACGAGCTATACAAGATTTACGGCCTAGATCCGAGGAACGGAGCCCCTACGGTCGAACAGTATCTGGCCCTCGTCCATCCAGAAGACCGAGCCTCCATGGCTGAATCCATCAAACTCATGCAAGAACAACACTGTGGCCACGACCTAATCGAGCGAATTGTTCGACCGGATGGGCAGCTGAGCTATGTTCGCGCCGTGGCTGTCCCGGTTGTTGAGCAAGGAATTTTCAAAGGATTTGTTGGTACCACAATGGACGTCACCGAGCAGGAGCTGCTGACGAGGGAATTGCGGCGGGAACAGGCATACCTCGCGGAAGCGCAAAGGCTGACTCACACCGGCAGTTGGGCAGCGAATTTCGTCACAGGGCAGAATTTTCATTTATCGGAGGAAACGGTTCGGATGCATGGCTTCAATCCCGGTAACGCCATTCCATTCGAAGGTTTTTTCAACACTGTCCATGCAGAGGACCTGCCCTCTGTCAGAGCGGCACTGGAGAACGCTACTCGTACAGGAACGGATTACGACATCGAGTATCGGATTTGTCGCGCCGATGACGGCCGGATCAGGTTCTTTCGTTCGTTAGGACATCACAATAAATCCGGCGAAATCGGTGACTTCGTCGGCACTACAATCGACATAACGGAACAAAAGCAAGGCGAGCAGGAGCGCGAAAGGCTACGCCAGTTAGAGGCTGATTTGGCGCACATCAACCGGATCAACATGATGGGAGAACTGGCCGCAGCACTAGCGCATGAAATCAAGCAGCCCATTGCCGCGTCCATCACAAGCGCGAGCGCGTGCCTGCGATGGCTTGCTCATGATCCTCCTGATTTGGAAAGGGCCCGTGCCGCAGCAACTAGAGTTGAGCAGGAGGGAAACCGGGCGGCTGATGTGATCAACCGTTTGCGATCCTTCTACAAGAAAGGCACGCCTCCCCAACACGAGAGGCTGGACGTCAAAGACATCATTCGGGAAATGACCGTACTGCTTGGGGATGAGGCTCTTCGGCATTCCGTAACCATTCGTTCTGAACTCGACGAAGATGTGCCTGGTGTTGTGGCTGACCGGGTGCAACTGCAACAGGTGTTCATGAACCTCATGCTGAACGCGATCGAGGCAATGAAGGATACCGGGGGCGAATTGACGATCACGTCGGGGCTGAATCGCGAGAGTCAGCTGCTCATTTCGATCGGCGATACTGGCGTAGGGCTGCCGGCGGAAAATAGCGAACGAATTTTTGAAGCGTTCCATACGACGAAGCCACAAGGGACCGGCATGGGTTTGGCCATTACCCGCTCGATCTTGGAGTCTTATGGAGGGCGAATCTGGGCGACGGCCAATCAGGGGGCGGGTGCAGCATTCCATTTCACTCTCCCCGTCGAAGCAGAGGGGAGTGCATGAAAGCAGCGGCCACTCCCACGGTGTTCATCGTCGATGATGATCGCGGCATGCGTCAGGCGATCCAGGATCTCGTCGAGTCAGTTGGCCTCCGCGCCGAAGCTTTTGCAAGTGGTCAGGACTTTCTTAGAAAGCAACTTAGCGGTGACTCCTGTTGTTTAGTTCTGGACGTAAGGCTCCCTCAAATGAGTGGACTCGACTTCCAGCGTCAATTGGCGGAGACCGGCGTGCAAATTCCGATTATCTTTATTACGGCTCATGGCGACATTCCAATGTCTGTCAGAGCATTGAAATCGGGTGCCGTGGAATTCCTGACCAAACCTTTCAGGGATCAGGATCTGCTGGACGCGATTCAGCAAGCCCTGCAGCGTGACAGCGCCACTCGGCAACAACAGACCGAGGCCCAGGTATTAAACCAGCGCTATCAGTCACTCACTGCCCGAGAGCGCGAGGTCATGACGTTGGTCGTCTCCGGAATGCTCAATAAGCAGATCGCCTTCGAAATCGGAGCCAGCGAGGCCACAGTAAAAATTCACCGTGGCCATGTCATGCAGAAGATGGAGGCCGGGTCGTTAGTCGAGTTGGTCCGGATGTCGGACAAGCTCAAACTCTCTCCTCCTAAGTAGCCACGCCTGCATTTCTAGCCGGTCCGGTTATCCCTCCACATTTTTGCTTTTACTCCACTACCACCTAAGTAGTAGTTTCCGCGACCAAGGCCTGATTGTGCCGCTTTGCTGTCGGCGGTACTCTTCGCGCTATGAGGATCCGGCAGAACTCAAAACTCATAGCAATCGTCGACGACGACGAGTCAGTTCTGCGCTCGCTGCAAGATCTGATCGAGTCGGACGGGTTGACCGCGCTCTGCTTCGGCTCCTCAGAACAATTCCTGAATTCCGAAGCCCGTAACAGGGCTGCGTGCCTGATCGCCGACATTCGAATGCCGGGTATGACCGGCCTTGAACTCCAAGAGAGACTCAAGGCCGAACGATGCGGAATACCAATCATCTTCGTGACGGCTCATGGTGACGCGAAGATGAAGATTCGCGCTCTGCATGATGGCGCATTGGGGTTTCTAAGCAAGCCGTTCGACGACGCAGTTCTTTTAGAAATCGTCCACACAGCTGTCAAGAGGTCAGGAAATGGCTGAGCAGAACTACATGGCAATGCGACGAAACGGTGAAAACCGCTATGCGACTTGCCAGGATTTCGTCAGGATCTTCGACGATGAGATGCAGGGCCTTTATCAGCTCTCGCATCTGCTGACCGGAGATCGCCAGAAGGCAGAAAGGTGTTTTGTGGCGGGCACGGAAAATTGTGCCAAAGAGAACCGGGTGTTTAGGGAATGGGCACACACCTGGGCGAAGCGCGTGATTGTACAGAATGCAATTCGCGAACTCCAGCCTCGACCACGCCATCCCGACTGGTCCGCGCTCCCAACTCCTTTCTCTTACAAGGACTGTCCAATCGAAAGGTTCGAGGTGGACGCTGTGCTTGGTCTTGCAGATTTCGAGCGGTTTGTCTTCGTGCTATGCGTTCTGCAGCGCTACCGGGAACACGACAGTGCTCTGCTTCTCAACTGCTCAGCTTCCGAAGTTCGCGAAGCCCGCACTCAAGCGCTTCAGGCGTTGGTTAAGGCTCGACCGAGTGTTTTCGACGTGTGTAGAGATCGCGAGCGGGACAGGTGGGCCGCAGGGCTCAAGGCGTAAGTGGATCAACTCGAACTAGAGAAAGTTGTAGTCCGATCGATTTGTGGACTTTCAGCACCGGGCCGGGTCCGTGCGAATTGCAGCGGTGAATTGCTTGGAGAGGGATCGACAAACAGGTGTGAACTCGCTTCAGGAAGAACTGATATGGAGAAGAAAAGCAGAGCGGAGTTAGTCAAGTGGCACGGCTCGCGGCCTGTCGCTATCCCCAGGTTGAGTCACAATGCTGGGTATCGGCTCGCGTTGGCTGTCCTACTCGCAACATCGTCGTGTGGCCTTGGTTGCGGCAAGACGAACGCAGCGCCTGCTCTTCCGGCCTCCGAGGTCGAAGTTGCCAGTGTAGTTCAAAAAAACGTTCCGATCTTCAGCGAGTGGGTCGCGACGCTCGATGGTTATGTAAACGCACAGATTCAACCCCAAGTGACTGGATACATCATCCGGCAGACCTACAAGGAGGGTTCGTTTGTACACAAGGGGCAGCTACTTTTCCAGATCGATCCACGTCCATTCCAAGCGTTGCTCGATCAAGCGAACGCTCAACTGGCTCAGACGCAGGCACAACTCGCCAAGACGCAAATGGATGTCGACCGGGACACTCCGCTAGCGCAAGCCCACGCAATCGCCCAGAGCCAGTTGGACAATGACATTCAGGCGAACCGGGCTGGGGCGGCGGCTGTTAAGGCCGCGGAAGCCCAAGTTGAACAAGCTCACCTGAACCTTGGGTTCACCGACGTAACGTCTCCGATCGACGGCATGGTGGGGGTTGCTCAGGTGCAAATCGGCAATCTCGTCAATCCGACGACGGCTCTCACGTCGGTATCACAGATAAATCCGATCAAGGCTCATTTCTCACTCAGCGAGCAGGAGTACATCCATTTCGCTGACAGAATTAATGCAGACAGGCAAAAAGAGATTCCTTCCAACGGGCCGCCATTTGAGCTCATTTTGGCAGACGGTTCGACCTATCCGCACAAGGGCATCGGTCTGCTCGCCAACCGCCAGGTGGACGTGGCCACTGGGAGTATTCAGATCGTTTGCTCCTTTCCCAATCCGCAAAACTTTCTTCGCCCCGGCCAATTCGGGAGGTTGCGCGCGGCGCCGGACATCAGACGCGGCGCGCTGCTAGTACCTCAAAAAGCCGTCAGCGAGCTGCAAGCAAGTTACCAAGTCGCGGTCGTCGGCGCGGACAACAAGGTGAGCATCCGGGCGGTGAAGGTGGGTGACCGTGTCGGCCCCCAGTGGATTGTGGAAGAC
>DASRRV010000145.1:0-4708 GCA_035695545.1 Candidatus Sulfotelmatobacter sp. | reverse complement strand
TGGTTGTAGCTGTTCAATTTGCAAACGAGAGCGGCGCGATTGTTTGCTGCTTCCTCGGAGATCGTCGAAACGAAAGCTTCGACCAAGTCTCGACTTGCCTCGCGGAGTGTTTCCGTGCCACAGAAGTCGGCTGCGTAGCGTTTCACCAGGGTAGGGTCGAGTTCGTAGTTCCGAATCAGAAGGCAGAGTTTGTCGCGGAGCTTGGGCTGGCCGTTCGAGGAGCTGTTACGGCTGGGAGGAACGACATGCTTTTCGTTCGGAGGCTCGGCAAGGAATGGATGTGATCCCAACTCCTCGACGGAGCAGAGACCGATGCCGTAGGCCTTGCGGAGAGCACGATTGGTGGCGCGCGTCTCAGCCACGCGCATCTCCGCGCCGCGGACCATAGGGGAAACATTCGACGGATCGGCGTCCCCATACCCGACAAAGCCTCTCGAGCCAGGCGATTTGTAGACAGTGGCCCTAAAAACCCATCGGCCCACGTGGGGGTCCGAGTGTCGCTCTTGCAGAACAGTCCGGATTCCAACGCATCGCGCGCGCAGAGCTATTCGGAGCAGACCGGCGTGCGTCACATACCATCTTCCGTCGATGCGTACAATCTCGCCTCGCGAGATGGAAAGACGAAGGGCTCGCGTAATATCGCGCAAGCTCCGAAGGTCTTTTTGCGCCAAGGCGGGATAAAGCTGCTTGACTAGCCGGAGATTCTGACGTACTAGGATAGCCTTGGTTGTTTTTGTCACGGGAGCGCTCCTGTTCTCTGCAGTCTTTATGCATCCATAATGATATCACTTTGACCGCACAGTTGCAAGCGGAGAGTCCAATCCGATGAGCGAATCAAGAGTCCGCGTGCTTCTGCGCATTCCAGCCACCCTCAAAGCGAAATTGAGCGAACTTGCTCTACTGGAGCATCGGTCACTAAACAAACAGATTGAGTTTCTCCTTGATCGGTGTATCCGAGAAAGGACGAACAGGGAGACGGAGGATTCGGAGCGAACAAGAAGGTTGCGCAGCAAGCGGAACTAAAGGGGCGCTCGAGACGCCTCAAACCCTTCACCGCTAGGATTTTCCGGACAACGTCGCGGTCTACGCAAGCTTCCCCGGTGCCGCAGATAGCCTTGCCGCACGTTTCGGATTAAGAGGTTAGTGGTCATCCGATTGGATGAGCCGCTCGTTAGGAATGAGCACGTGATCGGCATCCCCGAGGCTCACACGAAAAAGGGATTGCGCTGAGAATGGGAGCAAGTGGGATGCAGACTGCACACCCGCAGCGATGAATTTTTACATTGCACCTCCCGGTCGCTGGATATTGTGACGCTGCAGCCCGAACTGCATCAGCACGTGCTCGCATTCCTGTTTGAGGCTCTTCACAAACGCACTGCCATCGGGACGAGCAGCAAGAGTTGACGAATATGGGCAGAGTGGATAAACTCCTTTGAAATGGCAGTGTGGATCCTCCGGGATTTGGAGTGGACGCTGATCAGATGATGGTTGATGAGCGAGACAGCATGAAGGTTTGGGGTCGAATCTACTGTCGTCCACGACAGAATTACCGGGGTTGTCCATGCATTCGAGGAATTCTAGCTCCAAGCCTGCACTGGCAAAGTCAGTAACGAAAAAGAACGCCCGCCGTTCACCTTCGATTCATTCGGGTCCAATTCCCACAATCCGCAAGGAGCTTGGGTCTGCTCAAGACTTTCTGCCTGAACGGCAGATCGATTTCGCCGAGCTCGAGGACGGATCGCTCGCAGAGGTTATCGAAGATTCGGCCGATCCGACCCGGGCACAGCTCGCGATTTTTAAGAGAGGGCGGATCCGACTGGCGGACCGCGTGGAGGACCGTGGGCAAATCTTAGCGCCAATCCCGCGGAACGCTATCGGATTTTCAGATGTGAAGCTCCCTCGCGGAGTCCTGCCCTACAAGTCGGTCAGGCGGTTGGGGTACACCATCGATTCATGCATCCGATACGCCGTTGACGTTCCCAACGATTACGCTGGCCTACTTTCGACCTTCGTCCTCTACACTTGGGTTGCTGACCGCCTGCCGACCGCCGTGTACTTGTCTGTTATCGGACTCCCGCAATCAGGCAAGAGCACGCTGCTCGAGCTGTTGAGTCTGCTATGCCGGCGGGCGTTGCTCGTAAGCGATATCAGTCAAGCCGCAGCCTATCAGGCCTGCAGCAACTTCGCCCCGACACTGCTCATCGATGAGATCGATTGGCATTCTTCGAGAAGCATGAGCACCTTTCGACAGCTGTTGCGAGCGGGAACTAATACTGCTTCGCGAGCTCTACGCGTACGGCAGAGCAGCTGTTCGTTCGGCCCCAAGGTCTTCGGCTCGCTCGAACCCTCTTCGGATTCAGCGTTAAATAGTCGTTGCATCCAGCTTGTCATGGAGGAAACGAACAAGAGCGGACTCTTAAAGCCGGGCCATCCGACCGTAGTGGAGGCTGCCAGCTGTCTTCGGCAGAAGTTGCTGAGATTTCGGTTTAATTTTTACAAATCGATTCGTCCTGCACTGGTTTCAGGTTCTGAAGAGCTTCGTCCACGATCGCGCGATCTTTTGTGCAGCCTGGCAGCGCCACTGGTTGGGTGTCAGCTCTGGACTCGCTTCTTGTTGGGTTTCATGAAATTGAACCACGATTCCGTAACGCGAGAATCTCTTGAACCCCGGCACGAGGCATTGCACGCTGTGCTTTGGGAGGTCATTCACCGGGAACCGCCGCTTTCCAATGTCCGCATCGGTGGGCAAATGAGCCTAAGCACAGCTACGAACGAGATGTTGCTGCGGGGCGGAGAGAGACTAGCAGTCACGGACAAGGGTGTCGGCACGCTGCTCTCGTCCATGGGCTTCCGCAGTACGCAACGCACGAAGTCGGGTTGGATCCTGTGGCTCGATACTTCAACTCTGAAGCGGTGCCACGAATTGCTGAAATCACACGATAACAGGTACATACCGGACTGGGATTTTGCGAAACATTCAAGCACGTGCTCATCATGTAAGGCTTTTAAAAGCTCCAAGAGGAACTGCTGAGCGGATGAGAATGGTCGCACGCGTAGCGGACACAATCGTTCCCAGAAGAGGTGAACATGGTGAACATGGTGAACGTTGCGGAACAGGGACTCCCCTAGGTCAACCAAAGCAATGAACCGCGCCTATTCTTGTCACCCCCACACTCCTGTGTTAGCGTCTCCCACAGGAGAACACTTGATCCGCACATACGGCGGCCGCGGCCCGCGCATCGCGACGACGGCCTACATCGACTCCGCCGCCGTCATCATTGGCGACGTTACCATTGCCGCTGACTCCAGCGTTTGGCCCTGCGTCGTCATTCGCGGTGACGTCCACTTCATCCGCATCGGCTCGCGCACAAACATTCAAGACGGCTCGATCCTTCACGTGATGCGCGACACCCATCCGCTCATCCTCGGCGACAACGTCACCATTGGCCACGGCGTCGTCCTGCACGGCTGCACCATCGAATCGCGCTGCCTGATTGGCATGGGCTCGATCATCCTCAACGGCGCCAAAATCGGTACCGGCTCCATCGTCGCCGCCGGCACGCTCGTCCCCGAAGGCACAGAAGTTCCCCCCGGCAGCCTCTTCATGGGCCACCCAGGCAAATTCCGCCGTGCCCTAACTGACGCAGACCAGGACTCCATCGACGCATACGCCCAGCGCTACGTCGAATACAAAGAAACCTACAAGCAAGAGAAGCCGTGACCCGCCATTCGTGTCTCGCGCACAGTGAGACCTCGCATTTCCATTCAAGAAGGGAGGCTGCTCTTCCGTAACGCCGGGCTTGCCGTGAGATGCGAAGGGCATCCTGCCGGCTCTTGATGTTGTAGCGGCCGCCTTCAGGCGGGCTTTTTCGCCCTTGCGGTTCAATCAGCACCAGGTGGGAGCCCCCGCATTCATGCTGGGGAAGAGCGCTTCAGCGCTCCGGACGAAATCTTGACTCTAATCAAACGCGCTTTAGCGCTGGCCACGATCCTGCCACTAGGTCACTTGCCACTAGCCACTTGAACCCCTTGCTGTAAAATAGTCGGATGCTCGAAGCTCAAAATTCTAATCGTCGCCCGCGATGACTGAACGACGCCAATTCCGCGCCATCAAAGGCACGCGCGACATCCTCCCGCCCGATTCCGCCTGCTGGAACTGGTTCGAGTACACTGCCCGCGAGGTCTTCGAATCCTACAATTTCGGTGAAATCCGCCTGCCGATCTTCGAAGAAACGGAGCTCTTTGCGCGGTCAATTGGTATAGAGACGGATGTTGTTTCAAAGGAAATGTACACGTTCCCAGACCCATTCGAAGAATTGGAACGGATTGAACAGATACTCGCTTCTATCAATCCAAGGGAAATTGAGGGTTTTCGTCAAGCAGATAAAGAGCAGCAGATTGCACTGATACGAAGGGAGATTGCTAAACTCCCGCACGTTCAGTGGGTCACTTTGCGTCCCGAAGCCACCGCCTCCGTCTGCCGCTCCTACATCGAACACAACATGCAAGCCCTCCCCGGCAACCGGAAGCTCTACTACATCGGTCCAATGTTCCGCCGCGAGCGCCCGCAAAAAGGACGCTACCGCCAGTTCTACCAAATCGGCGCCGAAGTTCTCGGCCAAACCGACGCGCCCGCCATCGACGCCGAAGTCCTCGAAATGCTGCTCGTATTTTTCAATCGCGTGGGCCTGACGCGCACCACGCTCTA
>DASRRV010000144.1:0-17255 GCA_035695545.1 Candidatus Sulfotelmatobacter sp. | reverse complement strand
AGTGTGCGACCGCGATCAGCGCCAGTACCAGAATGGCGAGAGTGTATTTTCTATAGAACAAGACCGTCTCCTATGATGGTTTTGCCAGTCGCTCCGCCGTGAGCTCAATAAATGAATACATGAGCGCTAAAAGGAACCGTGCGTGCTGGCCCCGGGCCTCCAAGGCTCGTGCGTGGGTGAGGTAGGCGTAGCCCAGCTTGTTGGTGAGCGTTCCTGCCGGGACCTTAGGCAGTAATAGAGTGAGTCCACGATTTGCGTCGGCGACCGCCTGTTCCGAGTTTCCAGCCGCGAGTTCAACCGCAGATCGCCCGGTCAGGAACCCGGGGAGGGCGAAGGCTCCACCTCCGCCTGTTTTAACGGCGGCTTCGCAAATGGCAACCGATTGATCCGAAAACTTTAGAGCGGATTTGAGGTCACGCTTGTCCATAGCCTCGGTGGCGCGGAGGGCCGCGAGGCTGGCAAGGCGTAGTGGGTGGGAGGCAAATTCTTGCGCATCAGCGCTTCGAGTTCGGAACGGTTCGTCAAGAACGCGGAGCGTCTCCAGTTAGCAGTTCCTGTCGGTGACGTTCCTCGAAATCCAACCTTAGTCGGATTACTTGGTCGTTCTCGACTGATACAGTTCAAGCTCCAGGATAGGGATAGGAAGTTGTGAGATGAAGCGAAACCGAGATTTGGCTCTGGTGGTGGGGCTTTCGCTACTGATCACAGTGCCCTTGGCGCCGTGTTTAGCGCAAAACCAGGAAACTTCAGTCGAGACGGTCGTTATCGACGCCAAAATTCATCGTCCGCCGCCGAATCCGCTGCCTTTTGCAGCGGGAGGCGAGTCGCCCGATGGTCGCACCCTCGCAGTCAACAGCCAATATCTGGTGCGAGATGGAAAGCCCTGGTTCCCCGTCATGGGCGAGTTCCATTACTCGCGCTACCCCGAGGCCAACTGGGAAGAGGAAATCCTGCGCATGAAGGCTGCTGGTATCCAGATCGTCTCGACCTATGTGTTCTGGATCCATCACGAGGAAGTCGAGGGGCAATTCGACTGGACCGGCCAGCGCAACCTGCACCACTTTGTGGAACTCTGTGCGAAGCACGGTCTTTATGTCTGGATTCGCATTGGGCCCTGGGACCACGGCGAGGTGCGCAATGGAGGCCTGCCGGACTGGGTGCTTGCCAAATCTACCCCGCGTCAAAATGACCCTGCCTACCTTACCTATGTCGGGCGCTTCTTTGTCGAGATTGGCCATCAGGTAAACGGCCTGTTCTGGAAGGATGGCGGTCCGATCATCGGAGTACAACTCGAAAACGAATACAATCTAGGCGGACCGGGACAGGGGACGGAGCACATCCTGACTCTGCTGCAGATGGCCAAAGACGCCGGCCTGGAGTCGCCGTTCTATACGATCACGGGATGGGATGGCGCAAAGATTCCTCCGCGGGGAGTCCTTCCCGTCTTCAGTGGCTATGCCGACGGATTCTGGTGGCGAAGCTTGACGGAGCTGCCGCCGAACCCGAACTTTTTCTTCAGTACGATTCGTTGCCAGGAAAACGTTGGCGACGATCTGCGCTCGACACACCCAGAAATCGATGCGCAACAGGCGGCGTACCCGTATCTGACAGCAGAAATGGGGGCCGGGATGGAGTTCGCATATCACCGGCGTCCGCTGCTCAGCGCCGACGACACGGCCGCGATGGAATTAGTGAAGCTCGGTTCCGGAGTCACCTTGTATGGCTACTACATGTTTCATGGAGGTTCGAATCCGGAGGGGAAGAGAACGACTCTGCAGGAGTCGCAAGCCACAGGGTATCCGAATGACCTGCCCGTGAAGTCTTACGATTTTCAGGCGCCGTTCGGAGAGTTCGGCCAAACCAGCCCGTCCTACAACGACCTCAAGACTTTTCATCTATTCCTGGCAGACTTTGGCGCGGATCTTGCGCCAATGACATCTTATTTTCCTGACCACATGCCCGAAAGCAAGCAAGACACGCGCACACCACGACTCGCAGCGCGTTTCAATAACGATCAGGGGTTTGTTTTTCTCAACAACTATCAGCGGACCTATCCTCTCCCGAAACGAAAGAACCTGCAGGTTCGGCTCGAATTGCCTTCCGGGGCGGTCGACGTGCCTCGTCATCCCGTGAATATTCCCAGTGGAATGTACGGCATCTGGCCCGTCAATCTCGACCTCGGCGGAGTCACACTGCGATACGCAACGGCTCAGCTGCTGACCAGGCTGAGCAATCCCAGCACGGATGTATTTTTCGCCTGGCCAGGTGTTCCTGCCGAGTTCGCCATCGAGAGTGGCGATGGAGTGATCGTCGAAGCTCCACACGCGCGGCTGACTCGCGCACAAGGGATCACCTATGTCGACGGGATTCAGCCGGGAACGCAGGCGGCTATTCGGATTCGGCACCAGAGCTATGAAACAACGATCGTGGTGCTTTCGCGCGAACAGGCGGGGAAGCTATGGAAGGCAGATCTGGCGGGAAGAGAAAGACTCTTGTTCTCGCCGAGCGAGGTGTTCTTTGAAGAGAACAAGGTACATATTCGAGGGACCGAACCAGCGCAATTGAACGTCGGGATCTTCCCCAAGCCAGCCAGTGAGCCGGCCGGTTTCTCCGATGCGGGAGACGACGGAATCTTCCATCGTTACGGAGCGTCTGTGCGGAGGGTCAGCGTGAAGGCAAAGGTGAAGAAGGTGCGCGGTGCCGGTTCTCCCGTAGCCGTCAAGCTGGGGAAAGAAGTGGCGCTTGCACCGACCGATTCAGACTTCAAAACAGCTGCGGGTTGGTCCATTCGCGTACCTCACGTCGACGCGAAAGGCGTGAAGGACTTGTTCCTTCGAATTACCTACAAAGGAGACGTTGCTCGAGTCTACTCAGACGAGAAGCTCCTGACGGATGACTTCTACCACGGCATGCCGCTGAAAGTTGGGCTGCAGTCCGTTGGGGATCAAGCGTCAGACCCGGAACTAGAATTGAAGATTCTCCCGTTGCGGAAAGGTGCGCCCATTTACCTACAGCCCGGGACGCGTCCGCCGTTTCCCGCCAGTGGAGCGGTGGCCGAGTTGACGAGCGTCGAGGTCGTTCCCGAATACGAAGTCGTGATGGAACTGAAACCATGATGCGATGGTGCCTCACGAGAGTTCTCGGGCAGGGTCACATGCGTCTCCTCCTGTCGCTCTCACTCCTGGCCGGATCCTTTGTTCTATCCGGATGTGGTTCGAGCGGAGGATCCGGTTCCGGCGGGCCGCCGCCTTCACCGCCTTCGATCACGACGCAGCCTTCGAGCCCCACCGTGAGCCCAGGTCTAACGGCGACTTTCAGGGTCGTTGCGACTGGGACGCCTCCGCTAAGCTACCACTGGCAAAAGTCTGGAGCTGCGATTTCCGGAGCCACTTCCGCGACCTATACCACTCCTGCCACAACGACTGCCGACAACGGTTCACAATTCAACGTGGTGGTGAGTAATGCAGCCGGCAGTGTGACCAGCACCCCGGCCACGCTGAACGTTTCTTCTGCCAGCCAGCAACCTGCCGAACCTGTTGATATCACTCCCATTGATGGTGGAGCGTACTACGTCCTGAACCAGAATAGCGGCCTGCAGGCCGACCTCGTCAACAATTCACAAACGGCGGGGGAACACATTGTTCAAGCAACTCGCTCTTTTACGGATCTCAGCCAGCGCTGGGGATTCACGAAATTGTCCGGTGGTCTGTGGAAGATCAGCAACCTGCAAAACAGTCTCTGCCTGGACAGCGCCAACAATGCGGGAGTGACCTGGGTTGTGCAGAATGCATGCGCACCGGGCACATCCTCGCAGCAGTGGATCCTAACGTCCACCAGCAACGGCTATTACACAATCTCGAATCACAGCACCGGCCTCCTGGTCGACGTGAATCAGACATCGACATCCACCGGCGCGGAATTAGACGAGACTGCTCTGTCCGGCAGTCCTGCTCAGAGCCAGCAGTGGCTGCTGCGTCCAGCATTCTTCCGTGGCGTGGACAATGCGTTGCTGGAGAAGCAGGAGGCGGCGCGGGCGAGCACGGGCCTGGCTTGGTGGAACGATGCCGGCACAGCGCTAGACGTGCTGAAAATGCTGAAGAACCACGGTGTGAACATGATTCGGCTGCGGCCCAGTTCCATGCCACCCTATGCAACTCAGGGTTCACAGCAGGCCTGCATCCAGAATCTTTGTTACACCGAAACTGAGAGCCAGGATCTTGATCTTGCCAAGCGAGCCAAGAACCTGGGCATGAGCCTGGAACTGACGTTACTGTTCGACGGCGGGAGTTCGTCGAGCGTTCCCGCATCGTGGGCCAACGATTCGTTCTCGCAACTGCAGACGGATCTCTACAACTATGTCAAAGGCGAGATCATGGAGTACCGCCATGCAGGAACCATGCCGGATCTCGTGTCGATTGGAAACGAGGTCGACACAGGATTCCTGGGTTCGGCGAACAGTCCGACAGGTGCAGCTTTCGGAAATTTCGCGACACTACAGAAGCAGGCGATGCAGGCGGTAAGCGATGCCGCGGCAGACACTTCCATCGGGCCCGCGATTCCTCCTCCCCTGACGTGCATCCACATCACGCCGGCCTGGGATATCACCCAGTTTTTCACGCTCGCGAATCAGAATGGCATTCCATACGACGCGGTCTGCCACAGCTACTATCCGTTTTTCCATGGTCCGCTGACTGATGCCCAAGCCGCCACAACCAATCCCGGCAGCAAACCGGTCGAGCAAGATGTGCTGGTCGCGGCGGCGAACAGCATCGGCAAGCCCATTTTCATCATCGAGGCCGGCGAACACTACGAAAATGGTTTTGATTCTAACGACCCGTGGTACTCTCCGCCCAGCCCTACCACACAACGCCAATTTCTGATTGATGTTCAGACAGTACAGCAAGGCCTGCCGAACAATCTGGGGATGGGTCTGGAATACTGGGATGCCGCGGGCGTCAACATTCCCAGCGCGACTGGCGGGTTCCTGAATGGCAATAACCTCCCAGACGCGATTTACACTTGGAACGGTTTGACTCTCTTTGACAATGCCGATGCGTCGGGAGTTACTGATGTTAGCGCTTCAAACTACTCGATGCTCCTGCCGGGGATCGACGGGCTGGGAGGCGCGCTCGATTCAAGTCTCAGCTACAAGTTTGTCAACCGCGCGACCGGCCAAGTGCTGACGGTCAGTGAGAAATCCAGTTTGGCTGGTGCTCGGCTAACGACCGCTGTGGACGACGGCGACTCACATCTGAACCACCGGTGGCGGATCACAAGCCAGAAGAACGGTTATTTTCAAATCGCGCGCGTCAATTCGAACTCCGGCAACAGAGCCAATGTGCTGAGTAACGCTGGAGGTCCTGCAGCACATGAAGGCGTCATCCTTCAGACTGCAGTTGCCGGTGCCGCAGAGCAAGAATGGAATATCGTTTCGACGGGCCACGGATATTTCAACATCGTAAGTCGTCACAGCGCACTCGTGTTGGATTTAAACGGGAGCTCAGGAAATCGGTCTGGTTTTGCCGTGCCAAAAGTCCGGAGCGCGAGCGCGAAGACGCAACAGTGGCGAATTATACCGGTGCGGTGATCGATCGGTTGAGGGTGACGCATGAAAAAGCAATTTTGCTTTGCTCTTTTGACGCTACTGCTTTCAGGAGTGCTCACCGATGTGCAGGCATCCGACTACGCAATCGGCGCCGACGTTTCCTTTTTGAAAGCGGCGGAGGACGGCGGTAAGGCGTTCAAGGACAACGGCCAGGTGAAACCTGGTCTGGAGATATTCAAGGATCACGGCTACAACTGGGTTCGCCTGCGTCTGTTCAATGCGCCGACCGATCTTCCCAACAATCTCGAATACACCGTCACAATGGCGAAGACCGCTAAGAAACTAGGCTTTCACATTTTGCTCGACTTCCACTACTCAGACACCTGGGCCGATCCAGGAAAACAATTTACGCCGAAAGCATGGGAGGGACTGCCGCACGACAAGCTTACCAAAGCGGTCTCGGAGTATACGCGGGACACGATTGCGGCGTTTCGCACGGCCGGCGTGCTGCCCGAGATGGTGCAGATCGGCAACGAGATCATCCACGGCATGTTGTGGCCGGATGGCAAGCTGCCTGAGAACTGGGACAATTTTGCCGCACTGATCAAAGCAGGAATCGCAGGTGTGGAGGCCGGTGCGGGCGACGGCCTTCGGCCGCGCATCATGATTCATATCGACCGCGGTGGCGACAAAGCGACGACGAAATACTTCTTCGACAAGCTCAATTCCTATCACGTGACCTACGACGTGATCGGACAGTCCTACTATCCTTGGTGGCACGGGAGCCTCAACGATTTGCGCGAAAACATGATTTTTATGGCGCAGGAGTACAAGAAAGATATCTACGTCGTAGAGGCTGCCTACAACTGGAGGCCCGCCGAGTACACGAAACGGTCTGGTCCGTTCCCCGAATCGCCAGAAGGGCAAAAGGAGTTTCTTGACGAAGTGAATCGGGTAGTACAGGAAACTCCCGGGGGCCTGGGCAAAGGAGTGTTCTGGTGGGAACCCGCAGTACAATCCGGGCCGATCTACTCACGTGGCATGTTTGATGACGATGGCAACGCCTTGCCGGTAATCACGGTCTTCGACAAGTTCACCAGGTTCTGAGCAAAGACCTGGCCAACGAGATCTCTATTGAGGCCCCGCTGTAGAGCCGGGCACCTCATCCGCTTCCGGTTTGGTCTGACGGTTCATCTGGTGGTAAAGGTCTGCCACCTGGTCTTTGGTTTTCTTGATCTCCTGAAACAATCGCATTTCCTGTTGCGCGGCGTCTGTCATCTGAAGAAGCTTGTATGCCCGTCCTAGCTGGTAATGGGCGGAACCATTAAGAGGGTCTGACTGTATCGCCAGCCGCAGATACTTCACGGCTTCTTGTGTTTTCCCCTGCTTCATCAGGAGCTTCGCCAATCCCATCTGGGCCTGAACTTCATTCGGGTCGAGTTCATAGGCTCGTTGGTAATGCGTGAATGCCTGGTCCATCTGAGACTGGGACAACGCGAGACTGCCGAATTCGCATTCCGTTTTGGCCGTGTCGCCATCGACGGCAACGGCGGCTTCAAGTTCCTTCTGCGCTTCTGCTTCCTTTCCAGCATCGCCGCGGGCGGACTCCAGGATCGCTTCGCCCAATTCAAAGTGCACACCGGGCAACCGCGGATCGAGTTGCAGAGCCCTCCGATAATGGTCGATTGCATTGTCGAGGTCTCCACCATTCACCAGGCGCTCGGCGATCACTTGCTGCATGCGGGCCGAGCCCGGTGCCAGCACGGCCAGCTTGTTCAGCGTGTCATCCGCCAATTCAGCGTAGACGCGTTGTGCCATGAATAGAACATCGACGTTGTCGGGATCCAAATCCACAAGTGAGCGCATCACGGCTGCGGTAGCTCCGGGGTCCCCCAATTGATCGTAGAGCCCGGCCAACTCCAAGCCCGTCTGCATGCGCAACGGCTTGTCCTTCAGCTTCGGGAAAGACTTCTCCAACAGTGCTCGAGCGGACGGATCTCCCAGCCGTTTTTGGCAAATTCCCAAGAGAGCTTCCGTCTTCGTCAACGATGGATCAGTCGCCAGAGCACGGCGCAAATATTGTGAAGCGTTGCGATAGTCGCGTCTCGAGAACGCAATCACACCTAAGTTTGCATTTGCCTGAGCGTTCTTGGGATCGACTGCTAGGACAGCCTCAAACTCCTTCGCGGCTGAGTCCGGGTCCTTCGCATTGAGGTATTCCTCCGCCTTTCGCAGATGATCGTGAATCCCCGCACTAGGAGATGCACCGGTTTGTGCGGCCGCTACGGTAAGGGTGCTCGCAAGGAGGATGAGAAGGAAAACCAGATGCGTGCCGCAAAGGTGTCTAACCCGGTTCACAGCCACAGCCGGAGAGCAACCAAAGGGAAACGCCGATTCGCAGAGCTTTCGGGGTTGGGATTCATTCATGGAAGGGAGAAACCTGCTGTCAGGATTTTTTGGGACGAGTCGCAAACCGCTTCTCGCCCTTTCTATCATGATCCCGTTCTCAAATCACGTCGGTCGGACCGTTCAGAAATTCTGGTGACTTTCTCTGCGTGAAGTGGCACGAGATCCGCTACGCCGAAAAAACAAAGGGTGCGGAAGGGCTCCTTCCGCACCCGCTAAGGATAGCGACTCGAACAACGAGCGATACTCTCAGAACCTGAAGTGAGCCCCGAGTTCTATGATGCGTTGCCCGCCGACGATACCGGTGAGTTTGCCTGCGGAAGTATCGGCTGTTCCACTGTCGCCGACATTGGCATTTGGGTTGTTGAAGTTAACGTGATTGAAGGCGTTATAGGCGTTGGCTTTGATTTCGAGGCCCATAGACTCATGAATCGGAAACTCCTTCGCGATACCTATGTTTACGTTCGAGAAAGCCGGTCCGACCAGTGAGTTTCGACTGACGTTGCCAAACGTCCCTGGGGCCGGATTGGCGTAGGCTGCTGGGTTAAACCATTGGTTAACTGAAGGATTCGATACATGCGGATCGCCGACTAGGTCGGGGTAGAGAGTACCCGCTCTCAGCCCGGGATCGATACCACTGGCAACCGAACCCTGGATGACCGGCGTAAACGGAGTACCGGTGTGCCATTGGAAAAGGCTCGAGATGGTCCAGCCACCGGCGACTTGGTCAACAATTCCATGAAGCGGGAACCGACGTCCGCGCCCGTACGGCAGTTGGTAAACGACTTGGCCGACCAGCGTGTGCGCTGCGTTCCCATTGGCCGGACCGTAGTTGGCGGCGGGGTCGAACGCGTTTTGGTAGATGTCCACGCCTGATCCGTGGCCATTCCCAGTGCCCGTATCAAGCCACTTCGACCAAGCGTAATTGACCTGGAAGGTCAAGCCATTGGACATCCTCTTCTGGAGCCGCTCCTGCAGGGCGTTGTAGTTCGAATACCCCGTGTAGATTTGGGCGATGATGTTGTTGAATACGGGATTTGGGGCTCCGCAATTGTAGCCTGAGCATGTGAACTGGCTTGGCGGGGCCTGATTGATATCGGTGGAGAAGTTCAGGTTCCTGCCGCGAGTATAGACGTAGCTGGAGTCGAGCAGGATGCCCTTGGCGAAATCGTGCTGAACGCTGATGATGCTCTGCTGCACATAAACAGTTGGCATACTGCGCGGATAGTACGCAGTGTAGCCAAAGTTGTTGATGGTGGGGGAGAGCGTCTGCAGCGTTGGAAACACCACCATCGTTCCGGCAGGCGGTCCTGCCGCAAGCTTAAATGCGGCTTGGCCGTTTACGTATCCGTTGGGGCCGACCTGGTGCGGATTCAAGCCGAGGGCGAGTGCGTTATCGGTATAGTTCTCGGCATCACGTGGCGCGTCGAAGATTCCGTAGCTCGCCCGGAAGACCCAGTTGTTGCGAGGTGACCACGCGAGTCCAAGGCGGGGCGCGAATTCATTGTAGTCCCCGTTCTGAATTGTCTTCATGTTTGCTGTTGTACCGCCATAGAGCAGGTCACTCTGCCCGCCGAAGAGGATGGCGCCGTTGCCACCTGCCGGATTGGGCAGATGAGGATCAAAAACTCCAAACAAGTTATCCTTTACTCCCCAACCGGACTGCATCTGCCAGCGGAGGCCCAGATTGAGGGTGAGTTTCGGCGTCACCTTGAAGTCATCACTAGCGAATACCGCCGAAGTCCACTCGTGGGCACTTGTTGGAACCGCTTCGGCAACGTACCAGCCATAAACGTCGCCCGCCAGGAAGTCAGCGTATGGGATTCCGGTGACGCCGCCGTTGAACTCGAAATGGCCTGAGTCCATATCTCCCCAGCTGGTGTAATTCTGGTAGAGTCGGTCGTACTCGCCGCCAACCTTAATGGTGTGTTTGCCTCGAATAAGCGTAAGGATATCGCCGACGGTGTAAATTCCCTGGCCCAGAACTGCATCGATGTTGCCGTTCCCGTTGATTCCACCGCCAAAGTTAGTATTTCCACCTCCGGTATCAATTGTGATCCGCGGAAAGATATCGGCAGGGGCATTGGTGCCGTAGGTTGGCTGCATCCCGAGCTTTGCGGGAACGCCATGACCCAAAGAAAACGGTTTGTACTTATCGAGTTCGCGGCTTGCGCTCACTCGAAATTCGTTCAGGACCGTCGAACTGAACGTGAAAAGATGGGAGACTTGGCCCAGAAGATTGTGGGTTTTCCCCTGTTCATACGCGGTGGCATCGTTAGGGAATAGAGGATCTGCGGGAACATACGAAGAAGTGGTGGGGAAATCGTTGAAGCTGAACGAGACTCTTTGCTTGGAGGAAATATTGTAGTCAGCCTTGCCCGTGTACCACGTGGCCGTGTTAGGGCTACTGCCGTTGAAAATGTAGTTGCTCGTAGTGGGGCAGGTTTGGGGCGTACTGGCTGAGGGGTTTACCGGACCAGGACATCCCGCAACCCATCCCGGAGCCGTCAGAGCGGGCAAATAGCCCTGAACGTTCAATGCCACCGCGTCATACGGTGCTATTAAAGTACCCGAGGCATCAAAGGCTGCGCCGGTCGGGGCGACCTGCCCATTTTGCTCCCAATTGTATCCAAAGAAATTTCCCGCTTGCATGGCAGCGGTCGGATAGGTATAGGTTCCGGAAGTGGGAGAAGTTGCGGGATTGCGCTGGAAGTTGAAAAAGAAGAACAGCTTGTTCTTGATCGCCGGTCCGCCGATGCTGCCACCGTAAGTGTTCCAATGCGTCACCGCTTTCGGTCCAGTACTATTGAAGTAACCTCTGGAATTGAACGCAGTATTCTGAATGGATTCGTACGCGCTGCCGTGCCACTGGTTGGTCCCACTCTTGGTGATCACGTTGACGGACAAAAGGCCATTGCCGTATTGCGCGGGTGCGTTGGCGGAATTGATACTTACCTCGCCAATGGAATCCAGCGGCATGTAGTAGTTGCTGCCGTTGTAATCGCGCGGAGCGGTGGCTACGCCGCCGTCAGACAGAAACTGAATGTTGTATCCCTGCGTACCGTTGACGCCGGCGCCCTGTCCGTTGGCCTCGCCTGCTCCTCCACCGTTATTCACGCCGGGGATAAGCTGGATCATCTGAGCACGCCAGTCGGTGCCAACGATCGGCGCGGTGCGAATAGCTTCGGTGGTGAGGTTCACGTGCTGGTCAGAGGTTTCTGTCTCGAGTAAGGAAGCTTCCTCCGTGACAGTGATCACCTCCGTGGCCGCCCCTAGTTGCAGAGTGGCGTCGATCCCCACAGTCTGGACTTGCAGCGTAATACCCTTGCGTATCAAATCCTTGAATCCGGTCTTCTCGAACGTGATCGTATACTCACCGGTCGGGACCGAAGGCTCATCATAGATGCCCGCAGAGTTTGTGGTGCTGACGGTAGTTACTCCGGTCTGCACGTTAGTGATGGTGACCTTGACTCCGGCAAGCACTGCGCCGGTGGAGTCTGAAACGGTCCCCTTGATTTCCCCCGTGTTCGCGTTTTGTCCGATGGCGAGATGGCAAATCAAGGGAACGATCAGCAGCAAGCAGACACAACTTAACTTCCGAACCCTCTCTGATTTCATCACGCAGCCTCCTGGAATCCTGAATCCTGCATTCGTGGCGATACGCCCGTCGTCGTCGCGGATCACTCGGGCGAACAAAAGTCCATGGCCGAAAATCGACACTATCCCCGAGACGCACGAATCTTATGACGAACTGGCAACTTGTGAATCCGCCGAAAGTAGGAATGGAGCAAAATCGCAGAATCGCGTGCCGGAGTGGGAAAAAGGCCCTGGGGCCGGAAGGAGAGTGTGTTAAATTTCTAGGCGCGCTGGGCGGTTCTGACCAGACACTTCCAGCGTCGCAAGCCGTTCGTTTCCATCGTAGATTGCGGGGACCCCAAAGTGCTTCGGATGGCTTTGAGTTTCGTGTTTCTTGTTCTTCCCCTGTCCTCGATCTTCGCCGCATCAGGCAGGTCCACGCTATCTCCTCTCGATGCCTATGCGGAACGCATGTGGCAGATGCAGGACGGTCTGCCCGAGCAGATTGTCCAGGCCTTCGCTCAAACTGCGGATCGATATCTATGGATTGGAACCACCGGTGGCCTTCTGCGCTTCGACGGCGAGCGGTTCGTGCTGTACAACCGCGAAAACACGCCGGCCTTCCGCGACAACAACATCTTCTGCCTCACCGTATCGCGCGACAATACACTCTGGATCGGAACCGAGGGCGGGGGACTGATTCAATACCGGCACGGCAAATTCCGCGCCTTTTCGAACAGCGAAGGCCTTACCAATGCTTTCGTGCGTGACGTCGCTCAGGACGCGACCGGGCAGATTTGGATTGGCACAGACGAAGGCTTGTTCCGTTTGGCGGGTGAACGCGTCGAGAGGTTCGACGGTAGGGGCGCGATACCAGCGCTGGCAGTGCACGCGATTCACGAAGATCGTGAGGGGCGTCTCTGGGTGGGCGGATCGAAGCTGTTGCAGATCGCTGGTGCCGCCGTCACCGAGTATTCATTGGAGGGCGCTGCCAGCGAGAACAGGGTGAAATCCGTCGAAGAGACAGCCGACGGCACTATTTGGGTGGGTACTGTTTCGGGCCTGCAAAGAATGACTCCCGACACCCAGTCCAATCGCGCCTTTAAGAAAGTGCACGAGGTCGACGGCACGGTGCGTTTTCTTCGTGAGACATCCGACGGTCGGCTATGGATCGGGACCATCGGACATGGGCTCAACATTTACGGGGACCATCATTTCTCGCAGATCACTGCACCGCGTCGGCTTCCGAGCAACACCGTGTTGAATCTCTTCGAGGATGTCGAGAAGAACATCTGGGTGGGCACTCAGGCAGGTATGTTGAGGTTCAGCAAGACTCCGGTACGAACGGTCACTTTGCCGGATGCATCCGACTCGGATGCTGAAACTGTGTATCAGGATCGGGATGGCGACCTATGGATCGCCGCCGCCAATTTGTTTCGCTTCCAGAGCGGCACAGCCACTCCGTACGCTTTTCCCGGATTGTCGGGCGTCAGGATTCGGAACGTCTTCCGTGATCGCGAAGGCGCACTCTGGATTGGGACCGAAGGACGAGGCGTGTTCCGGCAGATTGGCGGACGGATGGTGCAATACACGACCCAGGAGGGCCTGGTCAATAATTTCATCCGCGCTTTTCTACAGAGCCGGGATGGCAGCGTGTGGATTGCCACCGACGAGGGCGTCAGCCGGTGGAGACAACAAGGTTTCACCAACTATGAAATGCGAGATGGACTGTGTTACTTCAGCACGCGCTCGCTTCTGGAAGATCAAGCAGGCGATATCTGGATTGGCACCGATCGCGGTGTAAGCCGGTTGCATGGCGACAAGTTTGAAAATGACAATACCATCGCGGCGCTAAAAGAGGAGAAAGTCTGGGCAATTCACCAGGATTCCGACGGCGGGCTGTGGTTTGGAACGCGCACCGCGGGCCTCTACCGTCGCCACGCAGGAAAACTGGAGCACTATACAGTCGCACAAGGTCTCGCGAGCAACAGCATCTACGAACTTCTGGAAGACAAGAACGGTAATTTTTGGATCAGCGGTCCGAACGGGATTTCGGTCATTAACCGCCGCGAGTTGGAGACCGTGGCAGAACATCCAGGACGCAGCGCGGCGGTAACACTGTACGGAATTTCAGAGGGCCTCGAGACGATCCAAATGTGTGGAGGGGAAAAGCCGGCCGGAGTTCTGACAACTCAAGGGGAGATCTGGTTTCCCAGCAGCAAGGGTCCGGTCCGCGTGTCAGTGGAACAGCCCAAAGCATCGAACCCCGCGCCCGTAGTGATCGATCAAGTCATGGTGGATGGCCTGCAAGTCCGGGCTCCGGGAAAAGTCTCTCTTACGCCCAACACGGCAAAGCTGGAATTGCACTACGGCGTGGTACTCCTGCGATCCCAGGAACGCATGCGCTTCCGGTACACCCTCGAGGGTTTTGATAAGAATTGGAGCGAAGCGTCTGCCGACCGTGTTGCTCACTATACGAACCTTCCGCCCGGCCAATACCATTTCCGTGTAGCAGCCTTTGAGATGGACAATCCTGAACAGATCACCGAAGCGTCTTTGGAGATGATCCAGGAGCCGCACTTTTATCGAACCTTCTGGTTCCTGACTTTTTGCCTTTTCTTGCTTGCTGCGATGGTGTGGAGCGTCTACCAGTTTCGGCTCGGCCAGTTGCGTGTACGCTTCCAGGCGGTCCTTCACGAACGCAATCGATTGGCGCGGGAGATGCATGACACGCTCATTCAGGGGTGTGTGAGTGTTTCTGCTCTGCTCGAAGCGCACTCAAGCCTGGGCGAGGCCGAAGGCGACGCTCGCAACAATCTTTTGGACTACGCGCGCACTCAACTCCGCTCTACGATCGACGAGGCCAGGGAGGCGGTGTTCAACTTGCGTGTGGCGTCTGAGTCCAGCACCAGCCTCGGTCCACTGTTGCGCAGGATGACCGAACAGGTGAGCCATGAGTTCGGAGTTCCGGTGGCGTGCAATATCTCGGGGAATCCGTTCGAGTTCGAACAGTCCACGGTGCATGAACTGTTGATGGTCGCGCGCGAAGCCATTTATAACGCTGTGCGGCATGGTCAGCCCAGTAAGGTAGAACTCGGCGTCCGCTTTGAAGAAGACGAATGCAGTGTTAAGGTGCAAGACGATGGGTCGGGTTTTGATCCCGAGATGGTGTCATCCCTGCCGGAGGGGCATTACGGTCTGATTGGGATTAAAGAGAGGGTGAGTCGCATGGGCGGCCAACTCATGCTGAACAGCCGTTGCGGAGCGGGGACAGAGTTGGTCATCCACATTCCCCGCAATCCCATTACGGCATCCGAGCAGGTGCCAGAGGCGAACCTATGAACCTCATAGAAAAAAATCACGCCGAGAAAATCAAGGTCATGGTGGTGGATGATCATCCCATCATGCGGGTGGGGGTCGCTTCCATCGTCAACGCGCGTCAGGACATGACGGTGGTGGCGCAAACCGGGACCGGAGAAGAGGCCGTCACGCTATACCATCAGCACAAGCCCGACGTCACCTTGATGGACTTGCGACTCCCGAAGATGAGTGGCGTCGACGCCATTCTCGCCATACGGTCAAAGCACCCCGGCGCTCGCTTCATTGTGCTCACGACCTACGAAGGAGATGAAGACATCCACCGAGCCCTCGAAGCGGGCGCTCAAGGTTACGTCATCAAAGGGATGCCGTACCAGACTCTGATTGAGGCGCTGCAACGGGTTCGCGCGGGTGGGCGGTTCCTGCCTCCTCCCGTCGCCCGTGCGCTGGCCTCGCGTATGCCAGACTCAGACCTGAGTTCGAGAGAACAGGAAGTGCTGCGCCTGCTAGTTGACGGCAAAGCCAACAAGGAAATTGCCACCCTGCTCGGCATCACGGAAGCCACCGTGAAGTGTCACGTGAGCACCATTCTGATGAGGCTGAACGTGAGCGACCGCACACAAGCTGTCGTGACTGCCCTGCAGCGCGGCTTGGTGCACATCTAGAGAGCGTGCATAGTCGCGTTCTATACGCAGCTAGAGTGCGTAGAACAGGCTCGATTCTCCTGCTATCAGGTTGCCCGCCTTCCACAACGTACAACATGCGCTCTAACGACAATACGCGTTCTAACGATTGCTAAGTCAGTATCTGAGGCGTATTCTTCTTCAAATCTTTCCTTGAAGTTCGCCGGTCCTCGGTAGCCTAGGGAAGTCCTGCAGGAGGTCACGATGCCATCCAGTAGAACCAAAGGGACCCGAGCGAGCAAAGCCCAAACCCATAAGCCAGGCAATCGGAGCTCTCAGCAGCTCAGGCAAATCAGCAAGAGCAGCGCGCAAATCGTCAAAGATGCTGCCGCCTTACTCGACGAAGAGGTGGCCGCGGGGATCGTGGCGGCGAAGCAGGTGCAGCGGCGCTTTCAGAAAGATCGAAGCATCGATCCCGGAGACTTTCGAAAAGCCTTGCAGAAATTCCAGGGCGATGCGCACGATATTGTTGGTCTTTTGGACGAACAGGTTTCCGAGCTGCGATCAAAAGAAAACGTGGAGCTTGTAAGACGCCTCCTTCACAATGCCCATGATGTTCTGGATCTGGCCGTAGAGTTGGTCAACACGGGCGCCGAAATTGCCAATCAATTGGCGCAGTCAAACCTTAAACGTGATGACAACAACAAACGCGCCAAAAGAAGCCGGTAGTGGGTCGCGGCGCCGCAACGCCCGCACTTCCACAACGTTCTTCCAACGACGGTTGCAGCATTATCGGCATCTGACGGTTGAAGCGCTGCGTGACCTGATTCCCGGTCAAGGTCCACCATTTCTGTATGATCTGGTTTCTGTTTATCCCCTGCGCCAAGGAAAGGCACTGCGGGCTGCGCTGTGCATGGCCACCTGCGCGGCGTTCGGAGGCAGCGCGCATCGAGCGCTCACATCTGCCGTCGCGCTGGAGCTACTCCACAACGCTTTTCTCATTCATGACGACGTGCAGGATGGCAGCGAGAGCCGCCGTGGTGCGCCGACTCTCCACCGGGAACACGGCATTCCCATCGCCATCAACGTTGGCAACGCGACCAACCTTCTGGCATTGCAGCGCCTCATGGAAAATCGTGACCTTCTCGGTCCCGATTTGAGCTGGAAGGTCTTTCAGGAAACCAAGGAAATGATGAGGCATTCCCTGGAAGGGCAGGCCCTGGAACTAGGCTGGATCCGAGGCAATGTTACCCAACTCGCGGTCCGGGACTATCTTCACATGTGCCTCAAGAAGACATCGTGGTATTCGTTCATCTATCCCATGCGGGTAGGTGCACTGATTGCTCAAAGCGGACATCTGGACGCCGGCCAGTTCTGCCGGTTTGGCTGGTATTTCGGCGCGGCGTTCCAGATTCAGGACGATATCTTGAATTTGACTGGCGACTACGGCAAGTATGGCAAAGAGATTGGCGGCGATCTGTTGGAGGGAAAACGAACGTTAATGTTGATCCATCTGCTGAAACATTGCTCAGTGAACGATCGCCGTCGCCTTCGACGTTTTCTGACCCAGCCGCGAGTGGATCGCACTCAATCTGATGTCGACTGGGTTTACCGGCGTATGGGAGAGCACGGAGGGCTTGACTATGCGCGTCGTACGGCGCGTCAGTTGGCCGGAGCAGCGCTGTTCGAGGGTTTGGCGGCGTTCCGGGGTATTCCCGATTCGGATGACAAGCGGTTCATTCTTGAGATGATTCTTTATGTTGTGAACCGTGACCGCTAGCGAATCC
>DASRRV010000143.1:0-3362 GCA_035695545.1 Candidatus Sulfotelmatobacter sp. | reverse complement strand
GGTGCGGACCGATCGCTCAATTCTCTAGATTTTTCGCTCCTGCCGGAGGTCGCCGCGCGGTATGTAGTGGTGGCAAGCCGCGGAAGGTTCGACGAAGAAGCCGTTGAGCAAGCGCTTCAGGCGAACAGCGCGTACGTAGCTTTGGTTGCCAACAAGAAAAGAGCACAGGAGCTTCGCCGCAGCTTGGAGTCAAAAGGTGAATCGCTCGAGAAGCTGGCGAAGCTGCATGCTCCCGCTGGATTGAACATCGGAGCGGAAAGCCCGGAAGAGATAGCCCTCAGCATTCTCGGAGAGATTGTTTCTGAAATCCGCAGAGGTAGTGAAACGAAGTCAGGTGCTACATCCAACTCCGAAAAAAAAGTAGCACGGTAACTAATCAGGGAGCGGTGTCCGGCTCGCACTGATGAATCAAGCGGTCCGCAACATTGTTTTCCTCGGGAGCGCTCGATTCCTTGAGGGACTTTACGCTGCCACCGCGCCTCAACGCTACCATCTGACTCACAATGCTGAGGGCAATCTCCTCCGGCGTCGCAGCGCCGAGGTCGAGACCTGCCGGCGCCCAAACTCTCTCGACTCTTGCCGCTGGCACGCCACGCGCAAGAAGATAGTCGAGGACCAGTTTCGAGCGATGCCGGCTGGCGATGAGCGCAACATAGGCTGCGCTGCCCTCCAGTGCCTTTTCCAGCCACACGTGATCGTTCTTGTGCAGCGTAGCGATGACGACGAAGGATTGGGAAGTGACAGGTGTCTGGATCAAATCAAAATCTTCCGTGACGAGACGATCGGCGTGGGGGAACGAGGCGCGGTCCGCTCCCGGGTCGTTGACGGTGACGGAAAAGTTCACCAGGTGAGCCATAGTCGCCAAAACTTCTGCAATTCGGCCGTGACCCACGATGAGTAATTCAGGTTGTGGAAGAACGGGCTCGATGTAAACGTCCATTTTCCCCCCGCACGGCATCCCGACTCCCAACAGTTCATCCGCCAGATCCAAAGTGATGAGCTCAGAAGTTTGAAGTTCGATGCACTTCAAAGC
This sequence comes from Candidatus Sulfotelmatobacter sp., assembly GCA_035695545.1. Lineage (GTDB taxonomy): Bacteria > Acidobacteriota > Terriglobia > Terriglobales > Acidobacteriaceae > Sulfotelmatobacter. The sequence goes on along the minus strand of DASRRV010000143.1, from coordinate 2,329 downwards.
TTCGTTTCTCACCGTGCTTTCAGCACAGCCTCCGCCCACCCATCCCAGAATGATCTTGCCCTGCGAGTCGATAATGGCCTTTGAACCTTGCTTGGCGGATGATGAACCTTCCACGCGAACCACGGTAGCCAGCGCGAACGATTTCCCTTGCCCAACCAGATCAGCGGCCTTGGAGTAAAATTCAGAAGACATGATGCATCACGTATCATATTCTCGCGTAGTCTCGAATTCAATGTAACCAGAGAACCTGCGTTGTACAACGAACAAGTTCGCGACCACTACGAAAACCCCCGAAATGCAGGCGCCGTTGATAACGCATCCGGCAAAGCAATCGTGAGAAGCCCGGTCGATAGCGATACGGTTTTGATTACCCTGCGCATCGAGAACGGCGTAATCGCTGACGCGCGATTCAAATGCATGGGCTGTGCTGTTGCCATCGCCTGTTCTTCCGTAGCTACCGAAATGGCCCGCGGCCAGTCCGTCGAGAAGGCTTACGAGATCACGAAGCAAAGCGTGGCGGAAGCTTTGGGCGGCATCCCCGAGTACAAGATGCTGTGCAGCAATCTCGCCCCCGAGGCTATTCGCAAGGCCATCGACGATTGGCGAGAAAAGCAGCGGGCTGGCAAGTCATAAGCTCACCTGACATATGGATCGCGGTGGTTTGAGGTTTGCTTTTTGGGCTGGCTGTCCCTCCCGAGCCGATTGCGCTAAGATTGGCTCCTAGCCGCGCGGATGTTGTATCGAGCGATCTCGGAGAAATCAAATTGCAGCGTGATGGCCGCCAAGGTGTTTTTCCGGACGGAAACTGCTCCTCTCTGAGCCCGTCTCATCTCTGTCGCAGCTTTCCTATAACGATTCCAAGCTCTCAGTTTCCGCAACAAGTCCGGCACGTGAGAGGCGCAGATGATCCCACCATCCTTTGAATATCTTAGGCCCAAGACAATTCCTGAAGCGATCGCCTTCCTGCAGCAATACGGCGAAGACGCGAAAATCCTGAGCGGAGGCCAAAGTCTGATTCCTATGATGAAGCTCAGGCTGGCTAGGCCGGGCTATCTCGTGGACATCAATCGCATCGCGGGCCTTTCGCACATCAAGGAAGAGGGCGGCTATTTGAAGCTCGGCGGACTTACCCGCGAAGCTGAGCTTGAGGTTTCTCCTGTCGTACGGTCGAAATATCCACTCATCATTGACACCGCTCACGCCATCGCCGACCCCCAAGTGCGAAATCTAGCAACGGTAGGCGGCAACCTGGCGCACGGCGATCCGGCCAATGACCACCCTGCGACCATGATCGCCCTCGGCGCTCAGATCGTCGCAACGGGACCGAGGGGCGAGAGAGTCATACCCATCGAGGATTTCTTTCTCTCTCTTTTTAGCACGGCGCTGCGGCACGATGAAATTCTTACCGAAATCCGCATACCGATTCCGCCACCTCGCAGCGGTGGAGCCTACTTTAAGCTGGAACGCAAGGTCGGAGATTTTGCCACAGCCGCGGTCGCCGTCCAGCTGACTCTGGATGATAACGGAGCCTGTCAGAGGGTGGGTATCGGCTTGACCAACGTCGGCCCCACGCCAGTGAAAGCTAGAAAAGCGGAAGACTACCTGCGAGGCAAGAAGATCGATGAGGCTTCTATCAAACAGGCTGGGCAGCTTGCATCCGATGAAGCTGAACCGAGCGGGGATTTGCGCGGCCCGGCGGAATACAAGAAGGGTCTCGTAAAAGAATTGGCCAAGCGGGCTCTAACGCGGGCACTGGAACGCGCAAGGAAATAGCAATCTTCGGAGATCGGGGGAAACTCTATGGCAAAAAAGCTGACGGTTCGCGTCAAGGTAAATGGACGAGAGCGAGAGGCGAGCGTGGAGCCCCGAACTCTGCTCGTGCATTTCATACGAGATCATCTAGGACTAACCGGCACACATGTTGGCTGCGACACCAGCAATTGCGGCGCTTGCACGGTCGTCTTGAACGGCAAGAACATCAAGTCATGCACAATGTTCGCGGTACAGGCGGACGGCTTGGAACTTCTCACCGTTGAAGGTCTCATCAAAGATGGACAGTGGCACCCATTGCAAGAAGGCTTCAAACAGGAGCATGGCCTTCAGTGTGGCTTCTGCACTCCCGGCATGCTGATGTCCACTTACGCTCTGCTGCAACGGAATCCTGAGCCCAGCGAAGAAGAAATCCGCTGGGGTATTTCCGGCAATTTGTGTCGCTGCACCGGCTACCAGAATATTGTTAAAGCCGTCCAGTACGCTGCCGGCAAGATGGCGGGCAAGGTTGCGGAAGGAGTGGCAAAGTGATCACGAAAACGTCTCCCGAAATCGGTGG
>DASRRV010000142.1:0-4521 GCA_035695545.1 Candidatus Sulfotelmatobacter sp. | reverse complement strand
TCCGGGCTGCCAGGTATTGCTGACCACGTAGAGGTCGGACAATCCCTGGCTTCTCTGTTCCGACAGCCAGACGGTGCCCGCTTTGCCCAATGCAAGGGTGTTGGCGACATCAATGTCGCCAAAGCGGCCCACGCCGACCGTGGAGCTCGAGAACCCTACACTGGCTGTGGCCCATGCCTTTTTTGCGAGATAGAGCGTCGAGATCGTGATCGCGGCACCGAATAACACCACCAACATCAGCTTTCGTCGCATATCGAACTCCTCGTCTTTTGAATGGCGCCACCATAATGAGGCGCGGGGACACAATGTGGCAGCTGGACAGGTGGGGTCAAAGGGCAATACGCGGAATTGGAGCCGTTTCATCCACTTGCCGTCGAATACCGTGATTTGCCGTGTCCTCGCGAGGTCGGTAGGGGTACAATTCGGCGTCCCGGGCTCGCGGGAAGCGCGAACCAGGCTGGAGAGCAATGATGGACGAACCATCCCCCGGCACCGCTTCATCGACGAAACCGCCGGAAGACCGGCTGGATTCGTGGAAGGAGATCGCGGCATACCTAGGCCGCGACGTGACGACGGTACAGCGCTGGGAGAAGCGGGAGGGGATGCCCGTCCACCGGCACCTGCACGACAAGATGGGGTCGGTCTACGGCTCGCGGACGGAGTTGGAGGCGTGGGCGCGCAGCCGGAATCCACAAGCAGCGCCGGAGAATGGGAAGGTAGTGCGCCCGGCAGGTCCATCGTCGACGCCCGCTCCTGGGATACCGTCCTCGCGACAGACAAAGATATGGAGGTACGTTCTACCTCTGGCGGGGCTGGGAGCCGCGCTAGCGATTGCCGCAATGCTGTGGTTGCAGAAGACGGAGTATTTCTGGCGAAGCCCGATCGCAGATGCGCGATTTCAGAAGGTAACGGACTTTGATGGAGTCGCGCAGGGTGCGGCGGTATCGCGCGACGGGCATTTTGTAGCGTTTCTCTCGGACCGGGACGGACCGACGGACGTCTGGGTGACGCAGGTCGGGTCGGGGCAATTCCACAACCTGACCGGAGGAAAAGCTCCGGAGCTGGTGAATCCGTTGCTGCGGAGTCTAGGGTTCTCACCGGATGGCTCTTTCATCACGTTTTGGGGGCGCAAGCAGGACGGATCGACCACGGGAGACATCAACCTTTGGGGCGTGCCAACCTTGGGAGGAGAGGCGAAGCACTACCTTGAGGGCGTGGCCGAGGTCGATTGGTCGCACGATGGCTCCCGGCTCGCCTACCACACGCCTGGCCCCGGAGACCCGCTGTATGTGTCAAACAGCACCGTGCGGTCGGAGGGGCGGCTCATCTACACTGCACCTGCCGGCACGCACTGTCACTTTCAGTTGTGGTCAACGGACTCGGCATTCATCTACTTCGTTCAGGGATCTCTGCCAGATAAATTGGACATCTGGCGCATCACTCCACAGGGCGGATCGCCGGAACGGATCACGTCGCACAACGCGCGGGTGACGCATCCAGTTTTTTTGGACCGGCGGACGCTCATGTATCTGGCCAGCGATGCGGATGGTTCGGGACCGTCGCTGTATAGCGTGGACGTCGAGCGGCGGATTCCCCACCGGCTTACTTTTGGACTCGACCGGTACACATCGCTGGCAGCCAGCGCGGATGGGCGTCGCCTGGTGGTCTCGGTCGCAAGTCCGAAGAGAACACTCTGGCAGTTGCGAGTCGCTGATTCGCTTGCAGAGGCATCGGCGCCGGCTCGAGTGTCACTGACGACCAGCACGGGTTTCGCGCCGCGACTGGGCCCAAACTATATGTTGTATGTTTCTGCGACGGGCACGAGCGAAGGTGTCTGGAAAGTTGCCAACGGAACCACTACCGAGTTGTGGAGCAGCGAGGGGGCGCGAGTCTTTGGCGGCCCTGCAATCTCTCCTGACGGAGGATTGATCGCATTCTCGGTGCGGCAGCGCGAGCGGACGCTGCTTTACGTGATGAAGGCCGACGGCACGAACGCGCGGATCATGGCCGATTCGCTCGACCTGCAGGGTGCTCCGACCTGGGCGCCCGACGGGCAATCGATCACTACGGCTGTGGACGATCACGGGGTCCCGCATTTGTTCCGGGTGCCGGTGGACGGCCGTGCCCCCACGCTTTTTGTGCAGGATTATTCGATCGATCCGGTGTGGGCGCCCGACGGCCGGATTGTCGTGTACTCCGGCCCTGACATTGGCACTACGTTTTCGGTAAAGGCCGTGACGGCCGAGGCCGCAGCGCATCCGTTGCCAGCGTTGAACCTGACTCGGGGGGCGCGACATCTGGCTTTCCTGCCGGGAGGACGCGCACTGGTACTGCTGCGAGGAGAGATTCAGCACAAGAACCTGTGGCGCATTGATCTGGATACGGGTGCCGAGCGGCCATTGACGAATCTCCCCGCGGACTTCGACATTCGCGACTTCGATATCTCGCCAGACGGGCGTGACGTTATCCTCGAGCGGATGCAGGAGCAGTCGGACGTGGTCCTGCTGGATATTCCGCGGTCATAATCCTTCCGTCACAACTCTCTTCGCTATCCGCCCTCGCTCAACGATGGCATTGCGGCAGTCCTGAAACTTGATAGGATCATTCCGCAGAAAATGGACTGGAGGTACTTCCTGTGATGATGGATCGCCGCAGTTTCCTGATCGGTACTGGGCTTACCGCGCTCGCCTCAACCCGAGTGTTTGGAGCGAACGACACGCTTCGCATCGGAATTATTGGAGCCGGCCACCGGATGAAAGGCCTGCTTGATGCCGCGGACAAAGCCGGCCCCTACGACCTTGTGGCTGTGAGCGACGTGTATGGACCGAACCGCGACGCTTTCAAGGAACGATCGAAAGGCCTGGCGACGACGCATCTGGATTATCGCGAGGTGCTGGAGAAGGATATCGATGCGGTGATCGTCGCTTCGCCGGACCACTGGCACGTCGCCATGGCGGTCGACGCGCTGAAGGCGGGAAAGGATGTTTATCTGGAGAAGCCCGTCACGCACACGATTGAAGAAGGCGCCACGCTCACGCGGGCGGTTCGATCGAGCAAGCAGATTCTGCAGTGCGGGATGCAGCAGCGCAGTTGGACTCACTTTCGCGATGCGGTGGAGATGATTCAGGGAGGCAGTCTGGGGCGCGTCGTGCAGGTGCGAACGTATTGGTGGCAGAACTATCACCGGAACCGGCCTACGAAGCCCCTCGACCAAGCGGCGCTCGATTGGAAGCAGTGGCTGGGGTCGGCTCCGGAGCAAGCGTTCAGCGATGAAAAGTTTGGGCACTGGCGATGGTTCTGGAATTTTGGCGGGGGCGCGATGACCGACTTGTTCACCCATTGGATCGATGTGGTGCACTGGGCCATGAAGGCGGACCAGCCGCGCCAGGCACATATGTTGGGCGACAAATACATTTTCGATGCGTGGGATTGTCCAGACACAATTCAGGCGGCATTCCGCTATCCGGGTTTCGATGTGGTGTACGAGGGGATGATGAATTCGTCTATTGACGATGGCGGCCTGGAGTTTCGTGGGACGGAAGCGACCTTGAAGATCAATCGCGATGGCTTCGCCGTATATCACGAGCACTTGGATGAGGGTCAAAATCCGGTGCTCACGGCGCACAGCTATCGCGACGGCACCATCTCGCACATGGAGAATTTCTTCGAGTGCATCAAGACGCGGAAGGACCCGAACGCGCCGGTCGAGACCGGCGTGGCGGCGGCGCGGGCTGGGCACATTGGCAACCTGGCACATCAGCATGGCGGCGTGTATACGTGGCCAGGGAAGGCCTGAGAAGGTTTCGGCGGTAGCTCAGTTTCCCGATCGAACCGACAGAGCCGTCGAGCTTCGCTCGACCGGACAGCCGGGGGCGGCTGTCCCCACATAGGCATTGCAACATACGAGGGGTGGTTGCGCTTACCATGGTACCATGGTACATTGGTACACATGGCCGACGATCCTAAGCTTGAAATCGAGCGCGTCCAGACCGGGGTGCGCATCGAAAAACGAATCCTCAAGGTCCTGAAGGGGTTCGCCGAATATCACGACATGACGCTGGGCGACGTGCTGGAAGGCATTGTGCTGCACGCCTTCGACGGCAAGACACCGTTCAGTCCGGCTTCTCTCGAACGCATTCGTGAGTTGAAGAAGTTCTACGAACTCGATCTTGACTCGAGCGCGAGCCACCGACTGAAAGAGATCAAGGCCAAAGCCCCGCGCAAGCGAACTTCCGAGAAATAAGGAGAGCCGATGAGCGCCGCTGGAACGAAAGCCGCCCTGACCGTATTGCAGTGGACTCTGGGCGTCGTGATTCTGATTGAGGCTGTGCTGTTCGTGCTGCCCAGCGCGGCGCACGATTTCGCCCGGTCACATATGCCGAGCATCCTCCGCATGGTGTTAGGTTGGGGCGAGATTGCCGGCTGCGTTCTTCTGCTGATTCCGCAAACTGCGGTCCGGGGCGCGTGGGTACTGATTGCGGTGTTTACCCTGGCGATCGTGACCCATCTGATGCATGGAAT
>DASRRV010000141.1:0-7171 GCA_035695545.1 Candidatus Sulfotelmatobacter sp. | reverse complement strand
TGAAATTTTCCATCGGAGCTAGTCGTGCCGATGAACAACTCCCGTATTGCGTAACCCAGGCAATTCCGGCGATCGGCGGAACCATGCGAGTCGCAGGTATTCGACGACTGAGTCATTAGAATGCGGAGGTATTGGACGTTCGTCGGCGCGATAGAAAGTTGGATCACGCGATTCCCGCCGTGGCCGTCGTTGACGACGCCACTTGGGAATGCGATCCAGGCGCCGAGCGTGGGCTTCTTGATGGGGTCTTCGCCCGTCCAGTATTGGATCACGTATCGGCGGGCGAATGGATCAGCCCAGGCGATTCGAATCGCATTCAAGGGGCGCGGAGCGGCAAGGTCGACCATAATCCACTGGGGGTGAAGAGAATCGTCTTCACCGGTGAACGGCTGCGTGAGGTACGGATTGCTTTTCCAATATGAATTCTGGTCGCCATCGGTAAGCCGCGAATATCCGACGAAGTCCGTGCCGTCGTCGTGAGTGACGCCACGATGCGGCAGAGGATAAGCATAAGAATGTCGGATGAACTCACCCGGCGCTGCCCTGCCGGTGAAATAACCTTTGCCCGCGGGATCGCTCCAGGTGCCCTGGGGGTTCCAGTGCCAGGCCTCGATGTGGAGCTCCGTATTCTGGCGATAGCTGATCGTTTGCCATCCGGAGGACAGAACCTGTTTGATGGTCGGTTCCACGAATGTTTTGTCGGTTGCTCCCGAGGGAAGGCGATCGATGCCCGCCCCCAAGGCTTGTGCGGGCACGATTGAGTTTGTTGCGTGCCTTGGCGTGGCGTCGATGCGGATCGTTTGAGCCCGAGATAACGGGGCGAAAAAAAAGAAAGAAGCGATGAATGCTAAGCCACAGTAACGAAGCGGGCTCTTGCGTCTTAGCATGCCTAGAACTGCAATTTCAGACCCGCCTGCAGAACGCGGGGATCGTAGGCTGCAGAAATAACTCCAAAGCCGCCGTTGCTAAATGAGCCGAAGCCGGGCGACAGCTGGCCGGAGAATTGGGCGTGATTCCAGATATTGAAGGCTTCAAACCGAAATTGAAGCGTTTTTGATTCGGTTAGCTTTGTATCCTTCAGAAGCGCCATGTCCCAGTTGTTGAGGCCGGGGCCGTAGAAGAATCGCCGTTTTGCGTTTCCGATTTGACCAAGCGGCTCGTCGCTGAAAAGGGCGGTATTGAAATACGTGCCTCCTTTCCGTGGATTCGTAGTTTGAAGGATTTTGCCGGGCGTAAAGTCGGGCAGGTCGATAGGCGCCGAGGTGCCCTGTGTGCCGGTGAGAGAATTGTCGTTCGGAAACGAGAGGCTGACGGGAAGGCCGCTAACGAATGACGTAATTCCTGAAATGGCCCAGCCCGACGCGAGTGTATTTTTCCAACCTGACGTCGTGTGGAATATGCGGTCAAATGGCACCTTGGTCTCATAGCTGGCGACAAAGTTGTGCTTCACATCGAACGCGCAAAGTGAGGTGCTCGCCTTCGGATCAAATGGATTGATTCCCTCGATGAGTTCCGAGGCGTCGTCCATACATTTGCTGAACGTGTAGCCGAAGAGGAATGTGGAGTAGTTACCGGTATGGCGAACGCTGGCTTGCAGAGAATTATATGACGATTGTGCAATCGTGGCTTCAAACGGGTTGTTGCCGAAGACCTGAACGTTGTTCTGTGGCGCAAGCACCGTGTAGGTGCCATTCACTACGCATTGCGCGGGCCCATGAGTGCCGCACGTCGATGCGGGAACCAGTTGCACCGCTGGGGTGGCTGCGGACGGATAGTCCACTCCGACGGGCAAGGTATATTGATTTCCCTGGCCGAATGGACCGCACACGACGGGAGTGTTCACGGGGTCAGGATTGAAGGGAACTTGGTTGAGTTGGAGACACAGCGCTTGATTTCCAGGATTCGCTTCGATCGACGTGAGAAGCCTGTGGCCTTGCGTTCCCACGTAGCTGACCGAAAAAACGGTATTTGACCCAAATTGCCGCTGTATGGACAACTCATAGTGCTCGCTGTACGGACTTCTGTTGGTGTGTGCGAACGCCAGCGAGCCTGAGATTGGTTCTACTTGTGCCCAATTGAAAGTGGTGTTCGGCGTTTTCACGGGAACCTGCGGAAACTCGAATGGGAAGCGCTGAACGGCGGTTCCGTCACCGCGATCCTGGAACGGTGTATTGAAGAAACTTCCGGCTTGGAACCAGAATAAGCCAAACGGCGCGTCGCCGATCTCTTGGAATTGCGTGAGGTCTTCAAATGCTGTGTAGAAGAGGCCGTAGCCTACGCGAATGCTCGTCTTTCCAGGGCCGCCGGTTAGCTTGGCTAGAATTCCCGAGTCCCAGCTTGGCGAGTACGCAAGTCCCAATCGAGGCGAGAAGTCATGATACTGAGTCGGGGCAAGGGTTTTGGGGACACCGGGGTCTCCGGGAACCACCCAACCTGTTGGCGCTCCAGGGAACAACACGGATTGCCGTCCAGGAATCAGAGTCTCAATTTTGCCTTGCGTGTCGTACCAGGGCTGGGAAAACTCCCAACGTAAGCCGTAATTGAAGGTGAGATTGGATGTCACCCGCCAGCTGTCCTGGCCATAGAGACCCATGTACTTCGACCGGGAATCGAGGATTTGGCGGCTGGCCTGGATGAAACTCCCGGGTGCACCGATCAGGAAATCGACGAAATCGGAGGAGGTTTCGCTGCCGTCGAAGGTGTAAAACCCGTTCTCGCCGAATAGGTTGCGATCGTTGATTTGGTCGTAATGGAATTGTCCGCCGAACTTCAGACTATGCCTGCCAATGATTTTTGAGAAATTGTCCTGCCATTGGAACGTGTTGTTGAACTGATGCGGCGTATCCGCGGGCACTCCTATGTTGGTACCGCCCAGGTCTCCTGCGAAGTCAATCGAAGGCACGCCCTCAAGTGCCGGAACGATTGGCGCTACTCCGCCGTTGAAAGTCGCTCCACTTCCGGCAGGTGGGGTAAATCCCAACGATGCTAAGGTAATCGGCTTCCCGTTGAGGGTGAGTCCGCCCTGTGGCGTGAAGAGGTGCGCGCCATTTCGCACATAACTGAATCTGAACTCGTTCACGGATGTTGATCCAAAGGATTTTGTGTTGCTTAGAACCAAGACTTGCGCACGCGTCAGGTCGGTGGCAGTGAAGGCGCCAATATTCGGAGCGGGCACCGTTGCCCCGGAATTCGGATATGGATTGATGAACTTATCGTCGTCAATGTGATAGTAAGCCGAAAGCATTCCGTACCTCGTGTTGGCGTCGACGCGCACGGCGCCCTTGTCGTCCCTCAACCTTTGGTCGAATCCCGCCGAAAAGAAATTGGGGCCGTTGGCGGGTAGGTTCGAGGGAACTATAGGAATAAACGGCAGTGTGCCAACCGCCGCCGGCGAGAACGCCGCCTTGGGAATGATGGCATTCGGGAAAACGCACGGGTTTCCGCCTGTGCCACTGGTGCATCCCGTGAAAAAATAGGGCTCCCCCTTCTTCACTAAATACCCGAGACTTGAGGACAGATTCGTCGCCAGTTGCTGTCCTTGCACGCTTCCGGCCGGTGATGTGCCTGCCGCCGCGTTTGCAGCGCCCGCGTCGAGAGCTGCTGCTTCGGAGGGAGATAACGCGTAATCGCCGCTGGGCAGGAATGTCCCGTCCGGAACGGAGGCGGCTACAGTGGGAGCAAAAATTCTTCGGGTCCCCTGATAATCGGCGAAGAAAAACAGTTTATCGCGCTTGATCGGACCGCCTACTGTGCCGCCGAACTGGTTCTGAATGAGCTTAGGGGCATCTCCCGCTGGACTGAAAAAGTTGCGCGCATTGAAAGCCGTATTCCGATTGAATTCGAAAACGCTTCCGTGGAGCGAGTTGGTTCCTGATTTCGTGACAACGTTCACTTGGCCGCCGCTGTAGTTCCCGTACTCAGCGTCAAAGTTATTGGTGATGATGCGGAACTCTTCGATTGAATCGAGATTGGGTATGACAGAAGTGCCGTTGTTTTTTCCTTCCTCGACATTGGCACCATTGACCATAAATCCGTTGGAAGTCTCTCGCTGGCCATTAATGGATTGATTGCCGCCGTTTAGCCCTGTGCTGCCGGAAACGGTCCTATCGCTCAGGTTCGCGTCCTGTAACGCGTTGGCATACTGGAAAGGCACGACGCCGGGCTGAAGCGAAAGCAGGTTCGTGAAATCTCGGCCATTCAGAGGAACGGCCGTCATTTTCTGAGAATTGATAACCTCACCCATCTGGGTGCTCTGCGTTTCCACGTGAACGGCCTGGCTCTCGACTGTCACCTTTTCGGTTACTTCGCCGAGGTTCAGTCTTACGTCAACACGGATCGCAGAATTCGCATCGATCACGATCCTACTTTGCTGGAAGGTTTTGAAACCTGCCTGCTCGACTTGGAGATCGTAGGTTCCAACCGCCAAATCCGAAAAATTGTAGAAGCCGCTCTTGTCCGTGTGTATTACAGCGCGAACTCCAGTTTGGGTGTTGATCGCCGTAACAGTGGCGCCCACCACCAGCGCTCCGGTGGGATCGGTCACGATTCCGGATATGCTCCCGGTAATGCTCGCCCACACGAGCGCCGAGCTGAGCAAGGACCCAAACGTAACCGCAGCTGCTAGTAGGATGATTCGACGCTTCCGCATCGTCGTACCCCCGGTACCAAGTTGGTTTCACCGAAAAACTTTCTAGAAAATGGCCTTTGCTCGCCCCGATGTTCTGTTAGACTCCGATTTTATTAAATTTATTGAAATTGGATTTACGTTCAGTACAGGGTTCTTGTCAAGTAGAATTATCGGAACGGAGCCCTAAGTTATGGGGAAGTCGGAATCCATGGCCGACCATCCACAAGACTCGCTAAAAAGCTCGAGCTCGTCGCAAAGTCCTCCGGCGATGCTGCGGGAAATTTATGAACAGCCCCAAGCCCTGCGGGAAACAATTCAGCGCAACATTGAGGGCGATAAAATGTTTTCTTTTGCATTTCAGGCTACCGGTAGTGCTTTCTCGGGAGTGAAAAAAATCATCATTGCGGCAAGCGGCTCGAGCCGGAATGCCGGGCTCGCCGGCGAAATTATGATAGAGGACCTGGCGGGCGTTGCCGTCGACGTCGAATATTCCAGCGGGTACGGCCTTCGTTCGTTGCATCAGGGCGCGGAAGCCCTCATGGCTCTCATCACGCAATCGGGTGAGACCGCGGACACGGTTGCCGCACAGCGCAAAGCGCTCGACCATGGAGACCGAGTGATTTTCGTTCCCTCGGCGCCTGAGCTGCTCTTGCCGATTCTCGAAGTTGTGCCACTCCAGCTTTTCACCTATCACTTTGCGACGATGAATGGTTGTGACGTCGACCATCCGCGCCACCTCGTCAAGGCTGTCGTCCGCGAATGAACGACCCGAAGGGTTCCCCCTCCCCAGTGGCGCCAGTTCATCTGAAACGGGCGCTCAAACTTTGGGACCTGATTATCATCGGCATCGTAATTATCCAGCCCATTGCCCCGATGGGAATCTACGGCGTGATCAATAACAACGCGGGCGGTCACGTTGTGACGACGATCCTCATCGCTATGGTAGCAATGCTTTTTACGGCGATCAGCTACGGAAAAATGGCTCGCGCCTATCCCAGCGCTGGCTCTGCCTATACTTACGTTGGAGAGGAAATTCATCCCGCGCTCGGGTACATCACCGGGTGGGCGATGGTGATGGATTACATCTTGAATCCTCTGATCTGCACGGTACTTTGCAGTAAGCTGACGCAGAATATCCTGCCGGGCATGCCTTATTGGGTGCTGGCCGTCGCTTACGCCACGCTTTTTACGCTTTTGAATCTTCGGGGAATCAAGACTTCGGCCCGAATCAACGACGTACTCGCCGCAGGAATGTCGATTGTGGTGGTTGTGTTTTTCGCCTTTGTTATTCGTTTCATCTGGGGTCTGCACGAATACGGCGCCGGTTTCTTCACGCAGCCTTTCTACAATCCAGAGACATTCAGTTTCCACGGAGTGTTCCGTGGTACCTCGATCGCGGTACTTACGTATATCGGGTTCGACGCGATTTCCACTCTGTCCGAGGAGGTCGAAAACCCGCGGCGCAACGTGATGCTTGCGACCGTGCTGGTGTGCGTGATCACGGGCGTTTTGTCGTCGCTCGAAGTTTATGCAGCGCAACTCGTTTGGGGATCGAAGCCTTTTCCGCAAGACATGGTTGAGTCTGCATTTCCGCTGGTAGCGCGACAGATAGGCGGATTTTTTCTTTTCCACCTGCTCAACTTCACCGTGCTCATCGCGAATATCGGATCGGGAATGGGCGCGCAGCTAGGGGCCGCTCGCTTGCTTTACGGGATGGGCCGCAGCGACGGTATTCCCAAGAAATTCTTTGGGGCACTTGATACGAAAAATCGCATTCCTCGCAACAACGTGATCTTCGTCGGCGCGATCGCACTCGTCGGGGCTTTTCTGATTTCTTACGAGAAAGGAACCGAGCTGCTAAATTTTGGTGCATTGCTCGCGTTTATGGGCGTGAATGCAGCAGCATTCGTTCATTACTATTTACGCTCGAGCGAAAAGCGCTGGACCAACTTCGCGTTTCCTGTTCTCGGTTTTGTCATCTGCCTTTTCATCTGGCGTAGTCTTGGACCGTGGGCCATCGTTCTAGGCACGGTGTGGATGGCGGTTGGAGTTGCGTACGGTGCCGTCAAAACGAAGGGCTTTAAGACCGAATTGGTGCGCTTTGACATCCCGGCCGACGATGCCTAGAGCCCATAATGATGGCTGCGCTCCGCCGGATGTGATAAAGATACGCGCTATTTTTCCGAGATCTAAATTCTGCTGTTTAAACGGAGTACAAAGGATGCGCCGGCGGAAGACAAGAGGATCGGCCGTTACGTTGCGGGACGTGGCGCAGGCGAGCGGCGTCTCGATCGCGACGGTTTCCATTGTACTGAACAATGCACCACTTGCGCGCTACATTCCGCCTTCCACCAAGGACCGCATCGAGAAGGCCGCGAAGAGGTTGCACTACCGCCCCAAGTCTAACTCTCATTTTATGAACGCCAGAAGCAACCACACCGTTGGTGTAATGGTGTTTGACGTCACAGATCCTTTCTGCACTCTTATTCTGCGCGGCATCGAGAGTTCGCTCTATGAGAGCTCCTACCTTCCTATTTTTACGGA
>DASRRV010000140.1:0-6993 GCA_035695545.1 Candidatus Sulfotelmatobacter sp. | reverse complement strand
CGCTTCCTTGCCCTCTTTCCCGGCTGCGATTCTGGCACGCCTCACAACGGAGTCCGTCTGGTATGCGATCCCCAAGGACTGCGGCCCTTCATCGAAAACTGGGATGTGGTCGCTGCGCGTATCATTCGGCGGGTGCATCGCGAAGTTATGGACAACCCATCGGATGAGACGATGAAGCGTTTCTTTGAGGAGTTATTGAGCTATCCCGACGTCCCGAACCGCTGGCGCATGCTCGATTTGGATGCCTCTCCACCACCGTTCTTGACCATCAACTACAGGTGGAAGAACTCAACGCTTCGCGTGTTTTCCGCACTCACTACCTTGGGCACGCCGCTGGACGTTGCACTGCAGGAACTTCGCATTGAAAGTTTTTTTTCGGCAGACGAAGCCTCGCGCGTCGTAGTGAATCACTTGGCAGAGGAAGCGGTTGGCGTTGGAACCGTGCCCGTTGAAACGATCTAGTCAGCTCCCTCTTCTACATGACCTCGGAGGTCATGGACAGCGGTTTCCACTCCCCGGATACTGCGTGTAGTAATCACCGCAGAGGTCCCCGAGGGGGAAACATAATGAAAAAGAGCGTTTTGAGCCAGTGGTTCGCCGCGTTGTTGTTGGTCTCAGGTTTGGTGTGGTGGTCGAGCGTTGGCATCAGGGGAGCGGCGGCAATGGACAAGGGCCTGAATGCGCCTGAACCATCCAACGATCCGACCGCTATTGCGGCTATAAAGCAAGTCTCGCGGGATATGGGGGATGCCATGGTAGCCGGCGATGTCCAAAAGCTAAATCAGATCTACGCCGACGATTGGACAGAAATTGGATCCTCTGGCGAGGTTGACACTAAGGAGAGCCTTCTCCGCGACTTTAAGTCTTTTCATGACAAACTCGAGTGGTTTGAACTTGGACCGATCGACGTGCAGGTGTTTGGCAACGTTGCCGTGGCCCAAGGCCGTGTCACCGAGAAGAGGAGCCGGGACGGAAAAGATACTAGTGGTGAGTTTGCTTGGGAGGATCTCCTCGAGAAGCGTGCAGGCAAATGGGTGGTCGTGCACAGCGCAGGCGCCAGAGTGGTTTGGGCCGACTCGCCCAAGGAGCAGTCCCAAGATCCAGCCGTTGTCGAAACCATCAAGCAACTCGAACGGGATATGGGGGATGCAATGGTGGCCGTCAATATCGATAAGCTCAATCAGATCCTTGCTGATGATTGGGCAACGATTGGACACTCCGGCAAAATTGTCACTAAGGAGAGCGTTCTACGCGACTTTAAATCCGGCAAGGACAAACTTGTCTCGTATGAAGCAGGGCCTGTAGACGCCCAGGTGTTCGGCAATGTTGCTGTGGCCCATGGCGGTGTCACCGAAAAGAGAATCCGGGAGGGAAAGGACATTAGTGGTGAAGCCGTTTATATGGATCTCCTCAAGAAGTGCGACGGCAAGTGGGTGGTCGTGCGCACCGCGGGCGCGAGGGTGAATTGAGGAAGTGAAAAGCTGGGCGAAACCGGGCGCATCGGTAATGATCGTTCCGGCCTTTCTCTTGGGAATTTGCTCAAGTCGCTCGTGATTTCGGGATCTAGTGATCGAAGTCGTCGATTGCTGCTGCTTGGAAAACGAAGGGCGAGAATCTCAGGCGACTCGTCCCACGCCAGAAGCACCGAGCATCTGGCAGATTCCAGATGAACGAACGATAACCAATGTCTACGTTAAGCAAGAGTGCCCTTTGCCCCGTTATGGTCTTGGTCGCCGCACTAGTGCTGGCCGTCAAGGCGAAGGCCGGCTCTGTTGTGGCTACACCGGCGGATGCCGAAAGCATCAAACTAGCCACAGACGTCTTCAAGCGGCTCATTGAAATAAACACGAGTCATTCGGAGGGCAGCACCACTGTCGCCGCCGAGGCGATGGCCAAGCGCCTTCGCAATGCGGGGTTTCCTCCTGAAGACATCGTCGTGATGGGGCCCGAGCCTCGCCATGGCAATATGGTCGCTCGGCTGCACGGAACCGGCGCGCACAAGCCCGTTTTGCTAGTCGGCCACCTAGACGTGGTTGAGGCTAAGCGCAGCGACTGGACTACGGATCCCTTTCAGTTCATCGAGAAGGATGGGTACTACTATGGACGGGGTACGCAGGACATGAAAGATGGCGACGCCATCATGATAGCCACACTGATCCGTATGAAGCAGGAAGGCTACAAGCCCGACCGCGATATCATCCTTGCGCTGACCGCGGACGAGGAAGGCGGCGCGTTCAATGGAGTGAGCTGGCTCGTCAAAAACCATCGCGACCTGGTAGACGCCGAGTTCGTACTCAACCACGATGGCGGCGGCGTGGTTGAGGAGAACGGCAAACTGCTAGGCTTCACACTGGATGCGACCGAGAAGCTGTATGCCGATTTCCAGTTGAGCAGCCTCAATCCCGGCGGGCACAGCTCTATGCCAACCGCGGACAATGCCATCTATCACCTGGCAGACGCGCTGGCGCGTCTGGAGCACTACAGTTTTCCTTTTGAACTGAATGCTGTCACGCGCGAGGAACTCACGGGACTGGCAAAGACCTATCCCCCGGAGAAGGCTGCGCTAGTGCGGGCTGTTCTAAAGGAGCCGCCCGACCAGCCGGCGATCGCCAGGCTCTCCACCGACGATCCCATCCTGAACTCCACCATGCGGACCACGTGTGTGACCACGCGCCTCGCTGCAGGACACGCCAACAATGCGCTGCCCCAGACGGCTACCGCCAACGTCAATTGCCGCATTTTCCCCGGACACTCGCGGGAAGAGATACGGCAGCAACTGGTGAAGATCGTGGCCGATCCCAAAGTCAGCGTCGGCTATCTGCAGATTGACGACTCCATCACGCCGACTGCACCCAACGAGCAACAACTGCCTCCCGTAGAGCTGCGCGAAGATGTCATGAAACCGCTGCGCGAAGTGGTGTCGGAATTCTGGCCGGGCATGCCCGTGGTGCCGAACATGGCGATCGGCGCTTCCGATAGTAGGTACGCCTACGCTGCAGGCATGCCCTCGTTTGGGATACAGGGCGTCGCCCTCGACAACAACGACATACGCGCACACGGGAAGGACGAGCGTTTGCCGGTCCAATCCTTCGACACGGGGGTCTTATTCTTCTATCGCTATCTCAAGGTCTTGACGTCGGGGAAGTGAGCGCGCTCTGAGCGGAGCACGGCGGCTGAGTAAGGCGCCCAGTTTCCATGTGAAACGCGGCCTCGAGGACTCAAAGGAAAAGCTGTATGAAACGACAGGCGTTCTTTCTGATCGGAGTCATCCTCTGCGCCACCTCGGCCCTTGCTCAGACGGAATCGGAGATCCGTGATCAAATCGTGGGCAGCTGGAAGCTCGTGTCGGCAGAGGAAACAATGAAGGACGGCACAACTCGATCATTTCCTAGTTTCGGGCCGCGCGCGAAGGGCTTCCTCATGTATCAGCGCGACGGTTACATGTGCGCCGGGCTAATGAATCCCGACCGGCCCAAATCGGCCGATCCGAGGCATAGCACACCGGAGGAAAAGATCGCTTCTGCGGAGGGCAGCTTCGCTTATTGTGGCCGGTACGAGATCGACGCCAAGCAAAAGTGGATCGTTCATCATCCAGAAGTGGCTACCGATCCCGGATACGTAGGCTCGCGCCAAGTCCGCCCGTTTAGGTTCGATAGAGGACGCCTGATCCTGAGCGACAATGAGAAGAGTGACCCTTCAGTTGCACGTTGGAAAATTGTCTGGGAGAAAGTGCACTAGAACATAGAGAATTCTGTCGAACCAGCACAAAAGAAATGAATCCACCTTTCCATTTCGCCACTCAATTAGCGGGCCGGCTTAGAAGCTGATCAAAATGCGTGTGCCGCTGCTTCTCTCGTTTTGGTCCACAGTGGCTGCCTACGTTGTGCATTGCATCGACGAATCCTTGCTGGGCGGCAGCTTCGTCGAAAAGGTGCGCCAGCACTGGTGGCCGGAGTATTCGTGGACAAAGTTTTTCTGGTTTAATACCGCGTATTTCGTGGTCATGATCGCCAGCGTCGTCCTGTACGACTTTCACGGTGGCGCATGGATGATCCTCCCGTTGGCTTGGGTGATCGAACGCGCCTGCAACGGAGTCTGGCATGTTGGCTGGTCGATCCGCTTCCATGAATATTCGCCAGGGCTTGTCTCGAGCGTCCTGATGTGGATGAATCTTTACTTCGTGGTGCGCTACCATCCGCCAGATCAAGCGATCACTTCGAACATCTGGATTCCGGCAGTGGTGATTGGGGGTGCGTTTACTGTATTTCTGATGCTGTATTTTCCATTCGTCAAGGGAAGACAAATGCGCAGGTCGTGAAATCAGCGCGCTTGAAAGGCCCGCAGACGGTTCCTGCTCCAGCCAGGTATTGACGCGTCGCTAAGAGGTGTTGTCAGGTTATATAAAGGAAGGAAACTTGAATCGACTTGGTGACAGTGCGCTTTTGGCGGTTCGCTATAAGTCGTTAAAATTAGAGGGGATAGGAAGGGGAGAAACGGGAGGGCAGGGTTCTAACCAACTGAACTACGTCCCCACTCGCCAAATCAACGAGATGCGCGATCGCCAGTGTTTATGCGCCATGCATCCTTTGCATAAAATGCACCCGACTGTTTGGATTGCCCAAAAGAGCGCGATTTCTGGGAGTGGACACGTCAATCACGGAAGTCCAGCCAAACCAAACTACGAGGAATTTCTGTATTCACATCGAGCGAATTCTCAAGTCGAGCGGAACGACTGTCGAACTGAGCGAGGTCGGGATGTTCTTCCCCCTATGGGGATGACGCTCCACAAAGGCATGTCAATTCTCGCAGCTCCGACTGAGCAGGAAGAGAATTTGGCGAAACTGGCGATCGCTCTTCACGCGGCGAAGGTCATCGACATCTTACCAATCTATCCAACAAAAGATAAGACGATCAGGATCGCAGTCAATCGCTCTCAAGACACCCCAGAAGAAGCGAAACAATACTGACGACAAGTGCTACGTCACCGTCCCTGCCCTGCGAGCATCTGTTCGAGAGCCTAGCTACTTCGACAGTATTCCGCACGCCGACCTTCTCCAGTCGGTAGCGCGTCGGGTGGTCGACAGAGCCATGCTGCATCTGATCAAGATGTGGTTAGAAGCTCCGGTTGAAGAAATCGACGAGCGCGGGAACAAACATCGGAGCACGCGAAACCGGGACGAAGGTCGGAGCCCTCCGCAAGGGGCTCCGATCAGCCCGCTGCTCAGTAATTTATACATGCGCCGGAAGGTGCTCGGGTGGAAGAAACTGGGGCACGAGAAGCGTCTAAAAGCGTACATCATTAATTATGCCGATGATCTGGTGATCGGCTGTCGAACCAGAGCTGACGAGGCACTGGTCGCGATGCGGACGATGATGTCGCGGCTGAAGTTGACGGTGAACGAAAGTAAGACGCGGGTCTGTCGGCTGCCGGAAGAGAAGTTTGATTTTCTCGGGTACTCGTTTGGTCGATGCTACTCGCCGAAGACGGGGCGAGCCTATGGGGGCACCACTGCGTCCAAGAAGCGAGTGCAGCGTCTCTGTAAGTCGATCAGCGAGATGACCCGCCGGAGTCAAACCCCGCAGGATGCGGCAACGCTGGTAGCTGCGCTCAACCGGAAACTCATTGGTTGGGCCAACTACTTCTGTCTGGGTCCGGTCCGCAAAGCCTACCAAGGGGTGGAACAAGATGCCTGTCGGCGGCTTCGTCGGTGGCTGTGCGTCCAACACAAAGAGCGGGCCGCGGGGAATGTGCGTTTTCCTCAGCGAGTCCTGCACGAGAAGTTTGGCCTGGTTCCACTTACCGTGCGAACCTCCAGTTTTCCGTGGGCGAGAACGGGAACCTTTCTCCGACAGCTGGATGCGCTAACTGCGCCTGTCCCGTTCGATAAGCGGGGGTGTGGAAACGAGGCACGGTGCGGATACTGAGGCACCGGCAACCGAAAGGGCCGGGCTCGGCTAGGCCGCGCCTAAACCGTCGCGCCACCCCTCGACTTCACCTCATCATCCGTGAGTCAAAGACACTTGACTCTGCCTCACTTGTGATAACGCCTAGTATTTCAACAGTTGACCGTAGACTTCACTAGTCCCTGGAGCCTTTCCGAAACCATGGTCCGTCAACGGTGACTGGTAGATCCGCCAGTGGTGTTGGCCTTTTCTGATCGTTACCTTTCGAAGCAAGCCGCTTGAAGTGTTGAAGGAGGGGTTGGCATGGCAAAACATCGCCTTAGGAATCTTGCTCTGGTGATTGCGGTATTGTGCGTGTTTCCTCGAAGCACGATGTACGCTCAGGACGCGACTCCCAGAGCGACCAGCAAGCCATTAGGGGATGATTTTCAGCCCATTACAGACCAAGACATCCAGATGTTGCGTAAGGACATCCGTTCGCAGAGAAAGCAAATCATCGCAGCGAATATGAAGTTAACTGACTCGGAGGCCGAGAAGTTCTGGCCGGTTTACGAGAAATATGTGTCCGACCTCGTTAACATCAACGGAACGAAGTATGCATTGATCAAACAATACATGGAAACGCGTGGCGTGCTCACCGACGCCGAGGCTGAAACGGCCGTCAATCAGTGGGTGGGTGTTGATGAATCCGTAGCCGAGTTGAGAAAGAAGTACATTCCGCTCTTCCGCAAGGTGCTATCTCCAAAGAATACCGCACTGTTCTATCAATTAGATCGCCGCGTTCAACTGCTAATCGACCTGCAACTGGCGTCGTCAATTCCGATGATCGAGCCTTAATCGGGAACTCGGGTTGTGAAACGATGCCGGTGCAAATAAGCTGCCAAGGGTCGCGCCGGGGCGACAGCGGCTAGTGGCGAAAAATCTTAGAGTCCTATCGACAAGTGCGCTGGCGGGAAACATTCGGGGTGAGCGGAATCGCATGCCGCCGGCGGACTTGCGATAGGGGGATTTGTACGAAGCCGCTGGCGCGGCGGACGCGGTGGGAGAACGGTGAAGCTATGGGTTTTGCATGGGCGATTCGTGATTTGT
>DASRRV010000139.1:0-3055 GCA_035695545.1 Candidatus Sulfotelmatobacter sp. | reverse complement strand
GGCGTAGACATGGTTCTCCTCTGGTGTCACCGCGGATGTATTGCGGGGGAAGTGGTGAGACCGGCGTTACAGCTGAACCGACCGCCAGCCCGCAGCTTTGGGGAGATCGATTCGAGAGCGCTGAGCTTTTGAATTAGCGCTTATGCCTCTGGTTAATGCATGAGGCATGCCAAACCGCCTGCCGCGATAGCGCCCGCGCTAGGGGACTGAAACAGAGTCAGTTACGTCGTGGAAGGAATTTAAAAGCTGGACCGCGAAGGTCCTTAAATGACGAAATGACGATGACGACGTCACGTCATCCATCGTCAGTTCGTCGTTCGATCAGGCGTAGGCGCGACGCTGGATGCCGAGCTTTTTCAATTTCGAATTCAGCGTGGTCCGCTTCATGCCAAGGCGCGCGGCCGCTCCTTTCGGACCTGCGATACGACCTTTGGCTTCGCGCAGCGCGCGCAAAATCCGTTCACGCTCACCGGCCACCAAATCAGCACGCTCGGATCTTGGGTCTGTATCTGAATCCGCATTCTTTAACTCGCCGATCGGGACATACAGCACGGGGCCGCGCGTGAGTATCACCGCTCGCTCCATCAAGTTTCCGAGCTCACGAATGTTTCCCGGCCACTCCCAGCGTGCAAGCGCGTCCATGGTCTCCTCGGGAATCGTCTCAATGTGCTTTCCCATGCGCCGGCTGTGGGTCGCCACGAAGTGGCGCACCAGTAGCGGAATGTCGCCGGCGCGGTCGCGCAACGGAGGCGCCGAGATCGGAAACACCTTGAGACGGTAATAGAGATCGGCACGAAACTGTTTCTCGGCCACCATCTTTCCGAGGTCGCGATTGGTGGCCGCGATCAGACGTACATCCACGTGAATCGGACGCGTTCCACCAAGCCGTTCGACCTCCCGCTCTTGCAATGCGCGCAGCAGCTTGGGTTGCAAATCGAGAGGCATCTCACCCACTTCATCCAGGAACAGCGTGCCCTGATTGGCGAGTTCCAGCCTTCCCAGCTTGCGCGCAATCGCACCGGTGAACGCTCCTTTTTCATGCCCAAATAATTCGCTCTCCAACAGTGTTGCCGGAATGGCCGCACAGTTGAGCTTGATAAAGATGTGTTCGTTGCGTGGGCTCAAGCGATGGATGGCACGCGCCAGCAGTTCCTTTCCTGTGCCGGTCTCTCCCTCGATGAGCACTGTGGCATCAGTGGGCGCAACGGTCTCAATCTCTTTGAGCACTTGGCGCAGGCCCGCACTCCCGCCAACAATATCGTCAAAGTGATTCTCAAGGTTGATCTCTTCTTCGAGGTAATGCTTCTCCTCCGTGAGTCGGTCCCGCGAATCGGCCATCAGCCGGAACGCCCGGGCGTTCACCACAGTTACGGCGATCTGGTCTGCTATCTTTTCCAACATCTCAGCGTCGGGCTGGCTGAAGGCCGACGCCAGGCGGCTTGCTGCCGCCAATACCCCAACCGGATCGCCACGATGAAGGACGGGAACCCAACACCCCGACTGCATTCCAAGATCTGTGAAGTGCCGCACCGAATCATGGCCAAAGCGGGATTCATCAATCCACGGCAGCACCAGAGGTGCGCGAGTACGGAAGGCTTCGCCGTCGGGAGACCCCTCCAACGGCACTCGAATTTCGCCGCGGGAAGTCCCACCACCATCCGAGCGAAGAAAGTGCACAACGAGCCCGTCCGTCGCTGGATCTTGCACCGCGATCGTCGCAGTGTCGTGGGGAATCATATCCCGGATGCTCTCGGAGATTGCTTCAGCCAACTTGCGGACGTCAAGGTTCATGAGTACGGCGGTACTCAACTGCAGCATGAGAGCTTCTTCCGCTCGCTTGCGGTCCGTAGAGTCGCGCGTGATGATCGCAAAACCCGTGACTTCGTTGACGGAATCGCGAATTGCAGTCACGACAATATCGCCCCAGAAACGCGACCCGTCTTTCCGCACCCTCCAACTCTGTTCGTCGGCACGTCCTTTCTGAACGGCAACGCGCAGCAACTCCGACGGCCTGTCACGATACTGTTCTTCCTCGGTAAAGAACAGCGAATAGTGTTTTCCGATGATCTCCTGGGCCGTGTATCCCATAATCCACTCCGCGCCGGGATTCCATATCGTCACCTTCCCGTCGCGATCAAGAAGATATATTGAAAAATCGTGTACGGCCTCAACAATCGAACGCAACTGTTGGTCCTGCCTCCGGACAGTTTCCATCGCGGCCCTTTGCTCAGTCATATCGCGGACAAAACTCGTTGTCACAATGCCCTGGGGCGTTCGAATCGGTTTGAGCATGATGTCGACAGGAAACTCGGTGCGGTCCTTACGCAGCCCGAAGAGATTTATCGTGGCGCCCATCGCGCGCTCATGCGGGTGGGCGTTGTGGTGTTGGCGATGGCTTGGATGGAGGTCTCTGAATCGTTCGGGCACGAGTGCCTCAATGCTCATCCCCACGAGTTCATCGCGGGCGTAGCCGAACAGTTCTCCAGCACGGATATTTGCGCCGCGGATGAGGCCGCCGGCGTCTATGGTCAAGATTCCGTCGGGAGCAAACTCGAAGAGATTCTCGAGTTCCAGGCACGAGGTTACGGCGTTGCTTTGATCAGGCGGTATGAGTGCATCCGATCCCTGGGGAAGGAAAAGGAAGTGCAAAATCGTTCCTGACCGGCATCCTAGACCAGGCGCGCCAGCACTTGCAACTTGCAGAAATGCCAGCCCCAATGCAATGAGCCTTCCTGGTGCCGACGACTAGGTGCAGACAAAGCCAGAAAGAATGTTATGCAGTGGACAGATGTTCTCGGCGGCGGCCGTCTTGGCGATGAAGTGGCTGTACCTTAAGCTTCACCTTTTGTCACGGCCGGATCGGTGAGATCCGGCCGTTGATTTGATGGGGTTTAGGAAGGCCGTTTTTGAAGGGTTTGTCACGGCCGTCATTTGCTTGTGGAGATCGTTGAGGATGCCACGCTGCCGCTTGAGCTGCCGCTGGATCGGCTCTTCGCAGGGTTGGGCCTTCTCGAGCGCATCGTGGAGATCTTCGTTGGCCTGTTCGAGGCATTTC
>DASRRV010000138.1:0-3743 GCA_035695545.1 Candidatus Sulfotelmatobacter sp. | reverse complement strand
AAATATTCCTGCTCTGCCTTGCCACTGCGGTGCTAACCTTCTTCATTGTCGGTCTCCTTTATCGCTTGTGCTTCGAGCACGTTGATAACTTGGGAGCTTACAGCATCCCGTCGGAGACCGGCCTTCTCATCCCATCTGATTGCAACACTCAGGAGACGAACGGACAGGTGTGCCCGAAGACCCCACTGCCCGCAGTCGCTATGCCGTGGGCTTCTGGGGCGTGGCTATGTCGAGAAAAAGATCCGTGGGTGCGCGGTGCCGGTCGCTGAGAGCCCGTGGGCAATGGGTGCGGGCTTTGCGGAAACGGGCTTCTTTTTCGCCAATGCGATGAGCAAGCGCTCAATCTTGCGCTGCTCGTGTGAGATGGGGGGCTGGGTCATGAAGAGATTCTGCCATAGTCTCCGTGAGTTGCACAGGTGGCGATTCAGTAACGCTCGATTCATACATTGAGAATCTGAGTGAAATGGTCACCGTGCTTTTGTCCATGGTGAAGAGAGCTATAATCAAGTCTGGCCGAAAGTGTCGGAGGTTTGTTGCGATGAGTTCATCGTGGCAATTCGAGACGGGACATTTAGCATGCCACTGGTCAGAGGTCGGTCAGCGCGTTCCGTACAATCCGCGCTGGATGCAAGAGACCGCAGAAGTTCAAAGTAGTTACCTGCCGCCCCTTCCCGATTTTGCGAGCCGTAGTCCATTTGGCGGAGTTTCTTGGTTCCTACCCAATCCCGCTGGACGCGATTGAAAGCGTCGCGCAGACCACCCCTCCGCTGAACGAGAACGTTATCTGACGTACTACCTTCAACGCCATCCGATTCGAAACCGATTCCGTGGTTTTGCGGCTAACTGTCGAAATATCCCAGTACCCTCAAAATCTCAGCACCGCACGCAACAGTCTGTTCTTCTCCTTGAAGAGCTACCATCGCGCCTTGTCGGTGGAATACCCGGCAGGACCTACGTTCTGCAGAAAGCCCCAGGTTGGCGGGAGATCAGGTACGTCCCCAGAAATGCGAAGGCCGCGCCTTCGAAGTGGATGCGGCGCTCCAATTCGTCAAACCCGCGGAAGAAGCGGATTGCGGCCGACATCGCGAAGACCGACGGAATCACCGGCAGCACCGCAAAAAGAAAAGCGCGAAAAGTGCATGCACACAGCGGGCGGACAGGAGCGGAGGGGATTCGGACTGGCAATCCCCGTCCTGTCCCTGCAGAACGCGAAGGGACTCGGACGGGGAACGCGCTGAGGTTGCGGCCTGCTACTTCTTTGCTGCGGTTCCGAACGTAAACCAGTCCATCATGTTGCCGATGGCTGGACTGTTCAGCGGAACGTAGGGGTTGCTGGCGCTGGTGATGGGATTGGGGAAGTTGTCGCGGCTGCGATTGGTCAGCGGCTTCAATTCCCAGTTAGCTTCGATGAACTTCAAGATCGAAACGTGGTCGGTATAGCTGTGCGAGATGTGTCCGGGGTTGGTGTAGGGAGAGACAACCAATGTCGGAATTCTGGTGCCGTCTCCGAAGTAGTCCAGAGGTTGGATATAGCCGGAGTCATAGTAGCCGCCGCCCTCGTCGAAGGTCACGATAATCGCGGTGCTGTTCCACAACGCCTGGTTGGCCTGGACGCCATCGACGATCTTTTTCACGAAGCCTTCGAACAGGTCGAGCTTCGAAGAGGCCGGATGTCCGTCGAGCCATCCGTCTGGCTTGACGAAAGATACGGCGGGCAGCGAACCGTTCTTGATAGCTGCATACAGGGCGGTCGTATCCTGATTGTGGGTACGGCCTTCGGGGCTGGTCATAATCGAGGTCGAGTACTGGAAGAAGTTGCAGATGTTGCAGTAAGTGTTATCGGCGGTGACGTAGTTGCCATCTGGATTGGCCAGGTAGGTGCTCCACTGGTCGCCGAAGTAAGCGAACGAAATTTTCCGCTCGCTCAGTTCGTCGCCGATGTTGCGCAGGGGAGATGGCGGAATCGTGAAGACGGTCTCGTTGGGGTTGCCGATGTCAGCGTAGGCATTGCGGCCGTCGCCGTAGTATCCGGGGTTGTAGTTGTTCAATAGATAGTAGCGATCGGCGTTGCATCGGGGGTTGATGGGCGTACTCAGCGACTGCAGATAGCCGCGGATGCGGGCCACTTCGGTGCGGCTGGTATCGGAACAGTTGGTATAGGTTCCGCCACCGTAGGAAGGCGAACCGAAGGATCCGCCGCCGTAGCCGTCTTGGGTGTACCAGTTGTTGGTGCCGGGCTGGGGATTGGGATTTTCGATTTCGTCAACGACTCCTGCGTTCGGACTGCCCGCGGCAACCTCAACGTTGTGCGGCGGCACGGACGGCTTGCCATCCGGACCGGCGAACCAGATTGCGTCGCCGGTACCGAGCATGACGTGGTTGGCGCCGGTTCCACCCATCACCGACTGGTGGAAATTGTCGCTCATGGCGTAGTGGTCGGCGAGAAACTTCAGGTAAGGAGCGTCGCCCTGCAGGACATTGTAGAAGCCCATGGCGGTCGCGCCTTCTTTGGTGCTTGTATCGTTCCACCCTGCGGGCTGGGAAAGGCCATTGCTGCCGGCTCCGATCGTGGTTTCAACCCACGGGAACAGGTCCGCCTGGCAACCACTGGGATTCGACGGAGTGGCAAGGGACGCGCGGCAATCGAACTGCTGCCACATCTGATAGAAGCGATGAACCGGGCTGTTGTCGTACGCATCGTAGGGGTGCGTCGAGGAAGTGATCTGGAACGGTCCCGGAGGCAAAGTCGTCGCGTTTGGGATGCGCGTGTCGACGGCTCCGTGAGCCAAACCGGTGCCACCCGTCGTCAGGAAGACGTAATAGCTGGCGGGCAACCCGTTTTCAAAGTGTTTGGCGGTCGCGACATCCGGAAAAGGCCCAGTGGTGTATCCACCGGCAAGAACCGGCGGCAGGACCGAATAGGTTTTCTTGCTGCCGGGACTCAGCCGGAAGCCGTCGCTAAGGGAATCGTTGGCAGAAGACTGGGCAGCAAGGAAGAAATTGAATCCGGGCGTTCCGTCTTCGTTGATGATGCCTTTGGAGAGGAGGTTGGAAACGGTTTCGCCGCGGCGAGGCTTGTAGGTCGCAAAGACATGGTCAAAGGTGCGGTTTTCTCCGATGATCACGATGACGTGCTTTATAGGTGAGACTGTGGGCGTCTTGAGCGGGTCTTGAGCGGCCGCGGGAAGCGGCGCTCCGAGATTCGCTACGAGTGCGACAAGGCTCGCGCCAACCGCAAGATGCTGCCTGGCGAGCGCCAGGAAACCTGGTGACGACATGACTTTCCTCCTGAGTAAGACTTGCACTCGTGAAGGTTAGCCGCGGTGGGTTGGGCGAAGGTTACTCGCAGATGAATTTCAGATCAAAAGAAAACCACAGCTACTTCGCGATGAACAATAATGGACGACACGATTTTTGCGAGATGCAGATATGGACGTGCTGGATCCTGTGTTCGCGCCGGGGATTTCACATCGCGAGCCCGGAGGAATGTAAACCAGGGTAGAGGTTTGGGTCTCACGAGCATGCAAGAGCGAGTCCGGTTGGTGAATGGAACCATTGCCTTCGAATCCAAACTCGGAGGAGGAACAACTATTCATGTTCACGTCCCTTTCGATTCAGAGGAAGCTTCTCGGCAGGCAGCCAGCTAACAGACCAAATTCAGATCGGAAATGCACATTCGGTTTCGCCCCATCAATGAAGGGCCGAGTGTTCTGCACAGATTTTTTCGATAATGTCTTTCTCCT
>DASRRV010000137.1:0-48917 GCA_035695545.1 Candidatus Sulfotelmatobacter sp. | reverse complement strand
TCCGTAGACCATGATGAGGATCGCGAGACTGGGCGCGCGCAATGTGAACACATGAGCCATCGTGGGATTCTGCGAAGCCCACTGTCCTCCCCAAATCGCCAGCAGCACAAGAATGAATCCGAGGACAGAAACTTCCAGCACCTTGCCGGGACGAATCCTGCGCAGGTAGAGGCCCATCAACAACGCGACAGGAATGGTCGCAGCGATGGTGAACGTGGCCCACGCACTATCTTTGAAAGCATTCACGACTATCAGCGCGACGACAGCGAGCAGAATGATAAGAATCGCGATCACCGCTGCGTAGGCGACAAAGCCTCCAACGCGCCCGATTTCTTCCTTCGCCATTTCAGTGAGCGACTTGCCGTCGCGGCGCACGGAGAAGAGCAAGATGACGAAATCCTGCACGCAGCCCGCGAAGACGGCGCCGACCAGTACCCAGAGCGTCCCAGGAAGATAGCCGAATTGCGCGGCGAGCACAGGCCCTACAAGGGGACCCGGACCAGCAATAGCGGCAAAATGATGGCCAAATACCACCCACTTGTTCGTAACCAGGAAGTCGCGCCCATTTTCGAGACGCTCAGCCGGAGTGGCGCGAAGAGAGTCAAGGGCAAGAATTTTCGCTGCGATGAACTTGCTATAGAAGCGGTAACCGAGCGCGTAGCAGCACGTCGCAGCCACCACCAACCACATCGCGTTGATGGGTTCTCCGCGGCGGACGGCCACGACTGCCACCGCCACAACACCGAGAACCGCAACGACTCCCCAGGCGAGAAACGACAAGGTCTTGTTCATGTCCGTCTTATTCGTGTCCCGCAGCATTGTGTCGAATCCGAAGCCAGAGCGCAATGTCAATGTAGACGCGGGCAGACGGCTTTACCTGAACGATTTTCCTCGGACTCTTTGGTTTCGGCAGCCCCCGATTTAGTGTTACTCTATTTCTTCCGAAAGACTGCTACCCCTAGTGTTCTGGGCCATTTCGTCTAGCCCCGTACCCGGGGTGCATTCCAAGGATTTCATTCCGAACTCATCTCAGGAGCTGACAATGAAAGTTGGTATGTTGACTGGCGGGGGCGACTGCCCGGGCCTTAATGCGGTCATCCGCGCGGTTGTGCGTAAGGGCGTGTTTCACTATCACGACGAATTTCTGGGGTTCATGGAAGGCTGGCGCGGTCTGATCGAAGACACCACCATGCCGCTTGATCTGGACGCCGTCGGCGGAATTCTGCCGCGTGGCGGAACGATTCTGCGCACTTCGCGAACGAACCCGTCGAAGCGCCCAGAAGGCGTTGAGCGCTGTCTGGCCACGATTGAGAAGCACAAGATCGACGCGCTGGTCGCGATTGGAGGCGACGACACGTTGTCAGTCGCGCAGAAGCTGCACGAAAGAGGGATCAAAGTTGTGGGCGTGCCCAAGACGATCGACAACGACCTGGGCGGGACCGACTACACCTTCGGATTCGATACCGCCTGCAACATCGTGTGCGAAGCGATTGACCGCATCCACACGACAGCAGAAGCGCACAACCGCGTGATGGTCGTCGAGGTCATGGGACGCGATGCGGGTTGGATCGCGCTCTACAGCGGCGTTGCCGGCGGTGCTGACGTGATTTTGATTCCAGAGCGGCCGTTCGACGTCGACAAGGTGGCCGAATCCATTCGCCAGCGGCACGAGCGCGGCCGTTACTTCTCGATCGTGGTGGTCGCCGAGGGCGCGAAATTCTCGTCCGAAGGCTCGGGATCTCCCATCCTGCAGGACATGGGCAAGGACGAGTTCGGTCACGCCAAGCTGGGCGGCATTGCGAACATCCTGGCGCGTGAGATTGAGAAGCGCACCGGCTTCGAAACCCGCGCCGTGGTGCTGGGACACATCCAGCGCGGCGGATCGCCTAGCGCCTTCGACCGCGTCTTGGCTACGCGTTACGGCCTGGGCGCGATCGACATGGTGCATCGTGGCGAATTCGGATGCATGGCCGCGTTGCGCTCCAACAAGATTGTCTCCATCCCGCTGAAAGAGGCGATCGCCCGCAACCGGGTCGTCGACAACGAAATGATTCAGATCGTGGACGGCTTGTTCGAAGAGATTGGCGTGCGAGAAGCCGCGGGCCACTAAGACTCAGGACGATCGGGCCTCCACTCGCGGTTGCGGGCGGAGGCAATTTCTATCGTCTCGCGGGTGGCGTACAGTAGTGCGGGACTTCCCTCACCACGATGCAGAACCTCTACCTCCGGCTCGCCCCCTGGCTGCTCGCGATCATTGAATTGATTTTGATGGGTGCCGCCGGAGTGCTGATCTTTCGGTCGCATCGACCGGGCAGCCAGCAAGGCAAAACATCCTCCCTTCACTCCCTTGAGAAAAGTTTTGGCCGTTTGGCGCGGCGGCAGGTGCTCTCCGTTTGTGTTGTCGGCTTCAGCGTAATCGTCGTGCGCGTTGCGCTCATCCCAGTGCTGGGAATTCCGCAACCGCGCTGGAACGACGAGTTCAGCTACCTGCTCGCGGCCGATACCTTCGCCCACGGGAAGATCACGAATCCTACTCATCCGCTTTGGATCCACTTCGAGAGTTTCCACATCATCCAGCAGCCCACATATATGTCGATGTATCCGCCGGCGCAAGGATTGGTGCTAGCGGCGGGGCAACTGCTTGGCAATCCATGGATCGGGCAACTGCTGATCACGGGATTGATGTGCGTCGCGATGTGCTGGATGCTGCAAGGCTGGTTGCCTCCGAAATGGGCGCTGCTGAGCGGAGCGCTGGCTGCACTTCGTTTAGGCATTCTCAGCTACTGGATGAATACTTACTGGTGCGCTTCCGTAGCGGCGTTGGGCGGAGCGCTGGTATTGGGAGCGTGGCCACGCCTGCGGGGGCGACACGCTTCGGGCAATGCCTTCCTTCTGGCGTTGGGCCTGGTAATTTTGGCGAACAGCCGGCCGTATGAGGGATTCGTTTTCGCCATTCCGATGGCCTTGGCTATGTTGGCTTGGATGGCTGGAAAAGATCGACCGCCCTTGAGTCATTCTTTCGTGCATGTGATTCTGCCAATTGTTGCCATTCTTTTGCTCGGCGGGCTCGCAACGGGATTCTACTATTCGCAGGTTACAGGCTCGCCCCTCGTAATGACGTACCAGGTGAATCGCCGCCAGTACGCGACCGCCCCTTACTTCATTTGGCAAACACCGAAACCGGAGCCTAAGTATCACCACGAAGTAATACGCGACTACTATCGCTGGGAACTGGGCGAGTTCGAACGGAACCGGACTCTCGTGGGATTCATGGAACGCTCCGGACAGAAGGTCGTGAGCTGGTGGCAGTTTTATCTCGGACCGTTGTTGACCGCGCCGCTGTTGGCGTTGCCATGTGTATTTCGCCAGCGGAAGATGAGGCTTCCGCTGGTCCTGTGCGCCGCCATGGTTGCCGGGTTCGCTGTTCAAACCTGGACTCTCCCTCATTATTTCTCTCCTGCGACGGGCGCACTCTACATTCTGCTGGTGCAGGGATTGCGCCATTTGCGGCAGTGGTGGGGCAAGACGGGGCAGGCCCTGGTTCGAGCAGTGCCGCTACTCGCCTTTGCCATGATTCTGCTGCGCATAGCTGCAGCGGCAACGTATACGCACATCGAACCGGATTGGCCGCGCGGTAATCTCGAACGTGCAAAAATTGTCCACGAACTTCGTCAACTCCCGGGCCAGCAACTTGTTTTTGTCCGCTATGGCTCTCACCATGACGTGGATCGCGAGTGGGTTTGGAACGCCGCTGACATTGACGCAGCTCGGGTGGTCTGGGCGCGCGATATGGGCGAGACGCAGAATCAGGAAGTGTTGCGGTATTTCACAACGCGGATGGCGTGGTCGATCGAAGGCGACGATGAGAACCCGAAGATCAGACATTATCGGTCCTCCCGCGCTCTCCATCTCTTACCATAGGTTGCCAATTCGGACAAAGCAAATCCACTTAAGGCGTACATCAACGGTTCAATGGGGTGACGATATCGGGCAAAGGTGAAAGTCAGGTAATAGACCAGGGGATACAGCATAAGAACACACGAAAAAGAAAACCACGCACGCGCGGCAAATCCAGCGAGAACAATTCCAGTCAGGGTCGCCAGGGAAAGGAGCGCGCCGTAGAGACCAAAGGGGGACGGTCCGGTCCAGAAGGCGATCACTCTCTGGCGGGTGAGACGGAAAAAATTCGCCGGGTTGGAACGTACGGAATCGATGACTCTCTTGCGCAGATTGGCTGCGAACGCAATTTCTCCCTCCCGCTGATAAGCCATACTGTCGCCAGTTGGATGCAAGGAAAAGCTTACGTTGCCAAAAAATAATTCGGGCCAGAAGTTGCTTCGCACGGGAACCAAATGGTGAAGCCTTAGTACATTGCGCGTCGTCCAGGGCGCGACGCCTAGAGCGCAGATAAGAATCATCGCTGCAGAACCGATCAGGCAGCGCTTCCAGATGGCTCTGAGTGCCAATATCGGTAGCGGAGCCAATAAAGCAGGATTCAGAAGCGCTGCAAAGCTCCAGATGCAACCACAGAAGAGCCAGTCTGGAATGGGCGACGCTTTATTGAGCCTTAGCAATCGCAGAAGGCCGAAACTCATTACCAGCGCCGACAAGCATGTCTCCCACAAAAGCCAAGGCATGATGGCCAGCGGGGGAGAGAGGGCCCACGCCCATCCAGCCACCAAACCAGCCGATTCGCCAAAGTGTTCCGTGCCCAATTGACGCACCACGAGGGCCGTGACAGATGAAAAGAGAACATTCAGTATGGCGGCAGCCCATGCCGATGCTAGGGTTTGAACTCCGAACAGTGAGAAGATACCGGCCAAAAGAGTGGGATACAACGGCGCTAACCACGCAGTCGGTCCAGTAGAATCGTGAAATGGCGAGGCAAATCCGTTGCCGTGGACAAGTTCTCTGGCAATACCGCCCGCTTCGTTCATTCCCCACCACACCGGGCTGCGCGCGACGATTACGCTCAGAACGACGAACCGGAAAAAGGCAGCGACCAGAAAGAGGAATACCGGGCGACGCAACAAGGTCAAGACTCGGCCCATCTTGTTGCTTGCAATTGGACCTGTCGGGATCATCAGGGATTGTCTATGTGACTCCGCAGGTTCGCGCGGCATATCGCAAGAGGCAGCCTATTATAGGCTGTCATCATGTCGCCTTCCAGGTTGTGGTTGACCCGCAAGCGATTGCGCGCCCATGGGACGATTCTCGCGTTGTGTTTGTGGTCGCTGTACGTATGGAACCTGGCGACCCCAGGACTGCGCGATCGGCACGACAACCTCAAAGGGACTGACTTTCTGCACCTCTACACGCTGGGGTCGCTGGCGGTCGATCATCATGGCCGCGATCTGTACAACATGAAGGCGCAGGCTGCGCTGGCCGCAGAGCGGGTGCCTGAGGAAGCGGGCATCCGGTATTTGCCGCTGTATCCGCCACAGGTTTCGATGTTCTTCGCGCCGCTAGCGCATCTTTCATATCGCTGGGCTTTAGTTCTGTGGTGGATTTTCAGCGGGGGCGTTTACTGCATCTGCTGCTACGGCATCTGGCGCGCGTGCCCAAACCTGCACGACCATGGGGGTACGGTCGCAATTCTGGCGTTGGCGTTCCCTGCCTTCTTTCACTTGATCGCATGGGGACAAACTTCGGCGCTCGCCCTCGGATGTTTCACGCTGATGTTCTTCTTGCTGCGCGACCGACGTGAGTTTCTGGCCGGGCTGATTCTCGGCTGCCTGGTTTTCAAACCGCAACTCGGGCTGGCTACTGCTGTGGTCTTTGTCTCGATCGGTGCTTGGAAGGTTGTTGCGGGAGCAGCACTCTCGGCGGCGGCACAATTCTCTGCCGGCGTGCTCTACTACGGAACGGAACCGCTGCGGGAATGGCTTCACCTGCTGATGAATGTACGATCAGTGCTGCCGTTGCTTGAGCCCAAACCCTATCAGACGCACTCGTTGCGAACATTCTGGTCGATGCTCGTGCCTTGGTCGGAGGTCTCTTTCGCCTTGTACGTGGTCAGCGCCGCTATCGTGCTCGGACTGGCGATTGCATGCTGGAAGCGGTTCCCCGCTACGTCGCTCGCGCTGCGTTATTCGGCTCTACTTCTGGCAACGGTGCTGGTCGCGCCGCACCTAACGGTTTACGATCTGGTCATTTTGGCGCCTGCGCTTTTGTTGCTGGCAGATTGGCTGAGCAGCGGGATTCCAACGCATTCAGCCCGGCCACTGGGAACGTTGCTTTACCTGGTTTACATGCTACCCCTGCTCGGGCCATACAGCCGATGGACGCACGTGCAGCTGTCGGTGGTCGCGATGGCGGCCTGCGTTTATGTGATCTGGTCCATTTCACGTCCAGCCGATGGGGAATCTTTGGAAATGCCGGTTGCACCGGCCAGTGTCCAAAGCAATTAACCGCAAAGGTCGTAAAGAAAAACCCGCTAAGGCCGGTGAGAAAACCAGCTCTATCTTGGGCTGCGACTAAGATCATTCACTGGGTCTTCAATTACGTCGTCGCCTCTCCAAACAAAAATGCCAGCGCTTCGGGAAAGCGCCGTGCCCAGGCCGATTCGTGGTGCGTTCCGCCCTCTTCGATCACAAGGCGCAACCGCTTCTCGTCGACTCCCGCGCGGCGAAGAATCCCCGCCATCTCGCGCACATCGTCCACTACACTCTGATCCCGATCCTTCCGCCCCACTTCGGAGGTTCCTGCCGCGAGAAAAACCTGTTCCGGCCAGCGTTTGACGTTGCGGCTTTCCCGTATGAGTTGCCGGTTTGACGCCCAGAGCGACGGACTCTCCAACAGCAATCGGCCGATCACTCCGGGGCATACAGCCGCGGTAAAAATCGAGATGAGGGCGCCCAGAGAGGATCCGCCCAGCCCCGTATTCTCGGGGCCGCTGGCCACGCGATAGTTACGAGCCACAAACGGCATGACTTCTTTGATGAGAAACGTAGGATAGCGCGTACCCTGCACACGCAGCATCATCGGGTGCAACGAACGGTGCGGCATGTATTCGCGGAAGCGGTCTTTCGTAGCGTTGTCTATGCCCACGAAAATCATAGGAGGCACAACACCTTCGCGGATCAATCGGTCGCCGGTCTCATCCACTTGCCACTCGACACCGGTGAAAGAAGTCGTCGCTTCGAACAGGTTCTGGCCATCGTTCAGATAAAGCACCGGGTAGCGCCGGCCAGCGTTCTCCGCATCATCGTATCCCGGAGGCAGCCACACGCGCAGGTAGCGCGTGTTCCGAAACGTACGGCTGCGAAAAGAGTGCAGGCGCAAGTCGCCCGTCGCGGACTCCACGCGGATGAGTCCGGGAGAGCCTCCGTATCCTGGGTTTTCTGTTTTCTGGATTTCTTCCATCAGGAAAACTGCACTATCAGGATACAACGGCGTAGCAGCTTCATGCCTTCGCACCCGTCAGCTTTACTACCAGCGCAAGTGCGGAGATCAAGAAAATCAAAACCAGCGAAGTCAGGCACAAGATACACCAGGTCTCCAGGACGAAAGCCTCGACGTAGGTTAGATACAAGGCAAAACCCAGCCCGGCGAAAGCCGCTCCCAGCAAGCGGTTCGGCGTTTCTGCTCGCGATCTCCAGAACGTAGACAGGAAGAACAGGACGGCGTATCCCGCGACGCCGATGCCTGCCACCGGAATTCCCACAAGGGTCGAATACTCACTGCGATTCACAATGTCGCAACTGAATTCCTGGCTGAAATCGCAGAATGCGGTGGACGACTTTGCGTAGTGGCGCTGCAACGAGAACCCTGACACGATCATACCGGCGCACGACAGCGCGGCGATTACACAAAACGACCAGCCCCTCCAGCGCGGAATTCCTGAGGAAGAGGGAGCCATGGGAGCATCCGTCACGGCAGGCTGCACCCGGTCTTGTCGCTCAGAGCTTCCAGAGACATCTCTCCTTCTTTCGGTGGATCCATCCCGAACTGCCAACTGGGAAACATCTTGACGCCTGCGACCTTGCACTGCGGAGCCAGTTCCGACGAGCCTTTGATCGCGCACTCCACATAGGGAATGTTGTGAAATGCCGCCCCAAACATTTCCTTCTGCTCAATGCAGTGCGGGCACCAGTAAAGGCCATACATCTTGGCCTGCTTGGCCGCCAGGCATTGCGCAAAAGCGTCGTACTTATGATTCTTGTAGTGCCAGCCGGCAAAATACGCTGCCGCCAATAAGACCGCAATACCGCCATAGATTAAGAGGTTCTTCGTTTTTCGGTCGCTGGAACCGCCCTCGCGTTCCTGCTGCCGCTTTCGTCGATCTTCAGACATGATTCATTCTTATATCACGGAGCCTAAGCCACAACGTTCAGGGCTCCGGGCAGTACGTCGAGTTCTTCACAATGCAGCGTCAGCACTTCCCCGTCGACCATGACGTCGATAGGAGCGTCCAGTTCGAACTCAACCCGCCGCACCGCGTTGCGCTCAGCCAGTGGATGTGCAATATGTGTGCCATCGTACAATCCCGGCAGATTGCGGATCAGCCCCAACCGTCCAATCGGCCCCCAACGAACGTACTCCACCAGACCATCGTCGATCGCAGCCTTCGGCGCGATCATCATGGTGCCGCCGGTGAACTTGCTGTTGCTGAAGGTGAGAAACAGACAGCGGCGCCGGTCAAATTCCGTCTGGCCCTCGACTCGAACCGGAAACGGACGGCGGTTGAAGCGCGCCAGAGTCAGAAAAATCGACGTGAAGTAACCAAGTTCTCCCCATGAACTAAAGCCGCGAGCGCGCAGAGTCGCCACATCCGCCGAGAAGCCCATGCTCAGCAAATTGATGTAGTGGATAACTCCGGTGCGATGACGCAATCGCATTACGTCGCAAGCCCGGCTGCTCTGAGCCAGTATCGATTCGATAGCATGCTCGACGCCGCGGTCGCTGAAATCGCGCAGGAAAGAATTTCCCGTGCCCAGGGGCAAGAACGCCAGGGTAGGTCGATCACCGCTCAACGCCTGCGGATACAGGCCGTTCACCACTTCGTAGGAAGTGCCATCGCCGCCGACGGCAATAAAATTCCGCATGCCGCGCGCGTACGCATCGCGGGCGATCTCTGTGGCTTCTCCGGCAGCGCGGGTTGCCGCCACCTTGACTTCTATGCCTCCGGCTCGCAAACGCTCGAGGGCCGGGCCCAGCAGTTTGCGGCTTCGTCCGCCGCCTGCCGCGGGATTCACGATTGCGAGATAAGTTTGCCCCAAGTCCTGGATCCGTTTCGCAAAATGAATAGCCGTCCCTGAGAGACTTCCGGGACGAACCTGCGTTCAACGGCTGGTCACAATCCCACTATTGCTTCCCGCCCCACAGACTTTCCAATCTCCTCCGCCAATGCCTGCCGCTTGATCTTCATCGACGCCGTACGGGGAAAATCTTTCTCCCAGATCAGATATCCGGCCACACGCTTGAAGCCTGGCAGCCGCCGGTTTCGTCCCGAAATTTCCTCCAGCAACTTGCTGTCGAATTTCTGGTTTTGCTCCAACCGCAACACGAGAACGAGAGACTCCTGCCCCAGCTCCTTTTGCGGCCAGATGTAATTCGCCGCAAAAACTCCGTATTCCTTCACCGGCAGTCCGTCGAAAATTGTTTCGATGTCCTCCGGATATATATTTTTACCGCCCTCGGTGACGATCATGTTCTTCTTGCGCCCGAACAACTGCAGATGCCCGTGCCTCTCGAACCGGCCCAGATCGCCCGTCAAAAGCCAGCCATCGACGATTGTCTCCAGCGTCAGTTCCGGATCATCCAGGTAATGCGACATGACCGTCTTGCTGCGGACGGCGACTTCACCGATTCCATCCGCGTCCGGATTCAGAATCCGCAATTCGACACCAGGCACCGCCTTGCCGACCGTATCCGCGCGAAACGGTTTGAGATCGTTGAGTGTAAGAGCGGTTCCTGCCTCGGTGAGACCGTAACCATTGACCACCGGAATGCCGAGATCGTAGAAGAACTGCATCGTCGACGGCTCCATGAATGCTCCGCCGGTGATCAGCGCAAGCACCTCCCCGCCAAATCCGCGGTGCACACTCGACAGAAGCATGCGGCTCAACTTCACCTTCGGCCGGCTCTTGGTCAGGAGTTTGTTGGTCGCGATCATCGTGTTGAGGAACGCCCGCTTCCACGACGGCAACTCGTCGAACTTGGCGCGCAGGCCGCGTTCCAGATTCTTCACAATCATCGGAACCAGCGAGACGTACGTGATGCGATAACGAACGAAGGCGTCGCGCACGAACTCCGGGCGCAGCGTGCGCAGATGAACCACGCAGGCGCCGCACACGAACGGACCGATGAATCCCACCATGAAATCAATCGCGTGATTGGTGGGAAGAATGCTCAAGTACCGCACTCCCGGCCAAAAGGGATACCACGTGGTGAGCGCGATGCACTGCTCCAGATAGTTTTCGTGCGTCAGGACGCAGCCCTTCGGGCGGCCTCCCGTTCCCGATGAATAGACGATGCAGGCGACGTCGTCCCTCTGTCGCATCACGAAGTCGGGCGCGCCCTTGCGCTTGAAGTCTTCCCAGCGAAACGCGCCTGCCAGGTCCGAACCCAGCGGCGCTTCCGTCACAAGAACAATCTTCGTCGCAATTTTCTGAAAGTCGGGGGATTGCATGATCGCCCGCCAAAGGTGGTACTCGACGACCAGCACCTTGGCCCTGGAGTGAGCGAGCAACTGCAAGTGCTCCGCGGCCGTAAGCTTGTAATCCAGGGGAACGAGGACGCCGCCGCAGTAAAAGATCGCATAGGCGGAAATCAGCCACTTCGACTGATTCGTCATGATGATCGCGGCGCGATCGCCGGGATCATAATCGGCATCTTCGAGCGCTCGCGCCAGCGGCAACGCAATCTCTTTGAAATCGGAATACGCGAGACGAACCTTTTCGCGGTCGCGGTCGGCCTCGATCAGACAGACTTCCGTGGAAAAGCGGTCGAGCGCATCGCGCAAGGCAGCGCCCAGACACGTATATTTGCGGAGATCGAGCATAAGAAATGCTGACTCTAGATTGTAGATGGCAGACCAGGTAACCGCGCACCGCATCTACAGTGGCGTTCCTTTGCAATCAACAATCAAAACTCAGCAATCAACAATGGGAGATCCTCACAATCGCGCCTGAATCTTGCTGGCCAGCGTGCGAAAGTCCGTCACACCTTGCAGTTCGTAATCCGGCAATTCAACCCGAAAATGGTTCTCCAGCTTCGTCAGCAAGTCGAGCGTCTGCAGGCTGTCAATGCCCAGCGCCTTAAAGAAGTCCTCGTCAGGAGAAAGTTTCTCGCGCGGCACTTTGAAGTGCGCCGCTGCCAGGCTGAGGATTTCTTCGAGCGTCTTTTCCGCGGTTTCCATAAGCAGTCATTCTAATGCAGCTAAGGCAAATACGGCTGCGCGTCGGTGCTCTCCACAAATTTCTTCAGTCCGGCCTTCACCGCCGGGCGCGAAAACAACTCGCAAAAGAGGTCGATCTCGTGTCTGAGTTCCTCGTGCGGAATCGGCTTGATGAATTTCTTGGCAGTCGCGGCCGTCTGACGGTCAAACTTTCCCATCTGCGCCGCCGTCGCTCGCGCCGCGCGCAGGGCCTCGCCTTCCGACACGACTTGACTCACCAGTCCGACCTGCTGCGCCTTGGTCGCATTGAAGCTGCGCCCGGTCAGGAGCAAATCTCGCACCACCGCATTCCCCAGATCGCGCTTCAGGCGCGGGATCCCGCCGAATCCGGGAATCAACCCCAATCTGAGCTCCGGAAAGCAGAAGCGCGCCATCTTGTCTGCAATCATCAGGTCACAGGTAAGGGCCAGTTCGAATCCGCCGCCAAACGTTACCCCGTGCACCGCCGCGATGGTGGTCAAGGGCGACGTGTCAATCGCACTCATCACCCGGTGAATCCGTTCGAGGAAGCTGCGTATCTCTTGCGCCACCTCGGCCTGCCCCATTTTCTCGATCCGCCGATAAAGCTCCCGTAAGTCGGCGCCGGCCGAAAAGCCTGATTTCAGCGTGCTGTAAATGATGAGCGCATGCGCCTCACGGCCCAAACCGTCGAGCGCATCGACAAATTGCTCTAGCTCCTCTGTGGTGAGCGAGCCGATCTCGTTGACGCGTTCACGATGCAGCGCCAACTCGATGACGCCACCTTTCAACTCCCAGGACAGAGTCTGACCGTTGAAGGCACTCATGCCGTTTTCACCGCCCGATACATTTCATCGATCTCGCCCTTCATCGCCGCGGCAATCGCATCCCGCTTAACTTTCCCCATCGCCGTGAGCGTTCCGCTTTCCGCTGAAAACGGCTGCGCACGCAGACAGAACGCGCGCACCTGCTTATAGTGCGGAAGCTGCGGATTCACTGCATCGAGCGCCGCCTGTACCTGTTCTCCGGTCACGCCTCCCGTAACAATCACGGAAAGATAGCCTCGGCCATTCCCCACAATCACCACTTGCTGCGCGCCGGGCAAATGACGCACAATCTCTTCTTCGATCGTTTCCGGCGGGATCTTGTGGCCCGAACCCAGAACAATCAGATTCTTGATCCGCCCAACGATCCGCCAGTTGCCCGCGGAATCCATTTCACCCTGATCGCCGCTGTGGAACCACCCGTCGCGCAGCACGTCCGCGGTCTGCTGCGGACGATTCCAATATCCCGGAAAAACATTCGGCCCCCGCACGACGATCTCCTCATTTTCGCCGAGCCTCATTTCAATGCCAGGGATCGAAGGACCAACCCTGGCGGGCACGGGCTTCTTCGGATCGTCCATCGTGCATATGCCCGTCGTTTCGGTTAACCCGTAGACCTGCAACACCGGGATACCCAGCATGCGGAAGTAGTCCTGTGTTTCGGGCGCGAGCGGGGCTGATCCGCAGATCAGGGCTTTGAGGTTCGGGCCAACCATCTTCTTGCGAATGGCGGGAAAGATCGCGGCGTTGGCGATCCAGAACCAGATCGTTCCGGAGGAGACCGAACCAGGGCCGGTGCCGCACCAGGCTGCGATGGCGCGACGATAGATCACGTGCACCAGTCCTCCTCTCTGTGCGATCTGTTCGTCCACACCGCGTCGCATACGCTCAAGCAATTGCGGCACATTCAGGAAGTAGTGGGGAGCCACCACCGGCATGTCGTTCGCAATCTTCGTCAAATCGGTGTTCAAGGTCACCAGGCTTCCGCGCAGCATGAAAGTCAGCACGGCAATCCAGGACGCGCAGAAACTGAAAGGCAGATAGTGGAAGATGCGATCCTGCCTCGTGCGCCCGCCCATCAAAGAATCGAGGCGAGCCGAGGTGCATCCCAACATGAACCCGACATTCGCCGCAGTCAGGACCACACCCTTGGCTTCGCCGGAGGTTCCCGACGTGTAGATAATGGTGACGGAGTCTTCGTCGCGCACCTGAGGACGATCCAGTGCGATTCCCTCAACGCCCGCGAATATCTCGTCAAACAGAAATTGCGACGGCGCTCCCGGCCAATTCTGCAGAATCGAATCGCGCAGCACGGCGTCGCCACAACACAGCAGCGACGGAGTGCTGTCTTTCATCATCGCGACCAACTCTGCGGGCGCCTGACGAAAATACAGCGGGACCACGATCAAACCTTCAGCCATTGCGGCCAGGTCCAGTGCGATCCAACCAATGCTGTTCGGCGCCAACAACCCGCAGCGGTCGCCTTTCTTCAGTCCCTTCGCAGCGAGAAACGTCCGTGCCTTGCGAATCAGTTCGAGAAGTTCGTCACCTGTCACGCCCGTGACTTGGCCGTCGCGGATCTCCTGGAGCACCCTGGTGTCCGCACCGGTCTTGAGTTGCGAAAAGATGTCGCCGACGAATGGCATGATTTAATTCAAATCGGAAGTCTGGTGTAACGGCATACGCGTAACGGCATACGCGTAGCTGCAATCGCCGAACTCAGCTGTACGCCGCTACCAACTGGCGCAGCGACTCGTTCATTGACGGCAGGTAGTCTTCCCAACTCCACTCGCCGCGCCGCGTCGGGAATTCGGGATATCTCCGTTGAACTTCCTCTTCAAACAGAACTCCCATGCGCGCCATCACCTTCAAGTTCTTGACGACGGTGCGGGCAATTCCGTCGGCGATGCGCTCGCCCTGAGTGGCCAGGGTTTCGAGGGCCACCAGCAGCTTCGGTTCAAGATCAGGATCGTCCACCGTCATCAGCAAATCCTGATGTCCGCGCTCGCGCATCAGGTTGCGGATCCGCTCATCCATGGTGATTCCCGCCGAAGGAACCAGCGCCGGCATCGAGGTCACAATGCCGTGATAGCGCGACGACGCCATCATGTGGCAAGAACGCAAAATACTGACCAGTTCGTACATGTTGTATTGATCGGAGGTCAGAATCGGCAGGCCTCCCAGCTTTTCTGAAATGCGTTTCGCTGGTCGCGCATCAAGTCGCTCGGTCGCCGCCAGAATGACAAACACAT
Organism: Candidatus Sulfotelmatobacter sp.; assembly: GCA_035695545.1. GTDB lineage: Bacteria > Acidobacteriota > Terriglobia > Terriglobales > Acidobacteriaceae > Sulfotelmatobacter. The sequence continues at coordinate 34,482 of DASRRV010000137.1, read as the reverse complement.
TTCTCTGTTTCCGGAATGCTGCAACCGCGTTGGCAATCGAAGTTAGGTAATGCTCGTAAGCGCGATCCGCCGCGGGACCCGAATTGTGGAAGTAAGGCCCGCGATAGTGAGTCTTCTTGTAAGCTCCGGTCAAGCTGTGTATCGCTGCCTTTGCCACCGAGGCTTTCACCGGCCACTCAAACGGATTGATCGGACAAACCACCAGCACCGGCGTCCGTCCGTCCCATCCAACCTGCCGCAGAACGCTTTGGCCGTATTCGGCCGGACGTGGCTCAAAAGTCCAGGCCGTATCTGTACCTAACTCGGTAGGAACTCCGAGTTCGCGCAAGAGAGACCGCGACTCCTCGTTCCGCGTGATCACCAGCGAATTCTTACAGTAGCGCCCGCACATCTTCGCGAGCAGCGGATCCATGTGGCCCGCTTCTCCGCCGTAGCCGACCGAAAGCTTATTCTGCGCCGCCGCGATGCCCAGAGAGCCAATCATCATCGTCGTGAGAGCATTGGCAAACTTGCTCTTGAACATGGACCCTTCACATGCCACCACGCCGTGGTGCTTGGGCACTTCGTCCGACAAGAACGGCGGAAAGATGTCGGGCAATCGAACCTGGGAGGTGTCTTGGAAATATCCCTTGGAACGTTCGAAGTCGAACGTCATTGCGGTGAAGGCAACCTGCTCCGCGCCGAGAATGTGGCGAATCTGGCGCAGCATTTCTTCCACCCGCACATCGGAGCCCATGTTGCGCGTTCCGTTATAGCCAGCGAACAGCAGCTTGAGTTTTTCGCCTGGCTGCCAGGGCTTCCCTGCTCCTAGCATCCACCCGGTCTTCGCGCGCTCGATGTTACTGCTCACCCACGCTTCCAAAAATAAGTCCATCATGCGGCTGTACCTCCTTTAGCCGCGGGCCAGGGCCGGTACTTGTACTCGAAATTATTCTCGCGGCTGAACTTCAGAAGCGGAAAGCTGTATTGCGAAAATGGAACGGGCTTGCGTCCCAACTCTGTGGTCACACGGGTATTGTCGAACACCGTGTTCCAGACGAGATAGGGCATGAACACCTTCATCAGCGAAGCGCCGTAGGCGACCGATCCCTTGCGATTCGAAAGGAAGTTCACGGAGCCTGCGAATGGCTTCTCCGCAAAGGGCAGAAACACCGGACCACGCTTCTGTTGGGCGACGGCCAGAGCGCCAGTCAGTTGCCGGAAGGTCTGCGACGACGTGCCGGACGAGAGGTGATACGTGTCGTACTGCGGCTGGTCTTTCTGGTGCAGCGTCGCAATCGCGTCGGCGACAAAATCTACGTTCACAATGTCGATCTTGTCGCTAGGACGAAACGGCAGCACTGGCAACCCTGCCAGAAATACGAACGCCTTGACCATGTCGAACTGGGTGGTCTCGGCATGACGGCTGTCGCCCAACACAATGCTCGGACGGAAAACTGTTTTAGGCGTATCGGGCAGCAGCACTCGCGTCATGTGCTCGCAGAATTTCTTGGTGCGCGCGTAAGGATCGTAGTCCGAGCGATCCCATTCGATGGAACGGTCCTCCGTCACCACTTCGTCCTTGCGCTTGCCCGCCACCGCTACGGTGCTGACTTCGCTAAAGCGCCGCAAGCCGTGATAGTGCTCTGCATGACGCGACAATGTCAGCACTTCAAGCGTGCCCCGCAGGTTCACATTCAAACAACTCTTCTCAGACTTCCGGTTCAGCGACGCCGCGCAGTGAATCACCGAATCTGTCGTGTGAACCAGGCGGTCATACTCATCGCGTGCTAGCCCAAAGCCTGAAGAAGTGAGGTCGCCGCAGAAAATGCGCACCTTTGTCTGGAGGTACTCAAAAAAGTGCGGGAAATCCAGATGCAACTGCAATGCTTTCCACAGGCGCAATTGCGCTTCCTGCGGATCACGGGCCCGCACTAGCAGGTTGAGCGAAGCTCCGTGCCCTTGCAGAAGGTTGGCGGCTACGTGCGCGCCAATGTATCCGGTCGATCCGGTCAGGAATATCGCCACGTGGCTCCGTTGGTTCCCGTCTTTACGGCGTCTCCGTTAGCGGGCGCGAGTTGAAGGCTGCGTGGGGGGCGCGCTTCCAGAGGGCGCCCTTCAATCAGAGGATATGTCCAGCGGCGCAGCGCCGGAATGTGAATGTTAATCCAGTACTCCCACCAATCCAGCGACCGCGTGTCGTAGGCGAAAATGTGTCGCTCTTCCGGCACCAGCGCATGCGACAGCTTCTCGATATTTTCCGCGGCGAAATCGTGCTCGTTCAGCAAGATGAATGGCTCGAACAACTCAATCAGCTTTTCCAGCCGCTCCAGATTTCGTTCCGTCTTCACCAATGGCGCTTTCTTCAGCGGCAGCGGCGACATGATGCGCTGAATGGACTTCACAATCGCCTTCTGCGCCGGCGCGGACATGCGGTTATAGCGAGTCTTCGAAACCGGGATCGCGTCGAACCGCAGGCGCAACCACGATTCCAGCCCTTCCTGCGCGCGATAATGCTTGCGGTGCGCCAGCGAGGTCAACTCGATCGACCTGCCCATATCGCACGGGTTGGTCACAGACGTCGCGAGCTGGTAGAGCGAGTCGTGTCTCCGTTCCATGACCGCCGCGGCAATCAGAGTCATTCCGTTGCACACTGCATCCACCGGAATAATGTCGAGCCGCTTGCTTTCGTTCGAAGGCAACTGGCGAAAGTATGTTCCCAGCAAATACGAAAGCGAGGCGGAAGTATTGATGCCCTCGTTCCATCCCAGGAAAGGCTTGGCAACCGATGTTTCAACAATCGCCGGACGCACCACGGCAACCGGCAATCCGGCGCCATGCTTCGCGATCAGCGACTCTGCCAGACTCTTGGTCAGCGTGTAGGTATTGGGCCAGCCCAGTTCTTTCGCGCGTCGCGTCCCGGCTTCGGTGAGATATGTTTTCAGCCAGCGGACACGATTCTTGCGAATCTGATTGTCGAGCGCCGCGCCCTGCAGATCTTTTGCCGCATGTTCTTTGGACCGCGCCTGCATCCGCAGACCCGAGGTAACTTCTTCGCTCTCTGCCCGCTCCTCGGCCTCTTTGACGAGCGCCTTGAGCGAATGCCATTCTTGCTCGGCGTCGAAGTCCGCTAGTCCTCGCGGATTGTAGTTCGGCGTCAGCTTCTCGCTGACTCGTCCGTCCTGTTCGCCGGCTACGTAGCATGTAGAAAGATGCAGCAGTCCGGCGTGATCGGCCATGCGCACGAACTCAAGAACATTGACCGGGGCGTCGGTGTTGGTGGTAAGCGCGTCGCGCAGATCGGGATTGAAATCCGTCAGTCCTGAACTATTGATAATGATGTCCAGATTCTTCTGCAGGCGGCGCGCAGTTTCGGCAGTGAGCCCGAGCCCCGGCTGGGTGACATCCCCTTCCACCACTTCGATCTTGTCGCGCAAAAAGTCCGGGAGCCGGTCGCCATATTTCTCAAACAGGGGATCGAATACCGGCGAATCTTCCACCATCTTCTCGAAGCGTCGCTCCGCCGGATTCGACTTCTGCCGGCGGATCAGCAGATAAATCCGCTCCACCCCTGGCAGTTCAAGAAGCGTATTCGCCAGCCATACCTTGCCGATGAACCCGGTGACGCCAATCAGCATCACGTGTTTCCCGGCAAAAGCTCTTCGCACCGAAAAGCCGGAAGCTTGCTTGTGCCCGTCAAAGTGGACGACCGGCCGCTTCAGTACCGCTGGCTGCCGCTCCGCCGGAATCACCGCCGCCCGCAGGTCCTCGACAGCAATGTCCAGTTGCCGGGCCAGTGTTTTCGGGGCCCTGCGGCCGTCCGGCTGTTCTTCGCGAATGCGCGCGAATGCTCCGCGCGGCCGGATCACCGGCTCGAGCAGCCGGCCCGTCGCCGTGCCATCACGAAATTCCAGGCGGTTGGCGACAATGCGCTTCACGCCCAAATGCTGCGCCAGCGGACGCATGACGTGCTCCAGACCCTGGCTCACCAGCACAACGTCGGCTCCCGCCTGCACTAGCTCTTGCACCTTGAGCACCCCGCGCTCTTTCAATCGCGGCTTCAGCTTGTAGAGGAAGTACTCCTCGCCGAGCAGGTCGAGGCGGTCGCGGGTGACTCCGCGCAGCACGGCGTGCACCACCCGGGTGGCGAATTTGCGGTTCGTGGAGTAAAGAAACGGGCGCAGAAGGGCCATCAGGAAGATCAACCCGCGCCGGCGAAAACGTTCGGCAAACGTCTGGGCGTTCCACGTGAAAAACGCCACCGGCTCGACCACAGTGAGGTCGAGCAGGCTGCCCTCCACCCGCCAGTAAACGTTGGGGGCCGGACTGGAATTGTGGTTCGGTTCTTCCAAGATTGGTCTTCGCCCCTGCTAACGTCGTTCCGAATCAGAGCCCAGACGAAGTTCCTATTGTAAACAATTACAAACAGTTAAGCGTGGGTCAATCTCCGTAATTGGTGCAATTACTAGTGCCAGCGGTTCGGCGCACACGGGGTCTACGTAGGGTCAGGCTTGGTCGTATTCTGGCCAATCGCAAGTGCGATGATCGCGCTTATAGCCATTACGACGCCAATGGCTAGCAGACCTCGAAACTGGCCAGTCGATGACCGCACAAACCCAATAATGGACGGGCCAAAATACCCTCCCAGGTTGCCGAGGGAATTGATCACCGCAATGCCTGCCGCCGCCGCCCGGCCGCTTGTGCGAGCTGTCGCCATCGCCCAGAATGGCCCCGCCATCGACTGCGCACCCACCATTCCCAGACTCATGCCCACGATCACGATCCAGGGAGTTCCACTGTAAGCCGCCAACGCCAATGCCGCTCCGCCGAAAAACGCCGGCCCCGCAGTGTGCCATACCCTCTCGCCCGAGCGGTCGGAACTCATGCCCACGACCACCATGGCAAGCGCAGTAATAATGTAAGGAATCGCCACTACTCTGCCGGTTGCGGAATACTCCCTCCCTGAAAGGTGAACCGCCGTTGGCAGCCAGAACGTCACACCGTACATGCATGCCGGCAGCGCGAAGTACACCAGCGACAGCAACACGGAACGGCCAAGCGTCTTGAACATCAAGGACTGCTCTCGACCGCCGCTTTCAGTTTCGACGCGCTCCCGTTCAAGCTCCGACGCAAGCCATTTTCGTTGTACTTCAGTCAGCCAGGTTATTCGAACTGGCGAATCTTCCAGTACCCATAGAACCGCCACTCCGAGCACAATGGCAGGCGTGCCTTCCACAAGAAATAGCCACTGCCAACCGGCGAAGCCGTGCCCATGCAGCCCTAACAGAGCACCGGAGATCGGGCTGCCGATGAGTCCGGCGAGAGGATTGGCCGTCATGAACCAGGCCACGGCGCGGCCCCTGGAGCTCGCCGGGAACCAATTTTTCATGTAGAGGATCATCCCCGGAAAGAACCCGGCCTCCGCGGCACCGAGCAGGAAGCGCAAGCCATAAAAGCTCTTGGGACCGCGAATAAAAATCATGCCGCACGAAACCAGGCCCCACAGCACCATCAACACGAAAATCCACCGCCGTACGCCGACCTTCTCCAGAATCAGATTGCTGGGCAATTGAAAAATCAGGTATCCGAAGAAAAATATTCCCGCGGCATTGCCGAAGACGCTGTCGCCGAGATTGAGTTGCCCGCGCATCTGTAATATGGCGAAGCCCAGGTTGATGCGATCAAGGTAGGCGACGATGTACAGCAGGAAGAGAAACGGCATCAGCCGCCACATCAGTCGGGAGACTACGGCGGATTCGAGGCTCTCGGGAGCAGTTTCCAATCGTCGTTCTCAGGCGGTTCAACGGGCTCATTCGGCAACGCCCGTTCAGCGGTGCGAGGATTCTACGCTATGCCGAGCTTTCCCCGAATCTCGACTACGATTTCTTGCGGAGTCGCTGCAATATCGACGATCAGTGCGTCCTCCGGTTCTTCCAGATCGGCAAATTGGCCGGCCAGAATCTGCTCGCCGGCGAAGTGTCCGTGGCGCGCGCGCACGCGCTCCGCGATCAACTCCGCGCTACCTTTCAGATAGACGAAGCGTACTTCCGGACCAGCCTCAAGTTCCTGCCGGTAGCTGCGTTTCAAGGCCGAGCACGCCAGCACCGCATTGCGCCCTTCGACGATCCAGCTATCAATCGCAGCGCGCAGACGCTCCAACCATGGCTGCCGATCGTCGTCGGTGAGCGCAGTACCCTGCCGCATCTTCTCCACGTTCGATTGCGGATGAAAGTCATCCGCGTCGGCGAACTGCCACCCGAGTTGCTCGGCCAGCAAGCGGCCCACCGTAGTCTTGCCCGAACCGGTAACTCCCATCACGATCACAATCATGGGTTGGAGGCTTCAGCTGCGCTATTTCTTGGAATATGTCTTCTGCACTCCGGTCCGCCCGTTGGTCACGGTAAACGATCCATCTGTCTCGGCGGCGACCTTCAGGTACTTCCCTTCGCAGTTTTCCTTCACGTTGGCAATGCGTTCTTCGGCAATGTTGTGATCTTTGTCCGACTGGGCGGCATAGTGAAGCTGCCACACGTCTTCAATCCCCGGCGAATCATGAACAATCTGCCACGCCGCGGAACTCGCCCCTTTGCGAGCTCCGTTGTCGAAAATCGCCACTCGCGGATGCATAGCCCACACCAGAGCCTTCGAGTTCGAAAGATCCATCCCGTGGTGCGACACCAGAAAAAGATCCACCGTCCCAATCGGATTGTTCGGACAGACGAGCTCAATCTCTTTCTTCTTGGTCAGATCGCCGAGATCCAGAAAGCGGAAATGCCCGTACGTAACCAGAACGCCGACGGACCGCGCATTCTCGGTCGCATCGGCAGCGGCAGCGGGCTCAGCGGCACAATAGGAATTCGCTTCTCCCGCGTTCGGCAGCGGGCTCGTGATGTGTTCTCCGGCTGCTGTCAACACCTTGACCTCAACACCCTTGAGCGGAAGCCCCCAACCCGGCTTGACGACCACATGAGCATGGCCGGCAATTGCCTTCTCATACGCGGCGTAGTCCACGCGCGTCACCTCGGAGTCTTCCTGGTTCGGCCCATGATCGACAAACGTTCCCACCTTGATGCCATCGAGCAACTGAGGAACGCCGCCCACGTGGTCGCGGTGATGGTGCGTAATCAGCACGTAGTCAAGCTGCTTCAGCCCGGCCTGGTGCGCCGCAGCAATGATGCGGTCGGCATCGCGGCCTTCGTTTCCGGGCCAGCCCGTATCGATCAGCAACGACTGTCCCAACGGGGTCACCAGCAGCGTCGCCTGCCCGCCTTCCACGTCGATGAAATAGATTTGCAGCGGCTTGGCGCTGGGGGTCGCGGCATTACCAGGCAGAGCGCCAAGAAAGACACAAAGGCAGAACGCGGCACGGAGGATCTGACGCATAGTGGACACCCTGATTCGGAAGATTGTTGCGAAGATTATGCCACGAGGAAAAGAAAAGTACAGGGTTGTTTGCCCGGCGTGATGACGAAAGGAGACTACTGGCAGGCCGGTGAAAGACTCCGATCGTACCCATAGCTTTGAAAGGGCGGCCTTGAATGGTAATCACTCAATCAGGAACACGCGAGACTTAACGATCTTTCGCTCCTTCGGGCTTTCGCAGGTGCGGTCACTCTCTCCCATCCAATAGTCCACCATTGCGCGCATCGAGCAGGTGTCACTCAACCGGAAAGGGCAGTGTTGCGACTCTCCCGGGCCTAAGGTGACGGAATGCCGCATACTGCCGACATCTGGCCCATTGAGCAACGTGTCCCATCCGCGCTTGGTGTTGCGCTTCACGTACACAGGCGTCGGAGTGGCTTCGACATGGTCGGCATCCAGGAACGACCGCTGCCCATACTCGACACAGAAAGACACATCTTCTGTGCCCCTGTTTGTGAGGACAACTTCAATGCGATCGTACTGCTTGTAGCGCTGTTGCGGAATACGGATTTCGACCTGCCCGAACGCAGGAACGCAGAACCACAACAACACCACCCCCACCGCTGGACTAGTCTTCACGCAAGCAATTTACGCCAGAAGTGTGATTGGATTCCGGATAGCTGTTTATCAGGCGATTGCACGGTTTTGCCCGGGCCAGACGAGTGCATTGGGAATGTTTCAACAGCTAGACAGAAGTAACATGGCAGCTTGATTCAGGATCGACTACGATGCCCTCATCAGAGGACTGAATGATGGGCAGCCGCCAATGGCAAATCTTGGGATTGATACTGATGGCGCTCATTGGCGTGGGCCTTGGAATCTGGCTCCTCCGCGCAGGCGACACCACTCTCGGTTGTGTTTGTGTAGGTGTATTCCTTTGGCGAGGACAGCAATTCTCAGTCTGGTTCATTGCTCCGACTAGCGCTCCGTCAGGCACTTCACCTCCCTTGACTTCAAGGTGGCAACGCCTTCTCTGGTCAATCGTATGTGTCCTGGGCGCTGCGGTCTGCGCGGTAGGAGTCTACCTCTGGCGCTGGTGGCCAGAGGAGTGGCAAGCCGGTCTCGTTTTTGTTCTCCTCGGCTTGCTTGTGTTGGCCCCTGTGACGATTAAGGAAATCCAATGTCGCAGAAAAGCACTCGGCACGCCGACGACTCAATGACTGCTGGTATCGAATCGTGCCAGAAGATTATACCGCCGACCTTACCAGTCGTTCTCCGTCTTGTCCGATTCCTTCCGGTCGTTGGTCCGGTTGCGCTTCCTGTAGGCAAGCACTGTAATTCCGACCGACACAAACATAGGAGGCACGATCAGTACGAGGATTCCCGTGCGCAGCCCCTGAATCATCCGATGCCCTGCCCCGGCCGCCTGCGTGTAGCAGAGGGCGCAACTTTGAGCATAGCAAGCCGCGTTCGCCGCGAACACGAGGACGCCCGTGAGCGCTACCTTCGTCCATCGGGCAATCCGCAATCTTCGAAAATGCGCCACGCGCGCCCCTTCAGTTCCTGAACGACTATTTCGGGAACGATCTCAGGTGAATCAGCCGGTAACTGTCGGCCCACACCATGTTCATCATCACGAGCACGAACAATGTAGCGGGAATCAACGCCAGCCGCAGCGTCGACTTTTCATCCCGCAGGTGCATGAAAAACATGACGGCGAGGAAAGCCTGAATCGCCGCCACCACCAGCATCCGCACCACGCCGGGGCTGTAGTACGCCAGAAAGATCTGCACCCCGGCCATCAGCAGAATTCCCACATACACCATCAGCTCCGTCTTCAGGCTGCCTTCTCCGCTCATAAGCGTCCTCCCTCAGGCTCGTGCGCTCTAGTGCGCCACGTTCAACAGGTAGACCATGGGAACCACGAACATCCAGACCAGATCGACGAAGTGCCAGTACAGCGACCAGATTTCGATGTCATCCGAGTTATACCGCCCCCGCTTGTACCCCAAGCCCACCACCGTCAGCGCGATGGCGCCGCTCAACACGTGCGCCAGGTGAAGGCCCGTGATGCCGAAGAAGGACGCGCCGAACAACGGAGCGCCCCACGGATTCTCGAACAACCGCACGCCCGCGCCGATCATGCTCATCCATTCGCGCAGGTGAAGTGCCGCAAAGACCAGGCCGAGCACGACCGTAATAAACGTGAAGCGCAGCGCGCCACTCTTGTCGCCCGACTTGGCCGCGCGCGTCCCAATCAGCATGGTCAGGCTGCTCGTGACCAGGATGAAAGTCATGATCGCGACGTTGATGATGCTCGATGCCTCGAAGTGATGCGGCCAGTCCGGCGCGGCATTCCGGACATATCCGTAGGCATACAGCATCGCTCCGAACGTGCACGCATCGGAGATAATGAACAGCCACATCACCAGCTTCTTGGAAGGCATGGCAAACGGGCGCTCTTCCATCACTCCCGCGCCATGCCCGAGATTCAAACTGGTATGACTTAACCTGGCTTCGCTCACATTGGCTTCGCTCACAGCTGCCTCCGGTGAATTTCCCCACAACGAGTCGCCTACAGCTTCAGCCACAAAATGAACAGCAGGTACATCCACAGCAATCCCATGAAGTGCCAGTAGTACGACGTCGCATCGATGGTGCTTCGGCGCAACACCCGCGCCGCACTGCGAAATTTCACCATCACCCGCGTCAATCCTCCCAGTCCACCCACGACGTGAACCACGTGCACGCCGGTGAACACATAGAAAAACGAACTGTTGGGATTCGTCGGCAAATAGAGGCCTTCCGAGCGCAGTTTCAACCAGGCCAGGTATTGCCCGACGACGAACACCAACCCGAGCACCATGGTCGCGTTCAGCCACAGCGTGGGAGCGGATCTGCTGCTTTCCTTCCCGCGCATGTAGGCCGCAACCCGACGCCGCGCCACCTCCAGCGTGATGCTGCTGGCGATCAACGCCAGCGTGTTGAAGAAGAGAATTGGGGGCAGGACAATCGGATGCCAATCCGTAGCGGAGCCTTCGCGGACGTAGAGAGCGCTGGTCAGGGCAGCGAACATCATCCCGATCGCAGCCAGGCCCACCCAGATGCCGGTGCGCGTCGGTTCGCCCGCAGGATCTTTCACCGCCCGCAATTCGCCGCCTGCAGGAACCGAACCGCGAACACCGCCGCCACTTCCGTCATCCAACCGGACGTTCGGATGCAGTTCCTCCTCGACGTCAATCTGCGGTGGTGGAATTGTTGTTGCCATAATGCCCCGTTTCTCGTCCCCGACTCTGTGGCTCGGCGCACTTCCTTATTACGGCGTCTCGCCCGCTCTCTCCGGCGAGTCCTGCATCAAGTAGTCTCCCGTAGAACTCTTCACTCCGTACTGATACGGATCGTGGTACACCACCGGATGCTTCCCTCCGAAGTTGTCGAACGGAGGCGGAGAAGACGGCGTAGACCACTCCAGAGAAGTTGCCTCCCACGGATTCGGCGGCGCCACCTCGCCCTTCGCGTGGCTGTAGATCAAATTGAAAATGAAGATCAGCTGAGCCGCTCCGGTGCACAGCGCCGCGTAGGTGATGAACTTGTGCACCGGAAGCAGTGGCACCAGGAAATCGTCGGTGAACGCCGAGTAGCGGCGCACATTGCCCGCCAGGCCCAGATAGTGGAACGGCATGAAGATGCAATACGTCCCGATGAACGTCAGCCAGAAATGCAGCCGGCCCAGGCGTTCGCTCATCATGCGCCCCGTCATCTTCGGGAACCAGAAATAGGTCCCTGCAAACACTCCAAAGATGGCCGCCACGCCCATCACCATGTGGAAGTGCCCCACCACAAAGTAAGTCGCATGCAGGTAGATGTCGATCGAGGGCTGCGCCAGGAAAAATCCGCTCACCCCGCCGCTGACGAACATCGAAATAAATCCCAGGCAGAACAGCGATGCCGCGTTGATCCGCAAATTTGACCCATACAGGCTGCCCAGCCAAATCAGCGTCATGATCGTCGCGGGAATCGTGATCATCAGCGTCGGAAACGAAAACACCAGCGCCGAGTACGGATTCATTCCGCTCAGGAACATGTGATGTCCCCAAACCATATAGCTGAGGAATCCGATGCCCATCATGCAGTAAATGATCGCCTTGTGGCTCAGCATCGGCTTCCGCATGCTGTTGATCAGGATGTGGCTGACGATGCCAATCGCCGGCAGAATCGCGATGTACACCTCAGGATGCCCGAAGAACCAGAACAGGTGCTGCCACAGCAACGGCGACCCGCCCTGATGCGGCTGCAAGTGGTCGCTGATGTTCAACCCTGAGGGGATGAAGAAGCTCGTTCCCGCCACGCGATCCAGAATCAGCAGCAGGCAAGCGGGCATCAACACGGCAAACGCCAGCAGCGCGATGCACGACGTAATGAACCATGCCCAACTCACGATCGGCATGCGGGCCAGCGTCATGCCCTTAGTTCGCAAATCCAAAGTCGTCGCGATGAAGTTCAACGACCCCAGCAGTGACGCAATGCAGAAGACAAAAATCGACAGCCCCCACAGAGTCTGCCCGAGTCCTTCCCCCGGGCCGGCGTCCTTGCCCACAGCGCTCAGCGGCGCGTACGCCGTCCAACCCGCCAGCGGCGGACCATCCGGCACGAAGAAGGCCGTTACCAAAATGCAGAAAGCAATAAACGTCGTCCAGAACGACATCATGTTGAACTTGGGGAAGGCCATGTCTTCCGCGCCAATCTGGATCGGCAGGAAGTAATTGCCGAACGCGGCAAACGGCGCGTTCGTCAGCACGAAGAACACCATCAGTGTCCCGTGCATCGTCATCAGCGAGAGGTAGTACTCCGGCGTCATCACTCCGCCCGGCGCGCCCACCTTCGACAGCCACTGCAGCCCGGGGATCGGCCAATTCGGCGCAATCAGGTGGATTCGCATGAGCCACGAGAGCATCATCCCCGTCACCACCGCCACCAGCGCGAGCGCGTAGTACTGCTTGCCGATCACTTTGTGGTCGAGGCTGAAGACATGCTTGCGGATAAAGCTCGTCGGTGGTCCGTGATGCGCTACGTGCGCCGATGCATCAGACATTGCCCTTCCCCTCTCAAGTTCGAGTTGGCACCCGCCGTCCCTGCGCTTTGCGCGGACGGCGCAAACTGCGCAACTACTGGGACTGCGACTTCAACCACTTGTCAAAGTCATCCTGCGACATCACGTTCAGATAGCCCCGCATGTTGTAGTGCCCGAGGCCGCAGAGCTGCGTGCATACGATCTCGTACTTGCCCACCTTGGTTGCCGTGAAATGAAGTGAAAGATCCAGCCCGGGCACGAAATCCTGCTGAATCCGCAACTCCCGCACGTAAAACGAGTGCCCCACGTCCTTGGCGTGCATCATCAGATGAATCTCTTTGTTGACGGGAATTACCATCTCGGCCGACTGGATGTCATCGCGTGCGGGAATATCGTTCTCCGGATCGAGCCCGAAGAAATTCGAGTTACCTTCATCGATCTTTTCCGGGTGGATCACGCCGAACTTCCCATCCGGCCCGGCATACCGGAAATAGAACGCGAACTGTCCGGCCTGCGCCTGGATCGGCAGCGCATCCGCCGACGCTGGCTGAAAGTAGACTTTCGCCCACGCCTTCGTTCCCAGCGCGCCGAGCGCAATCGCCTCAGCTCCCACCAGCAGCACCGCCGCGACCACCAGATACCTCGCACCGCCCGGAAAATTCTTCAGCACTCCATCCCTGCGTCCGCCAAACTGCCACACAAAGAAGCCCAGCACGAGTTGCGCCGCCAAAAACGACAAGCCCGCTTCGACCATGGTTTCGTCGAGCTGTTTGTCGATCTCGGCCCCATGGGTCGAGATGTCTTCCGGGGGCGCTACCGTGGCGCCCAAGAACGTGTGCCTGACGATGGGGACTGCCGACGCCAACGCAATCAGGATCACAATCACTGCGAATAGCTTGCCGCCCATGTTCCCTCGCATTTGTCCGCGCGACTCGGACGTTGACGTAGACGATCAACTTAGAACGATTAACTTAGGACGCTTGACGTAGCTGCGGCGGCCGACGCCGAAGCGCCGGCCCCGGGGGAAGCGCCTGCTAGTACGCTTTGGCTTTGAAGGTGAAGTCGATCGACTTCGTTTCGTTGCCGGTAATGGTCACGTCCTGCGTCTGCGTCCCGTAATCTTCATGCCAGGCCGTAACGGTGTACTTTCCCGGCGGCAGGTTGGGTAGAGAGAAGCCGCCGTTGTCGCCGCTAATCGAGTAGTGGTTGGTCTTGAGCACAACGAACCATCCGTGCATCCAGGGATGGATGTTGCACTTCACCGAAATGAACTCCGCCTGATCGAACTTCTCGCTGATGTTCGGAGAGCCCGGCGGCTGCGACTTGTTCCACTCCCGATTGACCTTCGCCAACGGATGGATGTTATGCGACGTCTGATCGGCATTCACGACCTGCAATTCCTGGTTGGTGTGCAGCGCGATCACGTGCGGCAGATACTGGCAGCCTTTCTGCGTGAACGTGACAGCTTGTGCCGGCGCATTCGCATCGTCGCCGCCTGCGGAGATGTACACCACCACGTTCTCCAGCGTGTTATTGGCGCTGGTTACGACCGTCTCGGTGGTGACCGGAGTCGTGTGCTGCTTGGCGCAGCTCGGCTCCTTCGACATGTCGATGGGCTTCTGTTTCACCGGTGTTCCGGTGTAGGTCGCCTTCCCGCTGATCGTTCCGCCAAACATCAGCGCCGGACACAGCGTCGCGACCAGTACGGCAATGCAGGGCTTGCTTACACGCATTTCTTGGCCTCCTGAATCTCAAGAATTCGTTGTGGATTCTCCGACATCAAAAGATCCGTCATCGAAACCATCGATGGACGGATCGGCTTCTAGTTCCCGCCACCCGCCGCTTTGTTCTCCGACTGTGTGGCCGGCGCTTCAGATTGTTTCTCTACGTACGGAGGAATCTTTCCGCCCGCCGCTTTCAGCACATCGTTCTCTTTGCTGTGACGATCGACTTGCAGAGTGCGCAGGAAGTGCACCAGGTCCCACGCATCGTTGGGCTGAATCACGTCCGCAAACGACGGCATCGGAGTTCCGTCCACACCGGTGATGAAGATCTTGTACACATCCGCATTCGTCGAACCGCACTTGAACCGCGAATCGTTCTTCCCGCTCGCGAAGTTGTACGGACGAATCGGCTGATCCTTGCTGTCGGTGAGCGTAGCCGCAGACGGGCCGTCGCCCTTGCCCTGCGGACCATGACACTTCCAGCACTCCAGCTTGGTGAACAGCGCCTTGCCGTGCGCAATGCTCTCGATCGTCACCGGAGGCTCCGCCGGAATCTTGATCGGCTCGCCCGCCTTTTCTTTCTCCCAACGCGGCGAGAACGTCTTGACGTACGCCACCAGGTCCGCACGCTGCTGATCGCTGAAGGTATTCCAGATCGGCATGTTGGAATTGGTCAGGCCCCGCCCGATCGTATTGAACAGATCTTCATCGGTGGGCAGCGTCCCGGTCACCGTCGAACGGCACTTGAAGGTCGCCATCGTGAAATCCCGCGGCTTGGGGTCGAGCCACACCGCGTTCTCGCCGTTGCCGTCCCCCAGGTCGCCGTGGCAACCGGCGCAATATCTCCGGTACGGCACTTTGGCATCCCGGGAGTGGCCGGTGATCTTTCCGATATGGCTCTCCATCGCCTTGGGCGGTTGCGGAGGATGCGGACCTACGTCCGGTGCGTCCTGAGCCGCAACTCGCAATGCCAGGAGCGCGACCAGAACCAGGTGGAGAAACATGATCCGAAAATGCATTGTCTTCAATCTGTTCATCGCAGGTGTCCTCAAACAACTCGGCGAGGGGTGAGCCCTCGCCGATCGGCTGTTTCTCAGAAGTCAAAGTCGAATCCGACCAGCAAGCTATTGCTGCTGAGATCGGTGAAAGTGGCTGGTGACGTACCACGCTGGCGTATCCACGAATATTCGTTGTGGAATGCGAACCCAGCCCGGCTCGTCATGAACGGGTTGTAGCGATACCCGATCACGTAGTTGTCGATGTTCCCCTGGTTCGACGGTGTGTCTGGAAGGGCTTGTTGTGACATGCGGACCCACTCCGAGCGCTGGAAGATCGTGAATTGCGGATTCCAGACGAAGTGGGTCTCGACGAACGCTCCATTCCATGTCGGGTTCCGAGCCCCCGCGGGAAGCGTCACGCCGCCCGTATTGTTATTACCCGAGTCGCAGGTTCCGGTGATGATATCCCCGTAGCAAGCGCCGAACCATGCATCGTCAGAACCGTGCTGGGTAAAGACCTGCACGTCCAGTTTGGCCCCAAGATAAAACAAGCCCTCAAACCCGACGCGGCTGAAGCTCTTGTTCCCTGTTCCCGAACCCGGCAGCGGAATTCCTCCCTGCAGCAGGTAGGTCGTCGGTGCAACGCCCACCATGGCGTACCCACCGATGCGCTGCACTCCGAGCTTTCCCGCGCTGAACGCCTGGCTACCGGCGAAAAACGCCGTGTAGGAATTCTGTCCGTAAGGCAAATCGACGTTTCCGTCGGTCGAACTGAAGACGGCCGCCGACAAGCGCGTCCGATCGTTGTAGGAGTGGCCCATATACTCAACTCCCAGCTGGTTATCCCCCAGTTGCCCGAAGATGTTGCCATCGCCCACCGGGATGAAGTGGAAGAGCTGGTATGCCCCGCCGTTGCCGGAAAGAGTCAGCGTCCGTTTCTCTGAAATGAAGCTGTCGAGTTCGAACTTTCCCATCTTCACATTCAGCCACGGACTGCCGAAGAGGTTGTCGAAGCGCACGTTGGCCGATTCGAAGTGAAAAGCCCCGGTTTCGTCCGAAGACGGAACCAGGAGGAAGCTTATGTTTTTCTCCAGGGTGCCGCCGGTCAGGATATCTAACCCACTGAGATTGAAGCCCGTAGTGGTCATCTTGGCTTCGCCGTTTGGGGCAGAGTCCACTGCGACCTTGTTGGTGCTCTCGCGGCTCCAGAATGGCGTAATGCGCAGCGTGATGGGCCAATACGACGCGTTTTGCCAAATCGGCGCGTCGTGGTCGTTCATCAGTTGGTAGCCGTTGTCTTTGAACTTCTGGCCGAAGTAGTTAAGCATCGGCCACGATTCGTGGCACGCCGAACAGCGTAGGCCGTACTTGCGCGCAAAGGCCGGAAGGGCGTTGGCGGGTTGGCTGCTGCTCAGGATCAGGAAGACCACTACCAGAGCCGGGGCTGCAAGAACCTGCAACCATGGCAACTTTCTACAAAGGCGAGACTGCATCCCCATACGCATGCCGGACTCCTCTGGCAATTCGTGTTTTGAATAACCGCATTCCCACAAATGCGAAGGCAAGAATCAACGAAGCGAAGCGCGCGGCATGCGAAACCCCTTTTCGCATGCATGCTCCCGGAGGCAGGACTAAACCGATTTTTCTTCGCTAACGGTCCTACCACCTTACCGCGCGGAATCCTACTACTGCTTTCGCGGTAATTTCAAGAGCTTTGTGACATTTATTTTACATTTATTTTACAAAGTCAATTTCAAACACCGTTCGTTTGGTCATCTACATCAAAAACAATGCGCCAGTTGACAGAGCCAACCCAGAGTTGAGACTCTTTTGCGGGACTTGAGGAGCGCGGTGACAAAATTGGTTCAGAGTAAACGGGTCAGGACGTCTGAACGAGGCTTGGATTCTGGCATCGCCAGGTTGTGGAAGGCTGGCATAATCCTGCTTTTCCTGGCAGCCGCCCTACCGCTTCCCGCCCGCGCCGCCCGCGATAAGGACGCCACCCAGTACGGCGCAGGCCTGATCCTGAACGTCCCCTTTCCTGAGAACGAAGTCGCTCAGGTCGTGCAGGACGTGGCGCAAAACGGAATCATTCGCGGCACTAAGGAATACAACAACGACGAATTCGTCAAAGGGGCTGAGGCTGCCACCTCCACCCGGGTCTTTCCTGCCTGGAACGAGGGCGGCAAGGTCTTCTACAAGATCCGCCTGAAGGCGCTCGACCCTCGAAATTTCAAAGACACCAACGACCTCGGGACGCTGGCCGTCCGCTACGTCGTCCAACCCCAGGGCGACAAGAACACCGTGCTTCGCATCGATGCGGTGTTTGTCGAAGACTTCCGCCACACCGTGCACCAGTCCAACGGCTCGGTGGAAACCGCGGAGTACAAGGACATCCACGACCGCCTCGACGCCATAACCCTGATGAAATCCGAGGCCGCCGAGGCCGAGAAGGAAAAGCAGGAAAGGCGGGAACAGCCCACGAACGCGCAGTCATCCCCGGAACTTCCCTCGTCGGCTCTCGAATCCAGCGCATCCAAGCCAACCCCAGTGCCTCAGCGGGTCATCGTGAGTCCTGCCACCGAAGCCCCCGAGACCGAGACCGCGCCACCCGCTCCCGTCCAGACTCCGGAAGAGCACCTCAAAGAACTCAAGCAACAGGTGGAACGCCTCGTAAAGGCTCCCGGGGCGCCTCTGAAGTCTGCTCCCTTCCACACGGCGAGCACGCTACAAACGCTCACCCCCGGCACAGAAGTCCTGATCGTGATTTCCACACCGTATTGGTTCGGCGTGGAAACCCATGCGGGCCAGCATGGCTGGATCCTGCGCGACCAGTTGGAGCTGCTCCCATGACCACGACAACCCGCCTCTGGGTCCGGAGCCGGCTTCCGCAGTGGGCACTTGCCTGGGCCGTCGTCGCAACTCTCCTCGTTCCGTTTGCACTGACACAAACGAATCCCGCCGAACGCGTCTTCCCTCAATCCAAAGCTACGGTTGAGAAGGCCGTGAAGGCCCTGCAGGCAAGCCTGTCTGGCCACCTCCCGGTCTTGGACGGATTTGCCAAAGTCGGAGACCATCCGCTCGACCGCTACCAGCGCGGCTACTATCAGGCAACTGTGCAAGTCACATCGACCGCCTCGGGCGGATCGCTGGTGCGTATCAACACAAAAGTGACGGCCTGGTATTCCGATCCCACGCCTTCGCGCTCTGGATATCAGTTGCTGATCTCCAATGGCCGACTCGAAACCGACCTGCTCGATCAACTGACCGAGCAACTTGGCGGACCGAGCGAGAGCGCCCGAGCCTCTTCCCCTGCGTCCCGTTCGAAGCCCACCAGCAAACCCCCGATTGACGACCAGACCAACGACCACGCGAAAATTTCCGCGCCCGTTCCCGAATCCTCCAGCACCGATCAGCCCTTCTCTTCGTCGATGAGCCAGAGCCTGGCTGCCCGCGAGCGCGCCAGCGCGCATCCGCCCGCAAAATCCGCCGCCGACAAAGCGGCCAAGACACAGCATGACGAAGTCGCCAACCTGGAGGAGATTCTCAAAAACCAGGCTCATCCCAAGAATCTGGTAGCCGTGAAGAAATCAGGCACGCCGGTCGTTGCTACTCCCAGCCTTACAGCCAAGCCGCAGTTTCTCGCCAGCATGCACGATGAGTTCGAGATGCTCGACTTCAACCGGGACTGGGTGCACGTGCGCGTTTCCGGCCTGTCGCGCGGCTGGATCTGGCGCAACAGCGTCGAAATGCCCGAAGGCATCGCCGATACGGATGCTCCCGTTGCCTCTTCGCAAGCCCCCGCAGCAGATTTGTTCCATGTGCAGCGGGAAGAGACGGCAAGTTTTCCAGGCGATTGGGGACCACTTCGGGGAAAGAATGTGAAAATTCTTTCGGTGCAAAAGGTCGACGACAGCGCAAAAGACACCGGGCCGCGCCAGCGTCTAGAATACGCAAAGTTTCTGCTGGAAAAGAACTACATGGAAATGTCACAGAAGCCGCAAGACGCGGCGGGCATCGTCCTGATTTTCGATTCGGCCGACGGCGGCATGATCGCTGCCACCATGGCCACATTGCAGCAGTGGAGAGCCGGCAAGCTGTCGGACTCAGCCTTCTGGCATCAGTGCTTCTTCGATCCCCCGGAAATATTTGATCCGGCAGGATCTGCGCCGAGCCAGTAAGTTGAGGACGTCAGCCCGAACCGCCCGATGTGTTAGCCTGATGAGGCACTTTGGGATTCACGAAGGTTTCCGGGTTTCCTTCGTGAACCTTCGTGTCCTTTGTGGTTGAAGCTTTTTGCAGTTCGCTCGGCCACGGTTTTTGTTTTAACTTGACTTTCGAAAGCTATCAGACTATCTATGCAATCCTTGAGCACCTAGCGGAGTGGGGTCCGCGCGTGTTCTTTCTATAAAATCCAGAACGGATTCTCTGGAGCGTTTGACACGGCCCAATTCATGAGCACGATGACACTGCCTCTCTCTGGTCTGCGCACACGCGCGACATCCCTTCTCCGCGACTACGCCGAACTCACCAAACTCCGGGTCACGACTTTGATCGTGATGACCGCATGGTGCGGCTACTTCTTTGGCGCCCACAAGGCCGGTATTTCCTGGATTAGCTGGGGGCTATTTCATTCTCTGCTGGGCATCGGACTGGTTTCGAGCGGCACCGCCGCTTTGAATGAAGTCATGGAGCACGACGTCGACGCCCACATGCGCCGCACCGCCCTGCGTCCTCTACCCGCCGGCCGCATGAGCATGTTTCACGCTACCGCGGTTGGTGTTCTAGCCGCTGTGGGAGGCTCGATTTACCTAGCCGTGTTCACCAATCCTCTGACGGGACTACTCACCTTTCTGACTTCGGTCGTCTACCTCGCAGCCTATACTCCACTGAAACGCATCTCTCCTATCTGCACCTTCGTCGGAGCTTTTCCTGGAGCTATGCCCGGAGTGCTCGGCTGGACCGCCGCCCGCGGACAACTCGAATGGGGCACGCTGGTGCTCTTCGCCATCCTCTTCGTGTGGCAGTTCCCCCACTTCTTCTCGATCGCGTGGCTTTACCGCGAGGATTACGCCAGCGGCGGAGTCCAGATGCTTCCCGTCGTCGAACAAGACGGACGCTCCACTGCTCGCCGCATTCTGATTTATTCCGTAGCTCTGATTCCCATCAGCCTGCTGCCCAGCTTCATGGGTATGGCCGGAAGGATCTATCTGGTAGGAGCGGTCGTCCTGGGTTTCGCGCTTCTCTATTTCGGAGTCCGCTTGGCGTATCTGAACCTGCCGCTGGCCAGCGCCAAGTCAAAAATGCGCGCCCGCCACGTCCTGCAAGCCACGGTAATCTACCTGCCGCTACTCTTCGCCCTAATGATGGGCAACGCCATAAAACCGTAAGGACCAGTCAAAGACCTAGATATGTTCTTTGCGTTCTTCGCGGCCTTTCTTAGCGACCTTTGCGGTCAAAAGCCTTTCCCATCGCCAGCTCCGCTGCACCGTTCCGCTTCCACGCTGATGATGTTCTCCGCGTCCTCCGCGACTTCTCTCAGCGATCTCTGCGGTTAAGAGCTTTTTGCACGGCCGCACTCCGGGGTTGCGCGCATAAACCCGCAATTCCCACGCGCCGACGCCGTCTAGCGCTTCCCCGCCGGCCGAACCGCGCCGTTCGTCTGACCAGCCGGATGACTGAACGCGTCCACAGGTTGATAAACTATCGCGAACAGAATGAGTGCGACGAAAAACACAGCAAGCACAATCAGCCGAATTTGTTCCGAAAATCTCACAAAGACTCCTAAATAGATGCCAGTCAAAATTCTAGGTTGCACGAAAACCATGGACTGTGAGTTAGATCACAGGCAGTTGTGAGGAAATAGCCATGCGCAACCCGCGCTCATCGTAGAATGCTGCGAGGCTGCAACGTGAAACTGACAGAAGACCCTCACCGCAGGCTGAACGCTCTCACCAACGAGTGGATACTGGTGTCTCCGCACCGCGCAACGCGTCCCTGGCAAGGAGAAGTCGCGCAGTTGCAGACGACCTCCGAGCCTGCCTACGACCCAACCTGCTACCTCTGTCCCGGAAATGCGCGTGTGGGCGGCGTTCGCAATCCCGCGTACCCATCGACATTTGTGTTTGAGAACGACTTCGCGGCCCTGAAGCCGCAAGTCCAGCACGAACGTCTCGACGTCGACGGCATGGGTCTGCTGGTCGCCGAGGGCGAACCCGGAATCTGTCGCGTGATCTGCTTCTCTCCGCGTCACGACCTCACGCTGGCCACGATGACCGTGGAAGAGATTCTTTCGGTCGTCGACACGTGGGTAGGACAATTTCGCGAACTCGGCGGTCTTGACTTCATTCACCACGTGCAGATTTTCGAGAACCGCGGCGCCATGATGGGCGCCAGCAATCCGCATCCTCATTGCCAGATCTGGGCGACGTATTCAATCCCCGAAGCGGCGGCGAAAGAATTGATTGCGCAGAAGGCTTACACAAACGCCCACGGCATGTGTCTGCTGTGCGACTACGTCGCTCTCGAAGAGCGACAGCGCGTGCGGATGGTCTGCCAGAACGGCGGCTTTGTCGCGTTAGTGCCCTATTGGGCAGTCTGGCCGTTTGAAATTATGGTCTGCAGCCGCCGCCACATCGGAAGCATGGCCGAGTTCACGCCTGAAGACGTTCGCTCACTCGCCGATATTCTGCAGCGCGTGACGTCCACCTACGACAAAGTTTTCGGCGTTCCCTTCCCTTACTCCCTGGGATTCCACCAGTCACCCACCGACGGCGCCGAACATCCGGAGTGCCATTTCCACGCACACTTCTATCCACCGCTATTGCGCTCGGCCACCATCCGCAAGTTCATGGTCGGATTCGAAATGCTGGGCACACCGCAACGCGACATCACTCCCGAGATCGCCGCGGAGCGTTTGCGGCAACTCGCCAAAGGCTAAGTCATTGAGGGCGAGTGGCCCAGGCCTTTGAACTCGCTCTCCGCACCAAGACAGTGGGTGCCCCATCCTTTCGCGTTCTTCGCGAAAGGGTGGGAACGATGCCGCATGGAGCGTGGATTTTGACTCTGCCCCAATCTCATGGCAAAGCCCGCATCTTCGGCAAGGTTAGGGCAGGCTCTTGCAGAAAACGCAAGGACGGGCCACCACTTTCGCGGTAGTTCCGTCGGAGATCAAAGGGTGGGACCACCGTCTCAATCACATACTGCCGAAGATCACAAGGCCCACAAGATCGAAGAAGCTAAGAATCGAGGCTCCCCCCTCAAGGCCATTCTCAAATTGTTTCATCACTTTCGTGAATGGAAAGACCGCATTCGAGTCATCAAAGAAGACGCCCCAGTTTCCAGAGTCCTCCTGCCAATGTCCACCGTACCTGTGGATGACCGCCTCACCGAGATAAGCACCAAGCAGTGTGACTAACTTCGCAACTTCGTCAGGTGGTATCTGACGGTGTTGACGCTCATTCTCGATAAACCTTTCAACGCACTTCACAGATTCACGATTAAAATCGAAGCTATGCCTCAAATCACTAGAGGAGCGAAACCTGTCTATCACTCGTCGGGCATTTTCTCGAAAGATTTCCGGGCGAGTCATTGTCATATTTCGGTCTGCCCAAGTCTCATGGTACAAGCAGCATCGTACCCGCCCTTGCAGAAAACGCAAGGACGGGGCACCCGCACTCATTTTTTTCATAACTCGTTGATGATTCGTTCTAAGTCATTGCGCCTTCGTGCAAGTGATTGAAAAGTCATAGAAGGCCCCTGCGAGCCCCCAGGACGCAGACTTTTTTCGCGGACGATGCTTTCCCTGCCCCCCCGGCATCGATCGTCGCAGCAAGGGCCCTTTCCGGCCCCGCAAAGGATATTCTAGGCGACGATCACACCCTGGTTCGGAGCTCCAGGAATTGCTCTGTCGATATATATGTACTTTATTATACGTACATTTATATACATAAATCGGGGTTAACACATAGACAGCATAGGGTTTAGGTCTTAACAATAGCCCGCGTCGCAGGATACACGCGCCGGTAGGCGGCATAAGATCCGCTCATCTGGGCAACCACATCGGGCTGCGCTGGCACGCGTTGCTTCACGCGAATGACGGCTTCGCATGCTGCATCCCCTGAAGGCCACAGCTTCGCGCCAACGCCTGCCAGAATGGCCGCGCCATAGGCTGCGCCCTCTT
Organism: Candidatus Sulfotelmatobacter sp.; assembly: GCA_035695545.1. Taxonomy (GTDB): domain Bacteria; phylum Acidobacteriota; class Terriglobia; order Terriglobales; family Acidobacteriaceae; genus Sulfotelmatobacter. The sequence continues at coordinate 11,166 of DASRRV010000137.1, read as the reverse complement.
CAGCTTCCACTAGCTCAACCTCATGGCCATAAATATCAGCCTGGATCTGTCGCCACAGAGCAGAGCGCGCGCCACCGCCACCCAGGCGGATGCTGCGCACCGGCACATTCATCTCGCTGAAGATCGTGAACGTGTCGCGCAAGCTGAACGCAACTCCTTCGAGAATTGCGCGCACGATGTGTCCGCGGGTATGCGATGCGGTCAGTCCGACGAGCGCCGCTCGCGCCTGGCCATCCAGATGCGGCGTGCGCTCACCCATCAGATACGGCGTCCACAGCAAACTATCCGAGCCGGGACTGACCTTCGCGGCCTCCTCCGTGAGCTGATCGTACGTAGCCGTTCCGCTTGGACACAGCGTGTCGCGGAACCAGCGCAACGACTGCCCCGCCGCCTGAGTTACGCCCATCACATGCCATCGTCCCGGAATCGCGTGGCAGAACGTGTGCAACCGCCCCTTCGGATCCATCGCAGGACGATCCGTCGCGGCAAAGACCACGCCAGACGTTCCAATCGTCGCGCTCACCGCTCCCGGAGCAACAATGCCCATGCCCGTGGCGCCAGCCGCTTGATCGCCGGCTCCGGCCACAACGGGAGTCCCTTGCTTCAGGCCGGTCGCGGCTGCGCCCTCCCCTGAGATCTGTCCGCAAACATCCGGCGACTCATAGACTTTGGGCAGAAGGCGTTCATCAATCTGTGTCGCATCCAGCATTTCGCGCGACCAGCGCCGGCGCGCCACATCGAGCAGAAGAGTTCCGGACGCGTCGGCCACGTCGATGGCGCGATCGCCCGTCATGCGAAAGCGCACATAGTCTTTCGGGAGCATCACTGAACGCACGCGCTTCCAATTCCCGGGTTCGTTCTCGCGCACCCACAGGAATTTTGTCAGCGTGAAATTGGGGAGGGCTGGATTACACGTAAGTTGAATCAACCGGTCCGCGCCAATCTTCTCGGTCAACTCGTGGCACTGCTTCTCGGTACGCACGTCGCACCAGATCAGCGCGGGACGAACCACGCGGTCTTGCTCGTCGAGCATGACCGCGCCATGCATCTGGCCCGAAAGCCCTACGCATGCAATCTGATCGGCGCTGATGTTCGCGCTGGTGAGAGCTTTTCGAATGGCAATGCCGCAGGCGCGCCACCAATCTTCGGGCTGCTGCTCGGCCCATCCAATCTGCGGAGTGGCAAACGGCGCGTGCTCTTCCGTTGCGGACGCCAGCAAATGTCCGTGCTCATCGATGATGAGCGCCCGCGTGCCGCCAGTTCCAACGTCAATGCCCAGGAGTTTAATGGTCTTGTCTCCGTCGTGTGATGTGCGCGAACCGCGCCGGGGCTGAAGCCCCAAAAATCAAGTTTGCCGCTAACGCGGCGCTGAAGCGCCGCTCTTCCAGGTTTTACGGTTTCAGTGTTTTACGGTTTCACTTCGAGCTTGCTGCCAGAGTACTGCACAACCTTGTCGGGCTCGTCGGATGGGCCGATCCCTACACCGTGGTTCTCGCGGACAATCACCACGCGGAAGGTGCGCTTCTGCAACATTCCCGGGAATGTGCCTTTGCGGTCGCCAATGGTCAGCGCTCCCTTCGCATCATCCCAGTGCAGCGGGATTGTCGCGTACGCGCCCTTCTCGTAGTTGTAGTTATCGTTCTCGTCTTCGTAGATAGTGAAGTCGCCGTCCGCGCCGCCATAGATGCGGAGTTCAATCGGGTCGGCAGGCTTCTCCGTCGACCACTCCATCTCGGGACCGAGGGGAAGAATCGATCCGGCACGCACGTACAGCGGCAGGCGATCCAGCGGAGCGGGCGCCACCACCATCTTGCCGCCTGTGTCGGTAGTGCCTGCCCAGAAGTCGTACCACTTGGCGTTCGGCAAATAGAGGTGACGAGTGCTAGCCGCCGGTTCAGTTACAGGATTCACCAGGATTGCAGGTCCGAACATGAATTGATCGCCGATGTTGTCGGCGCGCTCGTCGGTGCGGAAGTCCATGACCAGCGGGCGCATCGGCGTATAGCTCTCGCTCGTCGTCTTCCATGCCAGCGAATAAATGTAAGGCAGCATGCGATAGCGCAAGCGATCGAAGCTGACCAGAATCTTCTGTGCATCGGGCCCATACGACCAGAGTTCATTCCCATCGGGGTTGCGCGTTCCGTGAACGCGCATGACTGGACTGAACGTGCCGAACTGAAACCAACGCACAAACAATTCGCGGAAGGCCGGGTCGTCGGGATTTCCAAAGACAAATCCGCCAATATCGGTCGTCCAGTAAGGAATTCCCGAGAGCGCAAAGTTCAATCCTGCGGGAATCTGGCGGCGAAACGAGACGAAATCAGAAACGATGTCGCCGGACCACGCGGTCACGGAATTCCTTTGCGTGCCCGAGAATGCCGATCGCGACAAAATGTAAACGCGCTTCTTGTCGCTGGCGGCGCGCTGGCCTTCGTAGACTGCGCTGGTATCGAGCGTGGGAAAAACATTCACGTACCGATTGCCGCTGCCCGCCGCAAGCTTGTGATTCAGCAGGATGTTTTCTTCCTGACCTTCGGTTTCGGGCTCAGTCGTGTCCATCCACCAGGCGTCGAGGCCAATACTGAACAGGGCTTTATTGATCTCGTCCCAATAATATTTGCGCGCCTCAGGGTTCGTGGCGTCGTAAACGGCCATGCCGTCGGTGTGATACGGAGGCTTGGCGAACTTGAACTTGTCGACGAACCATCCCTTGTTCTGCATGTAGTCGTAGTTCGTCGATCCCGGCTCGAAGAATGGCCAGATCGAAATCATCAGGTGGACGTTTTCTTTGTGGAGTTCGTCGACCATGCCCTTGGGATCGGGATAGTTCTTGTTGAAAACGAATTCGCCTTTGCGGTTCCACCAGAACCAGTCCTGGACGATGTTGTCCATGGGGATGTGCATTTCGCGGTATTTGCGCGCTACTCCCAGAATTTCGTCCTGCGACTTGTAGCGGTTCTTGCACTGCCAGAATCCGTAAGCCCAGCGGCCGAACATGGGCGCCGCGCCCGTCAGGTCGCGATAACCGGCAACCACCTTGTCGAGGTCGGGGCCGTAGAAGAAGTAGTAGTCGATGACGTCGGCCACTTCCGAACTGATGTACATGTAGTTGGGGAAGCGATTGTTGACGCGGCTGCGCGAATCGTTGTTCCAGTAAATGCCGTAGCCCTTGCTCGACACCAGAAATGGAATTGCAATGTTGCTGTTGTCCTGCGAAATGTCGACCGATTCGCCGCGATAGTTCCACACGCCCGCCTGATGCTGGCCCAATCCATAGAGGCCTTCGTGCGAGCCATAGACATTGAAGAACGATTCGGCGCGATGCGTGCTCTCGCTATTCACCTCGACTGGAGTCAGCTTGCGCGATCCTTCCTGAATGAGCTGAGCGCCGTCCGAAGAACGATAGGTGATGGAGCTATCGTTGCGGGCCACGGCCACCTTGAGCGCAGCAGTCGTCAGCACGATTTCGCTGTCGGTAGTTTGCAAGTTCCACTTTCCGCCGGGCCAATCTTTCTTGACGACGACGTAGTCAGGAATCGTCGGGAAGGAAGAACTCGCGGAATACAGAACGTGAATGACGGAATCCGTACAGACCCGGAGCTCGAGCATGCCAGTCTGCAGTGTGAGAACAACTCCGTCGGCCTGCTGTTGAATACCGGTAACGGGATTGCGCGGCGCCCACTGCGCGTCAGCCAACGACAGGAGAAGTAAGGAGAGGAAAAACTGAAATGCCAAGCGGGATGTCTTTGTCATGAACCTTCGCGATGAAAAGAAGAATGAAGTGCGCAAACTCGCCAGCATCTTACGCGTTAACATAAACGATTACAACAAGGGGTTTTGGATGAAATAGGTGCTGGGCCTCTTCGCGGAAGTTACGCTCGTAATCGTGCTCGACGAGTTTTCGGCGGTGTCCAATAGAGATATCGGTTTCGCTTCTGCCGTCGTACACTGCGTTGCCTTTTGGGCTGACAGGTCGTCTTGAAGACCTGCAGCTTGCTCGTCGGTCGGGCAGTTGGGTTTCCAGTCTTCGGCAGCACTAACAAACGAAGCTCAAAACAGTATTTCCCTTTTCTCTATGGACCGATGCGCATCTTGCGGTACTGATTTGCCGGTCGGTGCGATCTCGCACAGCAAGAGGCGCTGATCGCCCCTAACGACAGCTCCAGCCACAGTTGGACAGCGTATACGTATTCGCTGCTCTGGATAGTTGCATCTTATGCGTTTGTCACATACATGCTTGGTTCCGCGAAAGTGCTCGTTCTTCTTATAGGCCTTCTGGTTACCTGGTATCTATTTTCCTGGGCTATATCGCAAAAACCAAGGAAGAGATATTCGATACCCCAGGGAACCTTTTCTTTCGTTCTTGGCCTCGGTTGTGGCGTGGTGCGGAAGATAACTGGCGCAGACGTCTGGGAAAGGCTCGGAATAGCATGCATACTCGTGAGCGGGGGCTATAAGGCCACCTATAGAGCGAGCGATCGCGCAAAGGCCGCGCATCGCTGACTGGCGACCGACGGCAGCATCACATCGTACGACTACGATTCATTGGTGAAACTCCTATTGCACTCATGATGGGTCAAGGAGTGAAATGCCCTGCTTACTGAAATTGAGGGATCGAATATAGGATTGGGATCATGTCAAGCGACTTGGGAGCATTACTTCTCTTTGCCCATCACGCTGGCGGATTGTAATTCTTGCTCCCGCACAGATTGGCTCGCTTCTTAAAGTCGGTTCGATTGCTTGGAATAATGTGTCTGCATCAGAGCCGTAAAGGATCATGGTCGTGCATTCAGGTATGGTCAATTGACCGGCGTACCAACCTGAATTATTGGCTTCGAGAACTTCCTTTAGCCGCTTCCCTAATTGCACATCTTCACGCTTTCCATCGAGACCGCGTTCGCGGATTCCAACACGTAATTCGACAAACACCGCGCATTGCACTGGTCCGTCGAGGGCGCGCAAGTCACGATTGATCTCTGGAACAGCTTTCAGGGCAGTATGCAGAGATTTCGCACTCACATAGTACAGGATTGCGTAAAGCACGCAGACCAGCACTCCGATTCCTAGCCAGCTAAACTCCACACCATGGCGGCGTACCACGACAGAGTTACGGGAGGAGGTGGACGGGTAGCGAGCACACGCGCAACTGCAAACAAAATACCCGCGATCAGGAACCGCATCGAGGGTTGTAACTGCTGCCGAAGCGAGCCGCTCATGCGACCGGAATGGTACACCGTCATCCCAGATGTTGCAAAATCGCCATAGCACTCAAAATCCCTCTGTCGGGGCGAACAGACGGCGCAAACTTGCGCTATCGCTTGGTTACAGCAGTTATCTGTGCCACAGTCGGAGCTTGCGCGACAATAGCGAGTGAGACGAAAGGTCTGGGTGTTCGCATTGAACCGACGCCACTCAGCATGGGGAGGCGGGCTCATTTGCAGGATTGATGTTACTGACTTCGCAAGCGTCAGCTTCGCGCTAGTTGCGATGTTTGTTCTTCCCCGCATGGTTTCGGTCGATTTGCCAAAGATTGTACCGGTCGACCTTGCAAAGGTTTCCAATCCCGTAGAAATGAGCGAAGCGGATCGCGAGGACGCGCTAATGGTCGCGATTACACGGGATGGTAATGTGTGGTTTGGCGGCGATCAGGTCACGTTCGGACAACTGCCAGTAGCAATTCGACAGCGTGTTAGCGAAGGGGCCGAACCCAGGTTATACATCCGCGCTGATATGCGGGCGAGATATGGCGGAGTCGCGAGGATCTTGGCCTGTGTGCGGGCAGCAGGAATCGAGACAGTGGCATTCATCGTGGATAAATGTACTCCGCCCGCTCGCGGGTAACGCTTCCACCTGACCAAGTCTCCCAATATCCCATTACACTCATCATGACAGTTCGTTCGCGGTTTACACGGGGGCGCTATGCGAGAACGGGCGCTGAAGGTTCTTTTGGGATTGGTGGGGTTGTTGTTTACGGCGGCTATTTATCCTGCCATCGGCGGTTTAAAGGATCCGACGCATTCGGACACGGGCGACACGATGATGATGGGCCTCTATTTTGCGCTCGGTATTTTCCTACTCATCGCGGTGCGGAACCCATCCGCGCATCGCAGCCTGATCGCCTTTGCAGCCTGGTCGAGTTTCGCTCACGCGGTGGTGATGTCCGCGCTGGGATTTGAAATGGCCAGCGAACGCACAGGATTTCTGATCGGCTCCGCCGTGCTGGTTGCGATTGGTGTAGCCCTCATCCTGCTGGCTCCGGGAAAGCAGCCGGATTCAAGCCGGCAGTCGTCTTAAGTTTAGATGGCGGGATCGGAGAGTCCCGCCAGTGGATTCGGCTCATCCGGCTGACATAGATCAGAACTTGAACACCACCCCGCCCGAGTAGCGAAAACCGTTCGCCGGCTCTGTAGCGTCCGAAGGATTGCCGAACGAAGGGATCTTCGCGCGCTCGTATTCGAGTTGCAAAGCCCGAACCGATATGCGGTGAGACACAGTCAGATCGAGCCCGGTGCCCAACACCCACGCGAACTTCGTGCAGTTCAGATTCGAAAGTTGACCCGACCCCTGCGAAATCTCTCCGAAGAGAGCATGCACGAAAACGGCCCCCACGGGGGCACGAAAGCGGTAGCTGGGGCCGAACAGATAACTGTAGCGGTGGCCGCTCACGACGGGGTCGTAAACGATTTGGCTCGCGTAGTGTCCGCTGAAATCGGCCGTGACCCCGAGGGACTTGTAAACATAGCCGGTTAGGGACGCATTCCAGGCCATTGAAATCGGTAGGAGGAAATGTCGCCCCCGACTCTCTGCAGCCGGTTCCACAGGGAACGATGCCCTCCAGGGAATATCCCGCCGAATACTTCGACCTTGGGCTGATCGAACCTGGGTTGATCGAAAGTGGGTTGATTCTGCGCCCTCGCGCCAATGCACAAACCGAGAGTGGCCAGCACGACGAGGAGCGTTTTGTTCACTGGAATTCCACCATGTGAACTGCTGTGAAGAAGAAGTATACCGCCCTACCCGCAGGATTCTAAGTCCAGCGGCTGAGCGTTTTGCAACCCTGCCACAAATCAATTGCTAGTTGTGTTCGCGCCGAACAGAGCGAGACTGTTGGGGCCACAGGTAGTCGTCTCGACGCTGTCTGTCTTTTGTCGGAAAGAAGAAGGCAGCCTCTTACGCCAAAACATGGATTGTGTCTGAGCATTGCTTGAGGCAAGGGGGCGTATATGAGGATGGAATTACTGACGACATGGGTGTTGATTCTAGGCAGCTACACGACTGCGACCGGTCAGATGGGAGTGCCCGCAGCATCTTCTAGCCCCGGTGGGAAGGCGGGATCGCTTTCGTCCGTCGAGCAAGACAAGTCTGCACAGGCTTCGACTCCAGCCCTGCGAAGTCTCTTGACTGCTACAAAAGTTCTGGTCGTTGGCGAGCAGCCGCCGTACTCCACCAGCAAGGCCGAGGAGGCATTCAAGAAGGCGCTCGTAAAGTGGGGACGCTTTCAACTTGTCAACGACGCCGAGTCAGCTGACCTCATCATAGTCATTTCGGAGTACTCCTCATCGAAACCCAAATGGACGGAACGAATCACCGAAGGCGTGGCCATTTTTGCCGGCGGAAGCACGCCTAACGTAGATGCAACACCTTTGTGGTCAGTCAACGAATTAGGACCTGAACTCGGCCAAAGACCGACGGGTAAGCTGGTTGCAGATTTGCGAAAGTACTTGAGCGAGCTTGAGAAGTCCGCTGTTGCGTGATCCGCGCTATCACCGACAGGAACCGGGGAAGACTGAACTTCACCAAACAAGAGCGTCATTTCCCTCTCGCGGAAGACGGCGTTCAAGAGAACTGCCCGCAACCGGGATCCCCCTGGTGCGGGCAGTAGGGTCGAATGGGTTTGAGAGGCTGGCCTACTGCGCCTTTTCCCAGACAATCTTCCAATGTGCAACCTTGGGGTCGTTTTTCTCAACGTCGCTGAGGATCAGGCGACCATCCTGCAACGTGAACGGACGGATCTCGCGCGAGCCGATGTAGCCTGGATTGGTAGCCATTTCAGGCAAATGAAAAATTTGCTTTTGCTTCACATCGATCTCGTACCGCCCACAATAAGCGAACGTGCCTTCGGCGGCGGCAAGTTTTTCTTCTGATGTCGGATGCGCTGGGTCAGCCCATTGCAGACGGTCTGGATTCACCAAGTAAGCGCACATGTAGCCGTCGCGCTGGTACAAGAGGAAGCCCTTACACTGTGCGCCAAACACAGTGAATGGGCGAGTGGTGCCATCTTTCATGGTTTCCTCGGTGGAGACCAACTTCCACGTGCCCACGATCTGATCTCGAATGTCCGATTCGGTTTGCCCTGCGACGGACGAACCACCGATCACGGTGAACATTTCCTTCGGAGTGAGATTCGAGCCGACCGGAGAAAAAATGAGCCAACTCCGTGCTTCGGCAGAAGAATATCACGGAGGGTGCTGCACAAGACGGATGCGCAAGACTTTGCGAACGGGAAACCTGTCGCAGTATCGCCCTAACAATCATCAAGGGGCGAAACGTGAAATCGCATTACAGCAATTGAACTCTGGTTGCAGAGATTCCGAATTCGGCCTATCTCCTAAGTTTTTAGTTGACAAGTCGAATCCGCGAAGCTACTCTCCTAATGCATTAGGAGATAGCGAATGGCCGGCAAGGGAAAATCCCAACAGCAGCTCACGCCCCTGGAACTGCAGATCATGAATGTGCTGTGGGACTACGGCCCTTCCAACGTCCAAGCAGTTCAGGAGAATCTTGCCGGATCGCCGAACCTGGCTTACACGACAGTGCAGACGATGCTGAACGTTCTTCATCGTAAAGGACGGGTACGGCGGAGATTGCGAGGCAGGGCGTATGACTATGCACCGGTGTTGACCAGAGAGAAGGCAGCGAACAACGCTATCGGGGATATGATCGATCGCCTTTTTGGTGGTTCGGTGGACGGCCTCCTGATGAGTCTGGTCAAGAGTAAGCAGATCAATCCCACAAAGCTTCAGGAGTTGAGCGATTTGGTAGAGGAGCACGAGCGGGGCAAGGAGGGAAAAGACAAATGAATTCGATTGCTGAGATCGCAGTCACATACTTGACGAACGCCCTCTGGATGACATGCGTCATCGCCGCAGTCACAGTGCTTCTTTCGCGAGCATTGCGGCGTTGCCCTGCTTCGCATCGGCATGGGTTGTGGGTTGCGGCTTTGCTGCTTGCCGTGTTGCTTCCTTTGGCGTGCTTGCGTGGTTCTCGAAACAATGACGAGCCCAAGCGCAATTCTGTCGGAACAGCGAGCGTGGATCAGGCAGGGACTCTCCCGAACGGCGGCTCCGAGGGGTTACGCTGGCGGCGCATGCGGCATGACGGCCAACCAATTCAGTTCGGTCCATTCTGGGTTGGTCTTGTCACAATGCTCTACTTGGGTTTCGTGTCTTTTCGGGCAGTCCGGTTGTACTGGGGGTGGCGGTCACTGCAGGCAATGTTATGCAAATCAGTTGAGGCGCAGATGCCGCCGGGGATGGAGACCGTGGCCGGGCGATGCCACTCTCTGCTGGACGTAGAGCCTGTACCCATATTGTTTTCGCTTGAAGGAAGGGGTCCGGCAACGGTCGGGATCCGCAATCCCGTTCTGGTCTTGCCCGAATGGTTCTTGTCACAAGCATCGGAGGATGAACTCGCTTCTACCTTATGTCATGAACTGGCGCACGTCCGACGGCACGATTTTCTTTTGAATCTGGCTTACGAACTCCTGACGTTGCCCATCTGCTTTCATCCCGCCGCTGCTCTGATTAAGAGTCGCATCGATCAAACACGAGAACTGGCCTGCGACGAGATCGCCGTGGAATTCCTATCCAATGGAACGCAATATGCGCGCTGCCTTTTGCGCGTCGCCCAGACCATGGCCGCGAACCAGCCTGCGACAACTGTCGCGTATGCATTGGGACTATTCGACACAGACACATTGGAGGATCGCATTGTGAATGTAATCGCAAAAACTAATCGCTTCCGCAAATCATGGGCACGAGCCCTAGCCATTTGCGTCTCGGGATTGTTAGTCGCAACCTGCCTCGGGGTGTCGGGTCTTTCAATTCAGGTCTCGCAAGCCCAGAGCAAAGGCGCTGACTTCCAGCCATTTGTTGGAACCTGGCAGGCAAAGTTCAAAGGGAAGGTCTTCGAGACGATAAAGTTGGAGAAAAAGGAAGGCAAGTTAACGGGTACCATCAGTCACGCCGATGTGAATGTGGACCCGAAAACCGGCGAATTAAGTGGCGTCACCGCCCATGATGATAGCGACGCGATCGTGGAAACCAAACTTACGAGCGGGATACTGCGGATCACCGAAGAGGATGACATTCAATTTGACATGAAGATCACAGGACCCGATCAGGCACAGCTGCAAGTAGTGACGCCGCCGGATGGCATAACGGTTAAGCCTTGGAAGCTGGAGCGAGTGGCAGGTCAGTAACTGCCATGAAGATTATCTTTCGGGCTATGCCGCGATTTGCTGCGGGGTCAATGTGACTGAGTAGCCCAAACGTTCCAGCCGCTGAACCAAGTTGCGTGTGAGGTGGTTTTTGTTGAGCTTGTCTAGGTAAAGATCTCCCAGGTCATTGTAGGAAACTTGCTGAGAAAACATGGGATAGATGGAGGTCAGGATCTTATGGGCTATGGCTACGGCCGCCCGTTTGTAGCCGCGGCGCGCCTTGAGGCGGTAGAACTTGTCTGGCAGATAAGTTCCCTTGGTACGGGCCGCTGCGTTGGCGGCCTCGACTAAGGCGGTCTTCAGGTAAACGTTGCCTTTGGGGATGCGGGTGCTCTTGCGCTTACCCGCCGATTCGTTGTTGCCGGGGCAAACTCCCGCCCAAGAGGCGAGCTGGGAAACGCTCTGGAACACAGTCATGTCCACGCCCAGTTCGGCAATGATGACCGCGGCCAAAGTCCAATCCACGCCAGGGATTTCTTGCAGCAGTGCGATCTGGGCTGCATAGGGCTCCAGCTTCTGCTGGATGCGTTGTTCGAGAGTCGCCAGGTCTGTTTGCGCAGCATCGAGTCGGTCCTGTTGCAATTGCAAAAGGAAACGATGGTGCTCTTCCAGTTTCCCTTCCAAGGCCAACTCCAGTTGCGGAATCTTGTTGCGCAGTTTGCCTTTGG
>DASRRV010000136.1:0-1846 GCA_035695545.1 Candidatus Sulfotelmatobacter sp. | reverse complement strand
CGCATTCAGAGACGCAAATTTCAGGAGCGCTCCCTTTTTTCCGCCCGTATCCTCTTCCCTGCAAAAGCCTTGACTGCCACAGACCGCGCACCTAACATGCGTTTCCCGATTTAGCCTCGCACGACGATTTTTCTGGAGGATTTTAATGCCACGCTGCCTGCGCATGCTCGCTGTGGAACTAATTCTACTTGCGGCGCCACTTGCTGCGCTGGCTGGTCCGCCAAAACCGCTGGTGTTCGAGATTTCTTACTCGAAAGAGCTGTCGGCATCTCCGATGGACGGTCACATCCTACTAATCATCTCGAAGGGCGATATGCCAGCCGCAGCAGGCTTCGGAGTGCAGGAAGGCCTCGAGACGCAGCAGGCGTTTGGAGTGGATGTGGACGGGTGGCAGCCGGGCACGGCGGTGCGCGTGGATTCATCCACGCTTGGGTATCCGCTCGAGAACCTGCGTGAACTGGTTCCCGGCGAATACTCGGTGCGCGCTGTACTCAACGTTTACGAAACCTTTCACCTGGGCAACGGCAAGGTGGTGAAGCTTCCGCCGGACAAAGGCGAAGGCCAGCACTGGCAGACGAAGCCCGGAAATTTCCTGAGCGCGCCGCAAAGGCTGCACCTCGATCCCGAAGCGTCAGGCACGATTCGCATTACCCTCGACCACAAGGTTCCTCCGCTTGAAGAAGAACTCGCTGAAGTAGACTCGGTGCTCGACTGGCGTCCGATTACACATCCGGCGAGCGTGGAGGACAACAAGTGGGAAAAGCACGTCCATATGCGCAGCGAGCTGCTCTCGAAATTCTGGGGACGTCCGACTGAAATTAGCGCAGTGGTATTGGTGCCGGACGGCTGGGACGAACACCCCGATGCGCGGTACCCGGTTCTGATTTCGGAGGATCACTACCATCGCCATTTTTTCCCCGGCTTTCGCACCACGCCCCCTGATGTGGCGGGACAAGAAAGAGAACGGCAGCAGCAGCAAACAGCATGGAGATTTTTTCAGGACTGGACGAGCGGGCGGCTGCCGCGCGTGCTGATCGTGATGCCGCAGCACGCAAATCCGTATTTCGATGATTCCTATGCGGTCAACTCAGAGAACCTCGGTCCGTATGGGGATGCGATCATGCACGAATTGTTGCCCATGATCGAAAAGAAGTTCCACGGGCTCGGGCAAGGTTGGGCGCGGACTGTGTTCGGCGGATCGACGGGCGGATGGGAAACGCTCGCGGCGCAGGTATTTTATCCAGACGAGATCAATGGCGCGTGGGCCGGCTGCCCCGATCCGATCGACTTCCGGGCGTACGGGCCGGTGAACATATACGAAGACAAGAACGCATATTTCCGCGAAGGGCCTTTCATGAAGGTGCCTCTGCCGGAAAAGCGCAAGACCAACGGGATCATCGATACCACGATGGAGATGGAGAATCGTCACGAGTTGGTGCTTGGGACGCACGGCCGCTCCGGGGAACAGTGGGACATCTGGCAGGCGGTATTTGGCCCGATGGGGGACGATGGCTATCCCAAAGCGATCTGGGACAAGCGTACTGGCGAAATCGACAAGGCCGTCGCCGACTACTGGCGCGAGCATTCCGATCTGACCTACATCATGAAACGCGACTGGGCCACGCTGGGACCGAAGCTCGCGGGCAAACTGAATTTTGCGGTGGGCGACATGGACACCTGGTACCTGAACAATGCGGTGCACCTAGCGGAATCTGTGCTCAGCAGCCCGAAGCTGTTTCCACCGTCGAAAGCAACGTTCAAGTACGGCCCGCTTCAGCCACACTGCTATCAAGGAATGCGTCTCGACGCGCCGGCCATCGAGCGGTCGAACGAATTGCAGATGCGC
>DASRRV010000135.1:0-3406 GCA_035695545.1 Candidatus Sulfotelmatobacter sp. | reverse complement strand
GACGAGCTTCGTCGTGTGGTAGCAGATATGGTGACGGAGGAGGATCGACAGCTTGCGGTGCGCGCCACTCTCGCCAACCGCGGCCAGTGGGTCACGGTGATCGCGTCCTTGGCGATTGCAGGGCTCTCCATCATCGTATATGCGTTGGTTCTCCGAGTGATGAGAAGTGCCGCAAGAAGCAAAGAACAAGCTCAGACCGAGGTTGAAAAGCGGCGTCTCGCAGAAGAAAGGCTCCGGTCGGAGACAGAAGCCGCCCGTGAACGCGAGCGAGCAGAAGCGAAGTTCCGGGGACTGCTGGAGGCGGCGCCAGATGCCATGGTGGTGGTGAATCCGCAGGGCAAGATTGTCCTGGCCAACGCGCAGGTGGAAAAGCTGTTCGGTTATCGACGGGAAGAGTTGGTGGGGCACGAGATCGAGATGCTGGTACCGGAGCGCTTTCGCTCGATGCATCCGGCACACCGAACCGGTTTCTTCGGCGAGCCGCGAGTGCGGGCCATGGGAGCCGGCATGGAACTCTTTGGTTCGCACAAAGATGGCCGGGAATTTCCGGTCGAGATCAGCCTCAGTCCGTTGCAGACGGACGAGGGCACGCTGGTTACGAGCGCCATCCGTGACATTACCGAGCGCAAGCGGGCGGAAGAGAGTGTGCGTCTTCTTTCTGGCGAGCTGTTGCACCTGCAGGATCAGGAAAGGCGGCGCATCGCGCGCGAGTTGCACGACAGCGCGGGACAGATACTTGCTGCCTTGGGCATGAACTTGTCGTTAGTGGAGTCCGAAAACGGCACGATCGCTCCCCGTGCTGCCAACGCAATTAAGGAGAGTCTCGATCTTGTGCAGCAACTGTCGCGAGAGCTGCGGACGATGAAGCGTTGCTGATCACGAGGGCAGACTTGTTGAATACGCGCAGGTTCGAGGTCAGTTCCGCACTTGGGAATGACGATGCCAAGCGCCTTCTCGGCGACGGTCAACTGGATGTATTCTTGGCGGCCAACGCAAAAGCGCTCGACACGATTGAGAAAGGGGCAAAGAGTGGCAACGAAAGCGCGGTAGACGCAACCGCCATCATAGACAGGAGGAAGGTTGGAGACAGGAGGAAGATTGGGTGAGTTGAGAAAGAGGTTTGTTAGAAGTTTATCAAGCGGTGTCAAGATTTTTGTGTAAACGGCATTCGGTTTTTTTGCTTTTGTGTTTTCGTTCTGTAACAACCGTCGCCGGAGCTGTGGGAATGTGGGAATCTCGCGTTTTCTGCGAGATTTCCAAGGAGCTGTGGAAAGCCTGGTGTTGGCTTTCCATGGCTCCGTCATTTCCATAGCTCGGTTCCGGGTTTCCCGCACCAGCCTGGTCCGGTCGTCACACACGCTCTCCTGCCGGCATGCGATCCGGCCACAGAATGCTGAAGCGGTTTAGTGCCGCAGTCCAATTCTGTATTGGCATCGTCCATTTCTTGGACGCATTGCGCAGCGCCAGGTAGAGCAACTTAAGAGCGGCCTCCTCGTTCGGAAACGAACCCCGCATTTTGATGATCTTACGCAGCGACATGTTGAGCGATTCCACGGCATTGGTCGTGTAGATCACTTTCCGAATCTCGGCCGGATACGCTAAAAATGGTGTGATCCGATCCCAGTGCCGGCGCCAGATCTGGCTCACCATCGGACATTGCCCATCCCACTTTTGCGCAAACGCATCCAGTTGCTCGCTCGCATCCTGGGCCGTCGCCGCTTGATAGATCTGTCGTAGGTCCGCCGCCACCGGCTTGCGCTGTTTCCAGTTCACATAGCTCAGCGACGCTCGTATCATGTGCACGATACAGATTTGAACCTCGGCCCGCGGATATACCGATTCGATCACTTCCGGGAACCCCTTCAGCCCGTCCACGCAGGCGATGAAGATATCTTTCACCCCGCGATTCTGCAGTTCCGTCAGCACCTGCAGCCAGAATTTCGCTCCCTCGTTCTGTGCCGCCCACAGTCCCAGAACCTCCTTGTGGCCTGCCAAATTCACGGCAATCGCCACGTGGATCGCCTTGTTCTCAACGTGAGCCCCATCGCGCACCTTCACCCGCAGTGCGTCCATGTACAGAATCGGGTACACCTCATCCAATGGCCGGCTCTGCCACGTCTTCACTTCCTCCATCACCGCTTCGGTGACGTTAGAGATCAACGTGGGCGACACGTCCACACCATACATTTCTCTCAGATGTCCCTCAATTTCTCGCGTCGTCATCCCCCGTGAGTACATCGAGATGATCTTGTCGTCGAAACCGGTGAAGCGAGTTTGTCCCTTGCTCACGATTTCGGGCTCAAAACTCCCGTTGCGATCCCGCGGCGTTTCCAATTCGATCTCGCCGAATTCCCCCTTCAGTTTCTTTTTGCTGCTCCCGTTTCTCGAGTTCCCGCTGTTATACCCCGCTGGGTCATGCTTGTCGTACCCCACGTGCTCGGTCAACTCCGCACTCAGCGCTCGCTCCAACAGAGCCTTGGTGAGTTGCTTCAGTAGACCGTTCTCCCCAATAATATCCTCGGGTTTCTTGTAATTAACCAGCAGCTCATCCACTAGCTTTGGATCTATGGTCATCTATTCTCCTGGCATTTGAGTCTGCACTCTCGATGACCGTTTACACAATTGCTTTTATACCCTCATCTGCGCGCAGAACCGCGAACTCGCAACCCTCTGCCCTTGGGTGTCGCATGTGTGTACGTCTGTCTCACGCTGCCATTTTGCGGTCGCGAAGAAGAGACGCAATCGCCGTTTGCAACGCTACTTCCATGTTCTTCTTTGCCTCTTCGAAATTGCTGCCCCGAACCGTAAGAGACAGTTCTACACAGGAGCCTTTCCAGCCATCGTCTTCCGTCGAGAATTCACATTCCATCGGCACAGGCGCGCTTACCGCTAACTTCACAACGTTTGGCAGCATGACTCCCTCCCACACACATTCGCAGCGGCCCTCGATTCTCGACCGTCATTGGGACCTTTCCAGCACAGCATACTGCGAGCCGGTTCAACAGCAACGCATGCGACGCTTGGACTCCCGATATTTGGTTATTCCTGATTCGGTGATAGGGATGCCTCCACGCCGACCTTAGTGAGTTCCGTCTTGATCTTGAATTTCTGATCGGCCACGAGACTTACATCGGTCTCGAAGGTTTGGTACCCGGTCAGGCTGATGGTGATCTTACGTTGTCCAGGAGCGACCAGCAGTGCTCTGCCGATTCCATCGAACTCGGCCACGTGGCCAATAAACACCCCATCGACGAAGACCGCGGCTCTCTGCGGCGCCAGCGATAATTTGACTTCAGCGGTTACGGTCGGGAGCTGAACTCGCAGATCCTTTTCCATCGCGACCCGGATAACTTGCGTCCCTCCGGGTCGTACCACGATTTTTTGGGAGAAGTCCCTGTATCCGCCC
>DASRRV010000134.1:0-4879 GCA_035695545.1 Candidatus Sulfotelmatobacter sp. | reverse complement strand
TCCACATGGTATGGGCCCGACCCCAAGAATCTCTCCCGAGAATTCTTCGATGCTACTGTCGAGAACTGCCGACACATTCTGGACGCGGTCAAACCGACGCGCACGCGCTTCACGATCGAAATGATGGGCTGGAACTTGCCCGACGGGCCAGACGCGTATCTGGAACTGATCCGTGCGGTCGATCGCAAGGCTTTCGCGGTTCACCTTGATGTCTGCAATGGCATCAACTGCCCACAGCGCTTCTACCATAATGCGGAGTTCATCCGCGAGTGCTTCCGTAAGTTAGGGCCATCCATCATCTCGTGTCACGCAAAAGACTTGCGATGGGAGATTGAAATGAACGTACATTTTGAGGAGGTGGTTCCCGGACGCGGACAGTTGGACTATGCGGCGTACCTGGTTGAATTGGCACAACTCGGGAGAAATGTCCCGCTCATGCTTGAGCACCTGAAAACGGCTGAAGAGTATGACGAAGGCCGGTCCTACATTCGCAAGGTGGGCGCCAGAATGGGGCTGACGTTTGCCTAAACGCTCCTTGTCACCTTCAAATCGTGGTGCAGGCAGGCATGGTGATTTCGTGAGGGGCTGGGCCTCAATGAATCGTTTCCTTCCTAAATGTGATCTCCCAGGTCACCGGATCTCGCTGTCCCGGTACGATCAGGCTCAACAAATCTCCGGTTCGCGTCATCTGTACCGGGATCTCGCGATGGCTGGATTCAGCATTAGCGTTACCTACACTGAAACCCGGCGGGACGCGAATCCAAAGCTTGTAGGGTGCACCGGAAATCGTTGTCGATTGTCCGAACAGGCGATTTGAGGTATTGTCCCAACCTTGAGCATCGATGGAAAATGCACCACTGATGTGGCGTGCCGTCCCCAACAATTGAGGGTGATCTTCCGCGGGATGGATTACCAATACCGAGGTATCATGGGGATCGACCCGCACATCCATTCCTCCCTCAAATATGCCGAGAAACTTTTCAGCCCAGAAGTCAAAGACGGCATAGCGACCTGGGGCGATCCCCAACTGATCATGGAACGATAGCCACCTCGTCAATTCGCCGCTGCGCCAATTTGTGATTCCAACAACGTCGTAGTTACCCGAGGCTGCATTGACTTTCAGATCAAGAATCTCAGGGTAGTTGTGGATGTAGGTGTCGGCGGTGGTGAACTTGAACCGGTCATATTGCATGTCGGTGCCCCGGCTGAACAGATCGACGGGAACAATCGGTAGGGGCGGCAGAGTGGTTTTCAAAAGCTCCACGCGCTCGGCCGGTAGGTCTGGCATCACGCTGGCAAGGGGATAGACAACTCCGGTCAGCGACAGATAAGTGACCAGGGTATGCGCTTCCGCGAGGGTTGTGCCGAATTGTGTAAGAGGCTGCTCGCGCTCGCGGGCAGTGCTCAGCACGCTGGGGTGCCTCTTTTCTTTAACCTCGCCCATGGCCAAGGGAGGCCCCAGTTCCACTCCTTCACCGGGCATTACATAAACCACCTCATGATTCAGAAAAGCGTTGGCATTAATGGAACTGAAGAGCGGATACATGCCTTGCCACGTGTTGTAGAGGTCATCTCCGTTGAAATACGACTGGAATTCCCCAATGCCATTCAAGGGCGTTCCGGCAGGGCACCCCTCGATGTAACGATCCGGCCCGATGACTGACCGGATCAGTTTGAGGCGCTGGCGATAAACACTTAGTGGGTCTGCGCTAACGTCCCAAAGCCTGGAACGATCCACTTTCGGTACATAGAGAGGCATGGCGTGTTCGCCATCAAATTTGTAGTAATCAAAACCCCAATCATCGAGGGTGGCGAAGAGTTTCTTGAGAAAAGCGAGAACCTCGGGATTGCTGGAGTCGAGCGCAGGAGTACTGTAGTCCAGGACCAGGTTGCCGTGGACGTCGCGCAGATACCAATCCGGATGATCTTTCACCGCCCCTGCGTAGGCGTTGGGTACAAGCCAGATGCCCGCACGCAGCCCTTTGGATCTGATGTACTGCGCCAGCCACTGCGGTCCGTGCGGGAATCGTTCACGATTCCAGTTCTCAATCCAAAAATGTTGACCATTGGCGTCGCGGTCGTAACCATCATCGAGCTGCACATACTCAAACCCGTACGGCTTGAGAATCTGCGCCAGCCAGTCGGTATTGCGAACCATATCGGCTTCGGTGACATCGGCGTAATAACTCGTCCAACTCGACCACACCACGGGCGGCCTGGGGAAGTGAGAATCATCGAACGGCACATAATAGGGGACACCCAGAACCTTCGTGAAATACTCCGGAATCATCTTGATTACCGCGCTCCCGGGCACCGGAATGGTGGTGTCGAGCAGGTCAGGCTCCGCCTGATTGCGCGCCAGCGCAGTTTGCTCAGGGAAGTCGATCGCCACATCGGTCGGACGATCAAAAAGGCTGTGCAAGGTAGAACCGGAGACGGAGCCCAGAGAGAAATACATCACATCGCTGTTCTCGCGCGGCAGGTAAGAGCGGTGCTGCGTGACCGCGCCTCCGTACCCATCGTGCACCTCATCGGTACCACTCCAATTCACAGGCACACCGCCGTTGTCCATCAAGCGGGCGAGTTGCCGGCTCTTGGAAGCGGGGGTAGAACCGATGATCAGTCCATTTTCCGCCGTGGTTGAGATGATGAGTGAGCCGTCTTCGATTTCGAATTTCCAGAATGTCCTGGGTCGCTCAGAACGAATCGTCAGACAATTGCAGGCATCCTTTCCCAAGGTCCAATCGTGGAGGGGTATATGGTCGCGACCACTTGCATGAAGCAATTGAATGTTCGCCACCACGATACCCAGGTTGGCATATGTCAACTGGATCAGTTCGGTTCGAGCGTCTGCCGTGATTTTCCACCCATATCCGGAAGCCGACTCCTCGTAAGGACGCTGTCCGACAACGGGTGCGGCACCCAGGGCGGCCGCTGCCAAGAGCAATATCAAATGTCGCATGTGGATTTCCGCTATTCTCATCCTCTGCAAGTCTACTCAACAAGACCAGACGGGGTGATTTCGTACAATAGGCGCGATGATGCCGAAAAACAAATGCTGGAGGGACATTTCGCGGACTCGGCTTTGGGTCGCAATTCTGATGGGTATCTTTTTTGCCCACCGCGCGGCGGCCAAAATTCAGGTCGTGGTCGATCACGTCGGTTATGAACTGCAATCTCCCAAGCAAGCCCTGGTCATCGGAACCAGGGACGATCCCGCCCCATTGACCTTCTCACTCGTTGACTCAAACTCTGGAAAGACAGTGCTGGATGGGAGTCTCTGGTCATGGGGCGAGGTGTTCGATTGGAAGGGGATGGTTTTCTGGACGGCCGATTTCAGCGCGTGGCATCAAGCTGGTCACTACGCAATTCGTGTTTTGTCTTCCGGCGGCCAAGTAGTCTCGTGCCCATTCACGATTGATTCGAACGTGCTGGAGCAGCAGACGCTTTCGAATGCCCTCTATTACTTCAAGGGGCAACGAGCGAGTGGCGCCTTCGACCGGGCGGACCGCCATCTGGAAATGCCTGACCGCCCTGGCAGCTTCATCGACGCACACGGCGGCTGGTACGACGCGACCGGAGACTATGGAATCCATCTCTCGCATCAAAACCTCACATCTTATTTCAATCCTCAACAAGTGCCGCTCGTCGCATGGAGCCTGTTGAGCAGCTATCGCGTTCTCGAAGATAGGCGCGACGAAAACTTCACAGAGTACAGGAGGCGGATGCTCGATGAAGGGCTCTTTGGCGCCGATTACCTGGTCCGCATCAAGAGGCCAAACGGTTCCTTCTTTGAATCCATCTCCGCTCCGGGTAAGGAGAAACTTGCTAAGGATCGAGTGATCGGGAATCCAAATTGGCGCACCCAGATCAAGGTCAGCACGTCCGATTCAACGGAGAGCATCGTCAACACGGTTAAGCCGCACTCCTATGAGGCGAGTTTTCGCGCCGGCGGCGGCATGGCCATTGCCGCACTAGCTCTTGCATCAACCATGCCCGAAGAAGGCGAATTCACGAGCCGCGAGTACCTCCGAACGGCGAAAGAGGCGTTCCAATTTCTGAATCAGCACAATCGCGAACTACTGAACGACGGCGTGGAGAATATCCTCGATGATTATTGCGCCTTGATGGCAGCCACGGAACTCTACCACGCCACCCAGGAACAAGATTACCGGGCTGTGGCGGAAGCTCGAGCCGAGGCTTTGGTCGCGAGACTCACAAGCAGTGGGGAGTGGCGCAACTATTGGAGGGCCGATTCGGGAGCCCGGCCCTTCTTCCATCCTTCCGATGCCGGCTTGCCGGTCATTAGCCTGCTCAATTACTACAAATTGGCCGGTCCTGAACAACAGAAGTCCATTCGCAACGCGGTGGAACGGTCGCTTCGATTCGAACTGGCCATCACACGGGAACTGAAAAATCCGTTTGGATATGCACGACAGCTGGTTCGGATGGGTGATGGGACGGTCCGAACGGCCTTCTTCTTTCCCCACGACACCGAGGCCGCGCCCTGGTGGCAAGGGGAAGACGCCCGCCTGGCATCGCTGGCAGCCGCTGCAAGAACGGCGATACCGCTGTTTGCCGATAAACCTGATTTCCAATCGGAGCTCAACGCTTACGCCTGGAACCAGCTTCACTGGATTCTCGGCCGGAATCCATTCGATGTGAGTCTTCTCATCGGCAGCGGGCACGGCGACGCAGCATACAAGTTTTTCACTTCCTACAAGTACACCAACGCGCCGGGCGCAATCGTAAACGGAATCACGGCTTCAGAGGAGAGCGAAGATGGAATCGCTTTTAATCAGGGCTTCGCTGTGACCGGCAAAGACGAAGACTGGCGATGGACAGAGGGCTGGCTCCCGCACGCAGCATGGTACCTGTA
>DASRRV010000133.1:0-7030 GCA_035695545.1 Candidatus Sulfotelmatobacter sp. | reverse complement strand
AAAGTACACCCGCAGCATGATGCTCAGCCCCACCGGCGGCCGCCCGTTCTCTCCCTTCGGATAGTGCGGTTCCACCAACCCCTGTAACTCGGCCCACGGCACGATTTGCTCCATCTCCCCCAGAAACCGCTCCCGCTTCGTCTTCCGCCCATACTTCTCGAACCCCGTCTGCGCCGCCAGAGTTTGTTGTCGCCTCCGCCTTTTCACCTCGACTTACACCTTACCCGCTTCCCCTGTGGATCGGTGAGTTCTTCAGAGGTTCCTTAGTATTCCATTGACCAGCGGTCATCCAAATCCGACTGTTCTGGGTTCGCCAGCCAGGCTTCGGATCAACTTGCTGACGCTATGGGCAACATTGAACGATTCAGCCACAGAGGATGGATCAAGTAGCCCAAGTCCGCAGGTGGCCGTGATCATCGCACTTTGAGCGAGTTTCTGCGGGTCGCCGGCCCGAGATGCCGCTTGCAGCCACCGAACAAAAATGCTCGCTGAGTCAAGGGCGTTCAGACCCTGCTGCGTCGGCACAATTCCATAGGCGACCATTCCTCCCTGATGTATGAAGTCGAGCGCGTGCGAATCCGCAAAAAAGAGATCCAATCCCTCATCGGCATCAAACGAAAGGATATCCGGTTTTGCTCGGAGCATGCGCTTAAACGGACGCGCTGCACAGCAGTGCAGTCCGGCATAAGCTCCATGAACTCGTGCGTCTTCGAGTGCCGCCGCCAATGCGTTGAGCCTCTTTGCTTCGGGGACGGCGTTCCCGTCGGCTGCTTCCAAGCACAAGGCTGGTTCATCCACGAACAACAACACAGGCAGGCAAGCAGATTTCAGGCGGTCGATCTGCCAGCAGATCATTTGCGAGACATGAAATGCAATTGCTGAGAATAGCGCGAGGTCGGATAAAAAAGTTCTACCTCCGTAAAACAGATATGCTGACAGCGTGATCGGACCTTCGATTTGACCCTTGATGGCGACCGCGGACTTGAAAAGTCCGGATGACAGTGCTTCTTCGAAAGCACCAAAGCCCACCGCATTCGCTGGAGACAACTTCCCATCACTTCTTTGGAGTCTCTCCAGCAGGAAATCGATCTGGCCTTCCTTTACTTGATAGCCATAGCCTTCATTTCGTGGCTCAATAAGGTCAGCAACAGCACCGAGGCCCTGACCGATCACCGTCTCCCGTTGCGAAAGCTGCGGCAGTTGAGGCCAGAATGGAATCTCCTTGGAAAATTCAGCAACCGATCTAATTGCAGACCTAACGGAAGTGAGGGGCAGGCTACCAATGCCAGTGACTGCGCCGGCGGGGACAAACGGCATTCTGTTGACACGGTGTGGAGTAAGGGTGGATTGCGTACTTTGGTAGTTTTCCATAGAAAGCCTCGCCGTCGGCCTCTCCGTATGCTAATGGATATGTGATCCGTGCGGCCAGAACACATTGATTTTCGTCGGAATTTCGCACACGGTCGGTTATAAGGCCCGCCACTTTGAGCAATCTGCCGGTTGCCTGCGATATTGCTGGTTCTGAGGCGCGTGCGGCGGCAATGTTTACCATCTCGATATAATTAAGAAAAGAGTTGTGGAATCCTTAAGGTATGGGCAGATGGAGTTAGAGAGCCTGTTCCAACGCGTGACATTGGCGTTACGTCAAGAGATTGCTGACAAAAATGACGACAGCCCACCAACATCCGCTGGAAAAGATCCTCGAAAGTCGGATCGCCATCATTGATGGTGCGATGGGCACGACCATCCGCACCTACGGGATGAAGGAGGCTGATATCCGTGGCGAGCGGTTCAAGGATTCAAGGAAGGACCTGCTGAACAATGGGGACCTGTTCTCTTTGACGCAACCAGAGATGATCGGCGACATCCATCGCCGATTCCTGGAAGCCGGGGCGGACATCATCGAGACGAACACCTTCGGTGCGACCAGCATCACGCAGAGCGAGTTCTTCGTGGATGATCCGCGCGAGCACGGTGGGCGGAAAGACCCTGAGTTCTACCAGAAGATCGTCGACGACCCGGTCCTCGGTAGCCTGGCTTCGGTGATCAACGAACAGTCGGCGCGGCAGTGTCGGGAATGGGCTGATCGGGTTGCAAACGCGACAGGCCGCCAACGCTTCGTTGCCGGAGCTATCGGCCCACTCACTGTATCTCTTTCGAACTCGCCGGATGCTGACGATGCGGGCTTCCGGGTGGTTACTTTTGATCAGGTGAAAACCGCTTACTCGCAGCAGGTGCGCGGCCTCATTGCGGGGGGCGTAGATCTGTTGCTGGTCGAGACGATCTTCGACTCCCTCAATGCCAAGGCGGCGCTCGTCGCCATCCGTGAAGTGTTTGATCAGGACGGCAAGAATCTACCGGTGATGATTTCGGCGGCAGTCGGTCGCGGCGGTGAGACCATGATCTCCGCACAAACGACTGAGGCGTTCTGGAATGCGGTATCGCACGTGAAACCGCTGTCGGTGGGGCTGAACTGCTCTCTGGGCCCAGACTTGATGTATCCGTTCCTTAGCGACCTCTCGGAGAAAGCGAACGTTGCGATCTCGTGCTACCCAAATGCCGGGTTGCCGAATCCTCTGTCGCCGACCGGATTCGACCTGCAACCCGCGGACATGGCCCGTTATCTTGGCGACTTCGCGCGCGCTGGACTAATCAACATTGCCGGCGGCTGCTGCGGCAACACGCCCGAGCACATCGCGGCAATCGCCAAAGCCCTCGAAGGCCAGCCTCCGCGAGAACTGAGGGCGGCCTAGTGAACTTGGACACCGACCAGAGAGCGATGGTCTCAGAGAGCACTGAGACGAAGCCCCTTCGTCTGTCGGGATCGCAGCCCTTCACGCAGCAACCCGGCGTCTACATCTTGATCGGCGAGCGGACTAACGTTGCCGGCTCTCCGAAGTTCGCTAAGCTGGTGAAACAAGGCAAATTTGAGGAGGCGGTCAGCATCGCCCGGCAGCAAGTAGAGAATGGCGCGAATGTCCTCGACATCTGCATGGACGAGGGCATGATCGACGGCGTCGCGGCCATGACTCGCTTCCTGCAGTTGCTCGCTAGCGAGCCCGAAGTTGCGAAAGTCCCCTTCATGATCGACTCCTCGAAATGGGAAGTCATCGAGGCTGGCCTGAAATGTCTGCAAGGCAAAGGAATCGTTAATTCGATCTCGCTGAAAGAAGGCGAAGAAAAGTTCCGCCGGAACGCGGCTGCGGTCCACAAATACGGAGCGGCTGTGGTGGTTATGGCCTTCGACGAGAAGGGCCAGGCCGCCACTTACGAAGAGAAGATCCGCATCTGCGAACGGGCTTATCGAATCCTGGTCGATGAGGTCGATTTCCCTCCCGAAGATATCATCTTCGATCCGAACATCCTCACTGTGGCCACGGGAATGGAGGAGCACAACAACTACGCGGTGGATTACATCAACGCCACGCGTTGGATCAAGGCCAACCTGCCGCACGCGAAAGTCAGCGGCGGTGTTTCCAACATCTCGTTCAGCTTTCGAGGCAATAACAAGGTCCGCGAAGCCATGCACTCCGCATTCCTTTTTCATGCCATTGCGGCGGGTATGGATATGGGCATTGTGAATGCCGGGATGCTCGAGGTATACGAGGAAATTGATCCTGAGTTGAAGGTGCTGGTCGAGGATGTGTTGCTGAATCGACGTCCGGATGCGACCGAACGACTCGTTGAGCACGGCGAAACCCTGAAGAGTGCGGGCTCGGTAGTCAGTGAAAAGAAGGCAGAAGAATGGCGCCAGGGCACGGTCGAGGAACGCCTTTCGCATGCGCTGGTCAAGGGCATCGACACGTACATAGAGATTGATGCCGAAGAAGCCCGGGTAAAACTGGGCCGGCCTCTACTTGTCATCGAAGGACCGTTGATGGCTGGTATGGGTGTGGTAGGTGATCTATTCGGAGCCGGCAAGATGTTCTTGCCCCAGGTGGTGAAGTCGGCTCGGGTGATGAAAAAGGCCGTGGCAAATCTGACGCCGTTCATGGAGGCCGAGAAAGCGTCCATGGTTGCTGCTGGCGAAGTGGTTAAAACGCAGGGAAAAATCTTGCTCGCAACCGTGAAGGGAGACGTTCATGACATCGGCAAGAATATCGTGGGTGTGGTCCTTGCCTGCAACAACTACGATGTGATCGACATGGGTGTAATGGTCGCTTGCGAGAAAATTCTCGAACGCGCCAAAGCGGAAAAGGTGGATGTAATCGGCCTGAGCGGTCTAATCACGCCATCTCTTGACGAGATGGTGCATGTAGCACGCGAGATGGAGCGTCAGGGGTTCAAACTACCGCTGCTTATCGGCGGCGCGACCACCAGCCGGGCACATACGGCGGTCAAGATTGCGCCGAACTATAGTGAGCCTGTGGTCCACGTTCTGGACGCCAGCCGGGCAGTGCCTGTCACGAGCAGCCTACTGAGCGACGATGGAAAAGCGCCGTTTGTGGCACAGCATCGCGCCGACTACGAGGCGATCCGCAAGGCTCACTCCTCGCCGCGACAGAAGGGCGTCTCCCTTGAGATTGCTCGTACCCGGCGAACTCCGATCGAGTGGCGCGCCGAAGATCTCCCCGTGCCTGCGTTTACCGGTGTGCGAGTTTTGGACAACTTCCCGTTGGCGACCCTCCGTGAATTCATAGACTGGACGCCGTTCTTCCACACCTGGGAATTGAAAGGTGTCTACCCTCGCATTCTCCAGGACGAGAGGCAAGGTGCGCAGGCGCGGCAGATCTTCACCGAGGCCAATACTCTGATGGATCTGATCATTGAGAAAAACCTGATCACAGCGCGTGGCGTATATGGATTCTTTCCCGCTAACACCGTGGGCGACGATGTAGAACTGTACACGGGTTGCCAACGCGACAAGGTGCTTGAGCGATTCCATTTCCTGCGCCAGCAAGCAAACCGTGAAGGCAACGAACCGTGTCGGTCGCTCGCCGACGTCATCGCGCCAAAAGAAACTGGACTTCCTGATTATATCGGCGCTTTTGCAGTAACCAGCGGCATCGGTCTTAAAGAACTGTGCGACCGCTTCAAAGCCGAGAACGACGACTACAACGCGATCATGGCGGAGGCCATCGCCGATCGCCTGGCTGAAGCATTTGCCGAATGCCTGCACAAGCGGGTGCGGGAAGACTGGGGTTACGGTCGTGAGGAGGGCCTGAGCATCGCCGATCTCGTCCAGGAGAAGTATCGAGGCATCAGGCCAGCGGCGGGTTACCCGGCGTGTCCCGATCACACCGAGAAGGGCACGCTCTGGCGATTGCTCGATGTGCAGGCGAATACTGGAATGCAGATCACGGAGTCATTCGCGATGTGGCCCGGGTCTAGCGTGAGTGGGCTGTACTTCGCGCATCCGGAATCGCGGTATTTCAGTCTAGGCAAGATTGAGCGGGATCAGGTTGCCGATTATCACGAACGCAAGGGGATGAGCATGGCAGAGGTTGAGCGATGGCTCGGCCCAAACCTGAATTACGACCCTGCGGAATAGTTCGAAGGACGCCTCTACTCAATCCGAATAGCCTTCGTCGTCTTCCTCTTTGTCGTCATGATCGTCTCGTTCTTCGTCATCCTCCTCGTCTTCTTCCTCACCCTCTTCTCGAACGAGAACATCAGGGGATACCGACCGATCAGAGTGGGTTGGGTCGAGGTATTCTGGACCTATTCTTGAATAATGCGATACCCCAGGATGTTCCCTGAAGGCCATGATGAGAGCTTGGTAATTCCTTTCAGTTTCGGTAGGCGGTCCCCGTAGGCGGTCCCTCAATTCGTTCGCCGTTAACGTGATTCGTCAGATCGGTTGGCTTGACAGCGATTGGGAAACTGCTTCGGTCTTTGGTGCAGCTGGCTGTTGTTCCACCTCTGTTGCGGTACGTTGTGAACTTTCGCGACTGAGACTGCGGGAGAGCTTGCTAGCATCATTCGTGTAAATATGAGCGTCGTGCCGAGCCCGCGAAATTGAAACATATGCGAAGCGGTTGTTAACCAACAGCTCGCTTTTCTCCGTGTCCACGTGAATTAAGACCCGCTCCGCTGTCTGTCCCTGGCTGCTGTGGCTGGTCACTGCGTATCCATGGTCAAGATGCGGATGCTCGCGGATGTTGAATCGAACTTCGCGACCGGAGTCCATC
Source organism: Candidatus Sulfotelmatobacter sp. (assembly GCA_035695545.1). Lineage (GTDB taxonomy): Bacteria > Acidobacteriota > Terriglobia > Terriglobales > Acidobacteriaceae > Sulfotelmatobacter. The sequence continues at coordinate 899 of DASRRV010000133.1, read as the reverse complement.
CGGATTTCGAGATTGCCGAAATGGTTGACTCGTTCGATAGTGCCGAGTTCTCGGTTAGCAACCTGTAATTCCCTGGACGGGGCCGTAAACTGAACGCGGTCGCCCTGTGAGAATTCGCGCTGAACTTCTTGGTACACCGCGACACCTGACAACCGCCGCGGATCGTAGTTCTGTTGTGCTCCATTCTCGCGTTCGATGGTGATACGGTTTTCGCGAGCGTTCACTTGATCCACTCGCACGTATTCGCCAGGGTCGATGCCCAGAACCTTACTCCCGCGCGTGTAGCGCACCAAGTCCCCCTCTTCGTATTGTGCGGCCCACTGCCGATCTGCGCCGGTCATCTCGTTTCGCGAATCGAGCACTCGGAGTTTGTGTTCCTCTGGATTCACGTCGCCACCGGCCTGCATTTGACGGTGGATCAGATTGTTCAACTCCCGTCGGGACTCATTGTCAGGTGAAATGACCAACGTGCCTTGAGGCTCTCGCGCGTACTCACGAGCGATTTCACCTAGCCTCTCTTCCCGTCCCACGATCTCATGCACGCGGCCCTGCTGGTCGAGATTCGCTACCGCTCCGTGAACGTCACCCCGGGCAAGTTGTTCGACCGCTTTCTTAAGTTCTGGTTCTTTCTGCCGGATGACCTCATCCAGGCGGGCAGTTTGCATCCCCGCCTCTTGCAGCTGCCGATAGGGTCTACCCGCGTCAACCGCCTCATGTTGTCGCTTGTCCCCGACCAAAAGCACACGGTCGCCGCCGTGCAATCGATGCAGTAGCTCATTCATCTGTTTCGTGCTCGCGAGACTCGATTCGTCCAGAACGTAAAGCATCTTCTGTCCGCCGTCGGGTTGCTCGGCGCGGACCAGATGACGCTGCAAGGTGCCGGATTCGATGCCTGATTC
>DASRRV010000132.1:0-41024 GCA_035695545.1 Candidatus Sulfotelmatobacter sp. | reverse complement strand
TCTTCGGACGAATTCACCCGCGAGTGTCGCAAGCTAGCGCAACCGTTCAAGGTAATGCGCTGCGGCGAGCAATGGCGCAGTCAGTGACTGGCCGGGCTTCGGACTGCGATGAGCGATATCTGCTCGAGGTCGGGATAGTGGTCTTCCTTGTCGGGCTTCCGCTCCGCCGCGGCAATCTGCTGAACCGTGGTTCTGGCCGGCGCCACCGAACCAAAATATTGGGAATACACTTCGTCAAACGCCGCCGCGTCTTGCAAATCATCTAAGTAGACATTCGTGGAAACGACCTCATTGAAATTCATGTCGGCCTCTTCCAGGTTGTCGAGAAGATTGCGCATGGTCTGGCGCAGTTGATGCGGTGTCGAAGCCGCGTAGACGCCGCCGTGCGGCCCTGGGATAAATCCGCTCTTCGCGGAGCAATACAAAGTGTCGCCCGCAAAAACGCAGGGACTCGCAGTCGGACTGGGCGGCATGTTCTTCGGACGCACCGCTCTTCGCTGATGCAGATCGCGCACGGCCACGCCCGTGTACTCGATGTGGGCGCCGCCGGGCAGGCTCGATACTTCAATCGTAGCTCGGGCCGGAGTGTTGCCGAACTCGAAGCGCTTTGCGTAATGCTCGTTCATGATCCGCGTCGGGATCGCCGGCGTCAGGTACGGATTCACGAAAACCATATTGCCGAGTTCGAGGCCCGCGGCCTTCGCGACCGCCTGCATGCGATCGAGCGCCATGTCCACTTGTGCTGCGGGATCATCCGGAACTTTACCGCTCGCGGGATCGCTTCCCGGCATAGCCGACACGAACAGCCGGTCGTGGGTCAAGACGCCGGGCGCCGCAGGCTCGTCCCACTTGAAGTTTGGGGGAGACACGGCTTTCACGTCGGCGAGACTGCGCACTGCTACGGCATTGATCTGAATCGGCGAATCGGCAATTCGGGCAACGCCCAGGACGGCGCGCGCGGGCGGCGTCTTCGGGAAATATTCCGCGAAGACCTTATTCATTTCTCCAACTTTGCTGATGTCGTCCAGATACACCTGGGTGTACACCACGTGCTCCATGGTCAGGCCCGCGGTCTCGACGATGGAGCGGACGTTGTCGAGCGCCTGCCGGACCTGTGCCTCATAACTCAGCGGCTGAGTTCCGTCCGGACGGCGCGGCCCCTGTCCCGAGATGTAGACGTAGTCGCCGGCATCAACGCCGGGCGAATAAAAGCGATTCGGGTGAGCAGAAGGTTGCGCGGGAACGACCGCTCGCACCTGCACCTGCGCCATGACCGCCGATGAAATCAGCAATACAAGCAACAGCAATCGTATTTGAGCCTTACGGTGCATTTCTTCGAACCAGTCCACTCAGGCTTTTGCCTTCTTCTGAGCAGCCCCCAGAAGCGCACGCAATCTCTGACCCACAACTATTTCTTCTCCCGGCTTGATCGTCATTGAGACCAATTCGATGTGAGTGGGCTCTTTGCGTTCTTTCCGGTTCGGATTGCCTTCGCGCACCGCTTTCACCAGGCTTGGGTTGTCCACGCCAACCACTTCGATAATGGGGTCGCTCTCTCGCAACTCCCTCACGCAGTCGGCCAGACTGTATCCCCATGCCTGCTGATCCCACGAGACTTTCAGCGTCGGATAGCGGTTCCCGTCATCCGGAATAAAGATATCCGTCTTCACACCGGGCACCGTGTCCACCAGTTTACGGATGCGATCCACCCGTCCGTTCCATTCGGCGTAGAGTTTCTTGTCATCCAGCTTCAGCCAGGTTTCCAGCGCGGTCAGGCATCCGATGATTTCTTCCTTTCCAACTTTCATGGGACGACACACAGCTCCCTCGCGCGGACTGCAATTCAGAAGGGCGGCCTCGATAAGATCCTTTCGTCCCAGAAGCAAACCGCTGCATTGCGGCCCGCAAAGCCCCTTTCCGCCGGAGAAGCAGTAAAGGTCAAGGCCCATCTTGGCGTAGAGCTTGGCGTTATCCGCCGGTGGTATGCCCGCAGCATCATCGAGCAACATCGGAATCTTGCGGTCTTTCGCGATCGCCAATTCTTTCTGAAGCTTCTCGCCAAGATCCGTGGTGTAGATCATCGCCGTGTTTTCGTTGATCGCATTCGAAAGTTCGTCCGTGGAAAACACTAGAACCAGCTTTGCGCCGGTGAGCCGAATGGCGCTGTCAAAAGCGCTCCGGCCGCCCATCATGATCACTTCATGTTTCAGGCCCGTGGTGTCGGGCAGTTGCCAGATGTATTTGTCGTCGGTGCCGGCCATACATCCGGCGGTTGCTGCCGCCATCGCGCCGGCCGCTCCGGACGTAACAATTCCTGATTCGGCGCCCGTCAACTCCGACAAGCGGCGCCCAACGGCTCGCTGCAACTCCAGCACGTTGACGAAGTGTTGCGCCGCCTCCACCTGCGCCTGGCGAACCTCTGGAAACTCCAGAGATCCACTGAGATAAGTCCAAGTGCCTCGGCAGTTGATTACGGTCTTTACCCCGAGGCGCGTGTAAACATTCTGGCGCGGATCTCGGCCCACCGCCGTGGCCGCCTGTGCGTAGAGATCGCGGGCGGCGATTTGGCTCAAGAGTGGCGCAGCGGCCATCAATTTCACAAAGGATCGACGGCTGGAATTCCGGGTGCGCATCGGTATCTCCCTATTTTGGCTGGATAGCGGGACGTCTAACCCTCGCCCAATGAGAGTTTCGTATATCACAGAATGTTCTTGACGCAAATCGAAATCTTCCGTTTTATTGAGTTTCGTTTCGTTTTCATAATCGAGGCATGGCGGGTTTGAAGATTTCCGGCTGCGTGCTACCCTCGACGCCCGGCTGCTTTTCAGGGAGGCGCAACCATGGCGTGGCGGTTTCGGCGAGCGAATCGAATGCGAGGTTATGTTCTGCCCGTTGTTATCGGCATGATCGGCCATGCCCTGGTAGCGGCCCAGACCAAGCTCGCACCGAGTCTGCCGGGGTCTCCAGCCTGCGTCGTCGAAGCCGTGGATTACAAGGGTTGGCACGCGCAGCAGGTCTCCAATCGATGGGTGCAGTTGGTTGTGGTGCCGCAGAATGGCGGGCGATTGATACAAGTGACTTTTGCCGGGCATCCTTACCTTTTCGTCAATCCGAAATATGAAGGCAAGTACCTGCCGCCGAGTTCGAGCGACTGGTTCAACTACGGAGGAGACAAGCTCTGGCTGTTGCCCGAAGGGAATAACGACGAACAACATTGGGCGGGCGACTCCGACGTGATTGACGACGGCCCATTCACCTTTCGAAAACTTTCGGAAGGACAACAGTGCGAGATCGAGCTTACGGGCCCCGCCGATTCCCAGACCGGAATTCAATTTCAGCGCACCATTCGGCTGGATGCCGACTCCCCGCGGATCCGCTTTCACGCCACGATGAAGAACACCAGCGGGCACTCCGTGGAATGGGCGATGCAGTCGGTCTCGCAATACAACACCGGCGATCCGAACGATCCCTCGCATTTCAATCAGCACTTCCGAACTTTCGCACCGGCGAATCCGGCCAGCAGTTATCTCAACCGCTATCATGTGCGCTTTGGCCCGGCCGAAAATCGTGCCGCTACCGTCAGAGACGACGGGCTCTTTACGTTGCACTACGTCCACATGGCCGCTGAGTTGTGGCTCGACTCGACTGCCGGATGGCTCGCGGTCGTCGACGGCAGCAGCCGGTATGGCATGGTCGAGCGCTTTCAATTTGAAGAGTCTCGAAGTTATCCCGGCAAGGCGTCCATCATTTTCTGGACGAATGGTCCCGAAGTCAGGTTGAGCCCCGAGGGTGTTCCGTCCATGACTACCGGGAATGACGCGTCGCCCTACTATCTGGAAGCCGAAATCAATTCTCCGCTCTGCCGCCTGCGTGCTGGGGAGACTTGTAGCCTCGACACAGAATGGTTTCCGACGCGAACGGGAGATGCATTCCACGGGGTTACAGACGCTGGCATTGTGATTCGCCCGCTGCAAGTTACTCGGCAGGAAAGTGGCAAGCTCAAGCTTTCAGCATCCTTTGGCGCTTTCTTCGCCGGACACCTGGTCGCACATTTCTACAACGAACATGGGGCAAGTCTCGGAACTATGCCTGTGGCCGATGTGAACCCATCCGAGCCGGTGGCGCTTGAGGCGGAAATTGCTGCGCCCGCGAAGCCCGCGCGCCTTTCTCTTCACCTGGAAGACTCGAATGGAGTGGACCGCGGTTCTCTTCAGGAAGTTCAAGTCGACACGGGAGAGAGTCGCTGAATGAAAAGTTGCGGCGTCGTCACCCTGATTTTGCTGTCTGCGGTTTGCGTTCTTGCGGCATTCTCCGCGGGCCAGCAAGGGCAATCTCCGGCCGCTGCCATCACGACGGTGAGCGCCGAAGACCTGCTGGCGCATCCGCCCGGCGCCAACTGGACTTCCTACAACGGCGACTACACCGGACGTCGCTACAGCAGCCTGCACGAAATTACCGCCGCAAATGTTAGCCAGCTGCGCGCGGCGTGGGTGTTTCATCCCGGCGGCTCGCAGAGGCTCGAAGCCACGCCCGTGGTCGTGCGCGGCGTTATGTACGTCACGTCGGCCAACGACACATTCGCGCTCGATGCGGCAACCGGCCGGGTCTTGTGGCGCTTCCAGCGGCCCGTGAGTTCCGGTTTGCTGGACGATGCCGCGGCTCACAAGAATCGCGGCGTGGCGGTGTGGCAGAACTTTGTCTACACGGAGACGGACGACGCGCACTTGCTCTGCCTCGACGCACGGTCGGGAACCTTGCGGTGGGACGTCCCGTATGCCGACAAGGTGAAGCACTACGGCGCAACCAGCGCTCCCCTCGTGGTGAAAGACGAAGTGATTGTCGGCACTTCCGGCGGCGACTCGGGCGTGCGCGGGTTTCTCGACGCCTACGACGCTGTGACCGGGAAACTGAAGTGGCGCCTCTGGACGATTCCTGCTCCCGGAGAGTTCGGTTCCGACAGTTGGCGCGGCGATGCCTACCTGCATGGCGGCGGCACAACCTGGATGCCCGGCACGTACGATCCGGAGCTGAACACTTTGTATTGGACGACCAGCAATGCTGCGCCCGATTTTGCGGGAGACACGCGACCCGGCGACGACTTGTACACGTCCAGTGTGCTGGCGATCGACGCCGACACGGGGAAGCTGAAATGGTATTTCCAGTTCACGCCGCACGACCTGTACGACTATGACGCCAACGAAACGCCGGTGCTGGTCGACGTGCAAGAAAATGGAGAGACCCGTCGCCTGCTGGTGCAGGCCAACCGCAACGGCTTTGTCTATGTGCTCGACCGGACGAATGGCAGGTTTCTGCGGGCAGCACCTTTTGTCGAGAAGCTGAACTGGGCGAACAGCGTGGATGCGGCTGGCCGTCCCGTACTCTCGGGCCGCATTCCGACCACGCAAGGCACCTACATTTGTCCCGGGATTAATGGAGCGACGAATTGGTTTTCGCCTTCGTACAGTCCTGACACGGGGCTCTTCTATGTGATCGCGCTGGAGAGCTGCAACCAGTTTTTCTCGAATCCGAAACCCTTCGTGCAGGGCGAGACCTACTACGGGACCGGGACGAAGCTTCCTCCCGACGAGCACCAACAGAAGATCCTGCTGGCCCTCTCGCTGTCGGATGGGAAGCCGGTTTGGCGGTATCCGCAGGTCGGCCGAGGAGACTCCTGGGCTGGAACGCTGACGACTGCGGGCGCGTTGGTCTTCTTTGGCGACGATGCTGGCTCGCTGGAAGCGGTTGAAGGTCGCACCGGGCATCCCTTGTGGCACTTCAATACGGGCCAGACGATCTATGCGTCGCCGATGACTTACGCTGCCGACGGAATCCAGTATGTGGTGATTGCCGCCGGAAGTGACGTGTTCGCCTTCTCCCTTCAACACTGACTCGGCTCGTGCAAATTTCCAAGCGTCATATTTCGTAAAATACTCATTGTATTGAGGTTAGCTCTCTAATGCGCCTCCTGTGGGCGTCAAAATCTTGGATTCAAAGGACTTACTCGTAAAATATTCCGGAATAAGGGCTTAGCAAGGAGATCTTGCACGGGCGTCGAGTTAACCGACGTATTATTCTTTCGGCACGCTTTTTGTAAAATCGTGATTCGTTTGGGGTTAGGCTCGCCAGGCATCTCTTCTCTCCGCCAAAATCCTGGATTCAAAGGATTTACACGCAAAATCTTCCGGAATAAGGAGTTAGCTGGCATCCGCGGGCCCTCGGAGGCTCGGTGCAACTCCTCTCCTCGCCAAAATCCTGGATATAAAAGACTTAGACGATAAACATTCGGGTGTAAGGACTTACTGCGTCCGGTTTGGGTGCGGCGATCCGGAATGCGGGTGCTGCAGGATTTCTTGGCGAGGTTTGCGAGCACGTCCCTAGTGTGCGCTTTCTGTATTCAGGGTCAAGGTTGAGCGTCATAGGAATTGGACCTATTTCGGTGGAAATCGTCGGATTAAAGAAAACGCTTGACATGAGTAGTAGTGTTATAGTGAAGTATAACAGTAAATGACGCGAGTGATCCATTTTGACCTCTTATGGCTCGCAACTGGGGTGCACCAGCGAAGACGTCGCCAGCCGGGCAAGACGGAGAGATGGACCTCCAAAGGAGAATGAAGAACATGAAATCCCTCAAGTTTATGGTGTGCTTTGTGCTGATTTCGCTCGGCAGCCTGGCTTTCGCGCAGTCTGACGCGCAGAAGTCTTTCGACAAATTGAAAACCCTGGCGGGCACCTGGCAAGGGCCGGTGACGGTTGATCCGCCGATGCCCGAGATGGGGAATGGTTCGAGGGCACAAGTTTCCCTGCGTGTGACCTCCCGCGGAAACGCTCTCGTGCATGAGATGAAGGGAGAGGATGCGACCGACGATCCGAAAAAGTACGACCATCCCGTTACCATGTTTTACCTGGAGGGCGATCATCTGCTGCTGACGCATTATTGCGATGCCGGGAACCGGCCCCGCATGACTGCGAGAACTTCGGCAGATGGAAAGACGGTGGAGTTCGATTTTCTCGACGTCGCCGGCGGCACCCAGTACGGACACATGCACCACGCCGTATTCACGATCATCGACGCCAACCACCACACCGAGGATTGGACCTATATGATGCCGGGGGACAAACCTGTCCACGCGCACATGGACCTGCAGCTGGCGAAGTTACAGTAGTGTGTCTCGAACAAGAAATACCTGGGGAACCCGATGGACCGTGAGTGGAACGACAGTCAGCCGATATATCGCCAGCTTCGCGATCGAGTGGTGGCGATGATTCTCGACGGAGTGCTCAAGGAAGGCGATCCGCTGCCCTCTGTGCGCAATGTCGCGGCGGAATATCGGGTCAATCCGCTCACGGTGCTGAAGGGGTATCAACAACTGGTGGACGAGGGCCTCGTCGAAAGCAGACGAGGCCTCGGCATGTTCGTGAACGCCGGGGCGCGCGGGTTGTTGATGCAGGGCGAGCGGCAGAAGTTTCTAGGCGAGGAATGGCCCAGGGTGTACGCAACGATTCAGAGGCTGGGGCTAAAGACGGAAGAACTGCTGAAAGGCACAAACGGACAGCCGTCTGCGCTCCGACAAACCGGGGATGCCGCGCCCGAGAAAACTGCCGAGGCCAAGCGTGCGGAGTCAAATTCCCCGGAGTCAAATTCGAAAGAGAAAAAGGACTGAAGCCATGGCATGCATAGAAGCCCGCGGCCTGCGCAAGGCCTTTGGCGCAACCATTGCGCTGGACGGCGTTGATTTGCGGGTGGAAGAGGGCCGCATTCTCGGCCTCATCGGTCCCAACGGAGCGGGGAAAACAACGGCGTTGAATGCGATTCTCGGGCTCACACCGTATGAAGGAGAACTGCGGGTCCTGGGGCGCGATCCATGGACTGAACGGGATCGGCTCATGCGCGATGTCTGCTTCATTGCCGATGTTGCAGTGCTACCGCGCTGGATCAGGGTATCGCGGGCGCTCGATTATGTTGCCGGCGTGCACCCGCGATTTGATCGCGCCAAGGCGGAAGCTTTTCTGGCGAAAACCACAATTCGGCAGAGCAGCAAGGTGAGGGAATTGTCGAAGGGCATGGTGACCCAACTGCACCTGGCACTGATCATGGCGATTGACGCGAGATTGCTGGTGCTCGACGAGCCGACGATTGGCCTCGACCTCCTGTACCGCAAACAGTTCTACGATTCGCTGCTGAACGACTATTTCGACCGCAGGCGCACCATCATCGTGACCACGCATCAGGTGGAGGAGGTGCAGCACGTTCTCACCGATGTGATGTTCATGGATCGCGGCCGCGTCGCTCTTTCTTGCAGTACGGAAGAGGTCGAGTCGCGCTACGCGGAAGTGATGGTGCGACCCGATGCGGTTTCGGCCGCACGGGCCCTGAACCCCATATACGAACGCCAGGCGATCGGCCGCAGCATTCTGCTATTCGATGGGGTTGATCGCCGCCAACTCGCCGATTTTGGCGAAGTCTACACACCCAGCATCGCCGACTTGTTTGTCGCCGTCCTGGGCAATACCGCCAGCCAGAGACCTACCCAGACACAAGGAGGGGCCCAATGAATGCTCCAGCGAACGGAATACACGACTCCGTCGACTCAGGCGGAATCGCACCCGGGGCCGTGTCAGGGACTCGGCCGTTGTACTGGTCGATTCGACGCGAACTGTGGGAGAACCGCTACCTCTATGTGGCCCCCTTAGCGGTTGCGGCGATCTTTCTTCTGGCAAATTTGATCGGCATGGTTCATCTGCCGGCCCAGATACGCCAGTTAGCAGGCGCTGCCCCGGAGCGCTCCCGCGAAGCGATTCTCAGCCCGTACAACATTGCGGCGGCTTTCATGATGGGGACCTACATTCTCGTAACCCTGTTTTATTGTTCCGAAGCGCTGCACAGCGAACGCCACGATCGCAGCATCCTGTTCTGGAAGTCGCTCCCGGTTTCGGACCTCACCACGGTGCTGGCCAAGGCAAGCATTCCGTTCGTCATTCTGCCAATCCTCATCTTTGTGGTGACCTGGGTCCTGCAGTTTGCCATCCTGCTCGGGAGTAGCGTGGTACTGCTGGCGAGCGGCTTGAGCGTGACATCCCTGTGGGAGCACCTACCCCTTTTTCAGATGTCGCTGTTGATGCTGTACCACGTGATTACGGCGCACGCGTTGTGGCCTGCGCCGGTCTATTGCTGGCTGCTGCTGGTATCGGGATGGGCGCGCCGCGCGGCATTTCTATGGGCGGCATTACCGGTGCTTGCCATCGCTGGCGTCGAACAGATTGCATTCCACACTCAGCATTTCCTCAACCTGGTGGGACGCCGATTGATCGGCGATACCCATGTGGCCTACATGTCGCCCGACACGTTCCCCACGGATCCAATGACACATATCACGCCAGCGCGTTTCCTGCTGAGCCTGGGCTTGTGGTTCGGGATATTGCTGGCTGCAGGGTTTCTCGCGGCAGCGGTAAGACTGCGGCGGTATCAGGGCCCAATCTGAGTCGCATGGGGCGGAGATGGAGTCCGCGCTCAGGGGCACACGTGGGTGAACCCTGCTGCAGTGCGACCGAACGCAACTCGATAAGTAACAAATGGAGGATAGGACATGAATTCCATCAAAAAGACCGCCAGAGTCGCAGGATTGCTATACCTCCTGCTCGTCGTCCTTGGTCCCATTGATCTCATGTATGTTCCTCGCAAGGTGATTGTGGAGGGGAACCCTGCTGCGACGGCCAACAACCTCGTCGCTTTTGAATCGCTTTTCCGCATCGGCATTGTGAGCGGGCTCGTCTGCCAAATCATCTTTGTTTTCCTTGTCCTGGTTCTCTACCGTTTGTTCAAGGGGGTAAACCAGGAGCACGCTGCGGTGATGGTAATGTTCGTTCTGCTCCAGGTCCCGCTGGCGTTTCTGAATGAGGTGAACCAGATCGCCGCCCTGGTGCTCGCACGCGGAGCTGATTTCCTATCCATATTCGACAAACCTCAGCGCGATGCAGCGGCGCTGTTGTTCCTCAATCTGCACGACCAAGTAAATTACGTCTCTGAGATATTTTGGGGACTTTGGCTCCTTCCGTTCGGGCTGCTGGTATTCCGTTCACACTTTATTCCTCGCATTCTGGGTATATGGCTCACCATCAACGGATTCGCCTACGTAGCCATTAGCTTTACGGGGCTGCTTTCACCGCAAAAATACGACATCGTCTTTAACCGAGCTTTCCCCGCTCTGCTCGGAGAGATGGCGATCATGCTGTGGCTGTTGATCATGGGCGCCAAGCCAAAGCCATTGGCTGACGCGCTCCCCGCGCCGGCGGGTGCCTAGACGTACTGCCGGAACTGATCGATAAGGAGAGAACCCATGCGATATTCGCCCATCTTGCTGATTCACATTTGCGCCGGCACATTGGGAATGCTCTCGGGGTTTGTGGCGGTCTTTTTGCGCAAAGGTTCGCGGCGGCATGGCGTGGCAGGCACCGTATTTGTCGTGTCGATGCTGAGCCTGGCGGCAACCGGGGCTTACCTGGCGACCCTGAAATCGCAACCCGGCAATATTTTGGGAGGCGCTCTCACCTTCTATCTGGTGGCGACGGCGTGGATGACCGCCCGGAGGAAAGTGGCCGAGACGGGAATCTTCGATTGGATTGCGCTTCTGTTGGTGTCGACGCTTGGAGCTTTTGAGGTGACCTTCGGGGCGGAAGCGGCAAGGAGCGCGACGGGAGTCAAGTATGGATATCCTCCGGGGCCTTACCTCATGTTTGGCACGGTGGCTCTGCTGGCAAGTGTGGGGGATATTCGGATGCTGGTGCGGGGCGGGGTGTCTGGGGCGCAACGCATCGGGCGACATTTATGGCGCATGTGTTTTGCGCTGTTCATCGCCGCCGCGTCAATATTTCTGGCGCGGCAACATTTATTCCCCGCGATATTCCGCAAGACGGGCGTGCTTTTTCTGCTGAGCTTCCTGCCGCTGATTTTGATGATTTACTGGGGGCTGCGAGTTCGCTTCACTAAGGCATATGCGAGAAAGGCGATGGAGCGTGACGGGGCATACGTTCAGAACCATATGTTGTTGCCGGGGGCGGGCGCGAATCGCCTGAAGGCTGGGGGTTGCTAGTGAGCGGCTGTCGGCTCGTCCGCTCGAATCAGGAGCGCCAGCCTCGGAAAGAGGAAATGTCCGGCAGCGTCATCGATGACATTCACCTGGCACGTGTAGAACCCGGGGTTCAACGGGTTGAGTGGCAGGTCTAACTGGAAGACGGCGGCCTTGCGGTCACGAGCGTTCAGTTCCGTCATTTCCACAAGAGAACTTTCGAAGATCTTCGACTTCCCGCGATAGAAGGCGACGTTGGACAGAAGGTGGATGCCGGGCGTGGTGCGTCCGGCGTCGGCAGGTTGGGGCGTGTTCGACCGGCCGGGATCGTAAACCTCGTAATAGAGGCGCAGATGCTGCGTGGAGGAGAAAACATGGGTGACGTTGGGAATGATCTCCGAGCCATCGCGAATGAGCGGATTGGGAGTGGCGCCCTTCTTCGCCGTTTGCAATTGACTGGCGAGCACAACCGAACTCATTTTTAGCGGCTGCGACTTGAGATCGGGAACTTCAAGATCGGTTTCGAACGAGCCCATGCGTCCAGTTTGATTTTCGCGCACGACAAACTTGAGGTGATATTTGCCGGGAGGCAGGCTGAGTCCGGTGTCGTACTGCACATTTTTCTTCTGGACGTTGGACGAAGTATCGAGGGCGAGTTTTACGGTATCGCGGACACGGGTGACCGGGTGCTTCTCCGTGTCGAGCACCATCCCGATGACGTCGAGGGTTGCTTTGTCGCGATCGCTACTGCGCGTGAACGGGATTTCGGATCCGGGCACGACCAGAGAAATTGGAATGAAAAACTTGTTGGATTCCAGGCGAAAGTAGGCTGCGCTCAGATATAAGGGCAGATCGGTGGTGGGCAGTTCGGAGGCGAGTTCCTCCTGGAGCTGTAGCTCTTTATCTTCTTTTGTTGAGTGTTGATAGTCGGCCGGCGCGTAGTAGCCGCGGCGGTAGTCGACCTTTACGTTGGGGACGTTGAGCTTCACGACGATGCGGCGGTAACGGCCGTCCCGCGCGGGATTGGTGCTGCGATAGCCGAGAAGATAGTAGGTGGATGTATCTTGCTGCACGCCTTTGAAGACCTGACTGAAATCATTGGAGTCGAGGAAGGCGCGTCCGCCGGTGTCGCTGGCCAGGGTGACGAGCGTTTCCTGCGTGGTGAAGTTGGAGTTCAACGCGTTAATCATGGACTGGCCGGAGTAGGCAGACGTGCCGCGCAGACTGGCGTTCTGCGCCTCGCCGCCGGGCACGAGCGCTTGCAGTCCTCGCAGATCCATGGTGTAGATGGCTAAGTTGGAGCGCACAGCGGCGTTGATGGCGGCGCGCAGCTCTGCTTGATTTTCGATGCCCGTGCGGTCCATGCCGCTGGAAAAATAAATCAGCGACTTCTTCTGTTGAAGATGAGAGAGTTTCTCCGCGACCGAGCGCAATGCTTCGAGGCGGCGGTCGGTGTTGAAGATGTTGTATTCGGTGTCGTCGGCGGTGAAAGGCTGACCGGTGTCGGGCGTGCCTTCCGTCGTTCCGCTGGTGCCTTCTTCGAATCCCTGGCCGGTGCCCGTGCTGAAGGCCTGAAGCTGCTTCTTCAGTAAATCGTGATCGGCAGTGAAGTCCTGGTTGACGAGCAACGCACTTCCGAGAGAAACGATCGAGACGAGATCCGCGGGGGCCATTTGCGTGTCGACGTAACGCTCGGCGGAGGTGACGGCGCGATCGATTTCGTCGGGTTGCATGGCTGAGAGGTCGAAGAAGAGAACGATGAGGCGGCGATCCTTGAACTGATCGGTTGGGTTTGAGGCTGGGGTCGTCGCGGCGGGGGGAGTTGTTTGCGGAGCAGGCGCGCCGGGTAGAGCACTGGCCTGTGCTGCATCTTGAATGGGCACGGCGTCGATGTTCTCTACATCGAAGGAGGCGACCCTCTGCGGCTTGTTGTCTTCGAGGATGGTGAAGTTCTCGGGTTTGAGGCCGCGGACGATGTTTCCGCTTTTGTCGCGGACGGTCACGTTCACCAGAATCAGATCGGCTTGCACGCGGAAGGTGTAATCCGTTTGCTGCTGTTGCTGCGAGGGTAGAGGGGAGCACAACAGAGCGAGTTCCAGCGCTGCGGCGATCATCTTGCGAGAGATCACGCTAAGAGCGAGTCGGGCTGGATTGGAAGTCATGTCTGCGCTCCTCAAAAGCGGAACCGGGCGGTGATTGTAATTTGGCGCATGGCGCCCACAGCGGTGACCCGTCCGAAGGTGGGCGAGGTGAACATGGTATCGATCGACGAGTAATTCGCGATGTTAAAGATGTTGGAGGCCTGCGCGCGAAACTCCAGCGTTCGCGATTCTTTCAGCGGGATGACCTTGGTGAAGGCCATGTCGAAGATCCTGCTGCCGGGCCCGATGATGCTGTTGCGGCGGGCGTCGCCATAGGTTCCCGTGGGCAGGGCGAAGGCGGCGGTGTTGAACCATTCGGCGATGGAAGGATTCGAGATGCTCACGGACTGGCCGGGAATGACGTCGGGACGGAGAGTGCCGTTGGTGCCGCGGTTGATTTCCTGGGAGTCGCCTAGAAAGCGAGGCGTGAAGGGAAGTCCGGAGGCGATGGTGAAGTCTCCGCTCCACTGCCAGTCGCCAAAGATGGCGCGCAGCGGGGTATTGGCGGTGAGCCAGTGCTTGTCGTGTCCGAAAGGGAGTTCCCAGAGATAGTCGGCTGTGAGTTTGTGCGTCTGATTGAAGCTGGAGAGGCCACGCTCCGCGGACGGGTCGAGAGCATTTTGCGCGACGCTGGCGGCGCCGGTGGACGCGCCGCCACTGCCGATGGAGGAGGCGTTGTCGATGGACTTGGAGTAAGTATAAATTCCTCCGATGGAGAAGCCGTTCGATAGACGCTTGCGCAGGCGGATCGACGCGGCGTTGGCCTCGGAGTCGCCAACGGAATTTTCGAAGTTGAAAGCTTGCACGCCCTGAATCAGGATGCCGGTTGAGGTGCGGTTGGGGGCTTCCAGAATGTCGAGGTTCGTACCCTTGGTGCCGGTGTAGTCGATATTCAGCAAGAGAGTGGGACGAATCTGCTGCTGGATGTCGAGATTGCGAATCTGAACGTATCCCAGGCGGTAGTTGGGATTGACCGCGTAGTTGTTGGTGATGCCTCCGGTGGAAGATCCGGGGAAACCGTCGGCGAGGGTGAGATCTGCGGCGGCGGCCTGGATGTTGGTCTGCGTCGTCGAGAAGGGCGGTTGGAAGGCCAGTTGCTGCACCATGCTTTGATAGGCACCGGTGTTGTAGTTGATACCGTATCCGCCGCGGACTACGGTTTTGGAAAACGGCTTCCAGGCGAAGCCAATGCGCGGCGCGAAGTTATTGCGGTCGGGTCGGACCAGGCTGTTGGGTAGGCTGCCGCTGTATGGGCCGGGTTGTCCGGGTATGACCACGGCGACAGCGGGCGTGCCCAGAGCTGGATTCAGGACGGCGGGGGCGAGATCGAGGTTCGCAATTCGATTGTTCTCTTCCGTGAGCGGCGAGACATATTCGTAACGGACACCGAGGTTCAGCGTCAGATTGCCGCGGACCTTCCATTCATCCTGGGCGTACAGATCCCAATAGTTACCGCGGAAATGATAGTTGTCCTGACCGTACTGCACCGATGTTTGCTGGGGGAATCCAAGGAGAAAGTCGGCGAAGTCGTATCCCGTGCCGACCACAGGATTGCCCTGAGCATCGAGCTCAGAAGTATTGGCGCCGCTGAAGATGAACGAGCCGCGGGCGTTGCTGCTGGTTTCGGTGTTGAGCTGGATGCGGCGGTAGTCGACTCCCCAACGCCAAGTGTGCTTTCCGTGATTCCAGACGATACTGTCGGAAAACGTCAGCGTCTGGTTGCGCAGGAGTTGCGGATTAATGTCCTGGAGGCTGGCGAAGTCGGTGAACGAAAGGTTGGGCAGCCCCCAATCAAAGGGATTCTGCGAGACTCCGCTGATTCCAAGGTTGCCGGTGACATCGTTGTTAAAGGCGTAGAGATTCTGGGTGCGCGTCCGGCTGCGATTGAAATCGACGCGGACGCTGTTGGTTATTTTGCCGAGGCTGCGAATGTATCCGACGGGAATATCAAAACTGCGAACGTCAGTATTTCCGCCTATCGTCGGGAACGGGTTGGTGAGGTTGCTGCTCGCTCCGTGATAGTGAAAGCCCAAGGTCAGATGGTTGCGCGGGGCGTTGCGGCCTCCGCCGCGCCTTCCGCTACCTCGCTGTGGGGCTGCGCCGAAGGTATGGTTCAGACGGATGTTGAGATCGTCGCTGTCGCTGGTGGTCGAGGTCACGTAGTGGAAGTTTTGCACAGAGCCGGGCAAGTTCGGGCACGGAATGTATTGCAGCAACCCTGACGCGATCGAACTAGGGGAAGCGGACGCCGCCGCCCAGGGACAGGTTTGTGAACTGAAGCCGGGAATGGTGTTGTTCGGGTAAAGAGAGCGAACGCCGGTGGAGGGATTTACCGAGTACAGCTGGCCGATCACGTTGTTGTTGCTGTCCCGATCGTTGCATACGCCGGCAGTGAACCCGGTCTGACACAATGCAGAAAAATTTCCCTGCCGTTGCAGCAAGGTGGGTACTGTCGAAAACTGGTCGAAGGGATTTTCGCCGCGCTTGCCGTTGTAATTGACGAAGAAGAATGTTTTGGTGCCGCCGTGATAGATCCTGGGAATGTTCAGCGGCCCGCCGATGGAACCGCCAAACGAGTTCTGGAGATACCCCGGCTTGATGGTGGGTTGGCCGGTGAGCGAATAGGGTGCGGCATTGAGCGCGGAGTCGCCGATGCTGTAATAGATCGATCCATGAGGATGATTGATGTCGAAGCCGCGGCGGCCGACGATGGTCATGGGGCGTCCGCTACCACCACCGCCGAAGCCTCCGACCGGACCGCCGAATGCGCCTGTTCCGCCGCCTCCCCCGAAACCGCCGCCTGGCTGGCGAGCATCGTTGATGCGCTGCTGAAGTTCGTCTCCACTCATGGAGTTGAACGGACTGGACGCGTTGCCGGAAACGGCGATCGATTCGGTCGCGCTGCTGGGGTCGACTCCGGGAACGGGCATGCCGGAGGGCACGACATCATTCATCGGGTTGCTGCCCGCGTCCTGGCCATTCAGACTCGGAGTTATCGAAAGATTTTGAAATCCGCGCTGCGCCGTTGCCGGCCCGCCAGGCCTTCTGGGCTGGGGGGGCGCCTCCTTAGATCGCGACAGGAGGATGAGTTCGAAGTTCGCTTGCACTGTCTGGTGGGTTGCGTCGATCACTACCTGCTGCGTGCTGTTCGCGAACGCGACCATCTGCACGCGCACGGTGTAGGAGCCAGACGACGGGACCGGGGCAGAGTAGCTGCCATCCACGTCGGTCCAGGTGGAGATTTTCTCGGAGGAAGATCCGACAGAGATGGAAACGGAGGCGCCCGGAATCGGCATGTTGCCGGACTTCACGATGCCGTGAATAGTGCCATCCTGCGCTGGACTTGGTTGAGCCTGGGGTGGCGTCGTTTGGGCGAAAGAACGATCGAGGGCGAGCCGCAGCGCCAGACCCATGAGCAGCAGGCGGAGAAGCGATTTCCCCCTCACGGTAATCGACCATTTGCTCATCCATTCAGTCATCTATTCGGTCGTCCGTTTGGTCATCCGTTTGTTCATGGGCGGACACTTTCGGGATGATAGCCCGATCCCCTGGAGGGCACTGTAAAATTTTGTCTGCAAGCGGTAAATGTGCGAGATTGAGCCGGGAAAAACTGCGGTGCGACAGGGTTTGACTCCGACGATTTTATGCGTGACCGCTTTCCCCTTCCAGCCTATTTGTCATGTATTCCAATCATTCGGTAGAGCCATTGTGCGGGCGAGTAAAGATTCGTAAAAGTGAGAGCGATCTCACAACTCAGCGCCCATAATCTGGTTCATACGATCAAGACCAATCGAGAGATTTGATCGGAGGAGATACCATGTTGAAGCATTGCTTACTCGCGCTGTTGCTGGCGGGGCTCGTATGCACGATCTCGTTTTCTGCCGTCGCGCAAGACAGCAGCAATAACGATCAGCCATCGGCGCCAGCAGGAGCGGAGCACGGCCACCGCCATTTTGATCCAGCCAAGCGCACCGAGATGCTGACCAAGAGACTGAAGCTCACGTCGGATCAGCAACCCAAAGTGCTCGACATCTTGAAGTCGGAGCAGTCGCAAATGGAGAGCCTGCGATCTGATTCGTCGACGGCGCAAGCCGATCGCAGAACGAAGATGATGGAGATCCACAAAGCGTCGTCCGACCAGATCCGTTCACTTCTGGATTCCAACCAGCAAAAGAAATGGGACGAAATGCAGAGTGAGCACGAACAATGGCGGGGAGGTCACCACGACCAGGAAGGCTCAGGCACGCCACCGGACTCTTCTCAGCCGAAATAACATGTTTGCGGATGGAGAGTGCCTGGGCGCACTCTCCGTTCCTGCCTCTCGATGACCAGAGTTTCAGTCAGACAGCAAAATCGCGGCTACACTGCGGGGGTTGGCCAGCGGCGGCTAGAACTTGTGTCGAATGATTCCATTCTGCGACAGCGGGCGGTGAGCCTGACCTGGCTGATCCGGGCTGGTCAGGCCCTGGCCCTGGTTTGCCTGTTCGTTGCTACTCGACAGGCGCGTGGTCAAGATGCGTCCCCTGCGGCCACCTTGTCTGTCGACGTCAAGGTGGTCACTCTGCCTGTCACCGTCCGGGATAAGCACGGACAAATCGTTCGCGATCTGACGAAGGACGACTTTGTGCTGGAGGAAGATGGTCACCCGCAGACGATCCGCTATTTTTCGCAGGAAGCCAATCTTCCTCTGACTCTCGGGCTGCTGGTCGACACCAGCCTGAGCCAGAGGAATGTGCTGGATCAGAAGAAAAGTGCGAGCAAGGGATTTCTCGATCAAATGCTCAAGTCGGCTACCGACCGGGCTTTCCTGGTTCATTTTGACCGTGAGGTGGAGCTTCTGCAGGACCTGACTTCTTCGACCGACAAGCTGCGCTCAGCGCTGGAGATGCTGCAGACACCCAAATATGACAGCGCAGATGACAGTCGATCTTCTCAGGATCCTCAATCGGGGCGAGCGCATCACCGAGGCGGCACGCTGCTTTACGATGCGGTGTTTCTGGCGTCGGACGAACTGATGAAGAAGCAGCAAGGGCGCAAAGCGCTCGTGATCCTGTCGGACGGCGTTGACCGGGGAAGCAAAGAGACGCTCGACAGCGCGATTGCGGCGGCTCAACGCGCCGATACCCTAGTCTATTCGATTCTCTTCGCCGATCATCGTCAAGAGGGGGGCTACGGCTACGGGCGGCCTGGAGGTGGGAGCGGCGGAGGTTGGCCCGGTGGCGGTGGTGGAGGCTGGCCCGGGGGCGGAGGCCACGGTGGCGGTCACCGGGGCGGAGGCCAGCGATATCCTGAGGAAGGCCGCGTGGACGGGAAGAAAGTTCTCGAACGAATTTCAAAGGAAACTGGCGGCAGATTCTTCGAAGTCTCCAAGAAACAGACAGTCGATGCAATCTATCCGAGCATTGCCGAGGAACTGCGCACGCAATACAGCATGGGCTACACGCCTGACCAAGCAAACGACGCCACTGGTTACCACAAGATCATCCTGACGACCAAGCGGAAGGACCTGGTGGTGCAGACGCGAGATGGGTACTTCGCGGATCGCTGAAGACGGCGAAAGGATCGGTGCGTCAATATCCCAGGCGCTTATTGACAATGTTCTGCAACGGCTGGCTTTTCTCAAACCTGTCGTACTGTTCGAGAAAGAAGCGCATCGCCTGATCCTGCCAGTCGGCGGTGTGGTCGGCGCTGTGCGGCGAGAGCAAGACGTTCTCCAGCTTGTACAGCGGATGTGCCGCAGGCAGCGGTTCATGCTCAAAGACGTCCAGTGCGGCTCCTTTGATCTGCCTGGCGGCCAGGGCACGCAATAGAGCCGCCTCATCAATCACGGGTCCGCGTCCCACGTTGATCACCACGGCCGTAGACTTCATTGCCGCGAACTCGGCATCGCTGATCATGTGCCGCGTCTCTTCGGTCAATGGCGCAGTCGCGACAATGTAGTCGCAGAGGGCCATCATCTCCCGCCGGGCGTCCGGCTGGTAGAAATGCTCCAGCAGCGGATCGGCCGATGCGGGGACATGCCGCTTCGTCGCGAGAACGCGCATGCCCATGGCTTTCACCCGCGTCGCGACGGCGCGGCCAATGTCGCCGTAGCCCAAGATCCCCACGGTTTGACCGGAAACTTCGTCGACGTCGAAAGGCTCCCAGACTTCTGCGGTCTGGTTGCGGATCATGCGCCGGAGATCTTTGGCGAAGTAGAGAATCGCGGCCAGGACAAACTCTCCGAGGGATGCGCTGAACACGCCGCTGCCGTTGGTCAACAGGACGTCGCTCTCGACGAGTTCGGGAAACAACATGTTATCGAGGCCGGCGGCCCGGGAGTGGACCCAGCGGACGTTGCCGCACCTTGCCAGCGCAGTGCGCAATAACTCGCGGGTGCCCGACCATTGCAGAATTACGGTCGCGTCTTGTCCGGCCCGCGTACACGCGTCGGCCGCGCCACAGATTGTGTGAGGCAGGTCGTGCAGCATCGCGAACTGCGGATCGTTTTCCGATGCCAGTACCAGAACTGGATGCTCTTTTGCCATGCTCAATATCCTGCAGCGCGTTTTGTTGCTGCGAAGGTTCGGAGCGCCGAAACTACCGAGGTCCCTTCCAGTTGCGCAAGGTTCGCGCGCTCGCGAACCGTCAGGGTGTGATCGCTATGACGCGCAGAGGACTGCCGGAGCCACCGACGATTTTCAGCGGTGCCGCAAGGACGATGGCACCGGTAGGTGGAAGCTGATCGAGGTTAGACAGGCCGGCCAATCCAAACTTGCCGCTGCCGTGCATCAGGTAATGGTTCGGGAAGGGCGGGTCAAACGTTGCGGCCTGGCCAGCATCAGTGCCGACGGTCTCGACGCCAACGCCTAGCACATCGCGCTCCTGGGCGAGGAAGGCAGAAGTTTCCTTGGCCAATCCGGGGGTGTGGGGCCCGTTCTCTTTCAAGTTGATGTAGTCCTTCGGTTCGCGGCGTTTCGACCAGTCTGTCCGCAAGAGAAACCACGCGCCCGCGGGGATGCGGCCATGTTGTTCTTCCCAATGTCGCACGCCCTCCAGCGTCAGCAGGTAGTTCGGATTTCGCGCCGAGTCCGCACTGATATCGATGACGCAGGCTGGGCCGACAAATTTCTTGGACGGAATGCGGTCCACGGTATTGTCGGGAAGATCTTTCCCGGAGACCCAGTGGACGGGAGCGTCAAAATGAGTGCCGGTGTGCTCGCCGGTTTCGAACGCATTCCAGTACCAGGCAGGACCGCGCTCATCATAACGCGAAAGCTCCCAGATCTTGAACGCGGGAGTGTTGTTCCATTGCGTTGGCAGCGGCAGCAGAGGCGTCTGCGGACTCAGAGGCTGGGTGAGATCGACAACTCGAAGGCGGCCAGCCGCCAGGTCTGCGAGCAGTTCGGTCAAGACGCGAGACATTGTTCACCTCACACGGTTTGCATTCGATCTTCAGCGCCGCTGGATGGATTGAATGTGCCGACGGAATTGAAACCGATTCTCGAGCAACGACAGGTCAGTGACATAAGCCGCGGGGCCCTTGGCTTCGACCTTGGCGATGATGGTCGTGAGTTCATCGCCACGCACGGCGTCGCTTACTGTGGTCTTGAAGTCTTCGAGAGTGCGGACAGTAGACACGCGCGGAACGCCGGCGGCGCGGGCGATTCCTTCGAGATCGGTACCTGTGCTGGTCGCTGTGGGGAAACCACCGACTGAGAGCAGGCTCTCGTTATCGAAAACGATGTGGAGCAACTTCTTGGGACGATAGCGGGCCATCGTGGTGAGGCTGCCAAGGTTCATCAGAAGGGAGCCGTCGCCATCGATGACGATGACTCTTTGGTCCGGCAGGCAGAGAGCGAGGCCTAGTCCCGTTGAGGAGGCGAGCCCCATGGCGTGTTGCAGGTAGAAGAAATTGGGCCGGTGGCCGAGGGATTGGAGTTCGGCGGCGACCGCTCCCATGATGGTGACGACCAGACGGTTTTCGAGTTCGGAATAAATCGATCGAAGGCAATCGAGGCGGAGTATCATTGCTCCTCCCACATCAGGTCGCGCGTCAAGAGAAGAGCGACGGGCTGCAAGCTGCTTTCGGCGAGGGTTTGCGCCTGCCGAATGCGCTTCTTGACTGTGTCGGAGGTATCAAGGAAAAAATAAGGGATGCGCAGCGCGCGCAAGACCGGTTCGGTGACGTTTCCGCCCTGTGTTTGCCACGGGTCGCGTTCGCCGAGAGAGCCGCGATAACTGATGAGCATCAGAAGAGGAATTTGGTATAGATGGGCGAAGGAGACGATGCCATTGATGGACGCGAGGAAGCCGTGATTCTGCATCAGCATGGCGGATTTGACGCCGGCAAAGTGAGCTCCGGCGGAGATGCCGATACCCTCCTCTTCCTTTGCCAGGCGCACCAGAGTCATCTCGGGGTCGTCGTCGGCAAGGCGGATGAGATGCACCAACCAGGTTTCGGGCAGAGCTGAGACCAGACGGACGTCGCATTCTTTTAACGCGTCGTAGATGAGCTTCGAACTCGTCGAGGAGACAGGCATCTGTTCTTGAGACTGCTCGCGTTCCGCTGATGGCAGAGCAGACATTCTATCCTCAAAAGCGCAAAGTGTGCCCTTGACGCGTGCTTGCAGCGCGGTATAGGTTGAGCGCTGCTCGTTTCGTTCGGCAAGTTGTGCGATTTTTTGTGATCAGGAGCAAAGCTTGGAGGCCAAGTCCAAGGGTGTACTCCACCCAGAACTTCCACCGGGTTCGAACCCGGAGATCGACGTTGAAGCCGTTCGCGCTGCTTTTCCCGCGCTGAATCGAACACCGGGATTTGTTTTTTTCGACAATGCGGCGGGCGCGCAGGTTCCGCAGATCGTACTCGATGCGGTGAACCATCACCTCCTGGAATGCAATGTGCAGCGAGGAGGACGCTACCCGAAGAGCGTTGAAGTGGACGCAACGATTTCGCGGGCGCGGCAGAGTGTTGCCGCTCTGGTGAACGCGCGCGATGCGAGCGAGATCGCGTTTGGCATGAACGCCACTTCGTTCATCCGATTGGTGAGTTTGGCTGTCGGACAAACGCTCGGCAAACGGAACGAGATTGTCGTAACCGACATGGACCACGAAGCCAACCTCGCCACTTGGATGGCATTGGAAAAAAATGGAGCACAAATCCGTTGGTGGAGGATGCGGGAGGATGGAAATCTTCATGCGGATGACCTCATTCCTCTGGTGTCGTCGTCTACGCGACTCCTTGCTTGTACTCTTACTTCGAATGCCATCGGGTCGATTGTGGATGTGGCAGCGGCGGGAAGAGTGGTGCATGCGGTGGGGGCTGAGATCTTTCTCGACTCCGTGCACTACGGCCCCCACGGACTGATCGACGTACAGGCCTTTGACTGCGACTACCTGGTGTGTTCCGGCTACAAAATCTTCGCGCCTCACATGGGATTTCTTTGGGGGCGTCGCGAACTGCTGCAGGGACTGCCAACTTTCCGAGAGGATTTCATTGCCGACGAACCACCCGGGAAGATTGAAGCGGGGACTTTTATCTACGAAAATGTGGCCGGGATGGATGCTGCGGTGCGGTATTTGGAAAATCTGGGCAGACACATGGGCCGCAACATTGAAACGACTGAGTCGCGGCGGGCGGCTCTGCGACGCGCGTTCGAGGCGATTCGAGCCTACGAGGAATCACTGTCCAGCGAGATGCTTCGTGTGCTGAACGCTTGCGGCGCAATTGTCTATGGGGTATCGGACGCAAACAGGATCCACGAGCGCGTCGCGACGCTGTGCTTTAATTTGCCGAATATTTCTCCGGCGAGAGTCACCGAAGAACTTGCGAAGAGGAATATCGGTGTGCGCGATGGCCACATGTATTCGCCGCGGCTGATGAAGCGCTTGGGGCTGGCTACGGAGAGCGGCGCAGTTCGGGCATCGCTTGTGCATTACAACACGATGGAAGAAGTGCGAAGCTTCGGAAGAGCTCTGGCCGAGACGAGAGCCCCATGCTGACCGACAAGCAGATCCTCGGCATTCGTTCTCGCTTCCGCATTTTCGAGCGGAAGATCTATCTCAACAGTTGCTCCCAGGGGGCTCTGTCGGATGCCGTGCAGAGCGGCGTGGAGGGCTTCATCAACAGTTGGCACGAGCAAGGTTCGCCGTGGGAGCTATGGGTGAACCGGTACGAGGCAGCGCGAACTGCGTTTGCGCAATTCATACACGCCAGCCCAGATGAAGTTGCCATCGTGACCAGCGTCTCGGCAGGCATCAACAGCGTCGCCAGTGCGCTGAATTTCCACGAGCGGAAGAAAGTGGTGATGGGCGAGTTCGAATTTCCGACCATGGGCCACGTCTGGCTCGCGCAGCGGGTTCGAGGCGCTGATGTGCGATTTGTGCGCGCGGAAGGCAACCGTATTCCGGCGGCCAATTACGAAGAGGTGGTGGATCGCGATACGGGTGTCGTCCCCCTCACGCACGTTTGCTTCAAGAATGGTTTTCGTTCCGAAGTAAGCGCGATTACGCAAATCGCTCACCATGCCGGGGCCCTCGTAATGCTCGATGACTACCAGGACTCCGGAACGCGTCCGATTGATGTGCAGGCCATGGATCTCGATTTTTATTTGGCCGGGACACTGAAGTATCTGCTCGGCCCTCCCGGCCTCGCTTTCCTGTACGTGCGTAAGGAACTCATTGCGTCGCTGGTTCCCACGATGACAGGGTGGTTCGCGCAAACAAATCCTTTTGCTTACGATCCGCAGACTCTTGCGCTCTCTCCCACCGCGCGAAGGTTCGAGTCTGGCACACCTGCCGTACCCAATTTGTATGGAGCGGTGCCGGGATTTGAAATGCTGCGAAAAATTGGCATGGAGAATGTGGCAGATCACATCAAGAGGCTGGCGCAATCGCTATTGAGTATGGCGCGCGATCTTGGTATTCGCGCCAAAACGCCCGCTGACAGCGCTGGGCCGCTGGTGGTTTTGCAGGCTACAGATTCAACCTTGCTGGTTCAGAAGCTCGCAGAAAACGGAATCGTCGCGTCGAACCGTCACGACGGCCTGCGGATATCGTTCCACGTGTACAACACATTGGACGACGTAAAGGCTGTCGCAGAAGTCCTGAGCAAAAACATCGATCTTCTCGTCCGCGACCCTGCCGGCGTCGGCAGTTATGACTGATCAACAACCTTCAGCCGTCGGAGCCACGGTCGCAGGCGAGAAGCCGACGATGGCGCAAGGGGAAGGTCTGCACCGCCGCCTGGGGCAAAGGCAGCTCACCATGATGGCCATTGGCGGCGCCATTGGTGTGGGGCTGTTTCTGGGAAGCAGCGTAACCATTCGCCTTGCTGGACCGGCCGTTATTTTTTCTTATCTGCTGGGAGCGGGCATCGCCCTGATCATGTCGTATGCGCTGGCGGAGATGGCAGTCGTCCACCCGGTTGCGGGAGCGTTTGGGGTTTATGCCGAGAAGTACCTCAATCCCTGGGCAGGTTTTTCAGTTCGAGCGACCTACGGAGTCGCGCAGATTATCGCAATTGGTGCTGAAGTGACGGCTGCCGGTATCTACATCTCCTTCTGGTTTCCGAATGTTCCGCAGTGGATTTGGGTGGTGCTGGTTTCGGCCGCTCTGGTAGCGCTCAATTCCATGCAGGTCAACCGGTTGGGTGAGTTTGAATATTGGTTCGCCATGATCAAGGTGGCGGCCATCATCGTCTTCATTGTTGTGGGGATTGCTTTGATTCTTGGCGTCGGCTCCCGGAGTGCGATCGGCTTGTCGAATTTGACGCAGCATGGGGGATTCCTGCCGGCGGGTTGGAAAGGAGTTTGGCTTTCGTTAACGATTACTGTCACCAGCTATATGGGAGTGGAGATTATTGCGGTCACTGCGGGAGAAGCCGAGGATCCCGAGGCTAACATTCCGCACGCCATGCGGAGCATTGTGTGGCGCCTGATTTTGTTTTATGTGCTGGCGATTTTGATTATGGTGGCGATGGTTCCGTGGAACCAGACCAGCGGTTCGTCCACACTTTCAGGCAGTCCTTTTGTGACGGCATTTGCCGCGGCGCATATACCCTTCGCCGCCGCGATCATGAACTTTGTCGTGCTGACGGCGGCACTCTCGAGCGTGAATACCAACCTTTATCTTTCAACCCGAATGCTTTTCTCACTGGGACAAGGAGGCTATGCCCCGGGATGGATGGGCAAGGTGAGCGGCAACGGGGTGCCGCATCGCGCTCTGCTGGCTTCAACCGCGGGAATTGTCGCGGCCATTCTGCTCGCCATCTTTGCTCCTAAGAATGCTTTCCTCAGGCTTTACGGGACCGCGGTTGCGGGAATGCTCTTCGTGTGGCTGGTAATTCTCAACACGCACCTTCGGTTTCGCAAAGCCATCACGCGCGGGCGACTATTGAGTTTGCCGATGCGTTTGTGGGGGCATCCGCTATTCACGGTGGTCGGTATTTGTTTACTGCTCGCAATCGCGGCTACAACCTTCTTCGTGGAGGGGCTGCAATGGTCGGTTCCGGCATTTTCTGTTTTCCTGGTTCTGATCTCGCTTTTGTACCTGCGAGCTCGACGGCGCAGCATGTTCTGAGGGGAGACCGAGATGAGCGAAGCCAGCGAGGAAGTTTATTCTTCGCTCCACCGGCGATTCACCGGTGATTTGCTGCAGCCCGGCGGCAGCGGCTACGAAGAGGCGCGCGTTATTTGGAATGGCATGGTCGCTCGCGCGCCGGGATTGATTGCGCGATGCGCAGAT
The DNA here is from genome assembly GCA_035695545.1 of Candidatus Sulfotelmatobacter sp. Lineage (GTDB taxonomy): Bacteria > Acidobacteriota > Terriglobia > Terriglobales > Acidobacteriaceae > Sulfotelmatobacter. The sequence continues at coordinate 15,097 of DASRRV010000132.1, read as the reverse complement.
GTGGCCGATGTGCAGAACGCCGTCCGAGCCGCGGCTGAGAACGGCATTCTCACGGCCATCCGGTGCGGCGGGCATAGCCTGGCAGGCTTCAGTTCGTGCGATGGCGGCCTCGTGATTGACTTATCAAGAATGCGGCAGGTGACGGTCGATGCCGAGGCACGACGAGCGCGGATTGCTGGAGGTTGTCTGCTGGGAGCGGTTGATTCCGCAACGCAAAAAGCAGGTTTGATATTTCCGTCGGGCGTGGTGTCTCACACCGGCGCATCGGGACTGATCCTGGGCGGGGGAACCGGATGGCTAACTCGAAGATTCGGATTGTCGTGCGATAACGTCGAGGGGTTCGCGCTTGTGACCGGGGATGCTTCGGTCGTACGCGCTGATGCGAAAGAGAACCCGGATTTGTTTTGGGCTTTGCGCGGAGGCGGGGGCAACTTTGGAGTGGTGACTGAATTCGAAGTGAAACTGCATCCCCTTACTTGTGTTGTGCTCGCTGCAGGACTGACTCCTAAGGTCGAGATTCGCCGGCTCCTTGAGTTCTGGAGAGACTTCATGGCCGAAGCGCCATTCGACCTGAAGTGGAACATTGACCTGCGCCTCGCTCCTCATAAAGAGAGTGTACCGATCGAACTGCGCGGCCGGCCGATTGCGGGAAGTTCCCTGGTTTGGACTGGCGACGCTGAAGCTGGACGTCCGCACTTGAAGCGCGCGCTCTCGATGTGCAATTCGAATTCTGTGAGCAGCCGAGTTGTGTCGTTCATGAATTTGCAAACTATGGCGGATTCCGATTTTCCGCATGGCCGGCGCTATTACACCAAGTCGGGTTACTTTACCTATCTCGACGACGGTTCGATTGATCGCCTGGTGGAAGCGGTTGCCACCATGCCGTCGTCGGAAACGCAGATTGAACTTGCGTATCTGGGTGGCGCGGCGGCACGGATGGGCGCGAACGAGACGGCGTTCGGCGATCGCAGTGCTCCTTTCATTATGAATCTGCTGGCGAACTGGTCGGAACCGTCAGGCGATGAGGCGAACATTTCCTGGATTCGCGGGCTATTCAACAAACTCCGGCCTGCGATGAAGCTGGGTGTCTATGTGAATTTCATGAGCGGCGATGAACAAGATCGCGTGCCCGAGGCTTATCACGAAAGATGGGATCGCATGGTGGAGGTCAAGTCGCACTATGATCCAGCTAATTTGTTCCGGCTGAATCAGAATATTCCGCCCAGGACAATGGCAGTTGGCACAGGCGAGAACCGGAAGTTGGGAGATCGAAGTTAGTATTTCTCAGGCTTGTCGAGCGGATACGGTTCCCCGTATTTGTTGAGGTGGTTGTGAGGAACGGCCGCAGAATGAAGGCTGATGGGCGGAACGTCATTGTTGCCAGCCGCGATATCGAGGTCACGCGACGCGGAGGTCAATTCAGATTCAGAAGAGTGCTCATACCAAATTTCAAGCTTGTAAGGCCCTACGGGTACGTGGTTGATCTGGAAGTTGCCGTCTGGCGCCGACACCGTGAAGTAAGGCGTGGTTAGGGCGACAACCGCGGCACTCATCTCGGGATGGATGTTGCAGAAGATGAAGGAAACTCCCGGCTGGGAGAAGCGAACTTTCCGAGTGGCTCCACTCTCATATAGTCCCAGGTCAAACGGCTTGCCTCTATAGATGGAGAACACATCGTGAAAGAAAGGGTCCTGATTTGGAAACTCGACTTGTGTTCCCACGGTGATCGCGAGAACGTGCGGCAGGAATTGCTTGTTCTTTTGGGTCAGGCGTGGAGTAGGTCCGGGCGATACGGTTGCGCTGGATCCGCGAGGCGCAAGCCAGATGACAACATCAGAATGCCCGGGTGCGTCTTTTGGAAGCTGAAGTATGTTGATCTTTCCGCGGACGCTGCCATCCTGAGCGGTGAGAAAACCGCTCAGAGCGACGACTAGCAAGGCCATGCGGACTCGAATCATCAGAAGTGGACTCCAGCCGCGAAGTTGAGCTGATCTCCGGATGCGCCTTCTGCACTGGCCGGGGCTGTGAACAGATGGCGATATTCGACCGCGAAGAGAAGAAACGCGTTCGGTTTGTAGATGAAGTTCACCAAGTTTGTCCGATTCTTTTGAAGAGGGCTAAACCCTTCGCCAGTGAACGGAGTGGGAAAGAAACGGAGATCCTGCCCGTTATTTCCGTCCTGGCCGAATACTCCGTTGATCTCGACGCGCGCGGCCGGTTTCACTTTGAGTTGGGCCCATCCTCCGGTGGAGCGAAGGGGATGGACCGCGCTGTAAGGCGCGGTGGCCTCTGGATAGACCACGCTGGTCCAAATGCCGCCTCCTAGGCCTCCAACCGCCTGCCCTTCGTACCATTCTCCGGAAAGTTCCAGATAGTTCCCGAGAGGAACTTTGAAATCTTCATTCAAGGTCCAACTGCTGATGTTGGGGAATGTCTGGTATTGCTGCTGGGCGCGATAGCCACCGAAGCCGATGCTAAACGGATGGCGAGCGCTGGAACTGTCGAGCCCAATGCGTCCGGCAAAGGCGGGCGTTCGAGTCGCCTCGCCCGCGGTGGGGGTTCGTCGCTGGAACTGTGGTATTTCCTCAGTTAGCGGATCCAGGAGCCCGCCCTGCAAAACGAGATTCGATACATTGTTCAGGGCGACGCGGTGCTCGACTTCAATTTGTGGAGTCCAGACCCACAGATTGCCGGACCAGGAGAGCGCGGGCTCGAGCAGCGTGGCATACGAAGTTGGGTTCAATGGGGAGAAGAAGAGACCATCCTGCCCGATCTTCAGCGAGGTGTGCATCCAATCGAGGGAGACGTTTGCGGTGCGCAGCCGCACTATACCTGTAGCAACTCCGAAGGAAGTGGTGGGGCTGCCGCCCCCGAAGTCGATTTCCGCTTCGGCAGATGTGTGAGCACCAAATAGCTTCGGCCCGGTCGCGCTCACGCCGAACAGAGTCTGGCGGAGAGTCGCCCCAAAGCTGCCATCGGCAGCGCCGGGATACTGCGGGAACGCCAGGTTGGGAAGGTCCTGAATGTCGAGGTTTCCTCGGTTCACGTATGAATTGAAGAGCACAAGCCCCGAGACCTTCACCGGATACTTGCTCTGGCTCTCAACTTTGTCCTGGTGGAGTTCGGAGATTTTTGCCGCCAAGAAGGTGGGATCTTGGTCCGCGGCCGCGGTCGATGGTTCAACCGCTGAGGGCGCAGGACTTGCGGCGGATCGGTCGCTCTGGAGTTGCTTGCGCAGTTCTTCAAGGCCTTGGCGGAGTTCTTCAATCTGTCGGCGGGAGTCTGCAAGTTCCGAGCGCGTTTCTTGCAGTTCATGATTTAGGCGAGCGAGTGCCTCCGCATTGTTGGCGGTATCTTGAGCCATACCCCCAACAGATCCAAGACACACGAGCACACCGATAATCCGACTAAAACCCCGCATGCGTCTCTCGATTGTCGCGGCCAGTGGTTACCCCGGCAAGGTTACTCGCGTGTTTGGCTGCCAAGGGCGCAGTTACCAAGGTGTCTGGCAGCGTGGGCGGGGGTCTCTTAATCTGCTGGTTGCGTGTTTGATCGTCCTTTCAGACACCTCCGGACCAAGCTATTAGTGTCGATGGTGGCCGTCGTGTTTCTGCTGACGGCCGCGATCCTGGTACTTGTCCAGGCGCAAATGCGCGTTCACGTGCGGGAGGATCTGGTTTCCACGCTGCGAGCGGAATCCGCCGTCAATACTCGGGTTGAAGAGACGCTTCGTCAGCAGGCGCAACAGAGTGCGACGCTGATGGCCGACCAGCCCACTCTGAAAGCCTTGATGTCTACCAACGACCGAGTCACGGTCGAGGATGGCTCAGAGTCGCTGTTACAAACGAGCAACTCGGATCTTTTGATATTGGAGAACGCGAATGGCGACCTGCTCGGGTTTCATTCCAAGTCGGACGATGTTCCTCTCTCAACCGTCAAGCGTCTGATGCAAGGGTCAACCGGGCAGCACGATTGGTGGTTTGTGGGCGGTCATCTGTACGACGTGAGTTTTGCGCCGATTGTCGCAGGGGCGGGTCCGAACCAACGCGGGCTGGGCAGAATCGCTCTTGGCCACGAGCTAACAACGCGATCTATTGTGGGCAGTGGGGCCTTCAGCAAGTCTGCTTTGACGTTTGAGCGAAATGGGATCGTGATTCTGAGTTCTCTTCCAGCGGGAGTGCGGGACGATTTTGAGGCGTCTCTTTCGCAGGGGCAGAGAACTTCAGATTCGATTCAGGAGATCTATATTGCAGGGGAGCATTATCTGGCGAGTTTTGTCGAACTGCCAGGCGATCATCCGGTGCGGCTGTACTCTCTGCAGTCTTTCGACCAAGCGACGCAGTTCCTGCGGACCCTCAATCGCATGCTGCTGACGCTCGGAGCGGTGGCGGTTTTGGCCGGCGCATTCATAGCCTTCCTCCTGTCGAAGCAGATCACGCGGCCTTTGGAGAACTTGGCTCTGGGCGCGCGTCGACTGCAGGACGGTGATTTTGAGTTTCAGATACCGGTTCGAGGGACTGACGAAGTTGCGGATGTGACAATCGCGTTTGAGGAAATGCGTAAGAGCCTGCTGCAATCGCGAGAAGGCCTGCTGCGGTCGGCGCGGTTGGAAGCGGTGGGGCGGTTGGCCGGAGGCGTGGCACACGACTTTAACAACCTGGTGATGATCATCAAGGGTTATAGCGACCTGCTGCTTGATTCGGTAACACCGAAGACGAGGTCTTATGTCGAGGAAATCAAGAACGCAGGTGAGCGAGCGAGCGGCTTGACCCGGCAACTTCTCGCCTTCAGTCGCAAACAAGTGCTCGCACCACAAGTTTTGGATCCAAATCAGACCGTCCGGAATATGGTGAAGATGTTGCGGGTCCTGATTGGAGAAGACATTGAGCTGGTGACCAGTTTTTCGGATCAGATCGGGCGACTGCAAGCTGATCCTGGGCAGCTGGAGCAAGTGGTCATGAACCTTGCAGTGAATGCCCGCGACGCCATGCCTAATGGCGGAAAGTTGATAGTCGAGACCCAGCCGTGCGAACTCGACGAATCCTACGCTGCCACCAATAGCGAAGTGACCCCGGGTTCCTACGTGCTGATCGCCGTGACCGATACAGGGTGCGGAATGTCGAAAGAGACACTCCAACATATTTTCGAACCGTTCTTCACGACGAAAGAAGCGGGGAAGGGGACCGGGTTGGGCCTTGCCACCGTCTACGGAATCGTTAAACAAAGCCGGGGACATATTGCCGTCTACAGCGAGCCTGGCGTCGGCACGACTTTCAAAGTTTACTTTCCGTCGTTGGATAGATCTGTTCCTCTGCCGATCGCACGGGCGGTGGCGGTTGCTCCGAAGGGCGATGGCACGATCCTCTTAGTAGAAGATGAAACTCCACTCCGAGTGCTCGCGGCCGAGTCGCTGAAAAGACTTGGTTATACGGTATTGCAGGCCGGCAACGGACTCGAGGCTCTGGCAGTAGCGGACGAGCATTCCGGCAAGATCGACATCGTCCTGACCGACATTGTCATGCCTCGCATGGGTGGCCCAGAGCTAGTGGACAAGCTCAGACAGCGACGTGAAGGGTTTGCTGTGATCTTCATGTCGGGCTATACGGATGTGGCAGCGATCGAGAACGCGAAGATCGGCTCCGGTGCGGTTTTGCTCAACAAGCCATTTGCAACCGAAGTGTTGGCGAGCAAGATCAGCGAAGTTCACCAGCATAGCGACTCAGCGCTCAAGAGCCTGGAGGCGCGAAATTCCGGATGAGGAGTGAGGCGGTTGGACTGAATTCAAATCTCTTCCTGTAGGGTAGGCCCTGCCATCTTCTGGCTCCGAACCGTCGCGCGACCGGGACGGCATCGCAGCTGCCCGGCGCAGCAGGCAAAACAAGTCTCGGGCGGAGCAGAATTCAAAGACACGATCCAGCCCGGTTAACTCGAATATGTGTTCGACCAAGCCCGTGGCATTCATCAGCTTGAGTTCAATTCCTTTTGATTGAGCCCACTCTCTTAGTCCTAGCAAGACCCCCAGGCTGCCTGCATCCATGAGATCAACCTGGGCCAGGTCAAGAATCAGCATTCTGGTGGTTGCTTGTCGAAATACTGCATTCTGCAAAATCGAGCAGGCGTTGCCGATCACAATTTTGCCTGTTAAGTGAAGAATGGTTGCGTCCTCTAACTTCTGAGCCTTTACGCTAAACATCGGTATCTCCTTTACTCATTCCAAATCAGGCGCTTTATCTTTAGACCTCGCCTTCATTTACACGACGAACGAGAGGCAACGGGATCGACAGGTTCTGCGTATTTATTTGCGGACCTCCAGGGTTCAGGAAGAAGGAGATGCTGCAGCCTTGGACCGAGCGCCGTTTTGGTTCGCGGCGCGACCTCGACATTCTGCACGAATGGTTGAAGCAGACGAGCGAGATCAAGAAACCGCTAGTGACGATATGAGAAGGATGCTTGAAGCGCAGCGATCGGCACAGCCTGGACAACTTGAGCAGGTGGCCATTGAAACTGGCACCCACGGCCGCGGGTGAGAGTGAGGGCTGCTTCGCTCCTGGGTGTGGCAGCGTTTTCACAATTTCAGACTTGCAGAATGCCGCCGACCAAGGAGGGGGAAGCCGTTCATAAGCGTTCCCGTCAATGTTGGTGCTAAAATCCTGAATCGTGCCGCAATTTGTGATCGAACGCGAGGTGCCGGGTGCCGGCTCATTCTCAGAGACGCAGATCAGGGAAGTGTCTCTGCGTTCATTGCAGACACTGAAGGAAATGGGACCGCAGATCCAGTGGCTGCATAGCTACGTCACTGAGGACAAGGTCTACTGCGTTTATCTTGCGCCGGATGAGGATACGGTTCGGGAGCACGCCCGCAGGACGGGCATTCCAGCCGACAGAGTGGCGGCGGTACGCCGGCTCATCGATCCTGCAAAGTTGGAATAGCGACCGGCTCGTCTAAGGAATACTGGATCGCTTTTTCGAGATTCAGGGTATATCCCTCGGCCCAGACACTCTTTCCCTTCGCCTCACCGAGCGACTCCCAAGCAGCCATCAGCGTCTGATGAAGTTTGGATTGTTCTGCCGGCGGCAAAGGTGCGCAGATCAACTGGCGTAAATGCGAGGCGGCGGCGGCCAGTTTCAGTGCGCGCGCGGCTTGTCCCCGAGCCAGCGCAAGACAAGCAGAGCCTTCCAGTGCCCGTGCCGCACCGCGCCGGTGCCCCAACGCTGCAAAAATCTCCAGGGCTTCGCGATAGGCTGCGTATGCACCCGCATAGTTTCCCTGCTCACAGTCGATACTTCCGAGGTCCGTCAGGGACCTAGCCGCGCCCCACGGGTCCCCGGTTTCCCGGAAGGCTAGAAGCGCACGTTGATACAAGACCCAGGCGGAAGCTATGTCGCCGCGTTCGCGCACGAGGTCACCCTGCTGGTTGATCGACCATGCGGCTCCGCTGCGATCGCCGAGTTCCTCAAAAATGCGAGCCGCTTCACGCAGAGCCATACGCGCGCGCGAATAGTCTCCTCGCACCCGGGCTACGTTGGCGAGGTTGTGAAGACAACGGGCAACCGCCAACCGGTCTGACAGCTTGCGCCAGCAAGCCAGGCTTCGCTCGAAATTGCTCTGCGCGGAGGAGTAGTCACCTCGATCCCGCGCCGTGACCGCCAGAGCGTTCAACGAGGCAGCGATGCCAGATGGATCTCCCACTTCTTCATAAAGAGAGAGGCTCTGTTCCAGAAAATGCTTGGCGGCTGGATAGTCCCCCTGAGCGGATGTCAAGGCTCCAAGAAAATGTGACACCCTCGCCCGCTCTTTCGAATGCCCGGAACCTGCCAGCAGAAGAATGGTTTCCAGTCGGGCACGGCCCTCGGTCAGATGCTCGCGCATGTCCCAGAATCGAAACAGAGCGACGCACAGACGCAAGCCCCAATCGAGATCGAGAGTCTGAAACAGCCAGTCGAGAGCGAAACGGAAGTTATCGATCTCAGCATCGCACTGTGCGAGCCAGACAGACCGATCTGCCGGATTTAACTCCGGATTCCCCTCTTCCGCCAGGACCAGACAGTACGCCACATGCGCGCGGCGGGTGGCAGACTGCTCGCCGCTATGAGCGAGGCATTCGAGAGCGTATTCACGAATCGTTCCCAACATCGCGAAACGGGGCTCGGCTTCGGCTCGGTCCACACGCTGAACTAGATTCTTGTCCACCAGGCAAGACAGCTCTTCGAGGAGATCGACGCCGAGGTCGCGACTTGTGTTGCAGACGGCCTCGGCCGCCTCCAGAGTGCATCCGCCAGCGAAGACGGAAAGCCGCCGCAACAGCTTTCGTTCGCTCTCAGTGAGGAGGTCGTGACTCCAATCGATTGCCTTGCGCAACGTTTGTTGCCGTTCTGGCAGGTCGAGCGCTCCACCGGTCAGCAACTGCAGGCGGCTTTGCAGCCGATCGAGGATGGCGCTGGGAGGAAGAACCTTGGTTCGCGCAGCCGCCAGCTCAATCGCCAGAGGCAGTCCATCCAGTCGCGAACAGATCTCCTGGACCGCGGGAGCGTTTTCAGAAGTGATTGTGAAGCCGGGCCAGACGGTGGCGGCGCGTTGCACAAAGAGTTCGATCGCTGAATCCGGTGCAAGGGCGGTTACGGGGAATTCCTGTTCTCCGTAAATGTGCAGACATGCGCGGCTGGTGACCAGAATTTTGAGAGAAGCGCACGCCTCTAATGTTTCGGCGACCATAGTCGCGGCCGCGAGAACCTGTTCGAAGTTGTCGAGCAAGAGCAGGAATGGTCCGGAGCTCTGCAGTTGATCGCCGATCAATTGCGGGATGGTGCGGTTGGCAATTTGCTGGATGTCGAGAGCATCGGCGATGGCGGTTGCCACCAGATCAGGATGAGTGATTGACGCCAAGCCAACAAACTGAACACCTCCGGAGAAGTGGTCGGCCATTGCTGTCGCAACGGCAACTGCGAGACGGGTTTTTCCGGCGCCCCCCGGCCCAGTGAGGCTCAAGATCCGAATATCGTCTCGAAGGAGCAAGCTGATCGCTTCGGCAACCTGTTGTTCTCGTCCGATGAGCGAGGTGCGCGGAATGGGCAGATCATGGCGCTTTCTGACGCGTTTCTCCGGGGGCAGCACGCGGCCCTCGGACAAGTCAAAGGGAGCTGCGATCGGGATTTGAATTGGCTTAACCGCGCGTTGGGTGACCTCGGCGGTGAACAAGTACCCGCGCCGCGGCACCGTTTTCAGCAACTGTTGACCGCGGTCATCGAGTGCACGACGTAGCTCGAGAGTGCACTGCACCAGCGAATCGTCGGTAACGAAGGAGTCGGGCCACACGGCTTTCATCAGTTCCTGTTTGCCGATCAGGCGCCCCGGATTTGCCACTAAGTATTTGAGAGTTTCGTACACCTTCGGGCGGAGTTTGATCTCCTCCCCAGCCTTGAGGACGCAACCCCTTGCGGCGTCGAGCGTGAACTCGCCGAATTGATAGTTCAGGGGACTTGTTTCCACAAAAGCTCCTCCAACGCCAAGCGAAAGCGCTGTGCGTCAGTATTTTGGTTTTTCTTTGGCGTTGCTTCGTTACTTGCCGACCGGAATTCTCGTAAACATCTAGTTACCGGCGAGGGTGAAGGTTCCTCGATAGCACCCCAAGCGAGAAGCCACTCTATAGAGCGGATTCTAGCAAAAACAGCTGTTGCCGAAGAAGACGCAAGCATGCGCATTACCGGCAACCGAAAACAATTTACAAAAAGGAGACAAATCCAATGAATTCACCACAGGTTCCGATGAGAATTCGACACTTCGCGATTCAATTTCAGTATTCCATGTTCGCTCTGCTGCTCATGAGCGTGTGCCCGTTCAGGGCCCTCGCGCAAGTGAGCCACTCCCACACCGCGGCAGCCCAACAGACCGAGCAGACCCCGGATCAAACGGGCCAGCAGAACGCTCTTCTCAAAATTGTCCGGGAGTCGACCGCACGCTTCAAGGATGTGTCAGTAGCTGAGGCGGAAGGGTACGCCCTGCAATTCGGCTGCGTGAGCGGGGACGACTACGGAGCGATGGGGCTCCACTACATCAATGGCGACCTGGTAGGCAGCGGTGTGATTGACGCCACGCATCCACAGATCGTGATCTACGAACCGCAGCCGGGTGGCGGTCTGAAGCTGATCGGCGCCGACTTTCTGGTTCTGAAGTCGACCTGGGATGCGGCCCACAAGGATGGTCCGCCACAGCTGATGGGCCAGGCGTTTCACTTGTTCACCGCGCCCAACCGGTTCGAGCTCCCGGCGTTCTACACGCTGCATGTCTGGGCGTGGAAGGAGAATCCACTCGGAGCGTTCGTGAACTGGCACCCCAACGTTTCGTGCCAGGCGTTTTCGAACCAAGCGCACTAAGACGCGGCTGGTCGCACCAATAATTGCAGCCCTTTCGATCCGCTGGCCGGATCGAAAGGGTTGCGCAGCACAACCGCAAAGAGGCTGTGCCCTGATCAATAAGGAGACAAATCAAAATGGCTACGACGCAAGTTCCTGCAATTGACATGATCAAATTGAACGCATTCATCGGGCAGTTTGTGACCGATTTGGGTGCGGCCGTTCATAGCGGCATGGTTGTTATTGGAGAAAAGCTGGGTCTTTACAAGACCCTGGCTGGTGGCTCAATGAGTTCCGCGGAACTCGCTGCCAGAACGCAGACCGACGAACGCTACTTGCGCGAGTGGCTGGCTTCGCAAGCGGCGGGAGGTTATATCACCTACGACGCGAAGACATACAAGTTCAGCCTAAGCGAAGAGCAGGCTTTTGCGCTGGCGAATGAAGACAGCCCCGCATATCTGCCAGGAGCATTCGAATTAGCTTTGGGCTCGCTCGCTGCGGTTCCCCGGATTGCGGAGTCTTTCCGTACTGGCGCCGGTATGGGTTGGCACGAGCACGCAGACGGAGTCTTCCATGGCTGCGAGAAATTCTTTCGTCCAGGTTATGCGGCCAACCTTGTGAGTACGTGGATTCCGGCGTTGCATGACGTCCAAGGCAAATTGGAGTCGGGGGCGCGAGTGGCTGATGTGGGCTGCGGAAAAGGAGCTTCTACCATCCTGATGGCGAAAGCATTTCCGAAGTCTCACTTCTATGGTTTCGACTATCACGACAAGTCGATTGAAGCGGCCCGCGAGTCGGCCAAGCGAGCCGGCGTCGCCGATCGAGTGACCTTCGATGTTGCCAAGGCGAAGAATTTCCCGGGGAAAGACTACGACTTCGTGGCTGTCTTCGATTGCCTGCACGACATGGGCGATCCGGTCGGCGCCGCGGCCCACGTCCGGCAGTCTTTGGCCAAGGACGGCACGTGGATGATCGTCGAGCCCTTTGCAAACGACGACCTGAAGGACAATTTGAATCCTGTCGGGCGCGTTTATTACTCGTTTTCGACGTTGCTGTGCACGCCGTGCTCACGATCGCAAGAGGTCGGTTTGTGCCTGGGAGCGCAGGCGGGCGAGGCGCGGATTCGGGAAGTTGTGGCGTCAGCCGGATTCAACCGCTTCCGGCGCGCGACAGAGACTCCGTTCAACATTGTTTACGAAGCTCGACCGTAGCTTTTACCGGTCGTAACGCGGGCCGGGGCGCAGTTCGGCAGATGCTCGCCCCGGCCTGCAATGTACTCGGGCAGCCCCATAACACTCGACCCGACTCAAAAGTGGGCCGGACGACTTGCAAGTGATGTGTTTGCTAGCCAAGGAACTATAAATGCTTAGCACGACGAATAGAGTTAGGACGCGGATTTTCATACTGGTTATAAGCCTGCTGCTGGTGGTTTCACTTTGTGCGCAGGAGTCGAAGATGAATTCCGTGGCGACAAGTGTGCCCCGTCTGCTGAACTTTGCCGGAAGGGCCGTCGACGAGCAAGGGAAGTCGATCGCGGGGATCGCCAGCGTTACGTTTGCGATTTACAAGAGCCAATACGAAACCGTCCCCTTGTGGACAGAAACCCAGAATGCGAATGCAGATGCCAGGGGCAACTACACCCTACAGCTGGGGGCCAGCGCGACTGAGGGGCTGCCGCTCGACCTGTTCAATTCGGGCGATGCACGCTGGTTGGGAGTACGTGTGAATGGTGGGAGCGAGCAGCCGCGAGTGCTGCTGCTCAGCGTACCATACGCCCTGAAGGCGGCCGACGCGCAGACGCTGGGGGGACTCCCGCCGTCGGCCTTTTTGCTAGCCCCTGCGGCGACGAATGCGACGGGCGGAGCCCCGGCGGGAGCTGCCACGGCCCAGGTGACCCCCTCCACGCCCGTGACAACGGCTGGAGGCACGACGCAAGCGCTGGCGAAGTTCGATGCCAATGCTGACATCGCCAACTCGGAGATTTTCGATACTGGAACCAACGTGGGTATCGGTACCAGCGCACCGGCGACAAAGCTGGACGTCAAAGGCTCCGCGACCGTGCGCGGTGTGTTGATCTTGTCTGCCACCGGTGCAGCGACCGCCGCAGCCGGCAAGAGCTCTCAACCGCAGAGACTGACAGCTTCAGTATTCAATAGCGGCACCAACTCCTCAATGGGGCAGACCTTTCAGTGGCAAGCGGAGCCAAGCGGCAACAATACCGCGACTCCTTCCGCAAAACTGAATCTGCTTTTCGGTTCCGGAAGCGCCGCGCCGTCGGAGACCGGGCTCTCGATTTCAAGCAAGGGCGTCGTCACATTCGCTGCCGGCCAGACATTTCCTGGAGGAGGGGGCAGCGGTTCGGTGACGAGCGTGGGCCTGAGCGCTCCGAGTTCTGATTTCAGCGTGAGCGGTTCTCCGGTTACGAGCAGCGGAACGCTGAATCTGCAATGGCTGGTTCCACCAACCGATCAGAATGTGCCGAACGCCATGGTTAAGCGCGACGCGCTTGGCCGCTTCAGCGCGGACTCGATCTTTGCTAAAACGGAAATGGGCTCTGCTCAGATTAGTGCGGAGAACGTTAACCCCGTTGGTTTTTTTGGCTCTCCGATCGTCGGGGAAAACCTCTCTTCGGGTAACACCGAAGGCATCGGTGTCGCCGGAGTTTCCGACGCGCAGCGCGGCGCAGGCGTGTTTGGGAGGAACAATGGCGGTGGCCCCGGCGTGCTCGGCGATACGGGGAACGGCACCAGTGGCCAAGGCGTCAGGGGCGAGAGTTTCGCAACGGACTTCGCGCCGAATGGATTCGGCCCAGACGGAGTCGATGGCATCTCGCACAGCACTCTGGGATCGGGGGTTGAGGCCATCAACTCCACGAGCGGCGATGGACTTTTTGCCCAGAGCAACGGAGGATTCGCCGCGTTTTTCGTGGGCAATGTGGATGTGGACGGCACACTCTCCAAAGCGGCCGGCTCGTTCAAGATCGATCATCCGCTCGATCCGGCCAACAAGTATCTCTATCACTCGTTTGTAGAGTCGCCCGACATGATGAACATCTACAACGGGGTGGCTGAGCTCGACGATAGCGGCGAAGCGCTGGTCAAAATGCCGGATTGGTTCGAAAGCCTCAACCGGGATTTTCGATACCAGCTGACGGCAATCGGAGCGCCCGGGCCCAACCTTTACGTTGCCCAGGAAATCGTCGGCAATCAATTCAAGATTGCGGGAGGAAGAGCAGGGGCAAAGGTTTCCTGGCAGGTAACCGGAATTCGGCAGGACGCTTATGCGAATGCACACCGCATTCCGGTCGAGGAAGTGAAGCCGGACCGGGAGAAGGGATTGTACCTCCATCCAGAGCTCTTCAGTGCGACGGCGGAGAAGTCGATTGGTGCCGTGCGTCATGCCGGCGTGGTGAAGATGATGCAGGAGAGCAAAGCGCAGCCCGCGAAACCGTAGAGTTGTTATGCACTGAAACTAGGGGGAAACCTGAGGTAACACGGTAAGATCTTCGACGGCAAATCTTAGTAAAGGACGGGACGCCAATGAACCCAACTCGTAGGGAAGCTGTTTCGCAAGAACTCGCGGACGGTAACGGACATCGTCCTGACCAACAACAATCAAGGGCGCGCGTTGCTCCTCGGGCATGCGCCCAGTCGGTTCTCACCGAGGCGATGCTCGCGCGTTTTGCTTCACGCGCAGCCGCTTACGACCGGGAGAACCGCTTCTTTGAAGAAGATTTCGAGGATCTCAGGGCGGCGAAGTATCTGCTGTTGCCTCTGCCAACGGAATTTGGTGGAGCGGGCATGACTCTTGCCGAAGTTTGCCGGGAGCAACGCCGGTTGGCGTATCACGCGCCCGCAACTGCTCTAGCTGTAAACATGCACCTTTACTGGCTGGGGGTCGCGGCCGATCTTTGGCACCGCGGAGATACCTCGCTGCAATGGATTCTGCGCGAAGCTGCAGCTGGTGAGATATTCGCAGCCGGCCATGCGGAAAATGGCAACGATGTGCCTGTTCTGCTTTCGACGACGAAGGCAGAACGCGTGGATGGCGGCTACAGATTTACGGGCCGGAAGCACTTTGGCAGCCTGACTCCTGTATGGACCCGATTTGGTTTGCACGGGATGGACACCAGCAACCCGGGCCAACCAAAGATTGTTCATGCATTTATGCCGCGCAATACCGAAGGCTACACAATCAAGGAAACCTGGGATGTGCTGGGCATGCGCGCCACTCGCAGCGACGACACTGCGTTGGACAATGCCCTTATTCCGGACCGCTACATCGCCCGCGTCGTGCCGGCTGGCGGAGCCGGAGTGGATCCATTCGTCCTCGCAGTGTTTGCGTGGGCGTTGATGGGGTTTGGCAACATCTACTACGGACTCGCCAAACGTGCGCTGGACCTGAGTATTACCTCGGTGAAGAGCAAAGGCTCGCTCGCGCTCTCCCGCTCCATGGCGTACCACCCCGAGATCCAGCACGCGATCGCAGACATGGTCATCGAACTTGAATCCATTGGGCCCCATCTCGAGAAGGTTGCCGAGGACTGGTCGAGCGGTGTAGATTACGGCGCTCTATGGCCCTCAAAAATCTTCGCGGCTAAGTACCGCGCAGTCGAAGGCTCGTGGCGCGTCGTGGACCTCGGGCTGGATGTGACTGGCGGTTCCGGCATATTCCGATCGGCGGGATACGAGCGCTTGATCCGCGATGCGCGTCTGGGAAGGATTCATCCCGCGAATTCCTTCCTCAC
>DASRRV010000131.1:0-3836 GCA_035695545.1 Candidatus Sulfotelmatobacter sp. | reverse complement strand
GTAGTGGGGACGGGCCGGTCGACGCGTTTGCCGGCAACCTGGAACGAGCCAAAGGATCTAAAGGGCTGACCGGTGATGACGTCGAGTCCACCGGGAACGTAGTCCCAGGTGACATCGTCGGCGGCGATGTAGTAGATGCGCGTGCGACCAGGCGAGGTTTGGGGCGATGCGCCGGTCTTGGACGCCATGTTGGTCATCGTTTGCGTGGATGCGATGACAGGACAGAGCAAAACCGCGGCGATACACAAAGAGAGTTTCACCGTGTGACCGGTCATGATGCCTCCGAAATTGTGGGCCCGAACGCCTCGACCTAAAAGGTGGGAACCTGCGCGGATTGTACATCGGGACCAGATGCGAGCGCCATTTGGTGCTGGTGATCGCAGCCTTCGCCGCCGACCTCGGAGGTCAAGAGTAGCGGAACATCCAGCCGCTCAAGAAAGTCATCGATTGCTTGCTCCCTTTCGTCGACCGGGACTCCGCCGTGCTCGGCGCAAGTCCTGATTGACGGGCCACCCGGAAGTTAGCACCAGACGGGTTATAACTTCCGGATCGCCGACCACTCGGGAGTTATCGCGCGCTGACGCAATCTAATCTATCGGATTCTTCTGAATGCGTGAGAAGGGGAATGCCTCTTCAGACGGATTCCGGATGGATGGTCGCCGGCCCAGCAATGGAACGATTATCGTAGCGGATCAATTGCTTCGTCCGCCGGAACTGACTGTCTCCGCAGGATTCGCGTAAGGGGCCCGCTCAAAGTGCTCGACAACGCAGTTTACTCCGTCATCGCTAAATGGAAGTATCTGCATCACGATTACCGCGCACGATCGGATGCCACCAGCGAGTTTTCCCTCGTTCCGCAGGCGTAGTCCGCGATGAGCGTTGGTTGGCTGATCGCGACCTGTTCGGTCAAACATTGGTGGCCAGGACCTCCGCCAGATGAACGGCGCGTCGCTTCGAATTCTGCTTGATCTGTTCGCGGCAACTGAATCCATTGCTGATGACGATAGCGTCTTCGGGGGCAACTCGAAGCCTCGGCAACAATACTCGCTCGGCAAGCTTCTGCGACACGTCGTATTTGTCTCTCTCGAAGCCAAACGAGCCCGCCATTCCGCAGCAGCCTGAATCCAAGAGCTCGACCTGTGCGCCCGTCGACCTCAGCAGCGTCATCTCGTCGTTCATCGTCAGAACGGCCTTCTGGTGGCAATGTCCGTGCACGACGAATCGTGAACCGCTTAACCGTGGCGGACGCCAGTCCGCAGAACCCTGCACCAGCGCTCCACTGAGCATGATCGTTTGTTGGCTGAGGCGGATCGCCCGTTGATCGTTGGGAAAGAGATTGACGAGCTCATCCCGAAAAACACTGGCACAGCTCGGTTCTAGCATTACAACGGGAATACCCGCACGAATTTGCGATTCGAACTCATCGAGAATCCGAAGCAGGTAGCCGCGGGCGGCGTCAAGGAAGCCGAAGTCAAACAGCGGACGTCCACAGCAAATATGGCGCTGCGGAATTTGCACATCATGGCCGGAGGCAATGAGAACTTTCATGGCTGCGCTGAGAACGTGAGGTTGAAAGTAGTTATTCCAAGTATCTGGCCATAACAGCACGCTGCGGGCGGATTCGGCTGCAGCGAATTTCTTATTCTTGAATTCCGTCCGGAAATCTCTTGCGGCAAGGCGCGGGAGCTCACGACGAGGTGCAACGCCGAGGAGCCACTTCGTTATCTCACTGAGCACCGGCGCGCGCACTGCCAGATTCGCGAGTGACGGCGCGAACGATGCCAGACGTGCCCACCAATCCATGAACCCAAAAACATAGTGCTGCAGTGGATGCATGCGGCCCTCGTAATAGTGAGCAAGAAACTCGGCTCTCCATGTCGCCATATCGACGCCGACCGGGCACTCGTTCTTGCACGCCTTGCACGAGAGGCAGAGGTCCAACGCCTCTTTCACTTCTTCACTGCGCCACCCCGCCTTGATCACCTCGCCTTGCATCATTTCCCAGAGTAAGCGGGCCCGGCCTCGCGTCGAATGCTTCTCTTCCCGAGTCGCCATGTAACTCGGGCACATGGTGCCGTTGTCCTTTTTTCGACATGCACCCACACCTACACAACGTGTGGTCGCATCGCTGAATGAACCGCCGTCGCCCGCATACTGAAACCACGTCTTCGCTTCCGAAGCTTTGTATCCGGCGCCAAACCGCAAGTTCTCTGTTGCGTCATAGACCGCGATGGGGTCGACGAGCTTGCCGGGATTCATGCGGTTCATTGGATCCCATAGCGCTTTGAATTCCCTGAACGCCTGCATGAGTTCCGGTCCGAACATCTTGGGAAGCAATACCGCGCGTGACTGGCCATCACCGTGTTCGCCGGAAAGGGAGCCGCCATATTTCAGCACAACGTCCGCAGCCTCATCGAGGAACTGGCGAAACTTCGCAATTCCATCGGCTGTCCTTAAGTCGAAAGTGATGCGCAGATGAACGCAGCCCTGGCCGAAGTGGCCATACATCGGCGACTTGTAACCGTATTTGTTGATGAGATCGAAGAGCTCACGCAGGTATCGGCCAAGTTTCTCCGGCGCAACCGCAGAGTCTTCCCAACCCTCCCAGCCACTCTGCTCGCCGGGCACAAAAACACTTGCCCCGAGAGCCGCCTCTCGAACCTTCCAGACTCGTGCAGCCTGTTCCGCCGTGTAACGCGCAACCGACGGAACTCTATCAAACGAATTGCTGGCATCGATTAACGCTTCTGTCATCCGGTCCGCTTCTGCCGGCGTGTCAGCCCCGAATTCGCACAGCAGAAATCCACGGCCCGCGGGCAGCAGCTTGACGTCGTCGACAACGAGATTCTTCTTCAGCATGAAGTCGACGAGCAGACCGTCGAAGCCCTCGAGTCCAATTGGTTTGTGTTCGAGCACCGCCGGAACATGATCCGCGGCGATGAATGCGTCTTCAAACCCCAGCCCTACCAACCGGCGATGTTGCGGACTTGGCTTCAGCTCACAGATCGCCTCCAAAATCGTGACGCAGGTTCCTTCCGTTCCGACCAGCGCTCGCGCGACGTGGAATCCATTCTCAGGCAAAAGCTCATCGAGGTTGTATCCTGAGACGCGTCGTGGAATTTTTGGAAAACGTTCCCGCACCAGGACGGCGTATTTGTCACGCAACCGCCGGAGGCCCTCGTAGATCTCGCCGCAGCGACCGCCTTTCGCGATGACCGAGGCCAGTTCCGCCTCGCTGGTGCGGCCCACGGACACGCGCGTTCCATCGTAGAGGAGTATGTCGAGTGCCTCGATGTTATCGACCGTCTTTCCGCCCATGAGCGCGTGCACGCCGCAGGAGTTGTTGCCGATCATCCCACCAAGCGTGCAGCGACTGTGAGTGGCTGGGTCGGGAGCAAAGGTGAGTTCATGCTTTTCCGCTTCACTGCGAAGCACATCGAGCACGATACCGGGCTGCACTCGGGCCTTTCGCGTTGCCGCGTCAAGCTTCACGACGGAATTCATGTACTTTGAAAAATCGATCACAACCGCCACATTGCAGCATTGGCCGGCAAGACTAGTGCCTCCACCGCGCGAGAGAACCGGAGCGCCATGCTTCCGGCACGCCGCAATCGTGGCAATCACGTCGGGAATGTCGCGCGGAATCACAAGGCCGATAGGTATCTGCCGATAGCTAGAGGCATCCATCGCGTAGAGGGCACGCGACGCTTTGTCAAAACGGACTTCACCTTTCACCGTGTTTCGGAGCGCTGTTTCCAGAGCCTCCTTCGCGTCGAATAGCTCGTGTGGATGATTCGTAACTCCGCGCGGCGCACTCGGGAAAATTGGAAATGGTG
>DASRRV010000130.1:0-84497 GCA_035695545.1 Candidatus Sulfotelmatobacter sp. | reverse complement strand
ACGCAATTGTCCGGATAAGTTTTCTTTGCCACCACCCCTGGTTTCCACAGCCATCCGCGGCCTCGACGTCACTGTTCGATCTGGGCGCGAATGGCCCGGCGCAATTCCTCGAAGATTGCATCCGGCTTCTGCTGAAAAATTCCTACGACTTCAGGGTCGAACTGCCGTCCCGCCCAGTGTTGGATTTCCTGGCGAGCGACTGCAAGAGTCCGAGCCGGCCGGTAGGGCAGGTCAGAACAAATTGAATCCAAGGTGTTGGCTACGGCGACAATCCTTGCCCCGAGGGGTATTTGTTTACCTTCCAGGCCCCGCGGATAGCCAGTGCCATCTAGTACTACTGTGTTATAAACTAGATTCCTGGTTGTCGAAAACTTGATCTCAGGAGAGGCCCCTCGTGATAGCGTGCGGGCTATGAGCGCCAACTCTGTAGCGCCAGGCGCCCAGGAAAAACGCTTTGCGGCCTATCTCGATCGCCTGGCGCTGGCCGCAGGGCATGCCGATCGGGCGACTCCCCTGAAGGCTTATTGCACCGCTTTGTTGCTGCCGGGAGAGCGCAAGAGCGTGGAACCCATGGCCGCACGCTTGTATCCCGATAAGGTCCGCCAAGCTCACCAATCCCTGCACCATATCGTGGCCGAGTCGCCCTGGAGTGATGACGACGTGCTGGAAGCGGTGCGGGCCTATGCTCTGCCGGCCATGCAATCCAAAGGTCCGATTACGGCCTGGATTGTGGATGACACCGGGTTGGTGAAGAAAGGCAGGCACTCGGTAGGAGTAACTCGCCAGTACTGTGGCCAAGTGGGAAAGCAAGAGAACTGTCGAGTGGCGGTGAGTTTGTCAGTAAGTACCGAGCATGCCAGCCTGCCCATCGCTTGTCGTCTGTACCTACCCGAAGTGTGGGCCGGGGACAAGAAGCGAAGGCAGACAGCCGGTGTACCGGAGGAAATAAAGTTTCAAACCAAGCCTGAGCTGGCGCTAGCGCAGATCCGCGAGGCGGTCGAGCGCGGAATCCCTGCGGGGGTGGTGCTGACGGACGCTGCCTACGGAACTGATACTCGCTTTCGCGAACAGCTTACGGACTTGGAGTTACTCTATGTGGTCGGGATCATGTCCTCGGTGACGGTCTGGAAACCGGGTAAGGGACCGCTTCCGGCGCCACCCTGGAAAGGAATGGGAAGGCCCACGAAATATCTGCGTCGCAGCCCCAACCATAGCCCGCTCACCGCGAAGGATATGGCGTTCGCCTTACCTCCGGAGCAGTGGAAGAAAGTAGGTTGGCGAGAAGGAACCCGTAAACCGCTGCAATCCCGTTTCGCAGCCGTGCGCGTTCGTCCCGCTCATCGCGACTTCGAACGGAGCGAGCCTTATCCCGAACAATGGTTGCTCATCGAGTGGCCCAAGCCGGAATCCGAACCCACCAAGTACTGGTTCTCGACTCTCCCGGCAGAAACCAAACTAAAGGAGTTAGTACGCCTGGCCAAACAACGCTGGATTATCGAGCGGGACTATGAAGAACTAAAGCAGGAACTTGGGCTGGGACACTATGAAGGCAGAGGCTGGCGCGGTTTTCATCATCATGCCACTCTCGGTATTGCGGCTTATGGGTTCCTGGTAGCCGAAAGGAGCCGTTTTTCCCCCTCTGCCCGCACCGGTAACGTGGACATACCCGTCTCCCCAATGCCGACCAAGTTCCACCCTCGGGGCTCGCCGCGTTCGCCTCGAGCGACATAATCCCTGGTCGATTGCCACGCTCCGACAAACCATCGCGCGTGTCCTTCTTCGGCAACTTTCCAGTTGTCCTTTTTGTGGAGCTCCACATTTATAACACAGTAGTACTAGACATCGATTGGGAATACCCGGTTACCGGCGGAAAACCCACCGATCACAAGCGGAAAAGCGACAAAGCGAATTTCGTCCTTCTGCTCGAACAGCTGCGCGGGGATCTGGATACATTCGGACACGGACGTCACCTGCTTCTTACCATTGCCTCCACTTGCTACAGAAATCATTTAGCGGACTTGTCCGTTAAGGAAATGTCAGATCTCCTCGATTGGTTCAATCTCATGGGCTATGACCTCAATGAGATGGAACCCAACCGGACCTGGCATCACAGTGGGCTTTTCGCCTCGCGGATGATTTCGCGGCTAGATCCAGCGGGCGGCAAATTTGAGAATGACAATGCTGCCGTGCAGTGGTATCTGGATCAGGGAGTTGCTCCGGACAAAATTGTGTTGGGCGTTCCATTCTATGGACAAATTTGGAGCAATGTGTCCAATAGGAATGACGGACTTTTTCAGCCCTACAGTGGACGGCTTGGGGACGACGGCGTGTTGAGCTTCCGGGAGATTGAAGCGTCGTTCCTGCCAACGTACTCGCGACACTGGGACGATGAAGCCAAGGTTCCATGGCTGTACAACAACAAGACGAAAATCATGATCAGCTACGAAGACCCCGAGTCCCTGAGGGCGAAGGCACAGTATGTAATCGGCAAGAACCTCGGAGGAATGATGTTCGGGGACCTCGCTCAAGACGATAGCCGATCAACTCTTCTGAATACTCTCTGCGGGCAGTTGGGCCACTAGGCGCGCTACCGTTTGCTAGCCTCTTGAGTCATTTCGCTCCCGCCTCGCATGAGAAACTCCCCGCATTGAACGTATCGCCGCTGCCCTTATACTTCGCAACCTGCGGATAGGCGCACAACGGCCGCGTCATCTTCGGATGTTCTTTGTCCTTCTCCGTGTACTTCGCCGCGATAATCGTTGACGGTGCTGTGCCTTTCTCTACCCACTGTTCCAGAGCCGCATCGACGCTGTGCTCGGGATTGTCGAATCTCAGCTGGCCTACTTGCCCGAATGAATCCGCGCCCGGACCGTTGTCGCAGTGCTGCATCCCCGGCACCATATAAAGACGCACGAACGAATCCGCGTCGGCCTGTCCCATCTTCGCGATCACGTTCTTGTAGTAATTGATCGTGTTGAGCGACGAGATCGCCGGATCGTCCCACCCGTGATACATGATCAGCTTCCCGCCTCTCGCCTTGAAGGCCTTCATATCCGCGTCGACTGCGTTCAACGCCTTTGCGGTCTTGTCGTCCGCGGCCTTCAATCCGGCTTCGAGCGTAAACGTCTTGTAGTCCCAGTCCCTCTTTTCATACACCATGTTCGAGAAGTATCCCAACCCGAAGAACGCCATCAGACTCTTGACCGGCTCCGGACCCGTAATCCAAATTCCCCAGCCGCCCTGTCCGTCTTCCGCTCCTGGCAAATATCCCGGAAAGACCTCATGGCCATGTGCGTCGTGCGGTCCCGCGTAGATCTTCTTGAGCGCGGCTGCTTGCGGCGCGGTCAGACACTTGTCGGTGTCCTCTCCGGCCTTGCATTGCATTTTCGCCGGATCGAAGTGGCACTGCCGGGGATCATTCAGAATTCCGTCGTGCACACCGTCGAGCCCGTCGCACGCGTCGACCACCGCAGCCGAGATTGCGGGAATTTTCGTCGGCGGAATAAAACTGGCTGCATCGACCGTCAGAGCCTGCGTGTCCCACACCGCAGTCGCGAGCAGAGGAGTCCAGTTGTTGGCAGGAGCTCCCGCCAGAATTCCGTCGTAGTCTGCCGGATATCGTTGCGCCTCCATCAGAGCCTCGCGCCCGCCATCCGAACATCCCGCAAAATAGGAACGCTGCGGAGCCTTTCCATAGAATGCTTGCACCATTTCCTTAGCAACGCGCGTCATTTCATGAATGCCGCGATGTCCGAAGTCGACAACTTTTTCCGGATGCCCCAACGCCCAGCTCGCATCGATCGGAGACCCCTCGTGGCCCGCGTCGGTTGCGGTCGCCACGTATCCTTTACTGACGGCCCAACCCAGTTGCATGTAGTCGATCAATCCGGCGAATCCGCCGTTGCCAATGCCTTGCAGCTTGCCATTCCAGCCCGAGAGCGGCAGCCAGATCTCAATCCTGATATTGGAGTCGGCCCTCGGCTTCGCTATAGCCGATATCCGGCAGAAGCCGGGTAGTCCTTTATAAAACGAGGTTATGTCGAGTTCCGTGAAGACCTGACGTGGTCCTACGAACGTTCCAGCTTCCACCGTTTTCGCCAGTGTGATCGTCGCCTCGTCGATCTTCTCGCCCGCAAGCTTCTCGCACGAATCATCGGCGAGTGCGAAAGAGTACGAGACGAGCACGAAAGTTGCGAGTGCCAGTGCGCAGAGCACCGCACGAGCCTGCGTTCTTTTCATGAGGGCTCCTGTCAAAAACCTTACTGTCCCGCGGTCTTTCCCATAAACGCCGCCTGGTCCGCTTTCATCTTCTTTAAGCCATCCCCCGGCAAGTACACCATATGTCCCGCGTCGTAGGTCGTGAACGAAATATTGTCCCGATATTTCTGCGGCAGGCTCAAGTGGTCCACCGTGTAGTTGACCGCGTAATACGGCGTGGCCAAATCGTAATAACCCTCCATCACCAGAACCTTCAAGTAAGGATTCTTTACGATTGCTTGCCGCATCGCCGAAGCAGTGTCCGGGAATCCTTGAATTGCCGACCCCCAATCCCATCGATCGCCGCCAGAATTTGGTGCGCGCACATAGTAAGGCGTGTCGGTTTTGTACCCCAGTTCCGTGCGCAGGTAATTGTTGAACACCGACGTAAACGGCGGCTGCGTCGCCGATCCTGTCGGATCGTAGAACGGTGTATCGAGCAATCCGTTAGGATCGGGTCCCGTGTAACGCCCGTCGAGCCGTCCAATCCGGAGTTTCTGATCGATCAGCAGATAGTGCGTGAACTTTTGCACGTTGATGCGCAGGTCGGCCTCGTCGATGACCTCTTTGCTCAACCCCGTAAACCGCGCGAGTTGGTCGATGATTTTCTGTCGTTCCTGTGGCGTGAGCGAGTCACCTTTGTCGAGTGCCTGCTCGTACTCGGTCGACGCCCACTGTTCCGCGGCCTGCCGCGCCCGGTTCATATCTTGCGCGAGATCCGGCGGCAGCTTGTGATGATAGCCCGCGATCATGGTGAACGATGGAATCAGAAAAATGTAAGGCTGATCGTTGGTGAAATTATCTTCAAGCGACTGGAAGTTCAACACGGTCGAAAGCAGCGTAATGCCGTTGAACGAAATGCCGCGGTCGGCAAGATATCCAGCAATACCAGCCGAGCGCGTTGTCCCGTAACTTTCGCCGAATAGAAAGAGCGGAGAAGCCCAGCGCTCGTTGCGGCTGATGAAGAGCCGTATGAACTCGCTGAACGCCTCAATGTCTCCCCGCACTCCCCAGAATTTCTTCATCAGCTCGGCATCCGCGGCGCGGCTGAATCCCGTCCCGATCGCATCGATCAAAACCACATCGCTCTTGTCGAGCAGCGTATAGGGATTGTCCTCGATGCGATATGGCGCCGGAGGCATGAACCCGTCCGGCTGCAGCACCACTTTCCGTGGCCCCAGCGCTCCCATGTGCAGCCAGATCGACGACGATCCCGGCCCGCCGTTGAACGCAAACGTCAGCGGACGTTTCGCCGCATCCTGCCCATCGAGCGTGTAAGCCACATAAAACATCTCCGCTTCGATTTTGCCATCACCGCGTTTGATCGGAAGCCGCCCCGTGGTCGCCGTGTACTTCAGCAGTTTGCCGTCGACGGCGATCTGGTGATGCGTCACCACCGGCGCGACTTCGGTCATGTCGTAGTGCTCTTCCTTGTCCTTGTCTCCCGAACCCTCGCGCGGGGTTTCGCGTGAAGCTTCATGCGACGCAGGCTTTGGCTCCGGAGGCGCCTCCGGCTTGACGCTGCTCTCCGCAGGTTTTTCGGCAGGCGCCGCTGCCGTTTTTTTCGCAGATGGCTGCTTGGGCGAGGCAGCTTGCTGAGCGAAAGCAGAGGAAAAGATCGAAATGACACACAGAATCGAGACAGCAGCGAACGTCGAAAAAACTCGTCTCATAGTTGCAGGTCCCCGCGAATAACTCTCATCGCGACCAGATTCTCTGGATTTTGTGAGTGCGAGGAATTGTACACCGCCGCCGAACACCGGGAGCCGTGCTATTCTTCCGCGCATGCGACTGCGTCACATCGTAGCTACACTTCCGGTCGTTTTCCTGCTCCTCATCTCGCCGCTCCACGCCCGCGTCATTCGCGTCGACATCGCGTCCCGCACCGATGTTCTCAACGGCAAGGTCTTCGGCAATGCTGGGTCCTACGAGCGCATCACCGGACGCGTCTACTTCTCGCTCCCTGTCTCCAACCCGCACAACCAGCGCATCGTCGACCTCGCCAACGCCGAGAATTTGAAAAACGGCGAGGTCGAGTTTTCCGCCGACTTTATTGCCGTTCGTCCCAAAGACGCGCACAAGAGCAACGGATCGATGATCCTGGAAAATCCCAACCGTGGTCGTGGGCGCATTCTGTCTCTCGTTGACGGTGGCGACTGGGATCTGGCGAAGGACGCTGGCGACGCGTGGTTGCTGCGCGACGGCTTCACGATCGTGACTTTAGGTTGGCAATGGGACGCGGCTGGCGCGGACGCGCTCCGGTTGTATGCACCCATCGCTAAAGAAAACGGAAAGACGATAACCGGCCTGCTCCGCGGCGATCTCATGCTTGCGCAACCCATGCCCGAAATTCCTCTCGGACATCTCATCCTCGGCGGCATTGGAGGACTCGAATATCCCGTTGCCGCACCCGACGATCCGCGCAACGTCCTCACAGTGCGTAACTCGCGTGACGTCCTGCGCACGGTCATTCCTCGCGCCGAGTGGCAGTTTGCCCACGCGGTGGACGGCACACTCGTCCCCAGCGACCGCCACATCCACGTGACCGGCGGCTTTCAGCCCGGCAAGATCTACGAGTACGTCTACGTCGTCGCCGACCCGGTTGTCGCCGGCGGAGGCTTCGCCGCGTTCCGTGATTTCGCGTCATACGCCAAGCACGCTCCCGACGCGGTCACTCCCGCAGCACGCGTCTACGGCGAGGGCATCTCGCAGAACGGACGCTTTCTGCGCGACTTCCTCTATCAAGGATTCAACGCCGACGAAGACGGTCGAATCGCGCTCGACGGTGTTCTCGCCCACGTTGCCGGCGCGGGCCGCGGCAGCTTCAACTATCGCTTCGCCCAGCCTTCGCGCGACGCGCAGCCCACTTCATCGGTTTTCTTCCCCACCGATATCTTTCCTTTTACCGATCAGCCCGAGAAAGATCCTTTAACCGGAGAGACAGTGGGGCTTCTCGATCGCGCCGTCGCAGACAAGGTTGTGCCCAGGATTTTCTTCTCCAACACCTCGTACGAATATTGGGGGCGCGCCGCCGCGCTGATTCATACCAGCGCCGACGGCAAACAAGACGTGCCCATCTCCGACAGCCTTCGCATCTATCACTTCACGGGCCTGCAACATTTCTCCGGCCCATTTCCTCCCGAGAAAGGCAAGGGGGATTTGCTCGGGCAGCAGCCGCAATCGCCGCTTCCCATTAAGTATTTCTGGCGCTCCATGATCGCCAACATGGACGCATGGGTGCGCGGCAATACGCTTCCTCCGGCGAGCAGTTATCCGAAGATTGCCGACGGAACGCTGGTGCCGCTGCGCGACTACAAATTGCCCGCGATTCCCGGCGTCAGTCAGCCGCACGAAGCGAACGCTGCGTACCGTATTGATTTTGGCCCGAACTGGCGCAATGGAATCCTCAGCATTCAACCGCCAAGGGTCGGCGAAGCGTTTCCCGTGCTCGTGCCGCAAGTCGATGCCGATGGAAACGAACGCGACGGCGTGCGACTGCCCGAGATCACCGTTCCGCTCGCGACCTACACGAGCTGGAATCTTCGCGATCCTTCGATTGCAGCGCCCGATCAACGCGTCTCATTTGAAGCGTCCTACCTTCCTTTCCCGAGGACTCCCGCGGAGCGCCAGAAGACGGACGATCCGCGCAAGTCCATCGCCGAACGGTACTCCGGACCGGAAGACTATGTCGCGCGGTTTACCAAGGCGGTAGACGATCTGGTGAAGCAGCGCTGGATCCTGCCGGAAGACCGTGAAGCTCTCCTGCAACGCGCCAACCAGGAATGGGCCGAAGCCACGAAGTGACCACTGGAGTGTTCCTCTGTGCTCCCCTGTGTCCTCTGTGTTGAAAGGGTTCAGGGGGAGTTCAAATCCGAATCTGACCTCGGCAATAAAAAAGCCGGGCATCATTTCAAGATGCCCGGCCGTGCACGACTCGATTATCTTTCCTGTGCGATCTTCGCGATCTCCGTATCGGACAACACTCGGTTATAAACCCTCATGTCATCCCGGTGTCCTCTCAATCCGTAGAAGTTTGCCTGGAATGCTCCGATTGACGCTGGCAGCCGAATCGCCCGCCGCATAGCCGATGGCGAGTCAGGTTCTGCGTGACACTGGAAGCCGAGTCACCCGGCGCGTAGCCCACGGTCAGAGCTGCCTTCGCTGTTGGCCACAGCCTGCACCGGCGGGATGGAGCTGCCGCCCGGCGTGCTCACTCCACAAGACATCAGCAGCATGACCCACAGCAGGCAAACCAATCGGCAACACGGAACCTTTCTCATCGCGCTTCCTCCAAAGTTTTTTGAGGCTGCATCGCCGAACGCGAGCCGCCATGTTCAGCACATCGCCTTGAAGGAGAAAAAGATGAGCCTGCGTTGGGTCATGTCCTTTCGCTCGGACCGTGACTTTCTCTTTGGTGGTCCGGCATTTCGCGGATGGTTACCGTTCAGGGTCGAACCTAGGTCCACGCGTTCAAGAATTGGAGCGCGTTCCCTAACTTTTCTGATCTGACTTCGTGCACAAAACCGAAATCCCGGAGAGCTTTCCACAATCGGCTGCGGAGGCGTGTGACATCTGCCCTTGCCCTCGATCCCCCAAAGAAGTCCATCATGGTCAAGGGAGGCGGTAGCTGCTCGCCGCGAAAAAAAGTCCCTAAGTCCTTTGTTGTCAAGATTTTGACATCTAAGTCCTTGCGGCTCAAGATTTTGCAGACCATTTTTGCAAACCCCGCGCCAGTCAAGCCTTTCAGAAGGTAAGGGGGAGGGGGGTACCCCTGAATCCGGCAGGATTCCCGAAACGAAACGGCCCCCTGATTGCCCTGAACTTGCACGCGCCGCGGGTTTTTTTCTGGGGAAATCCACAGGTGGCGTTCGGACCCGGCAGAAGACAGACTTTGCCCTTGACGCCACCTCCTTCACTCCGCTAAGATCCCAAAAACAAGTTCGCTCTTCGGCCTTGACTGTTGAGCGGACCTGAATTTCATGCAGAGTGGCTGAGGGACGAGCCCTACGACGCCACGGCAACCGATCCGGGATCATATATCCCGGGTGCTTGGTGCCAACTCTCTCCTGGAAACAGGGAACATGGGATTCGGCAAGCGCGTTGTATTTGCTTTCCGATAGCCTCTTTTCCTTTTCCTGGAAAAAGAGGCCTTAGTTTTTTAGGCCGCTTTTTCGAGGCTCGTCCCCGGCTACTCGCAGCATTAACGAGAAAGCGAGTAGACGCATGTCTCACTACGGGCTTCATTACGAACTGCGGTGCCGGGAATGCGGACGGACGTGGGGAAACCAGCCCCGTTCCATCTGCGACGACTGTTTCTCCCCCCTGGAAGTTGCTTACGACTACGAAGCGCTAAAGGCGTCCATCAGCCGTGAAAGCATTTCCCAGCGGCCGCCGAACATGTGGCGCTACTCCGAGCTGTTGCCCCTCCCCCAGGGCTATACCCCGCGGTTGCCGGTCGGCTTCACTCCGCTGTTGCAGGCTCCACAACTGGCTGCGCAGTTGAGTGGAACGACCGGTGCCGCGAGGAATCTGTACATAAAGAATGACGCGGTTTGCCTGCCGACTTTGAGTTTCAAAGATCGCGTGGTGGCGGTGGCTTTGTCGCAAGCAAAGGCGTTTGATTTTGATACCGTGTCGTGCTCGTCGACTGGGAATCTGGCGAACGCCGTGGCGGCGCATGCGGCGCGCGAGGGGCTGAAGGCGTGGATCTTTATTCCATCCGATCTGGAGCCCGCCAAAATTTTGGGCACGAATGTGTTCGGCGCGAAAGTGGTACGGATCGCAGGGAACTACGATCAGGTGAACCGTTTGTGCTCGCAGATTGCCGATGAGCATCGCTGGGGATTCGTGAACGTGAATCTTCGTCCCTACTATGCGGAGGGATCGAAAACGGTTGGGTTCGAGATTGCGGAGCAACTTGGGTGGCGGTTGCCCGATAACGTGGTTTGTCCGATGGCCGGCGGGTCTTTGATCGTGAAGATCAAGAAGGCGTTCGACGAACTGGTGAAGCTGGGCATCGTCGAAGCGAAGGAAGTGAAATTCTTTGGAGCGCAGGCGACGGGATGCTCGCCGATTTCGACGGCGGTGAAGACAGGAAGCTCGGAGATCGAACCACAGAAGCCGACGACGATTGCCCGGTCGCTGGCCATTGGGAATCCGGCGGACGGACATTACGCGATCAAGACCATTCGAGGCAGCGGGGGATGGAGCGAGGACGTCAGTGATCCGGAAGTGATCGATTCGATCAAACTGCTGGCGGAGACGGAAGGGATTTTCACGGAGACCGCTGGTGGCGTGACGGTGGGTTGCGCCGGAAAACTTTATCGGCAGGATCGCATTCTTCCCGAGGAGACTACCGTTTTGTGCATCACCGGAAATGGTTTGAAGACTACTGACGTGCTTGCGGGCGTGTACGAGACGGAGCGGCCGATTGCTCCGAAGTTGACAGAGTTTGAGAGCTACCTGCAGGAGAAGATCGGTGCAGCGGAAATTCCGGGCGTGGCTGCGGACGTTGCGGGCGTGGGAGCTTAGGCGATGCCGATTACGGTACAGATTCCGACTGCGCTCCGACGCCATACGGCGGGCGTCGGTTCGATCACGTGTGCGGTGTCAAACCTGGGAGAATTGTTTTCGGTGCTCGACGAGAGGTTTCCTGAGTTGAAGCCGCACTTGCGTGATGACAAGGGACAGGTCCGGCGCTTCCTCAATATTTATGTGAACGAAGAGGACATTCGGTTCCTCGGTGGTCCGACCTATGCGTTTCAGGAAGGTGATGAAGTTCTGCTGGTGCCTTCAATCGCGGGCGGAGCCGAGTAGTTCCTCGGCGAAATCCTCCCTCTCAACAGAGTTGGTAAACATTTTCTGTGATTCGTTATCTCTGCACCTCTTCTCTTCTGAGTCATTCTCTGTTTTGTTTTGCGCCCTTCGTTGACTTCATTTGAACCTGCGGATCTTCTCAACACTCGTCCTGAACAGGACGAGCAAACATGCACGTTTGTTGAGTATTTCGCTTGTGACGGAGACTAATAAAAAAATAAATGTGCCGACGCACGAATCGTCGCTATCGGTTTTTCTGCTCACGCGTCTTATTCGCCAAGTTGTCACACGAACCTTCGGTGCTATTCGGTGACAGGTGGCGAATGGGTTCCTGACAGCGGCTCGGGGGCGTGCTATGAAGAGTCGCGTGTGTGTTGTCTTCCTGCTCCTTGCTGGTTCAGTTGTGGCCCAACTCGAAGCCGGTACGATCATCCGCCGGATGAGAATCCATGTCTCGTTCGAGAACGGCGTGTGCGATCTTACGACGCGCGTGGAGTTGATGGGGCGCAGCGGGCCCATGAGTGAAGCCGTGACGAACGACCAGTGTGCCGTCGACTTCGTCAACATCCCAGTTGGCACCTACCATGTAATCGTGTCGGGTCAGAACATGCCGAACACCGATGCGGGCAGCTTCGACATGGATTCCACCGGGGCGAATGAGCTGGAGATCAAGGTGAAACGCGCCGGCGAACCGCAGTCGAGCGTCGTCCGCGGCCCAGCGAACGCGTTTGTCTCCGCCTCGGATCTCGCAATCCCACTCCGCGCGCAAAAGGAATTTGCCAAAGCGAGCGAGTTAATGGCAAAGCAGAACCGCGAGCAGGCGATTCAGCGATTCAACAAGGCGATCGCGATGTATCCGGACTATGCAGGGGCGTACAACAGTTTGGGCGTGATCTACTCGCAGTCGGGCGACGTTGTGCGGGCCCGTGAGGCGCTGCTGAAGGCAATTCACATCAATGGCCGCTTTGCGCTGGCCTACATGAATCTGGGATTGTTGAACTTGTCGACAGGAGATTTTTCCAGCGCGGAAAGCGTGTTGAATAAGGCCAACTCTTTCGACCCAACGAGCGAACCAACTTTGGAAGCGCTCACCTACGCTGAATTTATGGACCATCACTTCGATGACGCGATTGCTACTAGCCAAAAAGCGCACGCCCTGCGGGACGAGCATGCGTTCGTGCATCATGTGGCGGCTCGCGCGTATGAGCAGAAGAGCGACGCGGGCAGCGCAATTGAGGAACTCGAATTGTTCCTCAAGGAACAGCCGACAGGAGAGAAGGCTGATGCTGCGCGCAAGGAGTTGGCAAAACTGCAGGCGATTGCGCGCTAAGCCTCCGGAAGATTTCTCTCAATACGGTGAGGGAGCTGTGACCGTGCCGGTGGAGAGATGCAGTTCCTTTGTTTTATCGATGACCCACTGCGGCATAGGCGGAGCGCCTTGCGGAATTTTCCCCTGCGTGATCGCCCAGTGCTCGATCCAGCCGTTGCCTTCCTCTCCTACGTAGGTGTCAGGCAAGCTGTAGGCCGAATCTCCTAACGCATCTTCCAGACTGATAAACGAATAGCCCCGCTTGCGGAGCACATCCAACAACTCGCCGATGTGGTCGGCTTCCAGGTTGCTGGCGTGCAGCAGGAGAATCTGCTTGGGCTCGTAACCGAGGATCTTGCTGGAAAGTTGCTCGGAGTAAGCGAACTCCGCATCGTGGTGCGCGAGATACTCCTTCACAATCTGCTGCTGTAACGCTGTGTCGTTGCGCGACTTGGCGTCTTCGTAGAGTCCAGCGAACATCCAGTCCCAGCCGTCGAGCGTGATGGGAGCGATGCGGTATCCGCGTTCGATTAGAAATTGCTCGGCTTGACGGCGTGTGAGCAGGTCGCGGCCGGTGTCGAGATAGGGATGGCGGAAGTAACGCATTTTCGTTTTTCGCGGGGAGAGCAGGATGTTCACGACACTCTCGCCCTGGATGACGTCGTCCTCCCACGCTTTGAGTCCGACCTGGTTCAGCGATGCGTGGCTGAAAGTGTGATTGCCCAACTCGAAGCCGTAGTCGAGCCACATCTGGAGCGCTTTGATGCGCTCGTCGACTTCTCCGGGCTTGTAGATTTTCTTCTCGTTGACGAAGCCGACGACGGGAATCTTCTGATCGCGCAGAGTGCCGAGCAGCTTCGCGGTCATCGCGGTGATCGACGCGGCGGGCATCCGGTCGGCCATGCCGGCGGGAAGATCGTCGATGGTCACGGCCACCTGGCGGTTTGGTTTCGAGGTCTGCCCTTCGGCGGTGAGGAAGGAAAGAGTGCAGAGAGTGGCGAGCATGATTGCGAGTCTTTTCATGGATGAGTCCCCTTGGACATTTTAGGAAGTGCATAAACCACGAAGGACACTAAGATTCACGAAGGAAAGCAGGACAGAGCATTCCTCGCAGGGGTATTAGAACATGATCGGTGTTCGGTTCCCGAGAAAGAGGGAAGCTTCTTCCATCCAGTGAGAAGGCCGGCTGCGGCTACAAGGTTGACCAGGCGAGTCTTGTATCGTACGGGGTTTGTGTATAATCTAACTAACTGGTTAATTAAGTATGCCGCGACTTGTCCATCAGCGTCACGTAGTCCAGCGCCGGATGGGATCGCGTGGGCAGCCCGAGGAGAGCCGCGCGGCCATCCTGCAGGCAGCAGCGCAGGAGTTTGCCGAGCACGGGATTGCGGGCGCGCGCACCGATGCTATCGCTCGCGAAGCTCGGGTGAACAAGGCGCTGCTGTATTACTACTTCAAGGACAAAGAAACCCTATATGGCGCAGTGCTCGACGCTGCGTTCTCCGGGTTGAAGACCACAGTGTTCCGAGTCCTCGACGGAGACCTTCCGACTCGGGAGAAGATGATTGCGTACGCCGGAGCGTATTTCGATTTCATTGCTTCGAACCAGCTCTATCCGCGCCTGATGCAGCGCGAAATGATGCGGGCGCGCGAGGGACAGTCACAGCACATCGACAAAGTGATCAAGAACTACATTCAGCCGATCTTCGTACGGGTCGCGGAACTGATGCGCAAGGGAATCGCCGAGGGCGAGTTTCGTCCAGTTAATCCTTTGCATTTCGTGCCGTCGATGGTCGCCATGATCGTTTTCTATTTCAGTAGTGCCCCCATGATGCAGAAGATTGTAGGGTTTAATCCGCTGGCGCCGGAGCGGATCGCCGAACGGCGGGCCGCGGTTCTCGATTTCATTTCCGCAGCGCTGTTCCGCCCCAAACAAAATGCCACACAAGGAGCACGCTCATGAGCGCGCGCAACCGCTTCATTATGCTTCTCGGAATTATTTTTGTGATTGCCGCGACGTATTACTTCTTTTCCACCGACCACTCGCGGGATCTGGTGCTGATCGGCACGGTTGACGCGAACCAGGTGATCGTGAGCGCGCAGGTCGAAGGCCGCATCCAGAAGTTGCTGGTGGATGAGGGTACGCCGGTCAAGGCCGGGGATTTGATCGCGGTGCTGGATCCTTCAGAGTTGCAGGCCCAGGAGTCCGCAGCAACGGCGACGATTGCCAGCCTGCAACACAAAGTGGCGGAAATGCAGCATACGGAGGAATCCACTTCAGGATCGACCACGAGCGACGTAGCCAATGCGCAAGCCAAGCTTTCGTCGGCGAAGGCGCAACTGCTGCAGGCGAAGGCTGCTTTGGATCGCACCGCAAGTGACAGCCGTCGGGCGATTGAACTGGCGAAGGTCGGAGTCGCTTCCGATCAGGACCGGGTGCAGGCGGAGACGAACTTACAGGCCGCCCAGGCGACCCTGCAGGCGCAGCAAGAATTAGTCAAGGCTGCGGAAGCAGACTTAAACTCCGCCATCGCACGCACGCACCAGGCGAATGCGGCGAAGAGTACGGTAGCCGCGTCGCAAGCAGATCTGAAGAACGCGATTGCGCAGAAGAACCAGGCAGCGGTGCGGCTGGGTTACACCAATGTTTATGCGCCGGTGAGTGGAACAGTGTCGGTGCGGGCGGCGCGACAGGGAGAGGTGGTGAACATCGGCGCGCCGATTGTCACCATCGTCGATCTGAGCGACACGTGGGCGCGAGCCGCGATCCCCGAAACATATGCCGACCACATTGGATACGGTGACGTGCTGCGCGTGCGTATGCCGGGTGGCACGGTCTACAGCGGCAAAGTGTTCTTCAAGGGGGTGGAAGGAGATTTTGCGACGCAGCGCGACGTAAGCCGGCGCAAGCGCGACATCAAGACGATCGTGTTGAAGGTGCGACTTGAGAATCCCAAGGGCGCGTTCGTGCCGGGAATGACGGCTGAGGTTCTGGTTTCACCGGAGCAGGTGAAAGGCGGCAGTTCGCAGAGTGCAGCAGCGGCGGAGCAGCGATGATGGCGGAAGCAAATTCCGGGGTGAATCCGAAGACGCAGAGTGTTGCGCCTGTTCAGGCGTCGGGTGCCAGCGGTTCGGAATTGGAGAAGCCGGTCTACGCTCCGGCCGCTCCTTCGGCGATCGCAGTGGAGAACATCGTCAAGAAGTACGGCGATTTCACGGCGGTCGACAATGTTTCGTTCGACGTGAAAGAAGGGGAGATTTTCGGGCTGCTGGGTCCGAACGGAGCCGGGAAGTCGACGCTGATCCGCATGATGACCACGCTGATCCCGATTACTTCGGGGAAGGCGCGCATCGCCGGGCACGATGTGACCAAGGAACCGAACGCTGCGCGGAGAATGATTGGCGTAATCCCGCAGGCGCTGACCAGCGACCTCGACCTGACTGTCGAAGAGAACATGAATATTTACGCCAAGCTCTACGACGTGGGGGCGAAAGAGCGGAAGAAGTCGATCGACGAGCTTCTGGAGCTGGTGGATCTTACGAAGTGGCGCGAGGCGCAGACCAAGACGCTGTCAGGCGGAATGCGGCGGCGGTTGGAGATTGCGCGCGGGTTGGTGCATCATCCGCGAATTTTCTTTCTGGACGAACCTACGACGGGACTCGACCCGGTCTCGCGCGTTTCGGT
Source organism: Candidatus Sulfotelmatobacter sp. (assembly GCA_035695545.1). Lineage (GTDB taxonomy): Bacteria > Acidobacteriota > Terriglobia > Terriglobales > Acidobacteriaceae > Sulfotelmatobacter. The sequence continues at coordinate 68,430 of DASRRV010000130.1, read as the reverse complement.
GTGGGAGATGCTGGGGAATATAAAAGCGCACCGGCAGCTGACCATCCTGATTACGACTCACTATATGGACGAGGCGGACCGGTTGTGCGATCGCATAGCGATTGTCGACCACGGCAAGCTGGTGGCGCTCGACGCGCCGATGGCGCTGAAGTCGAGCGTGCCCGGGTCGAATGTGATCGAGGCACAATTCGAGAATGCGCCCTCGGATTGGGAACAGCAACTGCACGGACTCGATGGCGTCACTTCGGTGCAGCATGAAGGGGCGGGAATGTTTCGCGTGCTCACAGGGAATGGATCGCGTACGACTACTCAACTGGTCGAGAAGGCGGTGGCGGTAGGAGCGTCTGTGAAGTCTCTCTCGGTGCAGAACACTACTTTGGACGACGTCTTTGTGCACTATACCGGAAGGCAACTGCGTGACGAATTGCAGAAAGCTTACGCATTCGTGATGCCCCAGCGGCCGGGGTTGCAGCCGTGAACGGCGAGGATTTCGGCTCTCGGCGTCCGGCTTTTGGCTTTCGGAAAGTCGTCTGGGCTAAGTCGGCGGGCGGACGCCGGATGCCGACTAGCGGAGTCGCTTTATGAATCGGATGATGGCCATTGTCGAGCGCGAGATGCGCAAATTCTTTCGGTCCCCGGCTTTGATGCTGGCGTCGATGATTTTTCCGTTGGTGCAGTTGATCATTCTGGGGAACGCGTTTGGCGGCAAGATTCACGATGCTCGGGTTGCGATTGTCGATCAGGACGGCGGCACGCAGGCATTGAAAGTTCGCGAGGCGTTCGATTCGGTGCGCGCGAACATCCGGACGTTTACTCCGCTCTACTACGACAGCGACAAGCAGGCGATGGACGATGTGCGCAACGGGAAGCTGGAAGGAGCGGTGATTATCCCGCCGCAGTTCTCGAGGCGTGTGTACGAGGAGAACCATCCGCGAATCGCGCTGATTGTCGACAACAGCGACAACTTCATGAGTTCGGCGGTTGAGGCGGAGCTGACCGACCTGACCAATTCGTTGAACCAGCCGGCGGTCTCGCCGCGCATTCTGCAGCAGACGGCGCTCGATATCGTTGAGCTCTATCCTTACATCGAATACATGAAGTTTCTGCTGCCGGGATCGCTCGCGTTGGCGATGTTCGTGTCGGTGATGATCGGCGGAGGGATGCTGTACATCGACGACAAGGCGCGCGGAGTGCACGAAGGGTACCTGGTCACGCCGATCACGAAGCTGGAACTGGTGCTGGGGCTGAACCTGGCAGGGGCCATCAAAGCGGTGATGACTGGGGTCATTATTGTTGTGATCGGGTCGCTGCTGGCGGGAGTAGGGACAATTTTCAATCCGGCGACCATGTTTGGATTGCTGATCATGATCATACTGACGTCGCTGGCCTTCAACACGATGATGTTTCTGCTGATGGTGCGCATTGAAGATCCGTTGGTGCCGCGGGCCATGTTTGGAATCCTCAATACGCTGCTGTTCTTTCCCAGCGGATCGGTCTATCCCATACAAGCGTTTCCGCCCTGGCTGCGCGTGATTGCGAAGTGCGATCCGTTTACGTATGCCGTGGACGGGTTCAAGTGCCTGTTGCTGAAGGAGACGACGCTGGCGGCGGCTTGGGGCGACATGCTGTTCCTCTCGATCTTCGCGGCAGTCACTTTGGGGATCGCGATTCCGCTGTTCAAGAGAACGCTGTAGGGAATTTAGTAATTGGGGAATCGGGTAATTTTGTAATTTGACCCTAACCATCTTGCTCTGAAAATTACACAATTACCAAATTGCTCAATTGCACAATTCTTCCGGGAACTTTTGACTTGTCCGCCGTGTCCGTTATGCTAGGGGGGTATGACACTTCTGGACGCCAAAGAGTTCGACCTGGAAAAAGAGCGGAAGAGGAAGAAGCGGATTATCTCCGCCATTGTTGTGGTGGTGATCCTTCTCTGTCTGGGGTGGTGGTTCCGCTACTGGCCGGAGGAGCACATTGCCGGCCGCTTCTTCGATTCGCTGCAGAAACAGGATTACAAGACGGCCTACGGCATCTGGATGCACGATGCGCAATGGCAGCAGCATCCGGAGCAGCATGGGAAGTATCCGTTCAACGAGTTTTATCGCGACTGGGGACCGGGCGGAGAGTGGGGAATCATCAAGACGCAGAAAGTCTATGGCGCGAGTACGTGTCCGGGGGGCGGCACGGGAGTTGTCGTGGATGTGGTGGTGAATGATCGCGCTCAACACGCGCAGGTGTGGGTGGAGAAGTCGGACAAGACGCTGAGTTTTCCGCCGTGTGAACTGATCTTTCGCTGAGAGCTTTGCTAAGCGTTCACTTGCGCGAGGGACTCCAAAGTCCTGGTCAGCGAAGCCTCATCTCCCACGTTGAAGCAGGTCTTTGCGCGGTCAATCTGCCGCATTAGCCCGCATAGAACTTTTCCCGGCCCAACTTCGATGAGAGTCTGAACGCCTTCGCCGATCAGAAGGCGCATGCACTGTTCCCATTTCACCGAACCGGTGACTTGGCGGACGAGTGTGTCGCGGGCGCGGATGTTGTCGGTGACGAGGGTAGCCTCGACGTTGCAGGCGACCGGGTAGACGGGCTTCTGCATCTTGAGAGCGGTGAGATCGGCCTCAAGGCGGTCTTGCGCGGGCTTCATCAGCGAACAGTGGAAAGGTGCGCTGACGGCGAGCACCTTAGCGCGTTTGGCACCACGCTCGTCCGCGAGTTTCGCCGCGCGTTCGACGGCGGCCGTGTTGCCGGAGATGACAACTTGCTCGGGTGAGTTGATGTTCGCTGGCGAGCAGACTTCGCCCTGGGCGGCGTCCTTGCAGACGACAGCGACTTTCTCGTAAGCCATACCGAGGATGGCGGCCATCGCGCCCACTCCCACCGGTACTGCCTCCTGCATGTACTCGCCTCGATTGCGAACGGTGCGGACGGCGTCAGAGAAGCTGATTGTGCCGGAGGCGACGTGCGCGGAATATTCGCCGAGACTGTGGCCGGCAACGTAACAGGGTTTGGGAATGCGCGTTTCGAGGACGCGCAGGGCAGCGACTGATACCGTGAGGATCGCCGGCTGTGTGATCTCCGTGAGGCGAAGCTGGTCTTCGGGGCCCTCGAAGCAGAGTTGGGAGAGCTTGTACCCGAGAGCTTCGTCGGCTTCATCGAATGTCTGACGGGCGATGGGGAACTTCTCGGCCAAATCTTTCCCCATGCCGACGGATTGCGAACCCTGGCCGGGGAAGAGGAATGCGATCGTGCTATTCGGGGCGGTCATGAAATGTAAGAAATCCAACTCACTATTTGTGCCCGAGGGCGAGACGCCTCATCACAACCGGCGGAACGCCGGCGCTACACACTAACTTGGCTGTGGTACTGGCACTTCTACTTGCGGCGGCTTGATGGCGGCAAGGCCGCGCTCGATCGAGCCGTTGATGCCGCGTTTCGAAAATTCCGCGGCCACGCGAATCGCGTTCTTCATCGCGTTAGCATTCGACGAGCCGTGCGTGATGATGCAGACGCCTTTTACACCCAACAGCGGCGCACCGCCGTATTCCGTGTGGTCGAGACGCTTCTTGAAATCGGTGAAGGCGCTGCGTGAAAGCAATGCTCCTACTTGCCGGGTGATCGTTGCCTTCAAGGATTCCTTCAACGCGGTGCGCACCAGGTTGGCTACACCTTCGGAAATTTTCAGCGCGACGTTTCCGACGAAGCCATCCGCGACAATGACGTCGACCTTGCCGTTATACAGGTCGCGTCCCTCGACATTGCCGACAAAGTTCAGCGGGAGTTGCTTCAGCAACTGGAAGGCTTCGCGGGTGAGGTCGTTCCCTTTGCCTTCCTCTTCGCCGATGGATAGAAGTCCCACGCGAGGTCCCGGAGTTCCCCATCTCTTCCCAAACATGGCGCGAAAATAAACGTCGCCCATCACGGCGAACTGCTCGAGGTTCTCGGGCTTGCAGTCGACGTTCGCGCCGACATCGAGGAGCATCGCGGGGTTTCCGGGTGCGGTAGGGAAGACCGCTGCCAGCGCAGGACGATCGACGCCGGGCACGGCCCCCAGCACGATCTTCGCAGTAGCCATGGCTGCACCAGTGTTGCCGGCGGTGACGAAGCCATTGGCCTGGCCCTCGCGGACCATGCGGAGACCGACGCGCATGGAGGAATCGCGCTTGGCGCGGATCGCCTCCACCTTGTCTTCCATGGTGATGTATTCACCGGCGTGGACGATTTCGATGGGCAGATGCGCGGCCGCGCGATGGCGGTCCAATTCGGCTTTGACGACATCTTCCGGACCGACGAGCAGCACGCGCACGCCATACTGGCGCGAAGCATGTATGGCGCCCTCAATCTCAGGCTTGGGGGCGCGGTCGGAACCCATCGCATCCAGCGCAATCACGCTAGGCATAGCGTTTATGAGCTAGCTGGCTTCTTCGACGTCAAGGACTTCGCGCCCCTTATAGTATCCGCACTTGGGACAGGCGCGGTGGGGCATTTTCTTTTCGTGACAGTTGGGACACTCGGAAAGGCTGTGGCCTTTGAGAGCGTCGTGGGCGCGCCGGGTGGAGGTGCGCTTCTGGGAGTGTCGCCGTTTTGGATTAGGCATGGTAGTAAATTTCCTCGCTGAATAAGCTGTCAGCTCTCAGCTGTCCGCTATCAGCCTGAAACTGAATGGCCGACGGTAGGTCGCTTCGTGTGACACTCAACGTTCAGCAGAATGTCAATGACTGACAGCCGAGAGCTGACGGCTGACAGCTTTTTCTAGTGTTCAAGCTTGCTGCGAACTTCTTTCAAGGCGGCCCATCGCGGGTCTTCCATAGGCACGCTGCAGGTACATTTTTCTTCGTTCAGATTCTTGCCGCAATGCAGACACAGGCCCTTGCAGTCTTCGCGGCAAACGACCTTCAAGGGCAACGCCAGCAGCACCTGCTCGCGCAAAACGTCTTCCAGCAGGATTCCATCGCCCTGATAATAGCCGATCTCGGCTTCGGCATCGGTGACGGACAACTCATCGCGGCCCGCGTCGGCCCCGAGCGGCCGGTAAAGCAATTCAAAGTCGCGGGCGATGTCTTGCGGCACTGGTTCAAGGCAACGGGCGCACTGCAATTCGAGCCCCGTTGACAGCCTCCCCCGCAGACGTATGTCCTTGATTATCTGATGCTTGCCGTGATGCTCCTCGATCAGTTCGGCGCGCCCGGCGGTTTTCAGCGGTGTACGCTGGCGAGCTTCGCCTCCCAGATCGATGACATCGGGCTGAAACTCCTCCTCGAAATCGAGAGGACGAATCTCCAAGTCTTTGATGTCGAGGAACATCGCGAAACCTCCGCGGCAATGCGCCGAAGCAGCCCGCGGAGCACGCCAAGAGGCGTAAGTACCGCAAGGAACAAGACTTAGGATAAAGGTCGGAGCGCGAATGTGTCAAGAAAGGCGAGCGTTGATCGCAGGAGATTCCTACGAGTTTTTCGGTCCGCGGCGGCCCGGAAATCGTCAGTTCGCGGTTTCGCGAGTCAGTGGCGGAGAATATCAAGATCGCTGACCGCCGCCAGAAAGACGGTGCCCCCCTTTTCTTGTGAGTCAGAATTTTGGGCAGCTAGTCGCTGAGTTGCAGCGCTTCTACCGTGCGCGTGGCGGATTCTTCGAAAATCAGTTGCTTCTCGATGTCGGTCGTGCTCTTGGCCATCTGATGCGGAATGAACCACGCCACTGCCACGATCGGCAGCAGGCCGATCATTCGCAGGGGGTGCTCCAGGGCCGTGGATTCGAATTCCGGCGTCTCCACGGCGTACAGCAAGAATCCGAAGACCACTGACAGAAGCAACACGATGGAGTGCTGCTTGAAGACCGGGAGCGTGCACGTGAACGGGACCTTGCGGAAGCGAATCAACACGAGATTCGTGAGCAACAGGGACCATATCCCCACGAGCGCCGTGTGGAAGAACGCGAGGCGCACGCCATCCAAATAAGCATAAGCCGGAAACGCGACAATCAAAACCAAGGGCAGCACGAATGTGAGGACGACCTTTCTGGCCACGGCCTCGCACTCCTGCCGATCGCGGTCGAGCATCAGCTGGAAGATCCAGTTGGAGCGCAACTCCACGGGAACTTCGAAGACAATGCGGAGGCCGATGATGAGGAGAAACGTAAGAATGAACGGAATCGAGAGCGCGTCGGGTGAGAGCGCGGCTTCATGCACAGATTTCGCGCCCGCATTGGCATTCATCAGAGCCTGGGATGCGAGAACGAGGCCGAGACCGCTGATCCCAGTCAGAACGAGGCGGTGAGGTTCGCTGCGGAACAGGGTTCTCCATGCAAAGAGGGAGCAGCCTTTTTGGAATGGAGTTCGCAGTACGAGCCTCTGTAGAAACGCTTCCAGGTGCGATGCGCGAGGCACATGTTCATGAACCGTCGCCTCCGTCATCTCTGGAATGCGCACGAAATGGCGATGGTAGCCGATCGCATATGCGGCCAGTGCAACCACGCTAATCGCGACCATCGATGGCACGACCAGATGGGAAAGTTCCATCATCGCGGGGCTGGCACGGCCACGCAACGACTGACACAGACTCAGAAACCAGCAGGAAGGGAGCAGAAAGGTCCAGGAAGGCGCAGATCCCTTCGCGCGAAACAAGGTGTCGGGGACGGCGAAACTGGTGCACAGAAGCGTAACTAAGTAAACCACCACGCCGCCGCGAACGTAGGCCGAGATTCTTTTCAGGGCTGGCGGAGGCAGGAGCGCCATCAAGAGACCCAGCATGGAGAAGACCGCCAAGAAGGCGAAGATGCTGGCCAGCACGACTCCAATAGCGTGGACCACGGCAAACTTCACGAAGAATAAAAACTTGATTTGCGTCGCTCCCACCACCATGGGAAACAGAACGCACGAAGCGGCATTGACGTCGACGGCGACCAGGCCGGCGAGAAAGAGCACTGCCACAAGGTTGGCAAGAAAGATGTTCCGCGTGGAGATGGGCAGCGGAACCAGATTCATATAGTCGCGGCGGTCTGGAAAGATGGCAACCCAGCGCCAGACGGCGACTGCGCCGGTTACGGTCATGGAAAGCACAATGAAAAAGTACTCGTCGGGGAACGACATCAAGAGAGTATCGACGTTGAGGGTGCCACGCATCCATTGCAGCAGTGTTCCGTACTTGTCGAACAGACAAATCGAGACGAAGCCTCCGGGGAGAGCCAGCAGAGTGAGCACGAGGCCGATGCCGAGATCGATGCCCTCGGTGTCGGAGTCGCCGCCGCCCCGGAAGATGCGGGCGACGAAGAGATCAACCATGCGCCAGAAGGGAAGTTGGCCGTAGTAGGCCCACCAATAACGGAGCGGATCTGTGAGCAGATCGATCATGCAGCCTTCATCACGCCCACGATGTCGCGAGCAACGCTCATGGTGTCGACATCGTCGACGAGGTGAAGGAATGTGTTCTCGAGCGATTGGCCGAGAATCTGTCCAATGTTGGCGACGGAGTCCTGGGCGATAACGACGCCTTTGCGCAGGATGAGAACGTCGGAGCAGACTTTCTCGACGACCTCCAGGACGTGCGAGCAATAGAAGACGAGCTTGCCTTGCTGGCCGAGCGTCTGCACGAGGTTTTTGAAGATCAGGGCAGAAGTGACGTCCAGCCCGGAGAGCGGTTCGTCAAGGATAAAGATGTCGGGATTGTCCATGATCGCGGCGATCAACAGGATGCGCTGGCGCATTCCCTTGGAGTAGCAACCGATGCTCGCGTGGCGATGCGGATGCAGCGAGAACAGTTCCAGCAGGGAATCGATCTTGATTTCGAGATCGCGGCGGGGCATACCGCGCAGGGTTCCGATTAGCTCCAGATACTCCCATCCGCTCAGGTACGGATAGAGATGCGCCTCTTCGGGAACGTAGCCGAGACGTTTCCGATAGGCCTGTAGGTCCTCTTGAATGTTGTGGCCGTCGAACTGGACTACACCTCGTGTTGGCTCGAGCAATCCGGTTAGCATCTTCACGGTGGTGCTCTTGCCGGAACCGTTCGGGCCGAGGCATCCGAGAACCTGGCCGGGACGAACAGAGAATGACAGATCCTGAACCGCGGGGAGTGACGCGTAGCGCTTGGTCAGGTGCACGGCTTCGAGCATGATCCACCTCGCGAGACGAGATGATACGGTGGAGTGGCAGAGGACCCCGTGATTGTTGCATAGACACCGGCGCAGAGAGATAAGTTCCGCGTAAATTTGTTTGGAATGCCTCGATTCGTCTGGCTTTTCGTTGGCTCGACGCTATGATTCGTTCGTGCGAGTGCGAGACTCTCTCCGGTTGTTTTGTGTAGCCATCCCTTGACGGCCACTTCACTTTCGGTCGATCCGAAGCCGCAGCCGTGCGCTGCTTCCGCAACCGAAACGACTTTGGCGCACTTGATCAGCGCGATTAAGACCCGGGCCAAGGTGCTGGAGAACACTTCTGGAGTGCGCAGCAGTTTCCAGTCGTTCACCTCCGCGTACAAAATCGCGCCGGGCAGCATCCGCTATTCCGATTTTGTTGTTGTGCGGTTGCTGTACGAAGCCACGCGGGATGCGGGCTTGTGGAACATGCACTGGACGATCACGAATATGCTTCCGAATTCAGATCAGGTATGGCGCCAATGGAAAACAGTCAAAGCAGTATCGCCAGTCGCGCCAACGGCTTTTGCTGAGTGCGATGAGCTTTCGGCTCTGTATGCATTCTTTGTTGAGCGTGCCGGAGTGCGGAGCGTAGGACTGTTCTGGCCTTATCCGAATCACACGGTGGCGGTGTGGGTGGTGCATCCGGCGAAAGGGGCCGAGGTGCGAGTGGTGGTGCCTACGTCGCAGAATTTTCTCGACGTCACCGATTCGTTTGGCACGCCGAAGTTCAATGCGTGGCACCAGAAGACGATCTTCGAGTACAAGCGGAGGGATGCGCCTGACACTTACGAAGTACCGCGGCCGCTTTACGATTTCTTGCTTCAGCAAATCGACAAGTATGGGGGCGCTTCAGACTGGACGCTGCAAGAGATCCGGTATCTGCGCGAGGGTGTGTTCTTGAGGTATTGGACGGCTGACGTTGCGGCGCAGGATGCTCTCAGACGGAAGGCGGATTTGCGATCCGGCCGGGTCGAAGATATTGCCGCGTTCCAGAACTTTGCCGCAGACATGAGAATGCCGGCTGTTCAGTGACGGCGGGAGTTTTTGCACGGACTCATTGGCCTGCCGACGCATTCAGGCCCAGAGCGCGAAGAGTCAGGTCATCCGGCGTGGGCTTGCCATCCCTCTTTGTGACCACGCCGAAGCTGCCGGAATAATCCCACATGGTCCAGCCGATGTTGTGGCGTTCGAGAGCAGTATGGACATCCTTGAGCCAGGCGGTGCGATCGGCGGGATCGGCATTGCGATAGACACCAAATTCATTGCAGATCAGCGGCACGTGGCGCTGCCTGGCCCAGGCGGCAGCCTGATTGATTTCGGCTTCGATGCGCGAGGCGCCCCAGTGATCCTGACCGTAGCGGATAACCGGCAGGCGCTCGCGCGCCTCGGGCACGAGGGTTGCGACTTGCGCGGCATTTTCTGGAGACGACGGGTAGTGCAATCCCTTGAGCCAGTGCCAGTAGTACGCGCCCCAGGTTGCGCCTTGATGCGTGAAGATGTGGGGTTCGTAGAAATGAAAAACGTAGACAACGTTGGCGTCGGGCAGAGGCTCGAGAAAAACCATGTCGTCGTCGTCGTCCCATTTGGCCCCGGCGGCGATGATGGTGTGGGTGGGAGCTGCGCGGCGGATGGCGGCCGCCACTTTTGCTTCGATTCCGTACCAGCGATAGGCGTCGTGCATTTCAGGCTCGTTGAGGATTTCGAAGAAGACGCGGTCGGCGTCCCATGACGAATAGCGCTGCGCGACCGTGCGCCAGAACTCGGTGAAGCGCTCGACGAAGTCATCGTCTTTGGCAAGGCGGGATTTGAAATCGGAGTCGGGATGCATGTCGAGTTCGACGGCAAGGCCGGTGTCGAGAATCATTTTCATTGCGGCGTCGAGATAGCCGAAATACTCGGCACCGTCGCCGTGACGATCGTCCATGAAGGGTTGTGGGTTGACGCTCAGGCGCACGTGGTCGAATCCCATCTGCTTGATCAGAGCGATGTCGGAGGTGGTGTTCCAGGTTTCGAAGTGTTCTTTCGTGTATCCCTTGGGATCGTAGACCTGTGCGAACCACTCGCTGAGATTGATGCCGTGGCGAATGTGGGCTAGACGAGCGCCGGGAACGGACGAGAGCGGAGAAGTTTGCGCGAGCGATGCGGTGGAGAGGAACAGAAGTGTGGCTAGCAATCTGCGAAGCACGAAATCCTCCTGCAAGAAGATGAGCGTTCCGGGTTGCGGCGAGACCCTTCGACTTCGCTCAGGGCAGGCTGCCGGCAGTACGGTCTCGGGACTCAACCTAGAATCGGCAACGCTCGAATCCGTTTCTTTGTCGCGGCGTAGATTGCATTGCAGAGCGCGGGAGCGATCGGTGGCACCGAAGGTTCGCCGATACCCGTCGGAGATTCCACGCTGGGAATGGCGTAGACCTCGACGGCGGGCGTTTCGTCCATGCGCAGGGGAGCGTAATCGTCGAAGTTGCCCTGCACCACGCGGCCTTTTTCAATCGTGATTTTCGCGCGCAGAGCGTTCGCCAGTCCGTAGACGATCCCGCCCTGAATCTGCTGTTCAAGAATTGCGGGATTGACGACCTGGCCGCAATCGACCGCGGCCACGACGCGGTGCACGCGAGGCTGGTCGTTCTCCATGGTGATCTCGATCACCTCGGCCATGTACGAGGCGAAGCAGCCGAAGCAGGCGATGCCGCGGTAGTGCCCGGCGGGCAGGGGCTTGTCCCAGCCAGCTTTCTCTGCCGCTAGCTGGAGCACGCCGCGCATTCGAGCGGTGTGCCATGTGGTCGCGAAGTAAGGCAAATCCTGATCTTTGGCTAGCAGATGAAGCCGGTACTGCAATGGATCTTTGCCAGCTGTGATCGCAAGTTCGTCGATGAAACTTTCGAGGGCAAAGGCCGCCTGCAACGCGTAGACCGAACGCATCCAGCCGAGTGGCACCGGAGTTTGGGTCATTACGTAGTCGATCGAATAGTTGGAGATTCCATACACCGGACCAGCCTCGTCCGGAAGATCGGGGTCGACGTTGTTGGGCGTGGGCTGTCCCTTTTGGCCGCTGATCGAGGGCGCAATGATCTGGTGCCTGAGCGCGACAGGAAATCCGGAACCATCGAGCGTGCCAGTGAGTTGATGCAGGCTTGCCGGGCGGTAGGTGGAGAAGCGCATGTCGTCTTCGCGCGTCCAGATTACTTTGACCGGTGCGTTGATTGCTTTCGAGACCAACGCTGCTTCGACGGCGTAATCGTGCTCGAGGCGGCGACCGAAACCTCCGCCCATAAGCGTGACGTTTACTTTGACTTGGTCGGGATCAAGCCCGATCGCCGTTGCCACCGAGTCGCGGCAATCCTGCGGGACTTGTGTCGGCGCCCACAGCTCACACTGGGTGCCTTGATAGTTTGCCGTGCAGTTGCCGGGCTCCATCGGCGCATGGGCCATGAAGGGCAATTGATATTCGGCGGAAATTTTGCGGCCTACTGCTTTTGCTGGATCGCCGGCGAGGAAGAGACTCGCCGGCTTGGTCTTGTCAGCCTGCTTGAGTGACGCTATGACCGCGGCAGTACTTAAATCCTTGTTGGCGCTGTCGTCCCAGCTGACGTTCAGCACGCGGCGGCCTTCCATCGCGCTCCACGCACTATCGGCAGCCACGGCGACGGCGGAGTCGCCGATCTTGCCAACGTAGCTCACGCCGGAAATCTTCTTCGATTCTTTATCGTTGAAGCCCGAGACTTTCCCGCCAATCACTGGACAGCGCGAAAGCACGGCAAACTTCATTCCCGGCAAACGGAAGTCAATTCCATAGACGGCTTCGCCTTTCACCTTGGAGAGAGAATCGACGCGCGGCAGGCGCTGGCCGACGATCTTGTAGTCTTTGCTCTGCTTCAGCGTCACAGTCGGCGGGATGGGCAGAGTCGCAGCTTTGCTGACGAGATCGCCATAACTCAAACTCCGGTTGGTCGCGGCATGCTTGATGCGACTATTCTCCGCCGTGCACGCTGATCGCGGAACGGCCCAGGTCAGAGCCGCGGCCGAAATCAGCATCTCGCGTGCGGTGGCACCGGCTTGGCGCATTGGGTCCCAGGTGGTGCGGATGCTCGCGCTTCCTCCGGTCGTCTGATCTCCGAAGAGCGTGCTCGCTCCTGCCTGTTCGATCTCGATCTGTTTCCAGTCGGCTTCGAGCTCTTCGGCGAGAATCATCGGAAGGGCAGTGCGCACTCCCTGACCCATCTCCGAGCGCGCGACCACGATCGTGACTTTGTTGTCGGGCGTGATGCGCAGATACGCGTTGGGCGAGAAGGATTTCCTCTGTGAACGTTCTCCGTGCGGCAGGTAGAAGCCGATGACGAGTCCGGCGCCGGCAGCCACTCCGGCGGCGACAAATTCACGGCGGGAGAGCGGGCTCATCGCGCGCCTCCGTTGCCGGCAGCGCGGTGGATCGCCTTGCGAATCCGTTCGTAGGTCCCGCAGCGGCAGAGGTTGCCGTTCATGGCCTGAGTGATTTGCTCGTCGGTTGGGCTGGGCGTTTTCGCCAGCAGTGCGGCGGCCGACATGATCTGCCCGGTCTGGCAGTAGCCGCATTGCGGAACCTCCTCAGCGATCCAAGCCTGCTGCAGTACGTGCAGACCGTTGGCTCCGAGACCTTCAATCGTTGTGACGCTCTTGCCCGCTGCTTGTGAGACTGGCGTGGAGCAAGAGCGAATGGGGCTGCCGTCGATGTGGACAGTACATGCTCCGCATAGTCCGGCGCCGCAGCCAAATTTTGTTCCAGTGAGTTCGAGGCTATCGCGCAGAACCCAGAGGAGAGGCGTTTCAGGAGAGACGGAGACTTTCTTTTCACTGCCGTTAACGCGGAGTGTGATGTCGGCCATGTTGTTCCAGTTGTGGGGTTCGGTAACCGGACACCATGGTACTCAACCTGCGGGAAAAGGGGAATGGGTGGGTTTGATCCAGACGCTGGTGGAAATCGCGCCCTGAGCCTACTTCAGTTCCGTCAATTTCTGCGTGGCCAACTGTCCGGCCTCGTTGGATGGATTGTCTTTCTTCACCTGTTCGTAGATGCGCTTGGCATCGAGAGGCTGGTTGGTGTTCTGGTAGAGTTCGGCCAACTGCAGTTGAGCGGTCACTTTGCTGACAGATGCGGTGGGCTTGTTAATCAGTTCCTGATAGAGCGCGACAGCTTCTTTGGTGCGATTGCTCTGGCCATAGAGCGAGGCCAGGGCAAACTTGGCGATCGCCGCCAAGTCACGGTTGCCCGAAGATACAACGCCCTTGAAATTGCTCTCAGCGGCCGCGTTGTCAGACAAGTTGGTTGCCGTCACTCCCAGAAAATAGTGAGCCATGTCGGACGTGCGAGTGTGCGGGTACTTGTCGACGATTCCCTGGAACAACTTTCGGGCCGCCTCGGAGCGTTCTTTGGCGGAGGTAAAGGTGGGCACATCCGGCTGAGCCGGGGTGCCTGCAGGACGCAGCGGCGTGTCCATGGTGCGCACAGCCTGGGATAGGTCCAGGCTTGCCTTCTCATCCTGAGTGCTCAGGTAGTACCATCCGCCCAGGACGGCGGCAACAACTAGGATCACCGCGACCGCGGAGATGATAACGGTCGACCGGTGTTCGACGGTCCAATGGGCCGTCTTCTCGGCAGCCCCGATGGTGACACGGCTGAAAGCATCCTGTTTGAGTTGACGGCGGGTTTCTGCGCGCACGGACTTCCCTTCTAGTTGTAACGATGGCTGGTGAGGTTAGGATGACAAACAAGCAGTTTAACAGGGCCAAAAGGGGAGGTCAAAAGAAGGGAATCGGTTCGGAAGGCCAGTGCAAGCGTACCGCGTTAGAATGAGCCCGTCGAACAGCCCGTTTGGACAGAGGATATGCGGCTAGGGACACCAATTGACTATCTCTCATCGCGTGGAGGGCGATTCCCGAACGACAATCTCGGAAACAACCGACCGCTACCTGTCCGGTTCCTTGGCTTAACCCCTCGATTGGCAGCGTTGCTGGTGATCGTGGTCGGGCTCTTAACGTTTTTTCTTCCTCTCGTAATCATTGATCCGCCCGTTTTGGATAAAACCCACTGGTCAGCATTCGACATTGTGCAGGCGATGTATCAGGGACACTTGCACGCGCCAGCGGGGTGCGAGCGATGTGGGGAGCCGGCGGTCCGAGCGATCATGGCCCTCCCGTTGTTGGTTACGATGATCTATGTGCTGCTGGTTGTCGCACTCTTGCCTCTTTCAATTCCGTACGCGCTCAATACCGTCGCTACGATCTCTGGCCTTGGCGTAATCGGCTGTCTTTTTTTGTCGGGTCATGCGACTGCTTGGGGCTTTGAAGAGACTTTTTACGGACACTGGTCTGGCACGAGGCACGTGCACGGAGGCTTGCTTCAACTTGCGCTTCTAGGTGACATGGTGACTTTGTTTCTGATTTCGATCATCGGAGACGAAGGCTATCTTCGCAGGCGGTGGTTGCCCGATGCGTAGTGGGTTGACCGTGGGCGACGCCTCCGTCTTTCGCAATGCGCGGCCAATCTGCTACTCTGCTGTCCGCCCAGAGAGGACTCAGGAAATGCGATTTCACAAATGCATGATCTCGATCTTTGCCGTTCTGCTGTGCCTCGCGCTCGCATCCTTTGCTGCTGACAAGAAGTCCAAAGATACCAAAGCGGACGAGACGACTAAGCCCTCCTACGAACAGCCGCAGCCCGCGGTTGAGAATCTGGACCTCACCATGTACCAGCGCATCCGCGAAGAGGGGATTGCTCATTCGCACATCATGGAATATGCCTCGGGGTTGATGGACGGGATTGGGCCGCGATTGACCGGGTCTCCGAATCTGAAGCGTGCCAACGAGTGGACGCGCGACCAGTTATCCACCATGGGGTGCAGCAACGCGCACCTTGAGGATTGGGGCGAGTTTGGCATGGGTTGGCGGCAACTGAATACGTGGGTGCGCATGTCAGCGCCGGACTCCGCCGTCTTTATTGCGCAGGCGCTGCCCTGGTCGCCATCGAGCCACGGGGCGGTTAGCGGAGGCGCGGTTTGGATTGATGCGAAGGATGAAAAGGACCTCGAAAAGTACAAAGGCAAACTCGCCGGCAAAGTCGTATTCTTTGGTGCGATGCGCGACGTGAAGCCCGTCGACAAGCCTCTGTTCGAGCGCCGGGACGACGCGAATCTGAAGAGCACCGTGGAATATCCCGTCCACGTCGGAGAAGCAGAGCAGGGATTTCAGGACTTCATTCGCCGGCTGGAATTCAAGGAGAACGCGGGGAAATTTTTCGCGGACGAGCACGCGCTTGCGATTGTGATTCCCAGCCGCGACGGGCGCAACAGCGGTGGTTCCGGTGGAACCATTTTTGATGATGGCGGGAGCGGCATGGGCTGGTTCACCTACAAGCGGGAGCACGCCGAGGCTCTTCCTGTCGTGGTTAGCGCGATCGAGAATTACGGACGCGTCTACCGGCTACTCAAGGCGAATGTGCCAGTCAACGTCGAATTGAACGTGGAAACGGAATTCACCGGCGATCATGAGCACGGATTCGACACCATCGCAGAAATTCCGGGCACCGATCCCAAACTGAAGGATGAACTCGTGATGGTGGGCGGACACCTGGATTCCTGGGCCTCCGCGACCGGCGCCACCGATAACGGCGCGGGAACGATCGTTGCGATGGAAGTGATGCGCATCCTGAACGCGCTGCACGTGCAGCCTCGCCGCACCATTCGAGTTGGTTTGTGGACGGGTGAAGAACAGGGCGAATTCGGTTCGTACGGCTACGTGAAGCAGCACTTCGGTTTCGTGCCTCTTTCGACGGCGCCCGACCAGGTGGTGCTGCCCGACTTCCTGCGCAAGCCCGCCGGTCCGGTGGAATTGAAGCCCGATCAGCAGAAAATCTCCGGATATTTCAACGTCGACAATGGAACAGGAAAGATTCGCGGCATCTACCTGCAGCAAAATGCGGCGGTAAGTTCGATCTTCCAGCAGTGGATGGATCCGTTGAAGGACCTCGGAGTGGGCACGATTACGATGCGGGACACGGGCGGCACAGATCACGAGGCGTTCGACTCGGTTGGGATCCCGGGCTTTCAATTCATTCAAGACATGCTCGATTATGGATCGCGCACGCATCACTCCAATATGGATACGTACGAGCGCCTGCAGCCGGACGACCTGGCGCAAGCGGCGGTGGTAGAAGCGATCTTCGTCTACAACACTGCAATGCGCGACCAGATGTTGCCGCGCAAGCCTCTTCCTCATCCTGAACTCGACGAACAGCGCAAAGCCCCGCTGAAGAACACAATGCCCGGGGCGCTGCCACATGAAGAGGAAGGAAAGAAGCCCGCGAACTAAGTGCCTGGGAAAGTAAGAGACTGGCCGATTCGCTTCACATTTTCGCCTGTATATGGCGCCAGAAATGGGGCCATTCTTCTTAGCGAAGGACGGTTGCCGATAGGCTTGATGGGGCGCGGGCGAATTATGCCGCGGGTTTTAACCGGTCTTGTGCATCGACGCGAAACCGCCTGCCGGGCCGGGAGGACGTCGGTGTGGGAAGTTCTTCGCGTAGCACGGCGCCGCGGGACCAACATACGATTCTCCCTTGGGCCCGAAAGACTTCTACGATGTCGTTAGTGTGTTCGGAATATTGGAACTGCCCTCCGTGGTGCACCATCTCGGCACCGATCCGGCCGTTGACGAAGTTTTCGATGGGAAACAGACGGGCCGGGCGATAATCATCCGCTCCGTCCCTCTTGCCGACCACCGCGAGATTGGCGCGTTCGTGCCCGACCACGATGACGTCGTAGAGATCGTAGTCGCTGTACAGGTACTTGCCTTTGTACAACACGCACCCGTAGTGCAGAGACCTGGGATCGCGGTCCATACTGTAGTCGGATTTCTTATGGTCAGACTTTTTCTTGTCCAGATATTAGCTCTTGAATTCGTCCCACAGTTCGAGAGCACCGGCTGCCTTGCCCGCTTCAAAAACGTTCTTATGAACGTTGGGATCAACCACTAGGCCCGCTGTCTCATACCGGGCCCGTGGCAAACCGGCACCGCCCTCGGCGTTGGTATCCGCTGTCTTGGCTTTGCAGGTGATCGGCTTCGGAAAATATTCAGTTCGGCCCACGAACTCCCATGAGGCGCGGTTGGTCTGGCGCAAGACGAGCCATACCTGAAACTTCTTCGCTGCCGCCACGAGAACTGGCTTATCCACCGGACGTACTCCCGCTTTCATGGAACCTGCACCCCGCAATTCTAGTTGCGTTCGTCTCGCTCCGGCTCTTTCCTTCGAGCCGTGGCGAGGCAAATCACCACGACGACTCCCCAGCCAAACACTGCGTAAACGATCCAGTCTACCGTGCTATTTAACTGCTCCTGGTTCATTTGGACCAGGTAGCCGCGGTCTTTGACGACCTCGTCATAGTTCTTGCCGCAGCCTTTGTAGTTGACACTTACAAATCCAAGGACGGCGGCCATCGTCAGGGAGACAGACAGCGCCCGCTGCAGAGCGGTGGCACGCAATCTTCCAGCAACTGCCTCTGCGATCGCCGCAAACGGCGTGCGGAGCAACCGGTGCACGGCTACCCCGAGGCATACAGACACAAAGGCAACCAAAAAATAGGAAACGATAAGGTAGTGCTCGTTGGTCATGACTGGTCGCTCAGCTACTTCAAATGGTTTCGTCTCAGAGCAGCCATCAGCACGGTTACAAGACCGACGTAAACGAGAAGAACGATCAGCAGATTTTGAAATACATCCTGCAGGCCGCCGGCGACCGACCAGACGTATTCCATGAAGTGCGCGCCGTCTTTCAAATCGGTATGGCCGGCTCCGATCACTGCCGCCAGTGAAACCAGAATCACGACGATGCCGAACGCACGCAGATAGAAATCGGTCGCGGCGGGCAGGCCCGTCGCTTCTTCCAGCAGTCCGCGCAAGCTCGGACGGAGCAGACGATCAACAAAAGCAACAACCCCAACGACCACGACCAGCGAGGCCAGAAACGCAATGCCGTGAGGACTCATCGTAGGGCTCTCCAATCTTTGCTGCGGCGAATTATAGCCCTCCGCGGGAAATCAAGCTGTATCCCGAATACGCTTCGGTCAGATACACTGACCGACGACTATGGATAGAATTCCGTGCCCACAAACCCTGTCTTTCTTACTGTTCGGTGTTCTCCTTCTTCCAAACACCGCCTACGCTCAGAATCAGCAACCCGCGCCGCCCGCCAATCCATTTGCAGCGGCGCCCCAGACTACCCAGGCACAGCAAGAGAACTTTCCGGCGCCCTTGCTGGACCAACTGTCGTCAATCAAGTCCGCGGCTCTGGCCGATGACTATGCGTATCGCCAGGTCGCGCACCTCACGGAGAATATTGGCGCGCGTCCCAGCGGATCGTTGCAGGCTAAGGCTGCCGTCGATTACGTCACTGCAGAGCTGCGCAAACTCGGCCTGGAAGTGCGCCTGGAGGAGGTAAAAGTACCGCACTGGGTGCGCGGTGCCGAAACGGCGGAACTGGTCGAGTTCACAGGCCAGGCCGCGGGCACGACGCAGAGAATCGTGTTAACGGCACTGGGCGGAAGTACTGCGACGCCAGGCGATGGCCTTACGACCGACGTTGTGGTGGTCAACTCTTTTGAGGAACTGACCGCGCTGGGCCGCGACAAGGTTTCCGGCAAGATCGTGCTGTTCAACGAACTTTTCGACAAACGGAAAGCTGAGGGCGGCATGGCCTTCATGGCCTATGGCGAGTCGGTGCGCTACCGTGGCGCTGGACCCCGCGCAGCAGCCGAGTTGGGCGCGGTCGCGGCATTAGTGCGCTCGGTGGGCAGTGCCGACTTCCGCCTGCCCCACACTGGATGGAGTTTTCCTGCGGGAATTCCGGCCGGAGCTGTAACCGCGGAAGACGCCGAACTGATCGCCCATCTTTCCGCGCAGGGCAAGGTGCGCATGCACCTGACGCTTACTCCGCAGAAGCTGCCGGACGCAACCGGCTACAACGTGATTGCCGATCTGAAGGGAACCGAACATCCGGAGCAGGTTGTCGTCGTGTCCGGGCACCTGGATTCGTGGGACCTCGGGACGGGCGCGATCGATGACGGTGCCGGAGTCGCGGTGGCGATGGAAGCGGCGGAGATTCCGCAGAAGCTGCACCTTCGCCCAAAACGCACTCTGCGCGTAATAATCTGGATGGACGAAGAGAGTGGTGGAGCGGGTAGCCAAACCTACACAAAAGACTATTCTGCCGAGTTTCTTCGGCATGTGGCCGCGATCGAAAGCGATGCAGGAGCCGCGCATCCGCTAGGCTTTGAAGCAAAGATGACCGCGCGAGCGGCCGACGTGTTGCGTCCTGCTCTGAATGTGTTGCAGAGCATTGGAGCGAACGTGCTGCGCGAGACAACGTATCCACCAGGCGCCGATATCTCTGCCATGTCAGACACTGGAGTGCCGGCCCTCGGCATTCTCCAGGATGGCCGCACCTACTTTCATTATCATCACACCGCCGCCGACACGCTGGATAAGATCGTCCCCAGCGAGTTGCGGGAAAATGCGGCCGCGATGGCCGTTATGGGATTCGCTCTGGCGAGCATGAAAGATCCTCTGCCCCGCTAGACCTGTGATGGGCATCACATCCAAGACGAAACTCTTGAGCGTAAGATGTGTTTCCATTTGTGAGGCTGATAGCAGCCTCTGGGCAGGTTGACGCATCTCAATTTTCGCGCTTATCATCTTCGTTTGGCCTAATGACCGGGACGCCTCCTGTGGGAGGCGTCCTAAGACTTTGATACCAAATTCTTGGAAAGCGACCCGAGTCGAAGTGACCTATGGAAAAGAAGAAGCTGGAAGCATTCAAGAAACGCTTGGAGACGCGACAGCAGGAGCTGCGGCGCACCGTGAATCGCACGCAGGCAGACGGCCGCTCGGCCGACGAAGACACCGCCCAGGACATCGCCGACCGCGCCGCCAGCTCATACACGAAAGAGTTCCTGTTCAGCCAGAGCAACAATGACCGCCAAACTCTGCAGATGGTGGATAAAGCTCTCGCCCGCATCCGCGAGGGCAGCTTCGGCGAATGTATCCATTGCGGCAAAGAGATCAACGCGAAGCGGCTCGAAGCCGTGCCGTGGACGCGCCACTGCATCGAGTGCCAGGAAAAGCTGGAGCAGGGATTGCTGGAAGAAGCTCCGCGATAGGAATTGGTTTGTTTGTGCAGAACGCCGTCGAGCAATCGGCGGCGTTTGCATTTTGGAAACGGTCCTTTAGATTTTCTCCGCGAACTCTGCGATTCCTCTGCGATCTCTGCGGTGAAATGCTTGTAACCGCTGAGCTCGCAAAGAAAATCGGCAGAGGCCGCAAAGAAAACCTCGGCGTTCAATTCTTGTGCCTGGCGCTACGCAACAGGTTTCAATTGAAACGGCATCTTCCGCAGCCGCTGCCCGCAGGCCGCAAAGATTGCATTCGCGACCGCTGGCGCCGCGGGCGGCAGTGCTGGCTCACCCATTCCGCCAGGATCTTCTCTACTCTGCGTCAGGTGTACTTCAATCGGCGGAGCCTCGTTCATTCGGATCGGATCGTATCCATCGAAGTTGTTTTGCTCAACCGCACCGTTCTTGATGGTGATTTCGTTTTTCAGCGCAGCGCTCAGGCCGTAAATAATCGCTCCCTCAGCCTGCGAGCGCACTGACTCCGGATTCACAATTTGTCCGCAATCGACCGCTACCACGATGCGATCGACCTTGAAACTGCCGCCCTTCACGGTCACCTCCGCCACTTCCGCGAAATAGCTTCCGAACGAAGCGTAGGACGCAATGCCGCGGCCACGTCCTTTCGGCAGCTGCGAACCCCATCCCGATTTTTCCGCCGCCAGCTCCAGCACTGCGCGCAGCCTTGCCGGGTCGACGTCATCTTCGAATCTTGGCTTCCAATTCGCTGGCTTCACCAGCACTGCCTTACGAAACTGAACAGGATTCTGTCCTGCCGCCGCAGCGAGTTCGTCGATGAAGCTCTCGACCACGAATCCATTGAAGGAGTGCTCCACCGAACGCCACCACAAAGGCGGAACGGAACTGGCCACCGCGTTGTACTCGAGCCGCATGTTCGGAACGGCGTACGGCATTTGCTGCGCGCCCCCAATTTCCGAATTCTCAGGCTTGCCTGAGCCGGGCGGATCCCAGAATGCGCCGATCGCTGTCGATGCGATGGTGTGCGACCAGACTAACGGACGACCCGACTGGTCAACCGCTCCCCGCATCACGTGACATGCCGCAGGACGATAAAAGTCATGCGTCATGTCATCTTCACGGCTCCAGACAAGCTGCACTGGCTTTCCCACCACCTTCGCGATCTGGGCCGCTTCCGCGGGATAGTCCGCCATATAGCGGCGGCCGAAGCCTCCTCCCATGAGCGTGGTGTGAACCACCACCTTCTCTCCCGGAACGCCCAGAATCTTTGCCACGGTCCGCTGCACCCAGTCAGGCGATTGAGTGGGAGCCCACACCTCAGCCTCTGCCCCACGCGCGTGGACCGTAATATTCATCGGCTCCATCGTGGCGTGAGCCAGGAATGGAACCTCGTACACGGCTTCCACCCGTTTCACACTGCTGGGCAGAGCAGCCTCAACATCGCCATCGTTACGGATGCGTTTACCCGGTTTGCTGGCTCCGGCACGCAAAGCTTCCCGCAGCGCATCGGATGATTCTGAAGCGGCTGGACCGTTGTCCCAGGAGACTTGCAGCGCGTCACGCCCCTTCATCGCGGCCCAGGTGGAATCCGCCACCACTACGATTCCTCCTGCGGTAAACATGTCGCGGCCGAGCGCAGGGATCTCAAAGACATCGTGTACGCCCGCGACCGCCTTCGCTTTACCCGCGTCGAAATGCGCCACTTTCCCGCCAAACGTCGGGCACCGGGCTACTACCGCGAATAGCATGTCGGGCACGCGCACATCGATTCCAAACTGCGCGCTGCCATTTACCTTCGCCGGAATATCGACTCGTGACGTAGCGTGCCCGATCAGTTCAAACTTCGACGGATCTTTCAGCGGAACTTTGTCGGGATCGGGAAGCTTCACCTTTGCAGCGGCCTCAACCAACTCTCCATAACTGGCCTTGCGCGACGTCTTCGCGTGCAGTACAGCTCCGTTTTTCGCCTCGCATTCGGCCCGTGGCACGTTCCACTTCGTAACCGCTGCTGTGATCATGGCCTCCCGAACGGTCGCCCCGGCGCGTCGCAGCGGCATGAAATTCTCCATAGTGCTGCCGCTTCCTCCCGTTCCCAGATGCGCGTAGAGATCCGGCCGCGTCTCTGCCTGCACGACGCTAACCGAATTGAAGTCGACCTCGGCTTCTTCGGCGAGCACCATCGCCAGTCCGGTCTTGATGCCCTGTCCCATCTCAGACTTCGCGACAATCAGGGAGATCCGTCCGTCGGGCTTTACGTGAATATAGGCGTCAAACGGATTTGGCCCGGCTTTCTTCGGTCCCGTGGCGTCTTCTTGTGCGAGTAGTGGTGCGGACAAACGCACGCCGATCACAAGTCCCGCGCCCGCGACTGCCCCTCGAACCACGAACTGTCGGCGATTAATGGCCATGGTCATGCTCCCTTCCCCACAGCTCGAACAGATTGCTGGCTGGCCCGGTGAATGGCACGCCGAATCCGCTGATACATGCCGCAGCGGCACAGGTTTCCGACCATTGCACTCTCGATCTGATCGTCATTAGGCTGGGGAGTCTGCGCCAGCAGCGCCGCCGCCGACATGATCTGTCCCGGTTGGCAGTATCCACACTGCGGAACCTGCTCTGCGATCCATGCCTGCTGCACGGGATGCGAGTTGTCCGCCGATAAACCCTCGATCGTAGTCACCTTCTTCCTGCCCACGGATGACACCGCAGTCTGACATGAGCGCACCGCTTCGCCATCCAGGTGAACCGTGCATGAGCCGCACAGCCCCATCCCGCAGCCGTACTTGGTGCCCGTCAGGCTTAGTTTGTCGCGCAAAACCCAAAGTAGAGGAGTATCGGGGGCGATCTCAACATCGTGGGGACGATTGTTGATCACCAGGTGAATCGCAGCCATGGGAGATCTCCAGCAGAAGTGTTTTGTGTTAGACGAGGCTAAATCAACAAGGTATGCATCGGCAAATCCCAACTCTTTGGGGCGCTGGTCTCGCACCGAGAGGAAGCCGCCGCATCCTGGAAGTCAAAAAAATGGCCCCATCGCTGGGGCCACATTTCAAGAGGCTACGGTTTGGTAGGGATGTCAGGAAAGGCGATGCACGCCGTTCCGCCAGCCGGAACGGCTTTTCGGGAAGTGACACGAAGGATCGAGAGTGAAGGTCATGTTGCTGAGTTTGCGGCCTCTTTGGTACCTGTCACTAAAGCATTTCCCGCACCAAAACTCGAGAGGGGCGTGATGCTAGTCACCACAGCTCATAACTAAATGACAGACAAAGGTTTACCGCACTGACAATCGATACGCAGCAACCCTGGGACCGAGGCCGGAGAAAATCTGAAGTGCAGAACAATGCACATTCGTTGCAGTCGGATGCCAAAGGCCCGAAACACCAAGCCCCTAGCGGGTTTTGGGCCGCCAGGGGCTGATGTATAGCGGAAATCTCTCGGCGTTCTTAGCTGTTCCCGGTTACGGTACGCAGCTTCCCAGGAAGGAAATGGTAGGGAGGCCACGGTCCACTGATCGCCACTTCACAGTTCTTCAACTGCTTCGCGGCGGTGGTGTATCGGTTCTGGTACTTTTCGATGCTCTTGGAATCGATCAGGTGGGCGATGTCGATGAGCATACCCTCCGGAGCGACCTTCTTACAGCTGACTTCTTCCTCGAGCGGGTTGAACAGCTTGTGTACCTGGACCGACAAAGCCCGGGCTTTGGTCTGGCGCTCGCGTTCACGCGACGCCTTCACTCGAAGCTTCGACAGATAATCGCCGCCGACGGTGTCGGGCAACTCTACGTCAATCATAGCCTCGCGCAGTGACCCGTCACGCACGATCAACTTGATGTGCATTTCGGACTTGCCACGAAGCTTGGCGACGCTCACGCCAAAAGCCCGCCGGTTGACCCGGACGGCCTGACGAAGGGCGTCATCGCTATCGAAGATAGTTCCGAACTTGAAAGGGAGTACGGTGGAGTTCCGGAAGCAGTTACTGACTACTCGAGCGTGATCAATTGCGGCTTTCTGGTCTAAAGTGCTGGCTGTGTGGTCATATTCGCTTACGATTACCGCGAATTCACCACTGGGATAGCTCAGAACCGCAGCGCCGTTCACTCCTTGAACGCCCTCTAACAGGAAAGGGCGGCGAGTGCGGGTTCCATTGGGAAGGGTTTGATGCTCAGTGAGACAATACGCGTACCACGCCATGTTGAACTCTCCGGACCGGGGTGGAGACGGACCGAGCCGCCTCTCACGTCGAGTTTTTCGCCAAAGCTTGTACTGCGATTGTGGAAAAGTTGGATACCGGGCGGTACTGGGTCGAACGAACCGGAAACGCTTACAGTCGCATTCCCTATATGCATATTACTTTGGACATCTATGAAAATGCAACTTTTTCTTTCCGAAAAGCATCGGAAGCTTTCATTTCCCACTGGCAGCGCGATTCGTGCGCTCCTGCAACGCAAGTAGCACCACCCGCAGCATTTCGTCCCACGGAGCAGGCTTTCCCGTCCAGATCTCGAACTGCCGCGCGGCTTGATGGACGAACATCTCGATTCCCGGAATGACCTGCGCACCTCGCTCTTTGGCCAGTTTCAGAAAGCGCGTTTCCGCCGGATCATAAACCATATCAAAGACATAGCGGGCATTGATCTCTTTATCCTGTAGCGGCGTCTCGCGCGTGTTGCCCATGCCGACCGGGGTGGCATTGATGATAACGTCGAACGCCAATTTTTTCAGATCGGGACGCTTAATGATGCGGGCTCGCGCCTGGTGTGCCAGCTTCTTTGCCGGTGCCAGACTTCGATTCAGAATGTAAACCTCAGACCCTCTTTCCTTCAGCCCAAAGACGGCAGCGCGGGCCGCGCCTCCCGCTCCAAGGACCAGGATCCGGGCACCCTCCAGCGTGTTCAATCGGCGCTCCAGCGGCCGGACGATTCCCGCGGCGTCGGTATTAAAGCCGTACAGCTTGCCATCCTGTGCCCGCACAACCGTGTTGCAGGCTCCGATCTTGGCGGTGTGGGAATCGGTATTGTCCAGATGCGGCAGGATCGCTTCCTTGTACGGCATCGTCACGCTGATGCCATGAATCGGAATCTCCCGCACGCAAGTCAGCAGATCCTTCAGTGTTTTGGCGTGCAGCGCCAGATAAACCGCGTTCACATTCTCCCGCCGGAAGGCCGCATTCATAATGGCAGGGGACAGCGAGTGGGCGATGGGATCTCCCGCGACGCCATAGACTCGGGTGGCTGCGTCCACCTGTTCGATACGATAAACACTGCGTAATTCCTGCGCCGTGACCTGGCCGGGCGCAGTCTCCTCGCCTGCCGTGGCGGAGGCGAATGTGAACACGCTTCCCGCCCGCACGCCCAGCACTCGGCTGATGATTCCTTGCTCTCCCATGCACATGCTGACCATGGAATGCCGGTCGCCTTCGCGCGCCAGGAACTTGATCATGGCGACGTTGTCAGAGAGAGTGGTCGCGGTGCTGACCACTTTATAGAAATCGGCCGGATAGGCCAGCATCTTTTCCAAGGTTTCATCGAGTTTCTTGGTGGCCTGAAAGTCATGAAACGAGAGGATTAGGGCCGACCGTGTGCGCAACTTCTGGAGTTGCTCAGGCTTGCACTTGCTCGCGGTTTGCAGTTCGACATCCAGCAACTGGCAGCCGGAGGCCGCAGCCTTGCCCAGCACATCCAGTTGTGAAGCGATGGAACCGCGGAACTTCCCTCCGCTCGCCGCCCGCCGGCAGGTAGCAATCACAACCGTTCCCGGATGCGATTCCATGAACCGCTTGAGCCTGGGCATGGCCAGACCGGGCTTTGCAAGGTAGTCCAACCTGAACTCCAGAAAGGAGTTATCCCGGACCAGCGTTTCTGCTTTCTCCGCCATTTCGTTCGGATCAGCGCCGATGACCGCTACGCAGACCCGCGGAAGCCGCAGGGGCAGCAGGCGTGGCATATAAGTCGAAACGGCGTTCATCGGTCTGGGATTCGGGGTTTTAGTTTCAGGCACTCGGTCAGGACTCGCAGTTTCAATGACGGCGAATTATTACAGGGGCGTAATTACATATGCAACAGCGGATTAACGGTTTTGGCGAAAAAACTTTTTCCCGCAGTCCCTAACACCCTCGTAACCTTGACCCACCCTTACCCCCTTGTTACCTTCCGGCTGAAGGCTGTCTTTTCTGGCATTTAGCGAAGTATAACTTAGGGAGGGTGCGCTTGGCGGACCTTGCCCGGAGGTAACATGAAGAAAACAGGACTGTTAGTGTTGTTGCTCGCAACGGCCGCTTGGGCCCAATCCGGTGCCGATGTCAACGCCGAGGCTCCGCAGGGGACTTCGCCAACTTCCAATAGCATCCCCACCGAGCGGGTGCAGACGCCCACCTACGCCGATCTATATTGTGCTGGATTTATCAGCAAACAGATCCTGCCAGACGCTAATTACGTCTCGGGCGGACTCCAGACGCCCACCACCACCAAGTTTACCCGTGGCGACTTGATCTATCTCCAGGGGACCGGATACAGCGCCGGCGCGGAATACGAAATCGTACGTGCGCTGCGCGACGTGAACGAGTATGAGATGTTCCCCGGCCAGAAGAAACTTCTGAAAGAAACGGGTCAACCATACGAGGAAGTCGGGCGCATCAAGATCGTGGACACGCGCAACAAGACCGCGATCGGGGAGATCGAATACGCCTGTGATGGTGTGAACCCTGGCGACACGGCGATTCCGTTCGCCGAAAAACAGGCCGTCAGCTTCCACGCTCCGGTGCATTTTGACCGCTTCCTTCCGTCCAGCAGCAAGGTCAGCGGCCGCATCGTGATGGGAAAAGATTTTGATTCGCAACTGGGTACCGGCCACAAGGTCTACATCAACGTCGGCGCGAACCAGGGCGTGAAGATCGGCGACTTCTTCCGCGCCGTACGCTCCTACCAGACGGATCTAGGAGATCCTGTCGATTCGCTTTCGTTCAAGGCAGCGATTGCCGAGGATACGCAGGCGAAGACTCCTTCGGTCGATCCCGCGATGTTCACCAAGGGCAACGGGCCTGTGATCCACGTGCGAGACCTGCCAAGGCGGTCCGTGGGCGAGATCGTGATCATCGGCGTGACCAACACCACCGCAACGGGCATGGTCGTCTTCTCCATGGAAGATGTGCATGCGGGCGACGGTGTGGAACTGGATCAGGTCAACTAGTTCGAGCAGCAGAATTTGATGCAAGCAACCGGGGACGGGAAACTGTCCCCGGTTTTGTTTTTCAGTACGAACTCACGTTGACGCAATCAGGAAGAGGCAACTACCGTCGCAATTGGCGACAACTTTTATCCGTTCCCGCTCTTTTCCCCGAACACCTCAGCAGTAAACGCCTCGACTGCTGCACCATGCTTCCACGCATCCAGGGGTAATCCGGCCTTGCGGCAGGTCTGCTCGAGGAACGTCACGCGATCCCAGTTGTGCTCCACGGGTACTTGCGGCAAGAGAAGCCCGCGATGTCCTGCCATGCTGATCAGCAAGCCATGGCGCCCGATTTCGACGGCATCTGCGGAAATCGGCTGGGGAAGCGAGAGGATGCTGAGTTCAACTTCCAGATCATTGGCCTCTTCCCGCGTTACCGGATAAAAGCGCGTGTCCTCGAACGCCGCAGCCCGCGCCGTCTCTACAACGGCGCGATAGACGGGGCTCACGGCCAGGACGTACCCCACGCATCCCCGCAACTCGCCCCGCAGGTAGAGCGACGTGAATGCGCCGCGTGGCTCGGCGAAGTGCTCCGTCGGAGGGTCGAGTGGAATCTCGCGGTGTTCCAGCGTCGAGACGATGGCCTCGTGAGCGAGGCGAAGCAACAGGATTCGCTCGTCATGCGAGAACTCGCCAGACTCTACGGCCAACGAACTAGGTCGAGGTAGCGACATCGCGGTCCGCCGGCGGCGGAACGGGCACAGGCTTTCTGCGCCGGCTCAGGATGAAGGCGCGGCGCCGGCGCTTCTCCACACGCCGGTCGATCTTGGACCAGAAGGCGACAAAGTAGTCGACTGCCGACACAAGTGAAACAGACACCATGAACCAGATCGCGAGATACGCGATCCAGTGAATGGGAAAAATGTAATGGCTGTAGACCGGCCATTCTTTCCAGCGATGGTCGAGAATCACCGCGACCACCGAGACGATCTGCACCACCATCTTGAACTTGCCTAGTTCGCTGGCTTCGATGGTGAAGCCCTCGGACGCCGCGATTTGTCGCAAGCCGCTGACCAGGAACTCGCGGCCGATCACCACCACTGCGATCCACGCAGGCACCAGGCTGGGATTCAGCTGCACCAGAGCCACGAATGCGGCAGCGATCAGCAACTTGTCGGCAATGGGGTCGAGCAGAATTCCCATCGTCGTGATCTGCCCGCGCTTACGGGCAAGATAGCCATCAATCCCGTCGGTCATGGACGCGGCAATGAAGATCGTCGAAGCCAGCAATTCCTTTTCGCCGGTCACGCTGCTGAAACGTGAACTCGAAAGGACCCACATCAGCAGAGGAATACTGAAGATACGGATCAGCGTGATGGAGTTGGGTAGGTTCACACTACGAGGTCGGTCCCGGAGGCCAGCCGGAAACAACTTGATTATCCTCCACGGCAGAGGGGAACGCAATGACGCGTAGCCACGAAAGTTCGAGTGGCAGATTGAACGGGAAGATTCGAATGGAAAAGTGCGGGAACGAGAGGTGCTCCCGCCCCCGCGTTTGTTGAATGTTTAGCTGTTCGTGCCGGTCTTGCCCAGCGACGCGAGAAGGCTCTCGCCCATCTGCAGCAGGTTCGACTGCTCAGGGAGCGATCCATTCGGTGTGAGGTGGTTCATGACCGCTGGCAGCAGTTGAGACAGCGTCGAACCTGCTGCTTCCGGAGACAATCCCAGCTTTTGCGCCAATGCCTGCACCTGACCGGAACCCAGCACCTGCTGGATCTGGTCCGACGAAACAGACTGGTTGGGGCCGGTGCTGATCCACGAGTTCACCACTCCTCCGAGACCATTGCTGTGAAACGCCTGCACCAAGCCGTTGATGCCGCCGGGATGGTTCTGGATCAACTGCAGAACTGCCGCCGCCTCGGGGTTCGAGCCAGCGACCTTTCCCATAGCCATACTTTCGAGATTGTCCAAGAGACCCATAGGTCCTCCTTTGAGGGGTGAGAGGAACGATTGAAGGAGCGAAAAAAGGCGGGAGCAACCACCGTGGGTGCTCCCGCCTTCCTGTCTTAGCTCTGTTTGGCGATGATCATGCCTTTGATATGGTCGTAGGTCGCCTGCGGGACGATCTTTTTCTTTACCAGGTCCGTCTTCATCTTGTAGGGACGCCCATCGATGATCTTCTGCGAGTATGCGTCGCCGATGCCGGGCAGGGCTTTCAGTTGGTCTTTCGTGGCGGAGTTGATGTCGAGCAGATCCGCGGATGCGGCTGTTGCCGCCGGCTTGGCGGGAGCCTTCGGTGCGGCTTGAGCCATGCTCAACGAACTGAACAGGGCTATCACGGCCAGAATGATGAGAATGCGCGGAATCAGATTCTTGCGAGTCATATTCTCTCCTTAAGATTATTCAGTCTGTGAAGCTTTGTAGCCGGCGGCCTTGGCCTCATCTTCGGTCATGAACTTGCCGCTCTTGGTTTTGCCGTACCAGCGTCCACCCTTGTGGTAGACCTTGCTGTCGAGATTGACCCAGACTTTGCCGGAGGATTTTGCAGCGGCAAGGTCGGCGTCAGAGGCCGCGGGCGTGGCGGCCGCTTTGGGAGCAGCCGTCTTCTTCGGCGCTGCAGCCGGTGCCGCACTGCTCGCCACGGGAGTGGTCGCTGGCGCTGCTTTCATTGTTGGGCCCGAACTGGCCGCGGGAGCCGACATGGAACTCGCCGCCGGAGCGGCTTTCGGAGTTGGAGCCGGAGTCCCCGCCGGTGGCACTGTCGTCGCAGCAGGAGTCGCAGGCGCCGCGGCCGCAGCCTTGCTCTTCTTGGATGACGTACTCGCTGTGCTCGCCGCCGGTGCCGCTGGCGCGGTCGCTGCTGCCGGAGCCGAACCAGCCGCTGGCGCCGCCGTCGCCGAATCGGCCTTCTTGCTCTTCTTCGAGGACTTCGTGCTTGCCGTCGTGTCCGCAGCCGGAGCGGCAGACGAGCCAGCGGAGGCCGCGTCAGCTTTCTTGCTCTTCGACGACTTTGACGACGCCTTCGTGGAAGACTTCGTGCTGGTCGAACTGTCGGCGGGCGCTGCCGACGCTGCCCCCGAACTATCCGCGGCCCCTGTAGTCTTCTTCTTCGATTTCGACGATTTCTTGGTAGTCGTGGTCGACGTCTGATCGCCGGTGGAACCCGCCTGCGCCCATGCCTTGCCCGCGCAGATCGTAACGCAGAATGAAATGACAACACACATCAGTACCGATCGTGTGGGTCGTGCGCTGCTTCTTTTCACGGTTTTCTCCTAAGGTTCGTAACGAGGCTCAATCGGCCTCGCGATTTTGGCCAGCATATTTTGGCGTGCGTGTGAGTGCGCCTGGGACCCGAGTGCTTGTGCGGTGCACCATCATGCCAAGCCGCCATTGGAATGGTCAAGCCGGAAAACGAATAGGGCCTCCACCGCAGTGGAGGCCCCGAAACTTTCCTGACTTCCAACTAAGCGTAAATGCCGCGCTGCCGGATGGTGTAGGCCACGCGGTCAATCGCCAGCATATACGCTGCAATGCGATTGTTCACCTTGTGCGTTTCCGCGTAGCGCACCACATCGTCAAACGATGACTTCATGATGGTCTCAAGCTGTTCGTTCACCACCGACTCTTTCCAGAAGTAGCCCTGGCGGTCTTGTACCCACTCAAAGTACGAAGTGGTCACGCCACCGGCGTTGGCCAGAATGTCGGGAATCACGAACACGCCTTTATCGTTGAGCACGTCATCGGCTGCCGACGTGGTCGGCCCGTTCGCGCCCTCCGCCAGAATGCGGCACTTCACGCGGTCCACGTTGCGGCTGGTGATGACGTTCTCCGTAGCCGCCGGAATCAGAATTTCGCAATCAGTAGTCAGCAGTTCCGCGGCATCGTACTTCTCAGCCTCGGGGAATCCGTGTACCGTTCCGTTCTTCTGCCGGAAGTCCACCAGCGCCTTCAGGTCGATGCCCTTCTTGTTGTAAAGGCCGCCCCCCACTTCCGCCACACCCACCACTTTGTACCCAGCCTCGTGCATGAGCTGTGCCGCGTTGGACCCCACATTGCCAAAGCCCTGCACGATGACGCGCGCACTCTCGGGGGCGATCCCAAGCTTCTTGCAAGCTTCATCGCACACCACCATCACGCCGCGTCCTGTAGCCTCGCGGCGCCCGCGCGATCCGCCAATATTGATCGGCTTGCCCGTCACGACGGCGGTAACCGTCTGGCGCATGTGCATGGAGTAGGTATCCATCATCCACGCCATGATTTGTTCGTTGGTATTCACATCAGGGGCGGGTACATCTTTCTCTGGACCGATGAATTCGATCAGTTCCGAGGTGTAGCGCCGGGTCATGCGCTCGACCTCGCCCATCGACATCTTGTGCGGATCGCAAATCACGCCGCCCTTTGCCCCGCCGAACGGAATGTTCACCACGGCGCACTTCCAGGTCATCCAGCTGGCTAGCGCCCGTACTTCGTCGAGCGTGACATCGGGCGCATACCGGATTCCGCCCTTGGCCGGGCCACGCGCAATGGAGTGCTGCACCCGGAAGCCGGTGAACACCTCTAAATGGCCATCGTCCATTTGCACCGGGATGTACACCGTCAGCTCGCGGTTCGGATAGCGCAAGACCCGCCACAATCCTTCATCGAGGTTGAGTTTCTGCGCGGCCAGATCGAAGCGGGCGCGCTGCGATTCCCACGGATTGGTCTCTTTATCTACGTGCGGGTCCGTCGCCATCGTTGTCATAAAAGTAGTTCTCCGGAATGATCGCAGGTTAATGCTGGTCCGTCGCCGGAAGGTACACGGTCGGAGGCGGGCAAACGTTCCGAGTATATGAGGGCGGATGGTAGGAAGCAAGCTGCGGAGACGACGGGGAACCTGAGCATGAAACGTCTTATGTCGGGAGTTGTTTCCACCAGATCACCGGCCGAACGCGGCTGTAACGGTGCGATAGCCGGGCGCACAATTAAGATGTCTGGACTCTTGCGCACAGCGGTCGATCTCCAGATGGAATCCTCTTCTGATCGGAGGCAACAATGCCCCTCAAGGCACTCACCAAGGGCCAACGCTTGGAGAACTACGTCCAGGGATGCCTCGTTCGATATTCCCGTATGTTCAGCAGCTACTATGGCGAGTTCCTGCCTCGAATGCGGACCGCCATTCCCGGCCAGTTCAACCGGTCGGGGCACGGCATTGACATTCTTGCGGTCGACGAGCCGACGGGGAGGCTTTGGGTGATCGAGGTTTCTGCCGGTAAGCCCGAAGGCGCAAATTTTGGGGGATACCTCGTGAAGACTCTCGACAAGAGAAAGCGCGCCGGCGGCAACGCGCAAATGTCTCCCGAATGGCGGAGATATGCTTTTGACGAACTGAAGAAGTCTCCTGACCTGATCAAGAGACTGGCCACTCTATTTGAACGGCCGGAGTCGGAGCACGACATCCTGCTCAAGCAATTCGATGCCAAGTTTGAAGATCATTACTACGCCCTCGTCGTTCCGATTCGATCTTCCGGTGTGCTTTTCGAGTAGCCCGACGATCAGGCTGAGCGCTGGCCGTCTTCATCCTCCGGCGTTTCGGGTGCCTTTATTTTTAGCGGAGGAGGAGGTGGTGTCTTAAGGAAGAAGGGGCGATAGAAGCGACCCAAGCAGGAATGGCAGCGTACAGGCCGCAGCATGAAAATGATGGCGGCCAAGTCCCAGAAGGTCTTCAGCCGCGAAAGATAAACGTGAGACGAATCGTGGCAATAAGCGCACGAACGTAGCCTGACCTTAACCACTACCAAAACTCCGCAAGGATATTCCTGAGACGTTTACGCCCGTCGAGAGCCCCAGCAAACGAAGAAGCCCATCGGACTCCCCCGAGCCGATGGGCTCGCCTCTCTTAAGGCTTGCTTGAAAAGAGTTGGTCCCCCGATTTCAACCCCTTTCGCGAATCACAGTAGTCCGATTGCGTATTCTTGGGAATTACCCATCGGTGACGGGCACATAGCACAATAATGCTTCTGACATTTTTGACAGTTGACCAATACTGTTCAAAAGAGCCGTGTGCGGCCTGCACGTAACTGTCGAATCAGGCCAATTCGCTCATTGAGGGGTTTTGAGAAGCGTAATGGGGATGTATCAACAGTTGTCGGTTCCAAGGCATATAATAGATTTCGTCAAGTCCCACATCCTTCCGTCGCCCTTCTGGGCGGTCTCCTGTGAAACCTGATGGTTTCTGGGAGGTCGTCATGAGCGACGCGCACATCATCCAATCGTTCAAAGAATTTCTCCAGCGACAATCTGAACGCCCCGATACAAATCTCTGCCCCCACTGCGGCGCGTTGATGACGCTGCGCATGTTCCGATTTTATTTCTCGGACGATGCCGTGGACGTACATGTTCCAATCTGCCCATCTTTCCAATGCTCAGCAACCAAGACCACGGAGGCAAAGCCCATCCCGCTCCGAGTTCATTAATGCAAACGAATCTTCCGGCGCTCGGCTTGAACCAAGTTGATGGCTGACGAAATCAGGCATTACACTCAAATTTCGGCTTCTTTCGATTCGGTTCATATCGGTTTGATCCCCAAGCGCTCGCAAGGCTTGGGGCGTTCTTATTTGGTGCGTCTACTTCAACGGCATAGGGGGAGTTTCGTTTGCAGCCATGAAGATAAAAATGGCTTGGACCAAAGGTGTGATCCGCGTCACAGCTTTACGGTGTGAATAGGAGTAACGTCGCCACCTAGGCCAATTTCGGAGTGCCCATATGTCGGACCCTTTTGAGGATTCAACGGCACGCCTGGAAGTGCTGCTGAAGCAGGCAATGAACGAAGACGACCCTGACAGGAATGACGAACTGTGCGCGGAAATATGGCAAGTTCTACTTGAGCGCGACGAGGCAAGAAACGCGCTAGGGATGAAATCTGGCGATGACGCGCAACTATTCACTCCTAGGGGGGTTGAAGACGCGTATAACGCCGTCTGGCTCTCCAGACGCAAGGAATAGGGTTTGCAGCAATGAAGAAACCCACGAAGCCCTACGAAAAGCCGACCGTCCTAAAACTCACGCGAGAACAGGCAAAGCTGAGACTGATCGGTCAGACCACGATGGGTCACCGAGGCGCGAGGCACCTTCTAGAACTGATGTTCGACAATAGGGCTCCGAAAGGTTACAAGCCTGAGAAGAAATCAGCATGAGGTCTTGACTGAACTGGCCGTCCTATCGAACTGCAAAGCCTAAACAGTGACCCATTTTTGGGTTTCAGTCAGCCGTGGGGCTAGCGCCGGGATTCTCGATGGGGGAGGGTCGCTCCACGGGGGGCTATGCGACGCGAGATTCCGGTACTCGCGCCGAAAACAAACTTACTTGCCCGCTAGGGCCGTTTGCCGCGCAGCCTGGGCTGCCTTGTGCTCACGCGGCGATTGCATGCGAGTAGAGACTCTAGGGAAGGCCGTGGAATGCGCATTGACTAGCCCATCGGCCTTTGCCTTCGCCAAGAGCCATTTCCCGGAAGGATGCCATGTCGAAGGTGACAATCCAGAGGTGGAATTCGCCAGCGCGATCTACACCCTTGTCATCGGCCGCTAAGCAATCCCATTCGACACTCACGGCAGCAAGCGCCCCCCTCGGTCGAAGGTTCAACGCAAACTGGCTTCTTCGAACACGACTCTGACCAGGTTCGATGCGCAGTCGTCAAAGGCGTCGCCCAGATCCTTGTCGTCGCCCGCAAAACGCTGCCGGAACGAAGTCAAGTCCACGCTTCCTTTGACCTCGTCCGGAGACTGAAACATGGCCGGCCGGGGTTGCCTGAGTTTTTCGGTCATCTGGTCCACTGCACTTTTCAGGAAGTCGCGCATCAAATAGATGTACGTCTTGTCATGCATGATCGGCCCATGCCCGGGGACGATTGTGTCGGCATCCAGCTGGGCGAGGTTCTGCATCGTTTGAATCCACTCCGTCGGATAGCCGTCGTAAATGTACGGAATCGGATGTGCGATCAAATCCCCGGCGACCACAATCGGTGTTGCTTCGTCCCAGAAACTTGACCTTCTTGATTTCCTCCAGCGCCGGCATACGCCGTGCGATGGCATTCTTCACCTGCACCCTGTCGTCCTCAGTCAGGGTCTGGCCTTCCGGTGTCTTTCCCGTTTCCAGCATCTTCTGGAGGCGATCCATCCCTCGTCCATCCCTCATCGCCGAACCCGGCCCAAACAGGTCCATTTCTTTTTTGGTTTCCACGTGCGCGATGATGGTCAAGGCAGGGAAGGCGTCCA
Organism: Candidatus Sulfotelmatobacter sp.; assembly: GCA_035695545.1. Lineage (GTDB taxonomy): Bacteria > Acidobacteriota > Terriglobia > Terriglobales > Acidobacteriaceae > Sulfotelmatobacter. Next base: position 32,721 of record DASRRV010000130.1, on the reverse strand, counting down.
TCTAGGCGCGGTTCACCAGGTTGTGGTCGTTGTGAAAGTGCGTGTTCAGCACAAAGCTGACAGTCCTGTCCGTCCACTTCCGGATTTGCGCAATGTCCGCCCGCGCTTCGGACGGCAGGTAGCAGGTATCCACCACGAGCACCTGTCGCTCGCCGATGATTAGGGTCGTGTTTCCGTTGACGTTGCCGCCAGGGTTCGGGTGCTGGATTTCATAGACGCCCTCAGCCAGCTTCGTCATTTTTCGTTCAGATTGGCCGCACATGGGCGTAGCGGCGTAGCCGCTGCTAGTACTGCGAGGGAAAGAGCCAGTCCGTACGGCGGGAACAAGATGCTTCGTATTTCCATGGGATCTCCATTTGCACAACTGGTGACCTGCACAGCACCGTCCTGCGCAACACTGATCCGCAGAGCTAGGAACGTTTTTGCGAGAACACCCACTTCACCAATTCCGGTTCCGAGTAAGTCCACTCCCAAACGTTGTGATCCACTCCAGCGTATTCGGTCGAGAGAGGATGCCCGCCCGCTTTCCGCCGCGCCGCGATTCGCTCCCGCGATACCGATACAGGAACCGTCTGGTCAGAGTCTCCGTGGAAGTTCCACAGCGGAGTGTCAATCGATCCCGTGCCATCGTCGGTCGTGATGCTCCCGCAGCACGTCACCGCCGCCGCGAAAAAATTCGGACGATTCGAAATGATGTTCCACGTTCCACCGCCTCCCATCGATTGCCCCATCACATAAATCCGGCCTGCATCGATGGGGAACTCGCGGCGCAGCGAGTCGATAATCTCGAGCGTCAGCTTCGCGCCATCGCCTAATCCGGGCAGAATCTTCGCCACGTGTTTCGACAATTCGACCGGATCGTACCGGCACCAGCCTCGGTCCGTTTGCGGCGCCAGCACGTAGCAGGGAAAACTCTTCTGGTGTTCTGGGAGCACCCACACGCGCGTTCCAAAAATGTTGCCGAGGCCCAACTGTTTCAGGTTGTCGTCGCCCTGCCCGCCGCTGCCATGTAGATGCACCACCAACGGCAGTTTCCCCGAAGTCTCCGGCCGGAACAGCCGGTACGGCATGACCCAATCGCTTTTGTGTGTGCGAGCTTCGAACTTCTTGTCCAGCCCCTCGGATTTCGTCTTGAACGCTTCAATCAGAGCCAACCTCTCCGCCGACATAGGAGCGCCTGGAGCGAGCGGAGGAGGGGAGTCGTCCTTGGTTCCAGCCGTTGAAGCGCGGCCCGCCATCGGAAGACAGAAACCCGTCCGCGCCGTCACGAACCAAGCTCCCGCCGCTGCCGCTCCAAAGCGGCGTACCGCTTCTCGTCGAGTCATCATCTGAGTAACAAGCTTTCACTGCCTAAGTTTTCCGCTACCGAGCCTTTCGCCGGCGAGAACAGGACCGCCGCCAAATAAAGTTTTTCCTTCGTGAACCATAGTGTCCTTTGTGGTTGATGCCTTTCTGCTCACTGCTCCAGGTCCACCAACTGGCAAATGAATCCCCAGCCGCCGCCGAGCTCGCTGACTGCCAGCATCAATTCGTTTTTTCCCTTCTTCAACGGAAGGTAGACCGCATCGTTCTCCGGATTCACGATGACAAGAACCCCGGATCACGGAAGCCCTGGGCGCTCCTCCCGCGATAGAGAATCTTGCCGTTCAGGAACACGCTGACATCGTCGCTGTAGCCGATGAACAGCTTCTTCATCTGGTCGCGCTCAGAATCAATATAGGCGCGCGCACACAACACCTTCATCCCCGGTTGGGGCTCCAGGCGCTTCGAAAAGTTGCCCTGAAAAGTGACCATCGGATGAGGAGCCTCGCGATAGCGATAGAGCACCACAAACCCCGGCGGCTCCGCCTCCACATCCTGCCAATCGATCGCCGCGCTCTCGGAAGACGTGAGAGGACGCTCCAGATTCCGTTCAAGCCCATCGTAGGAAGGCGAGATGCTCCACTCGGTCAGAGTATTCGGCGGCATAGCGGGCCAGTGCCGCTGCCATGGCGCATCGGGCGTAGTTCGTATTTCGAAATTCGAGAAATACGTCGCGCCGATCAGGACGAACAGCGCTACCTGTCCTTTCTGACGGCCGCTCTTCAAGTCGTTCATGACGAGCGCGGGCTTGTCCATGTCCTTCACATACAACTTCCCCTGCGCCCCCGCGAGCCCCAGTCGTAGGTGGAACCAGACATTCTTTGGGATGTCGACCGGAGCGGTGAAGCCCGGCCCATTAAAGATTTGCCAGTTGCGACCCTTAAGAATCAGTCACCTTCCGGCCTCGATTTCGGAAGTTTTCCACAGTGTTCCTGCAGGAACATTGTACGTACAAACAGCAGAAGGCCGCAGAAGCTGAACACTGAGGCGAACAAAAAGGCGTAACGCTGACCGAAAGCTGAAAGGTGAAAGCTTAAGACTCAAAGCTGAAAAGCTGAGAGCTGAGAGCTGAGAGCGGAGAACTCAAAGCTCAAGACTCAAAGCCGAATCTCCATCCCCTCAGCCGCCGCCCTGACTTTGGGATAGTAGTTCAGCGCATCCTTGACCACTCGATCGACGATGGCGTCGGTGTGGTCAGGGTCGTGATGGTACAGGATCAATTCCTTCGCGCCGCTCTCCATCACAACGTTGACCGCTTCACGCCAGTGGCTATGTCCCCAACCGCGGCGGCGCGCCGCGTACTCTTCTGGCAGATACTGCGCGTCGTAGATCAGGATGTCCGCGCCTTCCGCCAATTTCCGCACGCCCTTGTCGAAGTTCGGATCGCCAGGCTCGTTGTCGGTAGCGTAAACCAGGACGCCTTCTTTGGTCTCGAGACGAAATCCGAGGCATCCCTGCGGATGGTTCAGCCACGCCGTCTTGATCTGGATGCCGTCTTCCATGGGCAGGTGTCCGTTTTCGATGTTGTAGAAGTCACGCTTGGCGCGCATCTGGTCGAGGTTCACAGGGAAATAAGGCGACGCCATCTGCTCGGTCATCACCTGCTCAAGGCTGCGCGTCCGGCTCGACGAATGAAACACAAACTGGCTGTTCGGACTGTCATACAGCGGACGGAAGAACGGCATGCCCTGAATGTGATCCCAATGAAAGTGTGAAACGAAGACGTGCGCCGCGAATGGCCGGTCGCCGAATTCACGCTCCAGTTCGTGTCCGAGCACGCGGAAGCCAGTGCCGCAATCGAAGATGTAGATGCGATCTCCGACACGCACTTCCACGCAGGAGGTGTTGCCCCCATAGCGCAGGTTCTCGGCTTGTGGAGTGGGCGTGGAGCCGCGCACGCCCCAAAACTTAACTAGCATAAAATCCGCAATGCTGGATCAGTGGCTTGTCCGTAATCTTCGACCGCTCGCGTCATCCCGTCAATTCGCCTGCTGGTTCTCATGTGTACTGCATGCGGACGAAGTTCCCCGAACGCACCTCGCCCTCGTCCCACGCGGTACAAGCAAAATGCGGTCTGGCGCAAAATGCTCATAATACTCGGGATATCAATGATTTTAGCGATTGCCTACAGTCCAACAAGTGACCAAAGTTTGACCCCTGGGCGCAAACGGGCAGCACCACCAAGAGGCGCGTCCATCGCGGGTTTGCGAGGAGGAGTGCGCGACGATCCGGCTTGGCCAGCGTCCCTGCAAAGCCGTGCCCTATAATGAAAGTCCCCGCAGCTCCGCGCCGGTCGCCCTGCACTTGAGCGCAAGAAAGCCGCGCGGTTGGACCGCAAAACCATGCTGCAGCCCGATTTCAAGCAGTTCTCCCACCTTGCCCGCGAGGCCACCCTCATTCCGGTCGTGAAGTCCGTCAGCGCGGATCTGCTGACCCCCGTTTCCGCTTTTCTGGCGATTGCCCACAAAGAACCGCACGCGTTCTTGTTGGAGTCCGTGGAGCGGGGTGAGCAAATCGGGCGCTATACCTTCCTCGGCGCGCGGCCGTATATGCGAGTCAAAGCGCGTGAGGGCAAGGTTGAGATTGAACGCGGCGGCCGGCGAGAAACGCTGCGGGAAAACGTTTTTCAGGTCGTGAAGCGCTTGCTGCGGGAGCATCGCCATGCCACAGTCGCCGGGCTTCCTCCCTTTACCGCGGGTGCTGTTGGATATTTTGCCTACGACGTGATTCGCCAGTTGGAAAAGATTGGCGACCACGCCAAAGATGACCTCGCCCTTCCGGACGCCGAGTTGATGTTTTTCGATCGCCTGCTAGCCTTCGATCACCTGCGCCACCAGATTCACATCATGGCGACGGCAGATGTCTCGCGCGAGAGTCCGCGGCGTGCCTACGACCGCGCCCTTCGAGACATAGCTCTGCTGGAGCGAAAACTGGCCCGCGGACTCAGCCCAGCCATGTGGCGCAAATCGGCCAAGGCCAAGGCTGGGAAGCTCAAAGTTCACGCACAGACTGAGCGCAGCGCGTTTCTGCGTACGGTCGAGCGCTGTAAGGAATACATCGCGGCGGGCGACATTTTTCAGGTTGTGCCGTCACAGCGCCTCGATTTCACACCAGGTGTGGCGCCCTTTGATTTGTACCGCGCGCTCCGCCAGGTGAATCCATCTCCGTACCTTTATTTCCTGCGCTCAGGCGACACGCACATTCTGGGGTCGTCTCCAGAGATGCTGGTGCGAGTCACGGGACGCAAACTGGAGTATCGCCCCATCGCGGGCACGCATCCGCGCGGGCGCGACGAGGCCGAGGATCTGCGGCTCGAACAGAAATTGCGCAACGACGAAAAAGAACGCGCCGAACACGTCATGCTGGTCGACCTCGGCCGAAACGACCTGGGCCGCGTGAGCGAATACGGCTCGGTCAAAGTGAAAGATCTGATGTATGTCGAGCGCTACTCGCACGTCATGCATCTGGTTTCGGCGCTGGAGGGCACGTTACGCAAAGATCTCGATGCCCTGGATGCACTGGCCGCCTGCTTTCCGGCTGGAACCTTGAGCGGTGCGCCGAAAGTTCGTGCCATGCAGATCATCGAAGAGCTGGAGCCCACACGGCGCGGCGTCTACGGCGGCTCCGTGCTGTATGCGGACTTCGCGGGCAATCTGGATTCCTGCATCGGCATTCGCACGCTCCTCATGCAAGGCAAGAAAGCGTTTCTGCAGGCGGGAGGGGGGATTGTCGCGGATTCCGATCCGCCGACTGAGTTTCAGGAGTCCTTGAACAAGGCCCGAGCGGTGCTGCGCGCGGTAGAAATGGCGCGCGGCGAATAGCTTCTAATGGGTTGCGCCGGCATCTTGCCGGCTGTCCCGAGGGCGTCTCGCCCGCGGCGCCCACGCGAGAGATCCCTAAAACCCTTTTGAATTGAGTCGCCCGCCGAACAGCCGCCGGGACGGCGGCGCTACAAGGCTAGTGAGACGCTTGCGGAGGCGTGCAGCGCGGCGTGATATCCTTGGCATCCGGGTCGGCGTTCTGCGAGTTGTGGGCGAAGCACCACGCCACCAGCGTCGTTGGATATCGTTGGCGCACGTTCTGCGGCACGTCAGCCTCGTGCACTTCTTCAAACGAAAACTGGATCGTCCCATCCCGCGCGACGGTTCCCAATAGATATCCGTAGACATCTGTCTTCGCCGAGGACGGCGCGCTGTCGGGGAGCTTATAGCGAACCGCTCCTCCTGTGCCAACGATCCAGCCAGGGAGAGGCTTGGCTCCGTTCTCCTTCAGTTTGGGCGTGTCGAAAATGTTCTCCATATAAAAATGTGAGTGGCTGCCGAGCACGTAGACCGGTTTATGGGTAGCATCGCGAAGGGCCAAGAGCGCCTTGTAGGCCTGTTCGCCGCTGGGCCGCGCCCGAGGTTCGCTGGCGTTGTCCCCCATGCTGTGCGAGTTGGCGACGCTGTCGGGCAACGACTCGTGCATGCCGACGACAACGCTCTTCACCGCAGGATTCGTCTTTGCGCTATCGAGGCGATGCGCCAGCCATGTGAGTTGATCGTCAGAGAAGAAATTGGCGGCGTTGTCGAGATAGATAAAGTCGACGCCGCCCTGAATCCAGTGGTAGTAGGCTTCGGGCTGCGGCGGTTCTTTGTCGTTTCCACGCTGGCGCTGCAAGGATGGCTGGTCAAGCCAATCGTTGAACTGGCGCTTGAAGGCGTCTTCTGTCTTGGGCGGGATTACTTCGTGATTACCAATTCCCAGGTAAAACGTGACGTTGCCAAAGGCAGCAATTTGGTTCGCGGCGAAGTCGCTCCAAGCGAGTCTTTGATAGTTGTCGCAGGCCAGTACCTGGCCGTTGTTTGCGGCGGCGAATGCCATGTCTTCATCGATCTTGTAGATCGCGCGCAGGTCGCCGAGATGCCAGTAGAAGTTCGGAGCAAACTGAGCGCTGTGCGCGGCGATCGTCGGCATGACAACGTCTCCGCAATTGCGCGAGTCGCCGGAAACGATAAAGCGCCACGATCCTTGCGGCAGGGGAGGGACGACCGAGGTTGCGCCTGCGGCGCTGCGGTCGGTTTGTGCCGCACCGGATGCAGCGAGCACGCCGAATAAAAATCCCGCGAGAATAACGGTGATGCGTGCGCGATGACCTGCGATGTTTCGTGCGCGGCGGAAAACAGACATGAGAGATTTCCCTTCGAGTCGTTGCGGCGACAAGCGAGAAAAGTATAGACGACAGTGACTCCGAAGAATTGAGGATGCCGTCGAGCTTCGCTCGACCGGACAGCCGAGGGCGGCTGTCCCCACATATGTGCTCACGGGAAAGCTACAGCGCCAGGAAATTCGCGACGAGCTTCTTGCCGGCGTCGGTGAGAACGCTCTCGGGATGGAATTGCACGCCTTCGATGGGGTGACGTCGGTGGCGCAGACCCATGATGGTACGGCTTCCGTCCTTCTCGGTGGTCCAGGCGCTTACTTCGAGGTCGGCGGGCAGTCCTTTTTCTTCGACGATGAGGGAGTGATAGCGCGTGGCCGTCATTGGCATGGGCAGACCCTGAAAGACGGTCCTGTTGTCGTGCACGACCGGACTGGTCTTGCCGTGCATGAGGTGGGGCGCGCGCACGACGTGGCCTCCGAAGGCTTCGCCGATCGCCTGATGTCCCAGGCAGACGCCGAGCACGGGCACTTTGCCAGCGAAATGGCGGATCAGGTCGATACTGATTCCAGCTTCATGCGGGGTGCACGGGCCGGGTGATATGACGACTCGGTTCGGACGCAAGGCCTCGACTTCGGCTACCGTAACCTGATCGTTGCGGCGAACCTCAACCTCTGCGCCCAGCTCGCCGATGTACTGGACAAGGTTGTAGGTAAACGAATCGTAGTTGTCGAGAACGAAAACCAAGACTTTGAACCCCTGACATTAGATTACACCGGATTTGATGATCCGATTGAGGGCTGCACCCTGAGCAGGGCAATTTCGATTGAAGGTTTCAGGACGCAATCGCCCCCGAGAAGCAAAACCCTTCAACCGCAAAGTTCGCAAAGAAAAGCCACAAGGGACGCAAAGAAAACCTAGCAGGCTTCCGGCGTTCGGCGTCGGGCTTCGGGCCGCGGAGCGTGGGCATCGAACCTCAGACGGTTGCCTTCCGATCCGACGCCGGACGCCTGAAGCCGGACGCCCGAAGCCGAACACTGGAACTGCGCAATTCGCTAAGAAGATCTTGAACCGGGGAGTTTTGCGCTGTGGGCTCCTTCTCCCCTGAACGAGCCACCTGCTGACCCAAGGGTGGTATTGACCGGAACTTACGTGGGGGGCATCCTCTGTATCAAAGTGTAAACGTCACTTTTCGCCACTTTGGAGGGAACGCATGGCCGAGTCCCAGCAGGAGAAGCGTGCGGCTCGACGCTTCGCTCTCCGCGTGCCCGTTACCGTCGATCACGCCGAGAACAAAACGAAGTCCGAGGTTGTCCAGATTCGCGACGTCAGCGCGCGCGGCATCTGCTTTTACCTCGATGCTGCGGTTTCCCAGGGATCGCTCATCGGATTCACTCTGACGCTTCCACCCGAGATCACGCTCACGGAAAGCATCCGCGTCCAATGCAAGGGCCGCGTGGTGCGCGTCGAGGATGGCCGGGACGACGGCAAGCTCGCCGTGGCTGCTGTGATTGAAGAATACGAATTCTTGCCAGAAGCGTAGAAGCCGGCTTCGGGCATCCGGCTATCGGCTTCCGGCCTCTAGACTCCCGCTTCCGCCATCGGGCTTCCGGCCTGGAAGAAATAGGGCGTCGGGCGTCAGGCGTCAGGCTTCTGCCATTCGGTTTCCGTCTTTCGCCTTCCGTCGTCCGGGCTCCCGGTCTAGAAGAATCAGGCGTCGGGCATCAGCTTTCGGTCTTACACCTGCTATTCAAGTCAAGCACTGCGCTCACAACTTGACGGTTCGAGGTTCGACGCCCGACACCCCATGTTTGAGGCCGAAAGCCGAAAGCCGAAAGCCGAAGCCTGACTGCCAGGCCCTTGCTAGTAATATGTTTCCGTCAAGGTCAGCGAGGAACTCTTGCGGCGACGCGCAACTCAATCTGCATGTTTAATGCTGGCGGCATTGTTCCTGGCCGCCGACGTGGGCGGCCAGACGTTTGGTCCGCCGTCGTCGGTGAACAGCGTTCGGATCGTGCATCAGCGCGGTGTGCCTGTGGTCGAGATACTTTCCAGCAGTCCCCTTATTCCTGAGATTCAGAGTCTGGAGTCGCCGCCGCGGCTAGTGATCGATCTGCCAAACTCTCATTTGGGAGCCGCGCAGAAGCGGACCGCGATCAAACAAGAGGGCATCCTCGCCATTCGAGTCGATCAATTCCGTGACAGTCCTCCAGTAACGCGGATCGTTCTCGATCTGCTCGCGCCCTACGGCTACACGTGGGACGGCGCTGGCAATCGGCTGATGATTCGCCTGAAGCCGGCCGAGGATGTGAACGCCGGTAAGAAGGCTTCGCCACTCGAGCCGCCCACTGCGCCAAGTTTGTCGATGGGTGCCGCTCCGGCAGCTGTGCCTGTGAATGGCGGCTCGGGCGCCGTGGTACTTGCGGGGAGCCGACTGGGGGCGGGTTCGTCAGTGACCGCTGGTTCCGATACGGCGGTGTTGCATCTGGCACGCGGCGGAGAAGTTCGCGTCTGCCCGGGGACCACTGTGTCGGTGACGCCCTCGCAGAACAAGCATGACCTGATGCTGGGGATGAGCACCGGCGCGCTCGAGGCGCACTATGCACTCGAATCTTCGGCGGACTCCGTGCTGACTCCAGACTTCCGCATTCTCTTTGCCGGACCGGGAGATTTTCACTACGCCATCAGCGCTGACTCGCATGGCAATACCTGTGTTCGGGCGCTAATGGGCAACACTTCGTCGGCGATCGTTTCGGAGTTGATGGGAGACCGCATCTATCAGGTCAAGCCCACCGAGCAAGCCGTGTTTCATTCCGGCCAGATCGACAAGGTGGATGCGGATGTGCCGCTGGAGTGCGGATGCCCTCCGCCGGTTCCGGTGCTGCGGACCGACAATTCTTCGACTCCGGTGCCGGGTTCGCAATTGCCTGCGAAAGCGCATCTCGGCGGGCCCTCGACGCCTGCGACTGACGCTTCCGCAAACGTGTCTGGGGGCGCGGCGCCGCCGGCTACGTTGTCTAACGGGCCGGAGACGGCACCCTTGCCGCCTACGCAGCCCGATGATGTGCATATCCAGGTGGACGCGCCCTTCGTGTTCACCGCGAAGAACCGGATCGCGCTTCCGCCTCCGCCGCCTGTGTTGACGGTCGAGGACAGGCCACCCGAGGAAGTGGCGGCGCGGCAGGTTCATCTCGATCCAGTTGTTCAGGCCCCGCCTGCGCCGGAGAAGAAAGAGGAACATCGCAGCTTCTTCGGGCGGGTAAAAGGATTCTTCGCGGTAATTTTCCGGTAAATCTGTGTAGCGCCGGTTTCCCGCCGGCTGTCGCGAGGGTATCCTGCCCTCGCTGGGCGAGAGTTGCTGAAATGGTTGAAGATGTGTTTCACCACTGGCGCGGCGGGCGGTACGGTCGCGATCTGAAGATCGTTTTCGCGCAGAAATCCTTTTTGCTCGTTCGTGCTTCTTACGGCAGGTTGGATCTCCGCTACAACTTCTCTGCGGGAGCGCGCCATGACAGCTGCAACTCCCGGGCCTTCGGGCCCGAATATCTTTTCTCTGTTTTCCGGTGATGGGGGTGAACTATACCGCGCCAAGCGAGAGACCTTTGTCTTCTCGATGGTTGGGCAGGCCCTCATCGTGGTCGTGCTCAGTTACTTCACGAGTTGCGCGATCATCGGAAAACCTCCGCTGATCGGGAAACTGCCCCTCAAGGAACTGCCGCTCGTTTTTTCCGGAGTTAGCGGCGGAGGTGGAGGGAATTTCGAGAAGATTGCGGCGTGGCACGGCAATCTGCCTCCGGCATCGTTGGCCGATCCGATTGTGCCTGCGACGGTGATTGTTCCTAAAGAACGGCCGAAGCTTCCGATGGAAGAATCTGTCAGGGTCGATCCCAGTGTCACGCTGCCGCAGGGCGGACAGATCGGCGATCCCATGTCGCAGTTTTCGAAGGTGCTATCGAATGGACCGGGCGGACCTGGAGGAATCGGGGAGGGATGCTGTGACGGAGTGGGGCCTTCGAAAGGGCCGGGAGTTGGCATCGGACCCGAGGGCGTTTTTCCGGCGGGCAAGTTAGGAGTGACCGTTCCTCAGGTGATCTACAGCCCGGAGCCTAGTTTTTCTGACGAAGCGCGCAAAACGAAGCAGCAGGGAGTGGTGACTCTGCTGTTGGTGGTTGGGGCGGACGGACATCCGTACAACATTCGGGTGGGGCAGAGTTTGGGATGGGGTCTGGATGAGAAAGCGATCGACGCGGTCAGCCACTGGCGCTTCAAGCCGGGAACGTTCCACGGGCAGGCGGTGGCCACGCAGATTGCAGTGGAAGTGGATTTCCACCTGTATTGAGAACGGGCGTCCGGCCTCAGGCTTCGGATTACGCGTGGATCGGGCGCAAGAATTCTGAGGCCGCGAGTTGGTCAGGACCGATGCCTGCCGCCCGACTCCGATCGTCCTAGCCGCGGTTGATGGCGCGGCGCAGAGGTTCAGCTTTTTCGCGGACGGTGTCGCGGAGATTTTCCGCAATGTCCGCGCCACGGCTGGCCGCGTCGCGCACTCGGTCACCGGCGTCGCGCACGCGGTCTTTGGCTTCGTCAGCCCAGTCTCCGACCGTGTCCAGGGCGTCGTCGTAACCCCGTTTCAAATCGCGGCGGAGTTGTTTGCCTGTCTTGGGCGCGAGCAGAAGTCCGGCGAGCGCGCCGGCTCCCAATCCAATCAGGAGGAACGTGATCGCGGTGCCGACATTGCTGCTTTCTGAAGATTCATAACGTCCGATACGCATGATGAAGACCTCTTTCTCGCCCGGCCTTTGCCTGGGCTGTCACTGCCCGAATCCGTTCCCGAAGCCTGCTTCCAGTATGGCCAATTATGATTCTAGTCCCAGGGGACGGGTTGCTGCGAATCCAATTGGCGCTGCGTTGTAGCACTTCGATTCGTGACCGTGACGTTTGAAGACCTCTTGTGGAATGAGGCTATAATGCCAGCCACAGATGGCGCTCTCCTCGGGTACGATGCTGGGGCCGTACGAGATTCAATCGCCGCTCGGCGCGGGCGGCATGGGAGAAGTGTATCGCGCTCGCGATACACGCCTCGACCGCACGGTAGCCGTCAAGATCCTGCCATCGCATTTGTCTTTCAATCCAGAGGCCAAGCAGCGCTTCGACCGCGAGGCGCGCACCATCTCGAGCCTGAGCCATCCCCAAGTTTGCCATCTGTATGACGTCGGTTCGCAGGACGGAACCAGCTACTTGGTCATGGAGTATCTGGAGGGCGAGACGCTGGCCGACCGGCTGAGCAGGGGTCCGCTGCCGCTCGATCAGCTTCTGAAATGCGGAATCGAGATTTGCGAAGGGCTGGAAAAGGCGCACCGCAGCGGGGTGGTCCATCGCGATCTGAAACCGGGCAACATCATGCTGACCAAGAGCGGTGCCAAGCTGATGGACTTCGGCCTGGCGAAGCCGGTTCTCCCTGCGCGTCCACCGAGTTCGGGGCTGACGCAGACGCTGGCCACGCCAAATCATCCGCTGACGATGGAAGGCATGGTCGTAGGCACGTTTCAGTACATGTCGCCGGAGCAGGTCGAGGGCAAGGAGGCTGACGCGCGCAGCGATGTCTTCTCCCTCGGCGCGGTGCTTTACGAAATGGTGACGGGCAAACGTGCATTTGAAGGGAAGACGGCGGCCTCGTCGATTGCAGCAATTCTTGCGGCGGAGCCTCCGCCGATGTCGAGCGTGCAGCCGTTGTCGCCGCCGGCGCTCGAAGGAACGGTGAGGAGTTGTCTGACGAAAGATCCGGATGAACGCCTACAAACGGCGCATGACGTGAAACTACAGCTCAAGTGGATTAGAGAGAGCGGGTCGTCGTCGCAATTTCCTGTCGCTGGGCCCGTCCTGCGCAAACGTTCGGACCGGTTAGCCTGGCTCGTCGCGGGAGTACTGCTGCTCCTTTTGCTCGGCGTAGTCTCCGCGTGGTGGCTGCGGGGGCGCGTCACGCCGCAGACCATGACCTTCAACAGTTCGGTGCCATTTCCGGCGGAGTACATCGCCCTCTCGCCGGATGGCCGAACGCTGGCCTTGGTCGGCTATTCCGAGCAGGCGAACAAGAACGTGCTTTGGACCCACCCAGTGGGAGGACGAGGCGCGTCCGTGCTGCCGGGAACGGAGGGAGGATCGTATCCTTTCTGGTCGCCCGATGGACGCTCTCTGGGATTCTTTGCGCAGGGCAAGCTCAAGACGATCGACGTTGTATCCGGACGATCCGCACAAACCTTAGCTGACGCCCCTTTTGGCCGAGGTGGCACGTGGAGCCGCGACGGCGTCATCCTTTTCACCCCCGACGCCTGGAACGGCCTGTACCGAATTCCGTCATCGGGTGGGCAACCGGTCGCAGTGACCAAGCCCGATCCCGGGCAATACCAGGTCAGCGATCGCTGGCCCGTGTTCTTGCCGGACGGGAAACATTTCCTGTATCTCGCCTGCAACTTCTCCGGCCGCCTTGACCACAACGTGATCCTGCTTGGATCGCTGGACTCCGATGAAAAGCGGATCATCATGAGTGCGAGCACGAATGTGCTGTTCGCCGAACCTGGCTACCTTCTCTACTGGCGCGACAACGCCCTGGTTGCACAGCGTTTTGATCTTCGCCGTTACGAGCTTGCCGGGGACCCACGCATCGTCAGCGATGCCGTGCAATATTACCCTCAGACAAACCTGGCCGTGTTTGCGGTTGCGGGCAATACTCTGGTGGCGCAAACCGGCGCAGCAAAAGGAGCTGGAAAGTCACAATTGGACTGGTTTGACCGCCAGGGCAAACAAGGCGGAGCGGTGGGGCCTCCGGATCTGGTGGCCAATCCCAAGCTTTCCCCAGATGGAGCGCGTGTCGCTGTCGACCAGATCGACACCGACGGGCGTCACGTCAACATCTGGGTTCATAGCTTGAACAGCGATGCAGCGTCGCGCATCGGCTTTGGCCCGTGGCTGGAGCAGGTCACGGTTTGGAGTCCCGATGCGAAAAAGGTGATGTACACCTCGAATGAAAAACTCTACTTCAGCATTTATGAAAAGAATTCCGATGGCTCCGGTTCAGCCGAGACCGTTCAGGACTTTGGGGTTCCTTTTCAGGGACCGTGGGACTGGTCTCATGACGGAAAGTATGTGCTGCTGCGGAAGAGCAACGAGTTGTGGTACATGACCATGCCCGACCGGCAGACGCAGCCCCTGCTGCAAACTCCCTTTCTGATTCGGAACGCACAATTTTCACCGGATGCCAAGTTCGTAGCTTACGCCTCAAGCGAAACCGGGAGCCTGGAGGTCTACGTTTCCCCATTTCCAGGATTCGGCAGCAAGTGGCAGGTATCGCGCGGCGGAGGAGAGGAGCCACGCTGGCGCGGCGACGGCAAGGAGTTGTTCTATCTCACCCCCAATGGAAACATGATGGCGGCCGAGGTGAAAACGAATGCTGGGTTCGAAGCCGGCTCTCAGACCGCGCTGTTTCTGACACACCCGCGCCAACCGGTCTCTGCCATGGATTTCTACACTTACGACGTGACCGCGGATGGGCAGAAATTTCTGGTCAACACAAAAATCGACACCTCCAATGCCGCGCCTTTGTCCGTCATCCTGAACTGGAGTTCGGAAATGGAGAAGTAAGCTGCCTCTGCGTTCTCCGTGGTTTTTCTTGGCGAACTCCGCGATTTAAAGATTTGAAGGTAGGGGCAGGATCAAAAGGCCTTAACCGTAAAGAGCGCTGAGAGAGGCCGCAGAGTTCGCGGAGAAAACCAGGCACTGCGAAATCGCCCGTTGCATGGGCCCGGTTTCTTTTCCCGCGCACCTGAGTGTAAAATACAGCTTTACGCCCCTGTGGCGGCGGAATCTGTGGCTTGCCCGCCTTCCGCCAGCTTCAAACTGCCATCGTACAAGGAGAGTTTTTAGCGATGTCGATCCCTGCCACACAGCTCCGTCCCGGCATGATCATCAAGCACAACAATGATCTGCACTCCGTTTTCTCGGTCGAACACCGCACGCCCGGCAACCTGCGCGCCTTCATCCAGGCCAAGCTGCGCAACCTGCGGACCGGCGCCATGTTCGAGCATCGCTTCCGCTCGCCCGATCCGATAGAGAAGGTCAACGTCGACGAAGTTGAGATGCAGTTCCTCTACGCCGACGGCGATAGCTACTACTTCATGGACATTGCGAACTACGAACAGACTCACCTGACTAAAGACATTCTGGGCGACGCTGTCGAATATCTAATCCCCAACCTCGAGATCAAGGTGGAATTCTTTGACGGCAAAGCCGTCGGCATTGAGCTGCCGCAAACGGTCATCCTCACGGTCATTGAGACCGAGCCTGGACTGAAGAGCGCTACCGCCTCCAGCGTGACCAAGGCCGCGAAGACGGAAACCGGGCTGGTCGTGCAGGTTCCGCCTTTCATCAACGAAGGCGAGAAGATCAAAGTGGACACGTCGGAAGGCGCATACCTGTCGAGAGCGTAAATTATTGAATTGGAGCGTGAGGTTTCAAGGTTTCAGAGTTTCAAAGTTTCAGGGGTGAAACCAAGGGCAGTGACCTTGAAACTTTGCAGTTCTGAAACCTTGAAACATTTCACATGACCACCGCTGAAAAACCGACTCAAGCCCGCCGTTTTCTCGTCCGCGGGCGCGTGCAGGGCGTGGGGTTCCGCTGGTTTGTCGAGCGGGAAGCGCACATGCTGGGCATTGCAGGATGGGTGCGCAACAATCACGACGGCAGCGTGGAAGTTCTGGCTCAGGGCACGCGCGATCAGCTTTCGGGCCTGCATTCGCGATTGCGCGAGGGGCCGCGGGCGGCGCGTGTGGATGCAGTTGAAGTATCCGAAGCAAGTCCGGTTGTCGGACTCAGTTCATTTCGTATTGAAGGAGCCTGGTGAGAAAGTTTCAAGGTTTCAAAGTTTCAAGGTTTCAAAGTAAATGCGGTAGGTATTCTCCGTCTTTGAAACTTTGAAACTTTGAAACCTTGAAACCTTGAAACCTTGAACCACCCAAGGAGCACGAATGCCCACTTCGGCCATGAATGCCGACGAATTGAAACGACTCATCCGCGAAGTCCCCGATTTTCCCAAGAAGGGGATTCTCTTCTACGACATCACCACATTGCTGAAAGACAAGACCGGATTTGCCACGCTCATCGACAAGTTCTCCGAATACTACATCTCGCAGGAAGTCGATCTGGTTCTCGGCATGGAAGCTCGCGGTTTTATCTTCGCACCTGCGCTGGCCTATCGCCTGAACGCGGGATTCGTTCCCGTGCGCAAGCCCGGCAAGCTTCCCGCGGAAACCGTAAAGTATGACTACGCGCTCGAGTACGGCACAAACTCGCTGGAGATCCACAAAGACGCGATTCAAAAAGGTCAGCGCGTCCTCATCGTGGACGACCTGCTGGCCACCGGTGGCACCGCTGAAGCCACGGCCAAACTGGCTGTCTCGCTTGGCGCGAAGATCGCGGGCCTGGGATTTGTGGTGGAGTTGGAGTTCCTGAAGGGCCGGGAAAAGCTGAAAGACTACGACGTGATGTCGCTATTGAGCTACGACAAGTAGAAGGGGAATTAAGACACGAAGACGGGGTCGGCGCTGGTTCCACGCCGGCCCCGTTCCTTTTTCGCAATGTGCAAAATCTGGCCTACTTCCAGATGCGAGCGACAGCCCATGCGATGCCGGTCCAGAACGTGGCGCTGACGACGATCGCGAGCGCTAGTCCTGAGATGGCACCCCAATTGATGCCTCCCTCGGCGACTTCCTGGTCCAGGTCTGAGTCGCACTCAAGCCAGGACTGAAGGAATTGGGCATCAGAGGAACCTCCTGATGGGAAACTGCGGGTACTTCGAACCGCGATCTTGAAGTTGATACCGCGGGTGCTTATCTGGGGGGATAGCTGCGACCTTCTGTAGCTCACAAAAGCACCTCCAATCTGACTCAAGCAAGTCTTGTGCCAACTCCTGCCTCACCGCATATTCCCTTCGCTATAACGTTTTTGTTGCCATGAAGCATACGCATGTTTGGTCAATGCGTCAAAAACTTTTTACGAGGCGGGCAGCAGAAGCGGGATTTCCTTCACTCAGCCGCGCGAAATTCCCTTTGCGGAGGCGACTCCTGGCATGCAAGAACCTACATTGTGTTAGATGCGTCGACCTGGAGCAAAGTGTCAGGAAGGCCTGCAATTTTCGGCGTTTACCAACAATTTCGACTTCTTCGGAAGGTATCCCTTACGCTGGAACCAGTCTTCCATTGCTTCGCGAAGCTGGTCTATTGGGACGCTGGACCCTATCTCCATATGGCCATCGGAAATTGGAAGAGTGTCGTCGAAGACGCTGGCGTTGGTGAAATTGCGCATGGAGAAGGTGTCGAGCCATTTCATCGGACAGAGAATTCGTTGTCCGTTGGCTTCATATTCCACGCGAATCTTGCGGGCGAACATAGGTTGATTTAACCACAAGAAAGCGGGATGAGGGCTTGGCGCGCATTTGACAGATGGTGTCTCTGCTCGTAGTCTCCTCAGCACGTCGTTCTGGTCCCTGAACTTGCGGCCTTTGTTATTCCGGGGCCGCATAGCCCACTTCGTTGAACCTGAATCTAGATCACCAAAAGGAGAAGGTCCCATGATCATGAATCTGATTTATTGGGTGGTGGTTGGCCTGATCGCAGGTTGGGCGGCCGGCAAGATCATGAAAGGCGGCGGCTACGGCACGGCTATGGATATCGTGCTCGGCATAGTGGGCGCCGTGGTGGGCGGATGGCTCATGGGTTTGCTGGGAATCCATGCCGGAGGGCTCATCGGAACGATCGTGGTGGCGATTATCGGCGCCGTGTTCCTGATCTGGATCACGCGTTTACTAAAGAAGGCATGAGCTGTGCCGGGTCCCTCCGGCCCCCAGCCATCTCAACGGCCGGGAGTTGCATCCACGGCTCCAGATACCTCCGCTCGGGTGTCTAAACACCCGTAGGGTCCGTGTCTCGCGCGCCACTCGTCGTTTGCTGAACCCAGTTCGTCTGAATGTGGTCGTCTGAGCGCGGCCCTCGTCCACGGAGGAGCCATGCGTTCTTTGAATGCTGTTGTGTGTCTGGCGTTTGCCTTAGTTTCATCTGGCCACTTCTTGTCGGGCCAATCTGTAGCTGGCAAATCTGTATCCGGCCAATCTCCCATTCCAGGGTCGCCTGCATCGTCGGCGGAATCGGCGGCCCGACTGCCGGTAACGCGCGTCATTCTCTACAAGAACGGCGTCGGCTATTTCGAACACTCCGGGCACGTCCGCGGCAGCCAGGACGTCAACGTCGACTTCACCACAGCCCAGTTGAACGATGTGCTGAAGTCGCTTACTGTGCTCGATCTCGGCAAGGGCCGCATCACCGGCGTGAGCTACAACTCAGCCGCGCCGCTCGAACGCCGCCTCGGCTCTCTGCGCTTGTCGGTCGGGGAGAATCCGACCACTGCCCAGTTTCTCGACGCGCTGCGCGGGGCCCGGATGGAGATTCGTAACGGGTCGGTGTCGGCATCGGGCCGACTGTTGAGCATTGAAGAGCGCGAAGTGCCCGGCGGGAAAGACGCAGCCAAGGACGACGACGATAATGCAAATCCCCGGCGCAAGATCGCGCTTACGCAAATCTCCATCGTGAGCGACGGCGGCGAAGTCCGCGGCTTCGATCTGACGCCCTCCACCACTGTTCGCGTCACGGAAAAAGACGTGAAGGAGGAAGTGGGCAAATATCTCGGGCTGGTCGCATCCACGCGCGACCAGGACGTTCGCCGCATGACCATCTCGACAGCCGGAAACGGCGATCGCGATCTGCTAGTCAGCTACATCAGCGAGGTGCCGGTGTGGAAGAGCACCTACCGCGTCGTGATCCCAAACGAGGGCAAGCCGCTGCTGCAGGGATGGGCTATCGTCGACAACACGGTAGGCGAAGATTGGAAGAACGTGGAACTGTCGTTGATCGCGGGGCAGCCCCAGTCGTTCGTGCAGGAACTTTCGCAGCCGTACTACACGCGTCGTCCGGTGGTGCCGCTGCCGGAGAATGCAATGCTCACGCCGCAGACGCATGAGGCGACGATGGAGGAACAGACGGCTCCGCCACCATCGGCTTCTCCCGAGGTGACTGGAGCAGTAAATGGCAGGATGATGCGCTCCAGTACCGACGCCACGAGCTACGAACAGATGGGCATGTCTGCAAAGAGTTCCAGAATCACAGCATCAGGCAGCGGCGGCGGTGGCGGCGGCTCTGGGACGGCCAGCGGACCGGGAATTGGCCGCGCGGCGGGCGGTGCCGGGGGTGGAACGTTCAAGAAGTGGCAGAACGAAGACGTGACTTACCTCATCAGCGACCAAGAGCGCGAAGCTTTCAATCAGATCGGCAGTTCCCGTGATCTCGGCGACCTGTTCGAATACAAACTCAAAGACCGCGTGACGATCCGCAAGAATCAGTCCGCACTAGTGCCGATCTTGCAATCGCGCATTGAGGCCGAGAAAGTCTCAGTCTGGAATCCTTCGGAGAGTTCTGTGCTGCGCGCCTTGTGGCTCGATAACACCAGCAGTCTCACTCTCGACGGCGGTAGCTTCAACGTGCTGGAGGGCGACGCCTTTGCCGGCGAGGGTCTGATGGGCGCGATTAAGCCGGGAGAGAAGCGCCTGCTTTCCTACGCCGCTGATCTCGGCGTGCTGGTCGACGCCAAACAGAAAAACGAAAACCAGCGCGTCACCAGGATTGCGATCGCGCACGGCGTGATGACGCAGTTGACCGAAGAACGACAGGAGAATACCTACACGATCCGCAACCGCGACGCCTCGTCGCGTACCGTCGTCATCGAGCATCCGGCGCGCGCGGAGTGGAAGCTGACCGACGGCGAGACTCCCGCCGAAAGTTCCGCGTCGTTTCACCGCTTCCGCCTGACGGTCGACCCGAAGACCACGAAGACCCTGGTCGTCAAGGAATACCGCCCGCTCTCGGCGCGCTACCAGCTCAACGGCGTCACCAGCGATCAGATCAAGTTCTTCCTCGACCAGAAGATGATCAATCCGGATGTTGAAAAAGCATTGCGCGACATCGTTTCCCAGAAGACCAACGTTTCCCTAATGGACAGCATCATCGCGGACCACAAGGCGCAGATCGGCGCCATCGGCAGCGACCAGCAGCGCGTGCGCGAGAACATGAAGGCCCTCAAGGGCAGTGCGGAAGAGAAGGCTTTGGTCGAACGCTACGTAAAAGAGCTGAATGATCAGGAAGATCACGTGCAGTTGCTGCAACGCGAGATCTCCGAGTGGCAAACGAAACGAGATGCAGCCCAGGTCCAGCTCAATGACACGATCGAGAAGCTGCAGTTGGAGGTGACGCTCTAGGGAAACGGACTGCGGCAGCAAAATCTTAAACCGCAGAGTTCGCCGAGAAGAGCTGGGAGTTCGCAGAGAGAATAACGCTGTGGCTCGAACTGTTCTGACTAGGTACCGATGCCAGGTCTGTCTCGGCGACCTCAGGTGTTCCACTGTGACCTCTGCGGTAGAGCTTTTGATTCTTCTCCGCAGGCGAGAATCTTAAGCGGCAGAGTTCGCGAAGAAGATCTGGGAGATCGCAGAGAGCCCTACCGCTGCGCCTTCGGTCCCGCCGCTTTCACTTCCGGCGGCGCGTCGAAGTTCTCGAAGTTTTTCGCGAAGCGGTTGCGGAGATCTTCGGCGGCCTTGTCGTACGCAGCCTTATCTGGCCACGCATTTCGCGGATTCAGCACCGGCGGAGGAACTCCGTGGCAGTGTTTTGGAATCGCGAAGCCAAACGTAGGCTCAATCTCAAATTCTTCCTGGATCAACTCGCCTTCGACGGCCGCATCCACCATCGCGCGCGTAAACGGAATATCCATGCGTCTGCCGACGCCGTACGGTCCGCCCTGCCAGCCTGTATTCACCAGCCAGCATTGCGCGTTGTGCTCGCGCAGACGGCGGCCCAGCATCTCGGCATAGGTTTTCGGAGGCAACGGCAGGAACGGCGATCCGAAGCACGTCGAGAATGTTGCTGAAGGTTCCTTGACGCCGGCCTCGGTGCCCGCCACCTTCGCCGTGTAGCCCGAAAGGAAGTGATACATCGCCTGCTCAGGCGTTAGTCGCGAAATCGGCGGCAGAACGCCGAATGCATCGGCGGTCAGGAACACGACATTCTTCGGATGGCTGCCAATGCCCGGGATCACGGCGTTGTCGATGAAGTCCACGGGATACGCAGCCCGCGTATTCTCCGTCTTGCTGTCGTCGTTGTAGTCGGGAATGTGTGTGTGCGAGTCGAGCGTCACGTTCTCCAGCACGCAGCCGAAGCGCAGCGCATTCCAAATCTGGGGCTCGTTCTTCTTCGAAAGCTTGATGCACTTGGCGTAACATCCGCCCTCGAAGTTGAAGATGCCGTCGGCGCTCCATCCATGCTCGTCGTCACCGATCAGGTCGCGTGACGGATCGGCCGAGAGCGTAGTTTTGCCCGTCCCCGACAACCCAAAAAACAGTGCACTCACGCCGTTGTGCCCGACGTTCGCCGAGCAGTGCATCGGGAAAACGTTTCGCGGCGGTAGCAGATAATTCATGATGCTGAAAATGGACTTCTTCATCTCGCCCGCATACGATGTTCCACCGATCAGCACCGTGCGCCGTGTGAAGTTCAACAGAATGAAGACTTCGGAGTTCACGCCATCGCGCTTGGGGTCGGCCTTGACCTCCGGCGCTGAGATGACGGTGAACTCAGGGTGGTGATGCTTCAGTTCTTCTGCGGTCGGCCGCAAGAACAACTGCCGCACAAACAGATTGTGCCAGGCATACTCGTTCACGATGCGGACCGGTAATCGATAGGCGGGATCGGCGCCGCAAAATAAATCTTGCACAAACAGTTCCCGCCCGTGCAGATGTTCCATCACCCGCGCG
This sequence comes from Candidatus Sulfotelmatobacter sp., assembly GCA_035695545.1. Taxonomy (GTDB): domain Bacteria; phylum Acidobacteriota; class Terriglobia; order Terriglobales; family Acidobacteriaceae; genus Sulfotelmatobacter. The sequence continues at coordinate 11,314 of DASRRV010000130.1, read as the reverse complement.
TAGAGAGCGTCAAATTTTTCCGGCTCAAACGGAGCGTTCACCGCTCCCCAAGCAACCGTGTGGGCAGTGGTGTCGTCCTTGATGATGAACTTGTCTTTAGGAGACCGGCCGGTGCGATTCGTATAGCCTACGATGGACCCATTGGCCGCTAACTTAGCCTCGTTACGCCGGATGGAGTGCTCCACCAGCGCCGCGGGGGAGAGATTAAAGTGCGTCCGGCCCTCGCTCAACAACTCGGCTATATCGCTGATGTGCATGGTGGTAGCCATCAACACTCCTCGGGATGGGCCCAGAAAAAGGCCACAACGCAAAACGCACTATTCTGCCTCAAAAGGCCTCGACCTGCCAAGTGATTGCGTCTTGAATAAGAGTAGATGGGTTCCCACCTTGCAGACAACTGGGATTTCAGAGCTCATTAGGGACGCAAGAATAACGATTGCGCAGTGGGCGTGTGGCACGGCTTGATCGCTGTCCGCTAATCCGAAGAAGTTTTGTAGTCGCAGGCCTTACGGCAAGGTTCGCAATACATGAGGCCGTCGTTGCAAATGCGGATGTCGATCACCGCCTGGCAGAGGCAGCAGAATTTTTCGCACTCACAGGCATTCTCGGGTTGCTCGCACTGCGCGCAACGATATCGTGCTGGGCTGGTTCCGGTACTCATAAAGCTAATGTAGCGCGCAGTGGGAGCAGGCGAAAAATGACCTTGGTAATCGCAGCTGTCTTGAAAAGAGTGCGACGGCAGCGCATTCGGGTCACCCGCGGTTTCTCCGTGTCCTATAATTTCCAGCAATGACCTTTCAACATCTGCTGGATGGCGCGGAGGTTCTCAGCCAAACCGGGAACCCGGACGTCAGTGGGGTGGAATACGACTCGCGCCGCGTGAAACCAGGGTGCCTGTTCGTAGCCATGCACGGCGAGACGTCCGATGGCAACCGCTTCATCGATACAGCCGTTCATGCAGGTGCAGTCGCGGTTGTCACTGATTCGTCCGCCGAGAAGCCTCGCGGCGTAGCCTGGGCCGTTGTGCCGCACGGTCGGCGCGCTCTGGCGCGCGTGAGCGCGAATTTCTACAAGCGTCCAGCCGAGCGTATCGCAGTCACGGGCATCACCGGAACCAACGGGAAGAGTACGACGGCATTTCTGGTCGAGTCGATTCTGACCGCCGCCGGGCGGAAGAGTGCCCTCATCGGGACGATCGAATATCACGTAGCGGACCGCGTCTATCCCGCGCCGCATACCACGCCGGAAGCGCTCGAACTGGCACGCCTATTCAATGAGGCTCTGGGGCAGGGCGCCACCGATGCCGTGATGGAAGTTTCCTCGCACGCTCTGGCACAGCAACGTATATTCGGGGTCCCTTTTGACGTGGCCGTGTTCACGAATCTGACGCGAGACCACCTCGACTATCACCAAACGATGGACGAATACTTCTCCGCCAAGCGTGTGCTGTTCGAAGGCTGCGGCACCGACGCACCACGCGCATCCGTAACAAATCTCGACGACGAATACGGCGCAAAACTCGCCGAGTTCACCCGCAAGCGCAGTTCGGTTGTGCTGACTTACGGATGGGAGCGCGGCGATTTTCACGCCGAGAAGGTGGACATCAGCCCGCGCGGTACTCGATTTGATCTGGTCACGCCGCAAGAGAAGATTGCTGTATTCTCTCCGCTGATCGGGCGCGTGAATGTGTACAACATCCTCGCTGCGGCCGGTGCCTGTTACACACGCGGCTGTAGTTCGGAAGCGATCGCTCGCGGCGTTGAATCGCTCACCCACGTGCCGGGCCGATTCGAGCGTGTCGACTGCGGCCAGCCCTTCACGGTGGTCGTTGACTACGCCCACACCGACGACGCGCTGCGTAATCTCACTGCGTTGGCGCGGGAGTTCGTCTCGCGCGGCGGGGCCGCGGCAAGAGTGCTGACGGTGTTTGGCTGCGGAGGCGACCGCGATCGCGCCAAGCGCCCGCTGATGGGCGAGGCCGCTGGACGAGGCAGCGACTTTGTCGTGCTCACCTCCGACAATCCTCGCGGCGAAGATCCCAGGGCGATCATTAACGACGCACTGGTAGGGCTGCAAAAAACCGGAGTGAAATACGTCGTCGAAGTCGATCGCCGCAAAGCGATTGCTCTCGCCATCGGCGAAGCGCGGCCTGGAGACATTGTGCTGCTCGCGGGCAAGGGGCACGAGAAGGTGCAGGTAACACGCGAAGGCTCCACTCCCTTCGATGACGTTGAGGTAGCGCGAGAGGCTCTGCGCGCCGCCGGGTTTGAATGCGCAAGCGCGTCCGTCGCACGAAAGCAAGCATGAGGCTGGCAATTTCGAAGATCGCCGAGTTCATTTCTGCTGACTTTCGCGCGAAGCCGGCCACGTCGGCTAGTTCTCCGAGTGGCTTTCCCGAAGAAGTTGTGCAGGCGTATTCCATCGATTCGCGCACCGTTGGGGCAGGTCAACTCTTCTTCGCGGTCAAAGGCGAGCGCTTGGATGGCCACGACTACGTCACAGCCGCTCTTGAGAAAGGCGCAGCCGGGGCCGTCGCGCGCAAAGATCAACTGCATCGTTACCCGGGGGAGACCCGCTTGCTGGCGGTCGACGACACTCGGCTGGCGTTGCAGACGCTAGCCACTGCGGTGCGCAAACTGTGGGGCAAGCCGCTCGTCGGCGTCACGGGTTCGGCAGGGAAGACTACCACCAAAGAAGCCATCGCGCACGTGCTTAGCTCAAAGTTCCGCGTGCTCAAATCCGAAGGCAACTTCAATAATCATTTTGGGCTGCCGCTCATGCTGTTGAAGCTTGAACCTGAGCATGACGTGGCCGTTATTGAACTGGGGATGTCGCACGCCGGCGAGATCCGCGCGCTGGCAAAGATCGCGCAGCCTGAGATTGGTGTAGTCACCAACGTTGCTCCCGTGCACCTGGAGTTTTTCGACTCGCTCGCGGGTATTGCCCGGGCGAAGTATGAACTGGTCGAATCGCTCTCCGCCAGCGGAACGGCTGTGCTGAATGCCGACGACGAGTACGTCTCGCAATTCGGCCGCGACTTCAAGGGTAAGGTCCTGATGTATGGAACACGGGCCACCGCCGATGTCCGCGCGGAAAATGTTCAATCCCGCGGAGCCGAGGGCTCCGAATTTGACGTGGTCACGCCGTACGGTCGAGAGCATGCGCGGCTTCCGCTGGTCGGCGAACACAACATTCTGAATGCGCTGGCCGCAGTAGCCGTGGCACTCGCCCGCGGACTGCAGCCTTCAGAAGCCGTCGCCGCCCTCGCGACTCTGATTGCTGCCGACAAGCGCGGACAGGTTCTCCAACTGGGTAACATCACGGTCATCAACGATTGCTACAATTCCAATCCGAAGGCGCTGCATGCCATGGTCGACGCGTTGGCGGCGATGAAGGCCAAGCGGCGCATCGTGGTTGCCGGAGAAATGCTGGAACTTGGTCAGGCGGGGAACGACTTGCATCGCGCCGCGGGCCAGCATGTCGCCGAGAAGAAGATCGACGTTCTCCTCGGTGTGCGCGGCTTGGCGCAGGCCATGGTCGAGGGTGCCGGGCATGCGGGTACTCACGCCGAGTTTGTGGCTACGCCCGAAGAAGCAGGCGAGTGGCTGGCAGGCGAAACGCGCGACGGTGATGTGGTGCTGCTCAAGGCTTCCCGCGGCGTGAAGTTGGAAAAAGCGCTGGAAAAATGGAAGGAATTAAGTCATCGGGCGATTGAGTGATTGAGAGATCGGACGCGGGCGATTTGCGACTTTCAACTCTTCCATCAATCGCTCCATGACCCGATCGCTCAATCATTCAATTTGGGGACGGAGGCTGATTGCTCTACTGGCTGTTGTTCGTCAAGCTGCAACATTACGTTGCGCCGTTCCGCATTTTCCGCTACGTCACGTTCCGCACGGCGTTCGCCAGCCTGACTGCGCTCTTTACGGCTTTGATCGTGGGACCGCTGGTCATCGGCCGACTGCGCGACTTCCAGATCGGACAGTACATTCGCGAAGAGGGCCCGAAGGCTCATCAGAAAAAAGCCGGCACGCCCACCATGGGCGGATTGCTGATTGTCATCGCGATCATCGTGCCCACTTTGCTGTGGGCCGACCTGGGTAACCGTTTCGTCTGGATCGCTGTGTTCTCCACGTTCGCCTATGCTGCCATCGGCTTCACCGACGACTACACCAAGGTGGCGCATCGCCGCAACTTGGGCCTTACGTCGCGAGCCAAATTAGGACTGCAGGTTGCAGCCAGCATCGTGATTGCCTCCATGCTGATCGCCATGCAGACCTACAACATGTATTCCACCCGGCTGATCGTGCCCTTTTTCAAGCAGTACCACCCCGACCTGGTGGTGCAGAGCCTGGAGAGATCTCCGCACCTATGGCCTCTGGCGTTTCTGCCCTTCATGGCGTTTGTGGCGTTTATGATCGTGGGTTCGAGCAACGCCGTGAATCTTACCGACGGCCTCGACGGGTTGGCCATCGGATGCACGGTAATCGCGGCCGGCGCCCTCACGGTGCTTACGTATGTCAGCGGACACGCGTCGTTCGCGACTTACTTGGAACTACAGCGCATGCCTCAGGTGGCCGAACTGACCATCTTCTGCGGAGCAATGGTCGGAGCGTCGATCGGATTTCTCTGGTACAACGCGCATCCCGCGGAGGTCTTCATGGGCGATGTGGGATCTTTGGCCTTGGGAGGCGCCATCGGCACGGTCGCCGTCATGATCAAGCAGGAACTGCTGCTTCCGTTCATCGGAGGCGTGTTCGTGATCGAGGCAGTCTCTGTGATCTTGCAAGTCGGCTCTTACAAGCTGCGCAAGAAGCGCATCTTCAAGATGGCGCCGCTGCATCATCACTTCGAACTCCTGGGCTGGTCGGAGTCTAAAATCATTGTGCGTTTCTGGATCGCGTCCTTGGTCTTCGCGCTGTTCGCACTGACGACGCTGAAATTAAGGTAGACAGGTTTCAAAGTTTCAAGGTGTCAACGTTTCAAAGACAGGGTCTCTCGTAGCTCGGGAGACATTCATTCTTAGAAACTTTGAAACACTGAAACTTTGAAACATTGAAACTTGATCCCATGCTACTGAACAACAAACGCGTTCTGGTTGTCGGCCTCGGCAAGTCCGGGGTAGCGTCGGCGCTCTTTTTGAAAGCTCATGGTGCCAAGGTGACGGTCTCCGACACCAAGAGCGGCGACGAACTGCGCAACGAAATTCCTGTCCTGCTCGATCACGGCATCACGGTCGAAACCGGCGGTCATGGCGACCGAACGTTTCGCGGCCAGGATCTCATCGTGGTCAGTCCCGGCATTCCAGTTGATGCGCCTCCGCTCGTGCAGGCGCGCGCTCTGGGAGAAACCGTCATCGGCGAGATCGAACTGGCAGCTCAGTTCCTGCCCGGGCCCATCGTCGCCATCACTGGCTCGAACGGCAAGACCACAACCACTACGCTCGCGGGCGAGATCATGACGGCCGCAGGATTTCCGGCGTTGGTCGGCGGCAACATTGGTACGCCTGCCATTTCGCTGGCCGAGCGGGCCAAGCCCGAGACCGTGATCGTCCTTGAGGTTTCGAGCTTCCAACTGGAAACGATTCAGACCTTTCGCCCCAAGGTTTCGGTCGTATTGAATGTCACGCCCGACCATCTTGATCGCCATCGCAGGCTCGAAGTCTATGTGAATGCCAAAGCGCGAATTTTCGAAAACCAGCAGGGAAGCGATTTCGCGGTGTTGAATGCCGACGATCCAACGTGTGTAGCGATGGCCGCGCGGACGCGGGCACAGGTGTTCTGGTTCAGCCGTCAGAAAGAAGTGCAGCAAGGCGCATGGGTACACGACGGCAACATCCTGTTCCGCGACGGGGCTCGGCAGAGCGAGATCCTGCAAGCCTCCGAAATTCCGCTTAAGGGCGCGCACAATCTCGAAAATGTTTTGGCGGCCGCGTGTGCCGGCGCGCTGATGGGCTGTTCGCCTGAAAAGATCCGGCAAGCAGTTCACGACTTCAAAGCGGTCGAGCACCGCCTGGAGTTTGTGGCGACAGTCCGCGGCGTCGATTACTACAACGACTCCAAAGCCACGAACGTCGACGCAACCATCAAAGCGCTCGAGTCCTTTCCTGCCAACATCCACCTCATTCTGGGCGGCAAGGACAAAGGCAGTGACTACACCGTACTCAACGATCTGCTCCGCCAGCGCGTGAAGCGCGTGTACACCATCGGCGCGACGGCGGCGAAGATCGAGTCGCAAATTCTCTCTTCGAAAAACGGTGGCCCCGAAGTGATTCACGCCGAAACTCTGGAGAACGCAATCCGGAAAGCCAACTCCGTTGCCCAACCTGGCGACGTGGTCTTGCTCGCTCCAGCCTGCGCCAGCTTCGACCAGTTCAAGAGCTACGAGCACCGCGGGAAGGTGTTCAAGGAGATTGTCGGTGGCCTAGCAACGCAATGAAGAAGACCCTTAGTTGGATTGTCGCAATACTCTCTGTCCTCGGTTCATGCAGTTGGCTTGCATATGTAGGTTCCAGCGTTGGGCCCGTCTATGGTGCGAGGCTGTCGGAATGGACGCCAACGATTCGGGTTTTGCTTATTGGGGTATTTGGCATCCTCTCCTCCTTCATCGCTCTGGGTTATCGAAATTGGCTGGCGAATCTTTTTGAAGCCACAGTCGCCTTGTTGGGGATGTGGTACGTATACCTTGATGTTATGGGTAAGCCGGAACAACTCGGGCCGTATTCTGGGTTACCCACCCCCTCCGCGGCTGTACCCGCAACCTGCCTGCTCGTTATTCCCGAGCGTTTTGGTACGTCACTGGTCGGCTGGATGGGCCGAAACTTGTTTCGAAGCCGATACCGTCAAAATTTAAGATTGGCATGCTGCCAAGTCTGCTGTTAGCCAGTGTAATCTCTGCTGTGGTCGTTGACTTCATGACAATTTGGAGCGGCAGATGTCACTTCTCGGAGCAGCCATTTACCCAGCCTCTGCGACCTGATCAGGCGGTCTTCACGGCACAGATCATCGGGTCCGGAAAACTGTGGGGATCGGACGCCCCAGTCCGTACTGGCGCAGATTTTGGTCGCTGGCCCGGGTACAGAGGCAATTCTGGGGTCTGCCCTGGTGGGATAGCCAAGTTGTTATTCTCCTGACAACCACGCGAGGGCACGGTGTCGCGCCGCCGCGCGGTGAGATCGACTTTGTTGACGGACGGCGGCGGCCGGGCTCTCTGACTCGTTTTTTACCGATTCGAGACACGTTTTGCACCCGAACAGGGTCGATCGCTGAATCTGAAGTCGATTTGCGGGTTCTCCGCGATGGTCGACCGCACGACGGAGCTCGAATCTTGGGCCGCACGGCTCGCGTGACTCACCCGAACAATGACGAGTGGATTCCATGGGAGCCAGCGCCAATGGTGAAAGTGACTATTCGAGGACCGGCAGGTTCGACAACCCTAGAGTCGGATGCGCACGGCATTTATGACCTCACGGGTTTCGTGCCCGGCTATTATGAGATCTCGCGACCGCCCGTGGGCGATGCATCGCCAAGTTACAGAGACGTAGAGTGTCATCTGAGGATTGAGGCCGGAGACATTCGTGAGTGCAATGTCCTGGTTCGCTAGCGGGGGCCCAGCCGAACCAAAACAATCAACAATCAAAATTCAACAATCAACAATTCTTTCTCCGTGTCTCCGTGCGTCCGTGGTGAAATAGATGTCCCCATGGCGAAGCGCGTTAGTGTCGATCGTTGGCTGTTCACCGTGACCATGCTGCTGGTGTTTTTAGGCCTGGTGATGGTGTTCTCCGCGTCGGCGGTGATGGCTCGCGAACGCTTCGGGTCGGAATACGCATTCCTGTCGAGGCAGTTGATCTGGGCGCTGGCCGGACTCGCCGCCATGGTCGTCACCATGCGCGTGGACTACCGCCGCTACAAGCATCCTGCGCTGGTGTTTTCGCTGATGGGCGTAACCACGCTGCTGCTGATCTCCGTCTTCTTCCTCGACCGTTCGCACAATACGCATCGCTGGATCCATGCCGGCGGCTTCTCTTTCCAGCCGTCAGAACTGGCCAAGCCGGTGATGATTTTGTTCTTGGCCTACTTCCTTGAGAGCCGCGCGAAGACAATCGACGACGTTCGCAACACGCTGGTTCCGGCGGCCGTCCCAGTGCTGGTTTGTCTGGGGCTGATTGTGGCCCAGCCGGATCTCGGCACCGCGATCGCCTGCGCCGGAATCGCCGCTTGCATCCTGTACGTAGCCGGAATGCGAATGCGATATTTCGCATACGCCTTCGGGGCGTCGTTGCTACCTCTGTATGTCCTGATCTTCCACGTGGCGTGGCGGCGCGACCGCATTCTTGCGTTTCTGAATCCCTATGCGGATCGCCAGAAGACCGGGTTCCACATCATCCAGTCGCTGATCGCCGTGGGCACCGGCGGTGTGACCGGCACGGGACTGATGGAAGGCAAGCAAAAGCTGTTCTACCTCCCGGAGCCTCACACTGACTTCATCTTCGCCGTGACCGCGGAAGAATTGGGCCTGGTCGGCGCCATGGCCGTGGTCACTCTGTTCGCGATCTTCTTGTGGCGCGGAATGCGAGTTTCGTGGCGCACCGAAGATCTATTCGGACGCTACCTTGCCGTCGGCATCACCAGCATGGTCGTGCTGCAGGCATTCATCAATATCAGCGTCGTGCTCGGTATGATGCCGACCAAAGGAATTCCCCTGCCGCTGGTGTCGTACGGCGGCTCGTCCCTCTTCGTGACGCTGGCGTGTGTTGGAGTGCTGCTGAACATTACGAAGCAGGCGGAGTGAAGCGAGGATTCAATCGAGCCGCTTCAGATGCTCGCTGATCCAAGCCAGAATCTTTCCGAAGCGGAACTCCTGACGCGCAATAGATCCTTCAATGAAATGGTATCCCTCGTCAGCAGCCACCTCGAGATAGAAACCATTACGCCTTAGAAACACGTCAGCTGCGGTGAAAGCAATTCGTTTGTTGCCGTCCAGAAATCCGTGATTCATGCCCAAAGACTCCATCAGGGCGGCGGCTTCCTCGGCTATGGATTCGTAATAGCCCGTCTGGGGACGAAACACTGCCGCTTCCACCGCTCCCGCATCGCGTACACCGTGAAGTCCGCCGAACAAATCGATGAGCCGATTTTGCATGCGATAGCCTTCAGCAACCGTCAGGTATTCACGCATTACTTGGCCAGGCGCTCAAGCAACTCGCGATTGCGGGCCACGGACTGCTCGAAGGCATCCATAACTTCGCGGCGCACCAGGTGTTGCGAGGGAACTACATTGTGGAAGTAGAACCGCAGGGCTTGCTCCAACACGTAACGTTTGGTTTGCCCGTTGCGTTCAGCAATCTGCACAAGCTCGTTGTAAAGCGTGGCATCAATCTCAGGCGTGAATTTCTTGGTCGTGGACATAAGTCAGATCATATCCATTCATGATATTGCATTTCCATGATATATCAAGATAAATCAATTAAGTCCGTAGATAATTGATAACAAATACGTTATATTAATCCCATGCGCGCAATCCTGGCGGGCGGAGGAACGGGCGGGCACGTCATCCCCGCGTTGGCCATCGCCAATCAACTTAAGAAGAGTTATGACGCCGAATGCATGTTCATCGGGACCGAACGCGGCATCGAGAATCGCTTAGTTCCTGCCGCGGGATATCCTCTGCAACTCGTCCGCGTTGGCGCCCTGAAAAATGTCAGCCTGGTGACGCGCCTCAAGACATCCTTCGACCTGCCCCGCGCTGTCTGGGACGCTAGCCGCATGTTGAATGAATTTGCGCCAGACGTGGTCATCGGCGTAGGCGGATACGCTTCCGGCCCCGCGATGCTCGCGGCCGTGGTCAAGCACATCCCAACCTTGGCCTTCGAGCCGAACGTAGTCCCGGGATTTGCCAATCGAGTCGTCGCCCGTTTCGTGTCAGGGGCGGCTACGCACTTTGAGGAGTCGGCGAAATATTTTCGCCACGCAGAGGTCACAGGAGTTCCCGTACGGCACGCATTCTTTGAGATCGCGCCCAAGCGCGGCGGCACTCCCACTCTGCTCGTGTTTGGCGGAAGCCAAGGGGCTCACGCCATCAACGAAGCGATGATCCGATGCCTGCCAGTGCTCCAGCGCGAGGCGCCGGGCATCCACATCCTCCACCAAACCGGTGAGCGTGATTATAATGACGCGCTGGCGGCGTATCAGTCGTTGAAGACGACGAACGAGTCCGCTGCGATGTTCACGTTCGAAGTTTTCAAGTTCATCGAAGACATGCCGGCAGCCTTCGCGCGCGCCGACTTAGTGGTGTGCCGTTCCGGTGCGAGCACGGTCGCGGAGATCACTGCGGCAGGGAAGCCGGCAGTGTTTGTGCCCTTCCCGCACGCGGCGGACGATCACCAGCGCATCAACGCCGAGGCGCTGGCTCGTGAAGGGGCCGCGGTGGTAGTTGAGGAATCGAAGTTGGAAGGAGTCTGGCTCGCCGAGACGATTGCAGCTTTGCTGCAGGACCCGCAGCGCTTGCGACGAATGAGTGAGGCAGCCCGGAGTCTGGCGCATCCCAATGCCGCGCGAGATATTGCGGTAATGGCAGCGCGCGTAGCGGGTATCGAAGAATCGGCCACGGATTAGCACGGATTTCCACGGATTTTATTTTCTAGTTCTCTTAGGTTTATCCGTGTGAATCCGTGAAATCCGTGGCCAGAAGTTGACCTCGTATGTTCGCTAAAATCCAGCGCATCCATTTCGTAGGCATCGGCGGCATCGGCATGAGCGGCATCGCCGAAGTACTACTGAACCTGGGCTACAAGATCTCCGGCTCGGATTTGAAAAGCTCCGCAGTCACAGAGCGGCTGGCCAGCCTGGGCGCCACCACGTTTGAGGGCCATGCCGCCGAAAATGTAATCGCCGCGGAGGTGGTGGTCACCAGTTCCGCCATCGCCACCGACAACCCCGAAGTGGCCAAGGCTCGCGAGCTTCACATTCCTGTAATTCGGCGCGCCGAAATGCTTGCCGAGTTAATGCGCCTGAAGTACGGCATCGCGATCGCGGGCATGCACGGCAAGACGACCACCACGTCGATGGTGGCGGCGGTGCTCGCCTCCGGAGGACTCGATCCCACTGTAGTCGTTGGTGGGCGCGTGGATGCCATGGGCTCGAACGCCCGCCTCGGCAAGTCGCAGTACCTGGTCGCGGAAGCGGACGAAAGCGATCGCTCGTTCCTGAAGCTGTTCCCGACGATTGCAGTGGTGACGAACATCGATCACGAGCATCTCGAGAACTACCGCGGGTTTGACGATCTCCAGCAGGCGTTCGTCGACTTCGCCAAC
>DASRRV010000129.1:0-4040 GCA_035695545.1 Candidatus Sulfotelmatobacter sp. | reverse complement strand
GCTTCTGATCCCGTGCTTGCGGCGATGCGCGAGGAACTGGAACGTTCGAAGGCGCACCTGAAGATGGAGAATATCGCTGCACCCTATTACATCGAGTATTCCGTTCTCGATTTGGATGAGTACGACGCTGACGCTGCATTCGGAGCGCTTCGTCAGAAGCAGCGCTCGCATGGCCGGTCGGCGCGAGTAGTCGTGCGAGTGGGGGATTACAAGCTGGACAGTTATTACGGCCCCGGAACCGGGTTCGTCGATTTGGCGCCGCTCGAGGACGATGCCACGGCTCTTCGCCACCAGTTGTGGCTCGCGACAGACCAGGCTTACAAGGCAGCCAGCCAGGCACTCGCGGCTAAGAAAGCTGTGTTCAGCCAATTCAGTTCCGGGCAGCCATTCGACGATTTTGCCGCAGCTCCGGCGCTGCAATCTATCGGCCCCTGGGCGAAGCTCGATTTCGATCCCGCTCCTTGGAACGCGATGCTCGAGAAAGCGACCGATCTTTTCCGCACCGATCCTAAAATCCAATCACTCACGTCGCAGTTGCGGTTCCGCGCAGTGAACCGGTATTTCGTCAACACAGAAGGGACAGTGACGCGCAGAGGGTACACGGTATATTTCATGAATCTATCGGGCGCGACGCAAGCGGACGATGGAATGCGGCTTGAGCGTTCGCCCTTCTACTCGACCGGCACGCTGAAAGAATTGCCGACGGCGGAGGCGTTTCAGGCTGACGCGGTGAAGATGGTAGCGACGCTCAAGGCTCTTCGGGAAGCGCCGATGGTGGACGAGGAGTATCGCGGCCCGGTGCTGTTCTCGAATGACGCGGCGAGCGATGTGTTTTACGGGATGATAGGAAGCAACGTCGTGGGCAAGCGGCCGAAGCCTGGTGACTCGTCGCGCACGGAGGGTGAGTTCGCATCGAGCTATAAGAGCCGGGTGCTGCCAAATACCATTTCGGTGACCGACGATCCCACGCTGAAAGTTTTTGATGGCAAGACACTGATCGGCAGCTATGAAATTGACGACGAGGGCGTGCGCGCTGAGAAGGTCTCCGTGATCCAAAATGGCGAGCTCGTGAATTATCTGGTGGGCCGCGAGCCAATTCGCGATTTTCCTGAGTCCAACGGGCACGGACGAGCCGCGCCAGCCCAGGCGCCGGTGCCCAGCCTGGGCAACCTGATTGTGTCTTCGAAACAGCCGCTCTCGCCTGAGGACATCAAGAAGAAACTGATGGAGATCTGCCGACAGGAAAACAAGCCCTACGGCTATCGAGTGGAAACGCTGGCGGGGTACAGCCCGCGGCTCCTGTATCGCGTTTATGAAAAGGATGGGCGCGAAGAACTCGTGCGCGGGGCGGAATTCAACGAGCTGGATACGCGAGCTCTGCGCAACGATTTGATCGCTGTGGGCAACGATGCGCTGGTGTCCAACCGCGAAGGGCAGATTCCGATGACGGTTATCAGCCCGTCGATATTGTTTGACGAGATTGAAGTGAAACGTACGGATGCGAAGAATGCAAAGCTGCCTGAATACCCGCCACCGGATTTGGTCCAGAGCCACTGAGGACGGCAGAATTTCCATCCTAACGCGTCATCCCACAGTCTGGAGAGTAGACGGGCGGGGCCGAGATTCAGCCTCGCCTTTTTTTATTTCTAGCAGTCAGTCGAAGACGAAGTTCGGCCAAACACTCGAATGGTCGGAGCTAACTTAGAGATCTCGCGCAGTTCGAAAACGAGCCACCTGCATTGAACGAGACAATCACAGAAGTCGCTTGAAATTCGTTTTTCCGGAACCGCGGGGATTGCCCAACCAGGATTGATAAATCCGCTTCCCACCACCCATCTCAAAACGAGATAGGTGGTTCTATCAAAGGGGATGTCAACAAAAAAGCTTCTCCTTCGGCCGGCAGCTGAGAAGTTTTTTGTCTCGATATCCAGCCCACTGTTTGCAGATATGCCTCTCGATCGCTCGAGAGGTTTTGCTCTGGCTTGCTCTTCCGTTCCCTTGGTTCCTTCTTCGAAAGTCACCAGCAAACTGCCGTGCAGCCCGCCGATGAACTGCAGAATCGTGGCCGCTTTCGTTTCGAGGATGGACTCCAGAATCAGCTTGCCGGCGGAATCCATGACCGCAACCGAGATCGTTGCCTGATGAACATCCATGCCAATATACTTTGCTTGGTTCACAACGGCGCTCCTTTCGGTAGGTGGTGATGCGAGCGATCAAAACCTACCGTAAAGTGGGCGCCTTTTATATTGCGTGGTAATACAGTCTTTCTACGTTGCAGACTTTCAACAGCCACCCCTGTTCGCAACAGTTATCGGGATAGCCGCAAGAGGTGTGGTGACGTTCTTATCGCAATCTGCCTGATGTAGCGAGGTTCATTGCAGTTGTACGGAAACGCGGTGCGGTTGACCGGGTTGCCGGTCGCGGTTCTCGATCAGCAGACGAAAATCTCTGGCGTGCGATCCGAGATGCTTGCTGTCGCGGATTCCTATTATGCCCGGATCGAGTTTGACATCGGCTATGTAGGAATCGGAGTGGTAGCGCCCCGCCGAATAAATGGGCGAGACGGGAACCGGTGATACGGTGAACCGGTTTCCTGCTTCGTCTTCCAGCGTCATTGCGTCGATAAAGAAGCGATTGAAATCGGTCGTAAAGGGTTTGGCATCGTCACGCAAGACGTGAAACCGAATTCTCAATTCCGTGATCGGAAACTGCACCCAGCTTCCACCGTCGAAGCGCTTTCCTTGCTTCTCCGATTCCTCCGTACCGCTGTCAACTGAGAAGCTGTAGGGCCCCATATCGATGCGTTGGTCCAGTTTGCAGTGCTCGGTCGCAGCGCAACCAAGCAGGAGCAGGATAAAGAAGGCGATTCCATTAGCGAAGCGAATTATAGATGTTTTTCGCTTCGTCATGACTATCCTCGGCCGCTCTAAGATCGTTAGGATTCGGGTAGAGCAGCGCGGCCTCGTAGGAAGTGGAAGCGTTCCATATGCGCAAATTCAAACGATTCAGATCTTCGTCGGCCCACCGCTCGACCAAGTTGCGGCCACCGGCGCTTCTGAGTAGCGAGCGGAAGTTATCATACTCATTATGCGCTTTCGACCGCGCAGTCTTGTCGCCCTGCACCACTGCCTCCAAGTCGGGTCGAAGGCGGTCAAGAGCGCCGATCATCTCACCGGCACACGGAAGATACTCTGCCCGCGTTAACCCTTCGGCTTTGTACACCAGCCCATCGCAAGAAGTCTTCGTCGCGGTACAGGAGGTCCAGGAGTTAATCGATACGAGCACCGCGAGTGTCAGTGGGAGCCGTTGCACGGCTACACCTCGCCACCGGAGAGAAATTACGACCCTGAGTTTGCTCCAACCTTAAGCCTTGCGGAAGCCGATTTCAAGGACCCTCTGATTTCGCGCTAGGAGGCGATTTGCGCGTCCAGAATGGCGTCCCAGCCTCTTATTATCAACTCGTCAAACGTAATGCCTCTATCTCATTGATTATGCAGCTATCTGCAAAGCCGTTTTTCGCTGTCTGAGACGTTCCACGCGCCGTCTGCCTGGTTCGAACGGCCCACACAATCCAGGGGTGCTTTTCGCAACTGTCGTAACATCGCCTCATGAAAAATAACCCGAGTTCTAGCACGACACCGTTTTTGAAATCTACTCACTGTTGCTTCGCTGGCCCCGAAGAAGCGGCCGGCGCGCCCTCCACGTTTTCCCGCTCCTGATTGTAGGTGCCGAACTTCTTCGCCACCGGCTTCAACGTGGGATAGAACTGCACAAAAGTATGCTCCACCGCAGCATGCGCATCGTGGCAGCTGAAGCATCCTCCTTTGGAGTTCATCTGCGCAACCTTGCTGCTCTCATCGAAGGCGAAGTAGCCCCACTTATCCGGCAAGCGCGCATCCTTGATCTCGACGGCAATACCCGTCAGATCCGTTTGGAAGTGGCCGTCCTTGTTGATCGAACCTTTGCTCTGCGCGCTACGCTCTTCGACCACGAACATAGTCTGGTCCGGCCAACGTCCTGAGCCCATAAACTCGCGATAG
>DASRRV010000128.1:0-9002 GCA_035695545.1 Candidatus Sulfotelmatobacter sp. | reverse complement strand
CAAACCCACTTCATCACGCAAAGCGTCAAGCAGAGTGGTGCGCGGCTCCACTACAAAACTACGTGCTACTCCGTTGACGTTCATGCTGACCTGTACAGTGAATTCCTGACTCGTCTGGGTATCAATCATCTTGTCCCCTGGTTGACAACAATCGTTGACAACAATCAATGCAGACGTCTACCGGGCTTGCGATGCTCTGGGCCCAAGTACTTCAAAGAGCCGACAATTATCCAGTCGCACACGGACACTCTCAAGAGAGTCGGATTTGCAGTTTCGCTTCTGCATAAATTGCGATCCGGTGATTTCGGGGTTGCAAATGACATGCCAACAGCTGATCACGGATTATTCGTTCAATTGATGCAAGTTGGGCCCGGTTCAATTTGGAAAACAGACTGATTGCTGTCAAAATGTCAATTTTGCTCGTTGACAGGGGAGCACGAGATCTCCGATCTAGGACAAACAACGCAATCTGGCTGATCCAGTGAAATCAGCGCGTTGTGAGGAATAGACTTCTCGACCGACAATGGACGTAAATGAACGCCCTATCAAAACTCGCGATGAACAGAAATGCGGGTATTCGGCAAACGGATGCGCAACGCTACGAAGCCGTCCTTCGCCTCAGCGAAGCCCTTTCCCTGTGCCGGGAACCAGAAGACCTGACCAAAGTTCTTTCGGAGCAATTGCGCGAATTCCTTAAGTTCTCGCATTTCTACATCATTGTTTACAAAGAGAATTCCACAGAAGTCGAATGGGCGGTGCTGGGCCAGGAGAGGAGCCTCTTAGCTGTCTACTCGGATATTCCAGTCCAGGAACGGCCGTCATGGCGGGCGTACGCGACGCAGGAGCCCTTCCACATTGCCGATTTAACTTCCGATGAGCGGATTCCGGCACGCCTAAAACAGAACCTCGCGGACCAAGGGATCAAACAGGGCCCCTTGGTTTTTGTTCCCCTTACTACGCCTCAACGCCGTTTGGGTGCTTTGGGCATTTCTGGAGACCCCGGGATTGCTTACAGCGAGGATGATATTAGCTTCTTGCGATTAATTGGTCGGGTAGTCGCATTTGCGATTGACGACAATTTCAATCTCAAACGGGCCGAGGCTGCAAACGCGGAATTGCAACGTCAGAATGAGCGACTGCAGCAGAGTGAACGAGAGCTGCGCGAGGTAATAGAAACCATTCCGTGTATGGCATGGTCGGCCGCAGCAGATGGGGCTGCACAATTCTTTAACCGTCGCTGGTTAGAGTACGCTGGCCTTACGGCGGACCAAGTGGAGAATTGGGGTTGGACGGTTGCCGTGCATCCGGACGATCTGAACGGGCTCGTGGATTACTGGCGAACCGTTGTGGCCTCAGGCCAGCCGGGTGAAATCGAAGCGCGTTTGCGTCGGTTCGACGGTGTATACCGCTGGTTTTTGTTCCGGGCAACCCCATCCCGCGACGACAACGGCAACGTTGCGAAATGGTACGGTACCAACACCGATATCGATGATCGCAAGAGAGCAGAGCAAGCTCTAACGGTTCAAAACCGCCGACTCCAGTTGCTTCTGAAGGTTACAAATCAGATCACTACGAATTTGGAGCTTCGGGATGTGCTGCGCGCAATTTCAGCCTGTATTCGTGAGGTCATGGACTGTGATGTAGTGCACATCTCGGTGCGCGAGAATGGGAGTGGCGAATTCCGCATCTATGCACTCGATTTCCCGGAAGGTAAGGGGCTCATTAAGGAAGACTTGGTGATCACCCCGATGGGTGCGGGCAGAAGAGCTCTTGACACCCTGAAACCCACTGTCAGGAGCATACAACAACGTGACGAGTTTCCCCCCGATTATTATGAATTGCTGGTCGCGGAAGGCGTGAAGAGTCAATACGTTATACCTCTTGTGAATCGAGGGCAAGCGGTTGGGGTGTTAGCAATTTCTCGTACCACGGACACGCCATTTACTTCAGAGGACATCGATTTCGTCAGCGAGGCTTCTGGGCAGATAGCCATTGCCATCGAGAATTCTCTGGCATACCGCGAAGTTTCCGAACTCAAAGAGAGACTAGCTCAAGAGAATTCTTACCTCGAACAAGAAATCCGTGGCGACATCGAGTTCGAGGAAATGGTGGGGAGCAGTCCAGCCCTCAAACACGTCTTGCACCTGGTCGAAACTGTTGCGCCCACTGATTCAACCGTATTGCTCCTCGGCGAAACAGGAACGGGGAAGGAGTTGATCGCTCGCGCGGTTCACGAACATAGTCGTCGCAAAGATCGCATCTTTGTGAAAATAAACTGCGCTGCGATTCCGACCGGGCTTTTAGAAAGCGAATTGTTTGGACATGAAAAGGGTGCGTTTACAGGCGCGATCAGCCAAAAGATTGGGAGGTTGGAGCTAGCGGATGGGGGCACCCTCTTCTTGGACGAGGTGGCAGACATTCCCTCGGAGATCCAACCGAAGCTTTTGCGAGCACTTCAAGAACGGGAATTTGAGCGATTGGGAAGCACGCGTACTGTGAAGGTAAATGTTCGCTTGATTGCTGCCACCAACCGCGATCTTGAAAAGATGGTTGCGAGCCGCGAATTTCGCAGTGATCTGTATTACCGATTGAACGTTTTTCCGATTCGGGTTCCTCCGCTGCGCGAGCGCAAAGAAGATATCCCGCTGCTAGTCGGTTATTTTGTCCAGAAATTCGCGAAACAGATGCAGAAGAACATCAAACGAATACCGCCAGCGGTAATGAAGGCATTCACTGCCTGGGATTGGCCGGGGAACATCCGCGAGTTGGAAAACTTTGTGGAGCGCTCCGTCATCCTAACCCGTGGTACAGGCCTTGAGGCACCGCAACTGGAATCGTGGAACTTGATCACGCAAGAGCATGAGCGCGAAACGGCGGATTCGCGTCATCAGGAAATAGCGGAAGTTGTAAGAAGTACTCTTCAGGCGCTAAACAAAAAACCGATTCTGGCCAATGCCCGGCAGCACAAAAGCGCAGAACGCGCGAAGAAACAACGAGACGAGATCATGCGGGCGCTCACGTTAAGCAAGGGTCGTGTGGGCGGAAGTGGCGGAGCCGCCGCACGTCTGGGAATCAATCGCACGACACTCCTAGCGCGGATGAGAAAGCTTGGTATTGATCCCAAGGAGTACGCTGCGTAATCGACGGTGCGCTTCGGGCCGTGTCAAACCACACAGATTGACACTTCGACTTCATCTCTGCCGATTTGCATCCCCTCCTGAAAATTAAAGTAGTTACAACTTTCGAACTTTGGCGAGCGTGTTGCAATCTCTTATCTCCACGGAAGTGTGTGGAATGTTGAAGATTTCTGTGGTGGAGAGCCCACGCCGATGCCGACTTGTGCTTGAGGGCAGTCTCGTCGAGCCTTGGGTCGCAGAACTTCTCCGCGAGTACACGAAGGCCAAGGAGGATCTTGGTGGCCGTGAACTTGTCATCGATCTCACAAACCTCACTGCAATGAGTGGAGCCGGGGAAGATGCCATCTTAGAACTGATGGAAGACGGTGCCAGATTCCAGTGTGGCATTTTTGCGAAGGAAGTCTTAAAACAACTCGCATCAAGGCGACGGCCACAATGAATATCGGACAACGATGCTCTCAATCATTACGACAATAATGCACGCGTTCTTTGGCTCCGCAGTGTCAACATCTGAAATTTGACACTTTGACACTTGATCGGGGATTGCGCCGTGGCTGCTTTGATTTCAACCAATACTGCGAGGGTTCTTCTGGCATTCGGTTTGCTCTGGCGGTCAAGAGCATGGACTCCGTGATAAGCAGCGAACAGTTCATTCATTTTCACCTCATCGGGAGAAAAGTGATCAAGGTCATCGCTTTTGAAGAGCAATTCAACTCACGCATTATTCGGCAGGCCAGCGGTAAGGTGCGACGTGTCGACGGTCTCTACGGCGATGCCTCGATCCAGAGGCCATCAGCAGGTCGTATCCGTCTTTCCGGCCGGACACGACGAAGCCGTCCAGTCGGCGATCCGACCTGCGCCCCGAGAGTGCGACACCGGCGCAATGCAACAGAGTCGAACAGCCGAGAGGAGTGAGGAATGGCACGTAACCAGTCAATGGGCATCCAGCCCGCGAGCAACGGGAATTTCGTCGACGGCCTAGGAGAACCGAGGGCAGAGATTCGGAACAAGTTCCTGTTTCGCCTTTCCTTAGAGGTCGGTCCTCATTACGTTGTCGGCACGACGCCGTTCGGCAGCCGCCGCGTCGCGCCCATTTCGGGCGGCACGTTCGAAGGACCGGAAGTGTCGGGAACCGTGCTGCCGGGGGCCGCAGACTGGATGACGGTGGACCCGGCTGGTGCCTGGTTCCGCATCAACGTACAGGTGCCGCTGCGGACGCAGGACGGCGAGTTCCTGACCATGGCCTACCAAGGCTTTCGCAGCGGTCCGCCGGAAGTGCTGGAAAGGGTTTCGCGCGGAGAGCCGGTGGATGCGAACAGCTACTACTACCGCGTCATTGGCTCGTTCGAGACGGCATCGCCGAAACTCACCCGCCTCAATACGGTGGTTGCCGTCGGCCTCGGCTGGAGGACGTCGATCGGACCTGGCTATGACGTGTTCGAGGTCCTCTGATCGCGCAGCCCGCCGCGTATGCAGCGGAAGTTCGCGCAACGCGGAACTCATGTTGACGTTTAGGGCACCCGGAGGAGGCGGAGTAGGAAACAAGGGAAATGAGTATGGCACTGAGCCGTGCATTGCAAAGAAGTAACTGATTGAGCGTAAAAGGAACACATCATGAACGAAAAAAGCGCGTTAGACCGGCTTGATCCCGCCCGAACGGCCCTGGTAGTGGTGCACATGGCCAAGGGGGTGGCCAGCAAGGTCGACAGTCCCTTCATCGGTCTTTTCCGGCGTTGGGCCGAGGAGACGGGAATCAAACTTAACCTGATTACCGGAGTTGCCACCTTGGCACTGGTATTCGGCGCGGGACCGTCCTTTGCTCAGTACAGCGGTACAACTCAAAGTCGACAATCGAATTCGGTCAGCGCGCAGCCCAACACCAAGAACATCATCGCGAGCTCTCGCGACGACAGTTCGAATGATGTACGCGCCAACGACTGGCCTGGTTACAATCGAACGCTCGAAGGCTTCCGCTACTCCCCACTCGCCGAAATCACCCCGGAGAATGTTAGTCGGCTGCATGAAGTCTGTCGCTACAACCTGCCGGAGCTTGCCACGTTCCAGACTGGCATGATCGTCCTCGACAGCACGATGTATTTCACGACCGACCATGGCTCATATGCAATTGATGCCGCGACTTGCGGCGAGAAGTGGAAACATCTGCGCGACAGCGCCACACCAGCGGCGTCGACGGGGGCGGTTCGCGGCTTTGCTTACCTAGACGGCAAACTATTCCGTGGGACCTTGGACCGCCACGTACTTGCACTGAACACAAAGACTGGACAGCTGATCTGGGATCGCTCAATCGACGACATCATGCCGGGCGTGTTTTTGAATATGGCACCAATCGCTTGGAACGGTCTAGTCTTTATCGGGACAGCGGGCGGTGACCTCGTCGGCAATATCGGGCGGGTATATGCGCTCGATACCAAGGACGGCCACATCGTCTGGACATGGGATGTGGTGCCGAAGACGGGGGCTGCGCGTGCGACTTGGACTAATCCGAAGCTGCCGATCACCGGCGGCGGAATGTGGACATCATTGACGCTTGATCCAGAGATCGGCGTTCTATACGTGCCAGTTGGCAACTCGGCCCCCGACTTCGACGTCGTGCATCGCACAGGCGACGATCTCTTTACTGACTCAGTCGTGGCGCTGGATGCTCGCACCGGAAAACTGCTTGCATATAACCAGATCGTGAAGCGCGACGCTCATGACTGGGATGTCAGCGCACCGGCCGCTCTTGTCACGACGCGCGACGGCAACAAAATAATCGCTTCAGCGAATAAGGACGGTCTGCTCACGGTGCTTGACCGATCACGCCTTTCGGTTAAGGGCTCACCAGCTCCTGGCGACCTACCGCCCATCATTCCGCTGCTTTGGAGTCAACCGACAACGACGCGCATCAACGCAGACGTTCCGCCCACAGCAGACAGTGCGACCTATTTCTGCCCGGGTCTTGTGGGCGGTTCAGAGTGGAACGGCGCAGCTTACAGTCCACAGACCAACCTGCTCTATACCGGGTCAGTGGACTGGTGTTACACCATCCAGCTCAGCCGCGACCTAAAGGTTCCTCCGACCGGACAATTCTGGTTCGGTGCCGCGGACGAAGAACACTTCTTGGACCGAAATGATCCTGCCGACAGGGCGCGCGGCTGGGTCCGCGCCTTCGACGCGGACACTGGGGTGGTGCGGTGGCAGTTCCAAGCGCCCAGACCGATCCTTGCCGCAGTGACGCCTACTGCTGGGGGCTTAGTGTTCGCTGGTGACTTAGGCGGGCAGCTCTATGCCTTCGACGCTGGCTCCGGCAAATTGCTGTGGCAGACGCGGACTGACGAAGCGATTGATGGCGGTGTCGTGAGCTATCGGGCGGGCGGTCGTCAGCTCATCGGCGTAGCAGCAGGCAATAAGAAGTCGCCTTTCTGGCCGAGTGGTGGCGCCGCTAAGCAAAGCCAGATCCGAGTCTATGGCCTAGAGCAGAGTTCCGCGTCGCCGCCCGCGGGGAAGTGAGTGGGTACTCAGTGCCGTGCATCGCAAAGAACTAACCGAATGAGCAGAAAAGGAGCAACATGAACGGGAAAATCGCATTAAACGGTCTTGATCCCAACAAAACAGCGCTGGTAGTGGTACACATGGTCAAAGGCGTTGCCGGAGAGGTCGACACTCCCTTCAACCGCCTTTTCCGGCAACGAGCCAAGGAGAAAGGTGTCATCACAGCACAGCTACGGCTGCTGGACGAATTCCGTAGGGCCAAAGCGAAGGTGGTCTACACCGCCGTCACATACCAGCAAGGGCTGCCTGGGGTCAGTCCGAATTCGCCGCTGTGGCGAACTCTCTTCGACTGTGTCTGCCTGATGGAGGGTACTCCAGCGGTCGAACTGATGGACGATCTAGCCCGCCGGCCCGATGAACCGCTCGTCAGAGGACAGGCGGCCAACGGGTTCGACCGCACCATACTCGACACCGTTCTTCGCATGGCAGGTGTCGACACCCTCGTGCTTGTCGGCATTGCCACTGACGTCGCTATCGAATCCACCGCGCGCGCTGCATCCGACCTGGGATATCGGACGATCGTCGTCGCTGACGCCTGCACCGCCGACAGCGATGAGAGCCACGCCCGTTCCCTCGACGTGCTCAAAAAGTGGTTCGCCGAGACACCCACCGCCGACGAGGTCCTAAGTGCCCTCGGACGGGAAGACCCGGCGGCGCAGCCACTTCGACGGACCGCGTGACGAAGTCGATCGAAGATCGAGACGTTCTTCCCGACCGAATAGCGCCTTTTGCTTCAGCGGCCAGCGGGCCGCGCAGCAGGCGCCAACAATAATCCGGGGCGGACTCCATTCCCCTGGCTCCGACCGGAAAAACAAATGCTCGTTCGTGACAAATAATGAGATCGCAAACGGATGATCGGTCAATGCGCCCATCCGAACTGCAAGAGAGAACTTCGATATCTGCGAGAAGGAAAGGTTTATGCCTTCCAGTTGTCCACGGAGACGAACAACACAGGGCTCGAACACTTCTAGCTATGCGGTGAGTGCTCCAAGCGGATGATTCTTACTTGTGTGAATCATTCGGAGGTTAAGACCATGATGGAGACAAGATTGCCAGAAAACCAAAGACACACATGAACGAGCTTCTTCCAGACGCAATCGCTGCAGGCGCAGCAGAAAAGTAAGAGTGATTCAACCTACAGCTTCGAGCAGAGGAGAATTTCATGCAATTCCAAGAGAACTACTTCGACACTTATCGCAGCCTCAAGCTGACGCGAGATGCAAGTGGTGTACTAGTTGCCGAATTTCACACAAACGGCGGGCCGTTCATTATGAGTGCGCAAGCTCACACTGAGTTTATCGATGCCTTTTACCGGATTGCTCAAGATCGAGCAAATAAGATCGTGATTATCACCGGTGCAGGCGGGGAGTTCATTACTGATGTCGACTGGTCATCTTTCGGCGACGTCGCCGATCCCGGCGTCTGGAGCCAAGTTCACGACGAGGGCGTTCAGGCTCTGGAGAATATCGCCAACATACGTGTGCCTGTCATTGCGGCGATCGAAGGACGGGCCCATGTGCACTCAGATTACGCGCTACTTGCTAGTGTGATTGTGGCGGCCGAGGGTGCGACATTCCAGGATGTGGCTCACTTCTCCGCAGGGGTTGCGCCTGGTGACGGAATCTTTACGACTTGGAGCTATCGGGCAGGAGCAGGGCGAGCGGAGGCATTCTTACTGAACCCGCAGCCGCTGCCGGCGGCTACTGCACGCGAATGGGGAGTGGTTGCCGAGGTTGTGCCGAACGGCAAGGCGCTCAGCCGTGCCCGGGAATTGGCCGAACTATACTTGAAGGCTCCGGAGGTTACGCGCCGCAATACTCGCATCCACTTCATTCAACCGCTCAAGGAACGCATCGTGCGAGAAGTTGGCTACGGATTGTCGCTCGAAGGAGCGTCGTCGGCCGACCTCGTCAAATCAATGCGGGTGAAGAGTGAACCGCCCTCGCAGAAAGGAAAAGTGGCATGATGACCTGGGAGGAGTAGCTCGTCCGGCCCGTACTTACGGACACGTGCCCAGAAGAAATTTGATTTGGTGATTCTCGGTGGAGATGTCGATATGAATGAGATCGATGAAATGAATAAATAGGGAGGCTACCATGGCCAGCACAGCAACTCCAGTACAAACCTCAACTACTACCTGGAATATCGACCCCGCCCACTCCATGGCGGAATTCAAGCTCAAGCACATGATGATCGCGAATGTGAAAGGGCAATTCTCTAAGGTTTCGGGAGCTTTGTTCCTCGACGAATCTGATCTCGCGAACTCCCGCGTCGAAGCCTCGATCGAGGCGACCTCGATTCATACTCGCGATG
>DASRRV010000127.1:0-17858 GCA_035695545.1 Candidatus Sulfotelmatobacter sp. | reverse complement strand
CAGCTGCAACATCTGACCACGCGTCAGGCGAGTCTGGAAGATGTGTTCGTCAGACTGACCGGACGCCATCTGCGCGAAGAGTGATTACTTTCCGAAGCGGAAGACTGAAAGCTATGAGCGTTGCACAGGAAACTCCAGTTCAATCAGCGAAAGCTCCGCAATCCACACCACTGCGCAACGGTCGCTGGGCCGGCTATAGCCATTTGCTGATGGCGCGCATGCTCGAACTGAAACGCGAGCCGGAAGTAGTGTTCTGGGTATTCGTGTTCCCACTCTTGCTCGCACTCGGGCTTGGCATCGCCTTCCGCAACAAGCCGGGAGACGCGGTCTCAGTCGCGATTGTCGAAGGCAGCAGTGCTCAAAGCGCGCAGGCACTGCTCGCGCGCTCGCCACATCACGATCTGTTCAAGATTCAAGTTCTAAACGCCGACGACGCCCGCAAGGGATTTCGCCTCGGCAAGTTCGATCTCGTGATCGAGCCCGGGTTGAACAATGGTTTCGTCTACCTCTACGATCCCGCGCGCCCAGAAAGCGTACTAGCCAAGGCTGAGGTGAATGATGCGTTGCAAGCGGCCTCCGGCCGCAATGATGCGGTGGCGACAACTGCGGTTACGTCATCCGAGCCGGGTTCGCGCTACATCGATTTCCTGATACCCGGCCTGCTGGGCATGAACCTGATGAACTCCGGCATGTGGGGCATCGGCTTCGCGTTGGTCGACATGCGTCAGCGCAAGCTGCTCAAGCGCTTCGTGGGCACTCCCATGCGCCGCGGAGATTTCCTGCTCGCCATCATGACCAGCCGCCTGCTGCTGATGGTAATCGAGATCGGCCTGCTGCTCGTGTTCGGCGTCCTCTTCTTCCACATGCGTGTGCTTGGATCCGTCTTTTCAATCGCCCTGCTCGGCGGTCTTGGATCGCTCACCTTTGGCGGCATCGGCCTGCTCACCGCGAGCCGTGCGCAGAAGATCGAGAGCATCAGCGGACTCATCAACCTGGTGATGATGCCTATGTGGATCTTCTCCGGCGTCTTCTTTTCCTACGAACGATTCCCGGCCGCGATTCACCCACTGATCAAAGCATTACCTCTGACCGCGCTCAACGACGCGCTGCGCGCCAGCATCCTCGAAGGCACACCGCTGCTCCATCAGTTGTCGCGTTTACTGGTGCTGATTCTCTGGGGTGGGATTTCGTTCGTTCTGGCCCTGAAGTGGTTCCGTTGGACCTAGAAGCCTAGCTCTTACTCGCAGCCATAAGTAGATGTGGCGAGCGGATCCCCCATAGCAGCCAGGCTTGCGTCCAGCAATTCTTTCTTTTTCAATTCCATTTCCAGCAGTTGATTTACGGCCCTCGTGAGAGTATCAGGCCGTTCTTTCTGCATCGCCATTAGATTGTCAACCACGACCGTCAATGGAAACTCGCGACCCAAGCTGCGGTCCGGACCTTCTTCCAGTGCGTGTAATTTTTCCTCGCGTGCCCTGCTGCCTTCGCTCACCAACCGGTCCACGTACCATCCTTCCTTGATTCCCGCTTGCAGCAGTTCGATCGCGTGCTGAAGATATCCCGACTGCAAACGGCGACGAACGATGATCCGATGGACAAGGTCGTCCGGACGATAGGTGCGGCCATCTTCAAAGACTGCAGCTACCACCTTCACCTCCGGATAGGTTCCCCCGTGATGTAATCCCACCTGACCATAGTGCTGAGTCCTCTTGGTATGGGCGACCTAAGCTCCGCTGAATCCGTGAGCAAGTCGACGAAGCGGAAGCCGTGGCCGATATGTTGCTCTTGTCCATTCGGCACGGGAATGATTTCGATAACGTAAGCCGTCAGAGGCGATGAATAGATATTCGTGAGAAGGTAGAAGGGGAAGTTTTTTGAATCACGGTAATTCCCCAATCCAAAGGGAGTGCCTTTTTCCGCCGCCCACGGCGCCACGCGAGGATGGGGAAGGGGCGTCTTCCTATCTGGACAGGCTGTTTGTGCGGACACTCCGAGCCGCAGACCATAACCCGGAGAAGAGATGAAGGTAGTTGGGAACACCCTCATGATCACCCCACTGCTGACCGCGATTTGCTGAACTACTGGCCCCCCGCCCACTGGGGCCTCGTTCGCTTTTCTTGGGGAAGTACGAACGAGGCCGGTCGCGGTGCTTGCGAAATTACTGCGTTACGACTTGACTAGCTTGGCGGCTTGCTTACGGACTTTCGCCCAGCGTAGTCTTTGCGCATCGGCGATTCGCTTGCGGGCTTCTTTGCTCAAGGTGCGTCCTGTCTTCTTGAGCTTTTTGCCGCCAGCGACGCCGAGTGCGTCCAATGCCTTCCCCACTCTGCCCACCTCTTTTTGGAGACGGGTGTACTCGTTCTGCAGGGAAGAGACTACCTTGTTCAGGTTCGTCATGTATAACCCCCTCATGCTGTAGAAGGCTAACATGGAGAAGGGTTCAGTACACAGAAGTTAGACAACAAAATTGCATTTCTAATAATCGGAAAGTTGCAGTTTCATGCGTCGGAGCCATAACTGCTGGCTTACTGCGGCGCGACCGTCAGGAACAAGAGTCCCTCCACCTTGCTCAAATCCTCGGTATCGCGATTAAATCTGACCTCTCTCCTGGCATCAGAATATCGCGTGTCCAGCAGAAGCAGCTTGTGGATCACATAACTGTCCGTGCCGTCACTGTAGGTCGAATCGTCATAGACCACTCCACTCACCACATACAAACGCGAATTCCATACCATGAGCGCAGCGCGTTTCGCCCGAATCGCGGTGATCAACTGCCCCGCGCTGACCGCGGCTGGCGTGAATAGTTCCGCCGTAATCAGCACCGGACGGCCATCGGTCCGCAGTTGTCGACCCTGCAACTTCGCGGCAACTTCCCGCAAAGACACGGGATCCGACTGCGGCAGCCGGTCTTCTAGAGCCGAGTGTCGGTCGCAGCACAAATCCTTGTCGTTCAATACCGTTGCGAGCGCCGTCGCCAGCACGTCGGGGGCATCGCTGGATTGTGCTCTGAGAGAGGGCAGACCGCTGACCCGAATCTCCAGGTTAGTCTGAACTCCCATGACACTCGGGCCGGAAACGTCCTGGCCATACGCGAGCCATGACGCCAAGGCAAGAAATGCAGGCGCGCAGTAACGGAGTTTGCTCACGCAGAACCTCCTGCGACCGACTCGTTCTATTTTAGCCCGGGTTGACGGATGCCAGGAACCGCGGAGCCTTTCGGGCCTTCGTAGCCTGTTCAAAGCCGTAGGCCATCTTGATCAAACTCGGCTCACTCCATGCACGGCCGAAGAAAGAGATGCCC
This sequence comes from Candidatus Sulfotelmatobacter sp., assembly GCA_035695545.1. GTDB lineage: Bacteria > Acidobacteriota > Terriglobia > Terriglobales > Acidobacteriaceae > Sulfotelmatobacter. The sequence continues at coordinate 14,557 of DASRRV010000127.1, read as the reverse complement.
ACCGGCAGCCCCGACAGGAATCCCGCAGTCACGTTGATGTTCGGATAGCCCGCAACCGCAGCCGCGTTCGAGCTGCCTCCAGCCGAGTGGTCACCATTGACCAGGTCCGTCAACCACGCCGGACCTCCTGTTGGCGCCACAATGGCGTCCAGGTGATGCTTGTCCATTAGCGCGTCAATGCCTTCGGTGCGAGCGAGTTGATGATTCTTGGCCACCGCGTCCAGATACTCTTTCTCGGTAAGTGCTCCCTTCGCTTCGGATTTCACGAACATGTCTTGTCCGAAGTAAGGCATTTCCTTCGCGCGGTTGCGCTCGTTGAATTCAATAATGTCTTTCAACGTGCGAACCGGAGCAGTAAGGCCAGGACGCGCCAGATAAGCATTCAGGTCAGCCTTCAATTCGTACAGGAAGATGAGCAACTCGCTGTCGTCGAACTTGCCCAGCGTCTCAATGTCGGCGGGATCGACCAGCGTTGCCCCTTGTTTCCTCATGACATTGAGCGCTGTCTCCATAAGGGCGTCGACAGAATCACTGAAGCCAAAATATTTGCGCGCCACCCCGATGCGCGCTCCCTTCAATCCATTGGGATCACAGAACTGCGTGTAGTCCGTTTGTGCTTTGCTCGCACTGGCAGCCGTGGCCGCATCCTCGGGATCTACCCCAATCAGCGCACCCAGAAGAATCGCCGCATCACGCAGCGTGCGGCACATCGGTCCGGCTCCATCCTGGCTATGCGAAATCGGGATGATCCCGCTGCGGCTCACCAATCCCACCGTCGCCTTGATGCCGGCCAGTCCGTTCGACGACGACGGGCAGACAATCGATCCGTCAGTTTCAGTGCCGATGCCCGCCGCGGCGAGGTTGCCCGACACGCCCGCCCCGGTCCCCGAACTCGAGCCGCACGGATTCCTGTCGAGCGCATACGGATTCTTTGTTTGACCGCCCCGACCGCTCCATCCGCTCACCGAATGACTCGAACGGATATTCGCCCACTCGCTCAGGTTCGTCTTGCCCAGAATCACCGCGCCGGCCGCACGCAGCCTCTGCGCGACAAACGAATCCTTCGGCGGCTTCGATCCCACCAGCGCCAGCGATCCGGCCGTGGTCATCATGCGATCGGCCGTGTCGATATTGTCTTTGATCAGCACCGGAACGCCATGCAGCGGCCCGCGCGGCCCTTTGGCTTTACGTTCCTGGTCCAGCGCGTCCGCGATGGATGGCGCATCAGGGTTGAGCTCAATGATGGCGTTGACCGCTGGGCCATGCTTGTCGATCTCATCGATGCGCCCCGTGTACTTTTCGACCAGCGAACGCGATGTGAACTTGCCCGACTTCATGCCATCCTGCAACTCGGGAATGGTGATTTCATCCAGTTCGAACGGCCGAACCTCCGGATCAGGCACAACTCGGCTGGACGACGACGCAACAGCGCGCGCCGCCCCCAGCGCCGGATACAGCGCCGATGCGCCCGCGGTGACGACGGCGGACTGCAGGAATGAACGGCGGGAAGCAGAATTTTTCACACGGGGTTCGTTTCGAGGCATGGAGTCGGGTCCTTGGGATCAACCGGATACGGAGCGAAGACATCTTACCCGAACTCTTGCGAGCAGTGCAGAATCTGCACTGGGAAGCGTGATAAAACCCTCAAAGTAGGTGCACGAGAGCGGCGAAAGCCCTTCCCGTAATGTTGCGCGGGTTCGTCCGCTGAACCTTAGGTCTACCGCCCCTTCTTCTTCGCGCTCGGCTTCCCAGGCGTCGATGAACCGCCAGCCGTAGGTTGCTGCGCCAACGCAGCAAACATCGGGTGAGGGTCGTCAGAGTAAGGGTTGTAACCGGCGTCCGGATACCACGTCCCGGCAAACAACCCCGTCTGGCGCGCGATCGTGCAGCGCTGTACGTGCACGGAATCCACAAAACTGTGCGCGACGCTCGGATTTCCCCAGTCCCCGCCCCAGATCAGTCCGCTGCTGTGCGCCAGTTGTCCTAGAAACGAGAAGTCGCCCTTCCACGAGGGCTCGCCCCCGGCCACCCGGACGATATCGCACGCCAAACCATAGTTGTGAACCCCAACGGTGCGCAACTTGGTCGCGCCATTATCGAACAGATCCTGCTGCCGCGCTTGACTGCGGAAGGTTTCGAACACCATCACGCTGATTCCGATCTGCTGCGCGGCATCTACAATCTGCTGCACCAGTTGCCGGGTGATGGCTTCAAGAAGCAAGGGGTCCGAGACACGAGTCGTGGAATTGAACCGGGAGTCTTTCTGGATCACATCCGTAAAGAAATTCCCCATTTGAATACTCCTGCGGAGAGATTGTCGATTACCAACACCCGGGGAAGGTCAACCGCTAACCATGGATTGCAGCAATGTTAACACCGAGGTGAGTTCGTTCGGAAAGCGGAACAGCCCCGGCAAGGCGCAATTAGTCACTGAGTCGATTCATGGTTTCCTTCGTGAACCTTCGTGTCCTTAGTGGTTGAAGCTTTTGGATGTCGCTCAAGAATAGCGCCCTGTTGTGACCGCTAGGCGTGGGTGATAATCTATTGTTCGACCGTCGAGCGGGAGTAGTTCAGCGGTAGAACGCCAGCTTCCCAAGCTGGATGTCGCCGGTTCGATCCCGGTCTCCCGCTCCATTTCCTACCTTTGTTAGTGGACGAAGGCTCACGACGTTCTCGCGAACTGTCCACTCTACGCACACATTCGTCCGAGAAACGAACGCTTGCACAAGAATCGCAAGCCACCCATTGGACATGCCCCGGCGTTATCTGGCCCACTCGCCGATAGTTAGAGATGCTCATCTGCGACCAACCTTTGCCATCAACAACGGCTTGCAGCGTGCACTCTAATGCTGGGTCCTTCTCCGAAACCCGCAACGAAATAGAAAGGCGCTCGAGACAACACCCGGGCGTCAAGCCACAAAGCCCCTTAAACATTTGAAAGGATCACAAGTGGAAACCGCGGCTCAACCTGCCCCAATCCCTGCCTTGTCAGAGCCTAAGCCGGTGCCAACGCCCGCTTTGTTGCTGGCCATGCTCAAAGTCTCCGGCAAAGTAAGCGACCTGATCACGTCTCCGGGCAGCTATCCTGTGGTCGAACTCTACGGAAAGTTGGTTCCCGTCAAAGTTTCTGGAATGGCGCCACTCTCTCCCGAGGATACGCGCCGCATCGCTTACGAACTCATCGCCGGCAACAAGCAGGCCACCGATGCTCTGCAAACCCTCGGCTCATGCGACATCTCGTACCGCTTGCCCGGACAATGCCGCTGCACAGCGACACTCCCAGCTTCGCGCTTGCTCTGCGTGCCTCCTTGCGGCAGGCTCCAAAAGTCATTCTCGTCGGCGAAATGCGCGACAAAGAAACCATCGAAATCGCGATGGAAGCGGCCGAGACCGGGCACCTGGTTCTTTCGACTCTGCACACAATTGATGCCTCCAAAACCGTCGAATAGGTCGTCGGCGTATTTCCCATGTCGGAACAACACATGATTCGCAGCCGCCTTGCGAAGAGCTTTCGTTTCATCGTCTCTCAGCGTCTGGTCCCCCGAAAAGATGGAGCTGGACGTGTCGCGATTGTCGAGATTCTAAAATCCACCCTACGTACCCGAGAGTATCTGGAAAAGGGTGAGCACGAAGGCAAGACCCTTCTCGAGGCCATGCAAGACGGCGACACCGAGGGCATGCAGCACTTCGACGGAGAGATTGAGAAGCTTGTCCGCGGTGGAGTCGTCGACCTCGATACGGGTCTTGCCTACGCCACAAATCCCGGCAACCTCCGCCTCATCCTGGCAGACGTGGGCGGCGACGCCGCCGAATCGTAAGAAATGAGTAGAGGAAGCCATGTAGGGACAGCCGCCTCCGGCTGTCCGGTCGAGCGCAGCTCGACAGCTGTTCGCCGCGGCGTTCCTATCGCGTCGCCTTCTGATGCGTCGTTCTCTGAAGCGTATAATCCCGCACACCTATGACCGTGCCCGCAAGCGGCCCCCGGTTTGAACGATCATGGTTCAAGCGAATCTGGCTTAAACGATCTTTGGCAATCCGACTCCTCGTGACTGCGGCTGCGCTGGTGGTCTGGTTCTGGAGCCAATCCCTGATCGGCGCCCGCGGCGCGCCAGCTTCCGGCGTCCGCGACGCCGCCCACAACCTCACCTCATCCGCAAATCTCTACTTGCACGATCACGGCACACTCACGAACGCGCTGCTCATCGTCAGCTCAGGCATCATTGACTTGCTCGGAGTCTTTCTCCTTTCTCTATGGATCTTCCGCAATGAGCCCCGGCCATTCGTAGGTCTGCTGATCGTGCTGGGCCTGCGCCAGATCATGCAGGCCTGCGTTGCTTTGCCAGTTCCAACCGGTGCCATCTGGCACTACCCCGGATTCCCGTCGCTGCTTGTCACCTATGGCGTTGCCAACGATTACTTCTTTTCGGGGCACACGGCCATCGCAGTCCTCGGCGCCACCGAACTAGTGCGTGTGGGCAAGCGCTGGCTGACCGTTGCTGCCGTTGCGATCGTCGTCTTCGAAGCCACCACGGTTCTCGTGCTCCGCGCGCACTACACAATGGATGTTTTCACGGGGCTGGTCGCCGGTCTCTATGCCGCGCACTTGGCCGATCGTCTTTCCCAGTGAGCAGTTTCAAGTTTCGAGTTTCAAATTCCTCGAATTCTCAAAGCTCACCCCCTCTTGCTTATTCTTCGCAGTCGGATTTGGCGCTAAGAGCAGCCGAATTAGACAACTCACATCAACTCATCTTCCCTTGTTACTTCAGTTTGCACGAAATCATGAAATGGTGATTTCGATCACGGCGAACCGTGATGTGGGCCATTTGCCCGAACACAGCCTTCGAGGAAGATGACCTTGAAGAAAGCCGAGATGGGACCGGCCAAGGCCACATCTCCCGGCACGCTGGGCTGCGGAGCTGGCGGGGTGAAGCAGGAGGCTCCGATGAGCACAATCGAAATCCACGAACCGGAAGTAACAGAAGCAACGTCGGCAAGCCGGGCTGCGGCCGCGGTCTTGCCCCGCACAGAGCTTGTTTTGGGGCCGGCTCTTGCCCCGCGGGCCATGTTTTCCGACAGCCTGCTCGAGTTCGGCGTCCAGCGCAAGCGCAAATTCTTTGCGACGACTACATCATTTGTTTTGAATTGCATGGCTCTCGGAGTCCTGCTGGTTCTGCCGCTGGCATTCACGGAAGAGCTGCCCAAGGCGCAGTTGTTGACCTTCCTGGTCGCGCCGCCACCTCCGCCGCCTCCGCCACCGGCCGCCGCCGAGGTGCAAAGAGTAGTCCATCAGATTCAGACCGACCTGCTCTCGAGTGGGCAGCTGCGCACGCCTTCGAAAATTCCACAAAAAGTTCAGATGATTAAGGAAGAAGAGGCGCCGCCGCCGATGCCTGCTTCTGGCGGAGTGGTCGGCGGGGTCCCCGGTGGCATTCCGGGTGGGCAACTGGGAGGCGTGATTGGCGGCATCGTCAATTCGACCTCGAACTTGACCGTCGTCCCAAAGTTCGTGCCGGTGGCTTCCCAAAGGGTGCGGATCTCTCAGGGTGTGACCAAGGGTCTGTTAGCTCATCGCGTAGAGCCGACCTACCCGACACTGGCGAAATCGGCGCGCGTCCAGGGTGAGGTCATCTTGAGCGCGGTCATCAATACCAATGGAGAGATCCAGAACCTGCAACTGGTCAGCGGACACCCGATGCTGGTGCCGGCAGCACTCGAAGCTGTCAAACAATGGCGTTACAAACCGTATCTCTTGAACGGGCAACCGGTCGAGGTGGAGACCACCATTACGGTGATCTTCGCCCTTACCTCTTGATGTGTGGGCGGGCGCCCTCGGGGAGCGCCGGGAGTCATAAACATGGCTGCTGAATATACATACCGCGTTTCCGCTTGGTGGACTTCGGGCCGCACTGGACTGGCTAAATGCGAGTCCTCGCCCAATACGATTCACTTCTCCGAGGCTGCTGAACTAGGAGGCTTGCAGGGCCGCTGGACTCCTGAGCAACTGCTGCTCTGCGCTCTGGCCGGCTGCTTCACCACGACTTTCCACGAAATCGCGCGCACCTCGAAGTTCGAGTACACCGATCTGGAGGTCGAGGTCGAAGGCTGCGTACGCCGCAACCGGTCCACCGGATGCAGTTTCAACGAAATTCTGGTTCGTCCCCGATTGACTGTGCAATCCGAAGAGCAACGCGAAGCCGGACTCGCCCTGCTGCGCCGGACGAAGGCCGCCTGCATGATCTCCCGTGCCATCACCATTCCGCAGACCCTGGAACCTTATGTCGAGGCCGGCAAAGTTCCGGTCGAGGGATGGAGCAACCAGGACGCGGACATAAAGATTGGGGTGTAACACAACGCTGGGCAAGACGAGGAGGTGCGTATGATGTTCTCCTACCGGTTGGTGCGTCTCATTGAATCTCACGCCGATGCTCTCGCCAACGGACTCGAAGAGCGCGTCGAAGGCAATTCCCAGGTCGCGCACTTTCGCGATGTTCCCGCCCATGAATTGCGAGAACGCGTTTACGAGATCTATCGCCATCTGGGCGAGTGGCTGCTGGGGAAAAACGAACTGGACATCGAGCACCGCTACCGCGAGATTGGGGCGCGGCGCGCCACTCAGAAAGTGCCCCTCAGCGAGGTCGTCCAGGCCATCGTGATCACCAAGGAAAATCTTTGGGATTTTCTGAAGAGCGAAGCCGTTATGGATCGTGCCGTGGAAATTATGGGGGAGTTGGAACTCCTGCAAATGCTTGAGATGTTCTTCGACCGGGCGATTTATTATGCCGTGGTGGGGTACGAAGAACAGGTTGCCCGGATGGCGCATGGTAAAGAAGCGCTGCGGGCCAGCTAAGGAGCGAGAACCCGGTGTCGATGTCGTGGGAAATGCAATACAAAAAGCGCCTGAGAAAGGCCGATGACGCGCTGCAATGCGTGAAGTCGGGGATGCGCGTCTACATCCAGCCGGGCTGTGCCGAGCCCGAAACGCTGGTCGAGGCGCTGATCCGGCGGGCGCCTGAAGTGTACGACGTGGAGATCGTACACATGATGACTATGGGGTGCGCCCCCTACGTTGCCCCGGAAATGGCCGGACACTTCCGCCATAACGCCGTCTTCATCGGCGGCAATGTGCGCGATGCCATCAACGACGGTCGCGCCGATTACACTCCCATCTACCTCAGCGAAATTGAAGGGCTGTTCGAGAGCGGCGCCATGCCCATTGACGTCGCCCTCATCGAAGTCTCCCCGCCCGATTCTCACGGTTTCTGCAGTTTCGGCGTCGGCGTTGACACCACCCTCACCGCCGCGAAATGCGCCAAGCATGTCGTCGCCCAGATCAATGACAATATGCCGCGCACCTACGGCGATAGCTTCATTCACGTCAACCAAATCGATGCCTTCGTCGAGTCATCGCGGCCCTTGTGTGCCCTGAAGAAACCGGTTGTGACCGACCTGCAGATCGCCATCGCCCGCAACGTCGCGGGCTTGATCGAAGATGGCTCGGTGCTGCAGACCGGCATCGGCGGCATCCCGGACGCCGTCCTGCCCATGCTCATGGATCGCAAGGACTTGGGAGTGCACAGCGAGCTCGTCTCCGACGGCGTGATCCCGTTGATCGAAGCTGGCGTGCTCACTGGAGCACGGAAGAATTTCAAACCGCGCAAGATCATCCTCGGGTTCGCGCTTGGCACCAAGCACCTGTTCGAGTTCGTGGACAACAATCCGATCTTCGAGTTTCACCCTACGGCCTACACGAACGATCCCGGACTGATCGCCCGCAACGACAAGATGGTGGCGGTCAACTCCGCGCTGCAGATCGATCTCACGGGGCAGGTCTGCTCCGATTCGATTGGCAACCAGTTTTACAGCGGCATCGGCGGGCAGGTGGATTTTCTGCGTGGCGCATCTCGCTCCAAGGGCGGCAAGCCCATCATCGCGATTTCTTCGACCGCCAAGCAGGGCACCATTTCGCGAATTGTCCCCATGCTCGATCCAGGTGCGGGAGTGGTCACTTCTCGCGGCCTCGTCCGCTATGTCGTGACCGAGTATGGAGTCGCGTTCCTGCATGGCAAGTCCATTCGCGAACGCGCCAAGTCGCTGATCGAGATCGCGCACCCTGATTTCCGCGCGGAGCTCTACGATTATTGCGAAAAGACCAAGTGGTTGCAGAACCCACATGCCGCCCAGACCGCGGCGACGCAGTGACGCAGTAAAGAAACGAGGTGGCACCATGTCGGGCCCGGCACGCGGCAACGTCACCATCGATGTCGAGGAGTGCAAAGGATGCGGGCTTTGTGTTGAGTCCTGCCCGCCGAAATGTCTGGAACTGACGCCGGAACTGAGTTCTTACGGGGTGCATCCAGCGCGCTATACGGGCCACGACTGCACCGGCTGCGGCATTTGCTTCTATTGCTGCCCGGAGCCTGGCGCAATCATCGTCTACCGGTTGGCCCCGTCTCCCAAAGCAGTCGTGTCCCGGTCAGAGCCTCAAAATGGAGGCGAACATGCGGCAACTCTGTAAAGGCAACGTTGCGGTTATCAAGGGCGCAGTGCTGGCCGGCTGCCGGGCATATTACGGATACCCCATAACGCCCGCCAGTGAAGTCGCCGAAGCCGCCGCCCTCTACCTTCCCGAAGTCGGCGGCACCTTCATACAGGCCGAAAGCGAAACTGCTTCCATCAACATGGTGTATGGCGCGGCTTCGGCGGGAGTTCGTGTCATGACCGGATCCTCCGGTCCCGGAGTGAGCCTCATGCAGGAAGGCATCTCGTATCTTGCCGGCGCTGAATTGCCCTGCGTGATCGTCGATGTGATGCGAGGCGGTCCGGGGCTGGGCAACATCGCGCCCGAGCAGAGCGACTACTTCGCCATGGTAAAGGGCGGAGGCCACGGCAACTATCGCAATCTGGTGGTCGCTCCGGCCTCAGTGCAGGAGATGGCTGACCTGACCGTCCTCGCCTTCGAACTTGCCGACAAGTACCGCAATCCCGCAGTGGTCCTCACCGACGGCTTCGTCGGTCAGATGATGGAACCGCTCAACCTCGAATACCGCGAGATTGTCGCGCCGGTCAAACCGTGGGCGGTGCAGGGAACTGCCGGCACGCGCAGGAACATGGTTAGCTCCATCTTCCTTGAGCCCGACGACCTCGAAGAGCACCAGCGCCGCATGGAAGCAAAATACATCCGCGCGCAACAGACGGAAACGCGCTGCGAGGAATATCGCACCGACGATGCCGAATTGATTGTCGTCGGCTACGGCATCGTCTCGCGCGTGTTGCGCTCGGCAGTCGATGAAGCCCGCAAGCAGGGAATCAAGGTCGGATTGTTCCGGCCCATCACCCTGTGGCCATTTCCGGCGAACGAACTCAAGGCGACCGCGCTGCGCAACGAGAACGTTCTGGTTGTGGAACTGAGCAATGGACAGATGGTCGAAGACGTCCGCCTGACGATCAACGGCGAGCGTCCGGTCGAGTTCTACGGGCGCGTCGGCGGCAACGTGCCGACTGTAGAAGAATTGCTGGCGAAGATCGAAGAGCAGATACCGGCCGCTGTTTGAAAAGACGGCATCCGGCATGCGCCATCCGGCTTCCGGAAAATCGCTTGTCCGAAAGCCGACAGCCGAAAGTCGCAAGCCCGGTAGTCGAGAAGAGGAGCTCATGATGGCAGACCACGTAATTCTGGACGAACCCAAGGTGAGCACCGGCAAATCCGAAGTCGCGCATTCCAAGTCAGAAGTCTTCTACGCGGAGTACGAGCGGAAGTCCGACCTGAAGCACCAGACGCACTACTGTCCAGGATGCGGCCACGGTGTAGCCCACAAATTAATAGCCGAGGCGCTCGAAGATCTGGGAGTCCAGGACGAGACCATTCTGGTGAGTCCGGTCGGCTGCTCAGTCTTTGCGTACTACTACTTCGATGTGGGAAACGTTCAGGTCGCCCACGGCCGCGCTCCTGCCGCCGCCACCGGCTTGAAGCGGGCATGTCCCGACAAGATCGTGATCGCCTATCAGGGAGACGGTGACCTGGCTGCGATCGGCACCGCCGAAATCGTGCACGCCGCCAATCGTGGCGAGAAAATCAGCGTCTTCTTCGTGAACAATGCGATCTACGGCATGACCGGCGGGCAGATGGCTCCCACCACTCTGGTCGGCCAGAAGAGTACGACCTCACCCTGGGGCCGCCGTCCCGTGAACGAAGGCTTTCCGCTGCACATGGCCGAGTTGCTGTCCACGCTGGAAGCTCCGGTCTACATCGAGCGCGTCGCCCTCTCCGACAACAAGAACATCATGAAGGCGCGGCGTGCGGTTCGCAAAGCGTTGGAATTGCAGCGCGCCGGAGCCGGTTTCACCTTCGTCGAGATTCTCTCTCCCTGCCCCACGATCTGGGGCAAGGACCCCGTCGAAGCCCGCAAGTGGATCGGTGAGCAGATGATCCCGAACTTCCCGCTGGAAGTTTTCCGCGACCGCAAAGTGGAAATTCCGAACAACAACGTCCCTCCTCACAAGACCGTCGCTGAACTGGTGGAAGGCGAGCGCAAAGCGGCTGCCGACGCACTCGTGCCCGGACGCCAGCGCCACTTCCGCGAGATGGGCATCAAGATCGCGGGTTTCGGCGGACAGGGCGTGCTGCTCCTTGGCCAGCTGCTGGCCGAAATGGGCATGCGCGAAGGCCTCGAAGTCAGCTGGCTGCCGTCCTACGGACCCGAAATGCGCTCGGGCAGCGCGCACTGCCACGTGTGCCTCTCGAAAGACCGCATCGGCTCGCCGCTACTATCGCGGCCGCAGGTCCTGATCGCGTTGAACGAAATTTCGCTGCGCAAGTTCGCCGCGCAAGTCGCTCCCGGCGGCACCATCATTTACGGACGCGAGCAAATGCCCGAAGACCTGACAATCCCCCAGGCTCAAGTCGTCTGTATCCCGGCATCCGAGATTGCGGACAAGCTGGGCTCGGCCAAAGTGGCGAACGTGGTCATGATGGGCGCTCTGCTCGAAGAGACCGAATGCCTGTCTCCCGCGACCGCCATGAAAGTGCTGGAAGCAAAGGTCAAGAATCCGGCGCTGCTCGGACTCGACCGCAAGGCACTCGACGCCGGCCGAGTCTACATCGACCACACCGTCGCCATCGGCGCGGTGACCCAGGCCGACGGGTTCGCGCCGTAAGAATTGCGCAGTAAGATTCGCGCGGTAAGGTATGCACAGCTAAGATCTGCGCAGTGACACTCGTCGCAATGCGACCCTCTGCTGTTTCTTTCGCCGCTAAGTGAATTGAACTTATCTGCAAGTTATTGAGCCTCCGTGTAAGTGATTGAAATGTCGTAACGCTTGCAAGGACGCCGCAGGAGACGCAATAATCCCGCGTCCGAAGATTTCCTCGGTCCTGACCTCGATCGTCGAAAATAGGGCCATTTCCGGCGCAGGAAACGGCATTCTGCGCGAGGCGCAGCATGCATTTTGCGGATATGGACGCGTGCTCAGTCGTTGAACTTGTCTGTAAGTTATTCAAAAACTCCGTAAGTGGCTGAATCTGCGTTCCAGAGCTTGACTCTGCAGGTCAACCATGCAGGCATGTATGTGCATCCATGTACGTATAGGCGATGCACACTCTTCCGATGCACGATCAAAGAGATGTTGCGCACGTCCAGATGTTCTTTACTGAGGAGCGCGCGGAAAACTCGGTTGTGGTTTGATCTCACTCGACCGCGACGCGATTGGCTCCGGGGCCATCATTCTGGTCCTATCGGGCTTTTCTGAAGTCACGAACCTTCCTTCCACGGATTGACCAAGCGCAAACCACATCCCTCAAAATCATCCGTGTTATGCGTTGCGAGGGTCGCGCCACGAGCTCGCACGATCGCCGCGATCTGCGCATCTGCAAAAGCAATCGGTCGGCCACTGCGGCGTCGATCGGACGCAATGCGAGCGTATACATGCGCCGCGCGTTCGTCGAATGGCAGGACTCTGTCGCCGAACTCCAGAACAAACGTACTCTCTGCTTGATGCAGCAGTTGGTCGTGCCGCTTGCTTTTGGGGAGGATCTCGATTCCGTACAAGACCTCAGCCACGGTGATCGTGGTAGTGCAAAGGTCGTCCGCGGCGAGGCGCGACATCCAGGTGGCCACCACCGGTGAGGGAGAGGACTTCATCAGCTCGGATACGACGTTTGTGTCGAAGACGATCATTCAGGGAAAATCGACAGGCTTTCCTACTTCAAATCCTTCAGCCACTCAGGATCGCGGATTGGCTCTCGGGGCGGCAGTTCTAAGTCGAGACCGCCGAGCGGAGCGAAGCGCCGCCGGATTGCTTCGGCTAGGTCAGCGCCAGTCCGTGGACGTTTAGAACTCTTGTGCAGTGCGTCCTTCAATATCTCCCGCGCTTCCTGCTCCATGGAGCGCCCGTTGACGGCGGCGCGGATTTTGAGCTTCCGCTTCGTGGTCTCTTCCAAGTTTCGTATGGTAATGCTGGCCATGATTGCAATGATATCACTGCCATCAATGATGGCACAAGGCGCCGCGATTGGTCCATAGGCCCAGAACCCCGCCTGCCATTTGCATACCTCCTCCTCCACGCTCAGAATATCCAGAGCAACAGGCGCCATGAAAGTACGATCGTGCAACCGAACAACCATCACATTCCCAAATGTCTCCGCACCCCCGTGACCTCAATCACGTCCCCCGGTGGGAATTATCACTGCCGCTTTCTTCTGGAAGCCGAGAATGACGAGCGGCATTATGCTCTTTACGTTGCACCTACGGAGGTAGGCCTATGTCCGTGATGACACCCCCGGGAATCAAGGTTCCAGGGGACTACATTGAATCCGTGATGATCAGTGTGAAAGCGAAGAACCCCGCCGAGCCCGAGTTCCATCAGGCGGTTGCGGAAGTGTTCGACTCTCTCAGGTTGGTCCTCGCCAAGCACCCCGAGTATCAGTCGGCGCGTCTGCTCGAAAGAATTGTCGAGCCCGAGCGCGTCATCATCTTCCGCGTCCCCTGGTTCGACGATCAGGGCAATATTCAAGTCAATCGCGGTTTCCGCATCGAGATGAACAGCGCCATCGGCCCCTACAAGGGCGGACTCCGCTTCCACCCGTCGGTTAACCTCGGCATCCTGAAGTTCCTGGCCTTCGAACAGGTTTTCAAGAATTCGCTCACCACGCTGCCCATGGGCGGCGGCAAGGGCGGAAGCGATTTCGATCCCAAGGGCAAGAGTGACAACGAAGTGATGCGCTTCTGCCAAAGCTTCATGACCGAACTGCAGCGGCACATTGGACCGGACACCGACGTCCCGGCCGGCGACATCGGCGTGGGCGGACGCGAGATTGGTTTTCTGTTTGGCCAGTACAAGCGGCTCCGCAATGAATTCACCGGCGTCCTCACCGGCAAGGGCCTGAACTGGGGCGGCTCGCTGATTCGTCCCGAAGCCACCGGATACGGCTGCGTGTATTTTGCGGCTGAAATGTTGAAGAGCAAGAAAGACTCGCTCGAAGGCAAGCTTTGCCTGGTTTCGGGCAGTGGCAACGTCTCGCAGTACACAGTCGAGAAACTGCTCGATCTCGGCGCCAAGCCCGTCACCGTCTCCGATTCGAACGGCGTCATTTATGACCCGGACGGAATCAACCGCGAGAAGCTGGCTTTCATCATCGAACTGAAGAACGTGAAGCGCGGACGCATCCGTGACTATGCCGATCAGTACAAGAAAGCGATCTTCATGCCCACGGACATCAAGCTCGAGCACAATCCGATCTGGAACATCAAAGCGGACTGCGCCTTCCCGAGCGCCACGCAGAACGAGATCACCGCAAAAGACGCGGCGAACCTCATTAAGAACGGAATCAAGCTGGTTGCCGAAGGCGCGAACATGCCATCCACGCTCGAAGCCACCAAGCTGTTCCTCGATGCGAAAGTCCTGTACGGACCGGCCAAGGCTGCCAATGCCGGTGGCGTTGCCACGTCCGGACTCGAAATGTCGCAGAACAGCCAACGCCTGAGCTGGACCCGCGAGGAAGTGGACGACCGTCTGCACAAGATCATGATCGCCATCCACCGCAATTGCTTCGAAACGGCCGAGAAGTACGGCACGCCCGGCAACCTGGTGAACGGCGCCAACATCGGTGGCTTCCTGAAAGTAGCCAACGCGATGCTGGATCAGGGCCTCGTGTAAATTGCTCGTGCAGGGACGGATGCACCCTGCCTTGAGGCAGCCGAAAGGCCCGCCCTGCTGGGCAAGACCCGGCTTGTGCATGAATATCCCAGACCTTGGGTGCCACGCCCTGTCCCTGCGCAGTTTGCAGGGAGAGGGCGTGGTATTTGATCGACAGCCCATGCCCGGTGGCAGTGGACGGCGCAAGAATTTCCTCGTTCAATCGGTTGACTGAGCCCCACCCCGGTGCTACCTTCTGGCTTTGTAGGAAGCGTCTTCCCTGGGGTCCCCTTCTCGTAGCAAAACTAGAGCTTCCTCGTTCTGCCAAACACGCCGGCATCCTCTGGAGGGTACGATGACTGAACCTAATTCCGTTAGACAAGCGATTACTTCGACGAGTACTGGGATTCTTCTCGTTGCCCTACTG
>DASRRV010000126.1:0-86291 GCA_035695545.1 Candidatus Sulfotelmatobacter sp. | reverse complement strand
ATTTGTTTCCAAAGGCTCGTCCCTTTTATCCAAGGCACACCCCTTTCTGCCTCGTAGAATCAATAGCTTGCCGGCAGAGATTTCTTGCTTCTTCCACTTGCTCCTGCGGGAACATGTGTCTCGTTTCGCGACGGTGGCGTTGCTCTTCGCGTTGACGTCTTCTTTGCTAGCACTCTAAGATGAGACTCCCCTGTCGTGATCAACCAGACCATCTCGCACTATCGCATCACGGGCCGCTTGGGCAGCGGTGGGATGGGCGTGGTGTACGCAGCCGAAGACCTCGACCTGGGGCGCAAGGTCGCGCTGAAGTTTTTGCCGCCGCAACTGTCGCGTGATCAGAACGCGCTTGATCGCTTTCTGCTTGAAGCGCGCGCGGCGTCTGCTCTGAACCATCCGAATATCTGCACCATTTACGCGGTGGAGAAGGCCGCGGGCGAGAATGCGGAAGCGCAGTCGTTCATCGCCATGGAGTTGCTCGAGGGCCAAAACCTCGACCAGAAGCTGATTTCCGGCCCGTTACCGGTCGGACTCTTGCTCGACGTGGCCATTCAACTGGCTGATGCCCTTGACGCCGCGCACTCGAAAGGAATCCTTCACCGCGACATCAAACCGGCGAATATTTTTCTTTCGCCGCGTGGGCAGGTGAAGGTGCTTGATTTCGGCCTGGCGAAGCTGACTCGTCCTGAGATGGAAATGGAAACCATCGGTGCCACGCAGGATTCGCCAACGCCCAATCTGACCAGTCCCGGCGCGACCGTGGGCACTATCGCCTATATGTCGCCCGAGCAGGCTCGCGGCGAAGAACTCGATACGCGGTCAGATCTGTTCTCGCTGGGCACGGTGATCTACCAGATGGCGACCGGAAAGCAGCCTTTCTCCGGGGCGACGTCAGCGGTAGTGTTTCACGCCATCCTCGAACTGGAGCCCCCTTCAGTGCTGCAGTTGAATGCGACCATGCCGCCGAAGCTGCAGGAAATCATAGAGAAGTTGCTGGAGAAGGACCGCGACCTCCGCTACCAGTCGGCCGCCGACCTGCGCGGCGACTTGAAGCGCTTGAAACGTGACGTCGAGTCGGGACGGAAGACCGCCGCAGCGCCTTCCGCTTCGGCGTCGATTCCAGTCGCAGGCGCGGGAGTCGGCAGCTCTTCAGGTCCCGTTGCCCCGGCTTCTGCGGCGACCGGTTCGTCGGGTTCCGCTGTAGTTGCCGCCGCCGGACAACACAAGCTGGGAACGGGTGTCACCGTTCTGCTGGGCATTGTCGTGTTGTTGGCTGCGGGATACGGAATCTACTCGTTCATAACGCGGCACCCGATGCGCCCCTTCCGTAACTTCACAGTCACCAAGTTGACCGAGGACGGCAATGCTGCGAGGGTGGCGATTTCGCCGGATGGAAAATACATCCTCAGCCTGATGCGAGGCAGCACCGGCCTGACCAGTCTCTGGCTCCGCAATGTGCCGACCAACAGCAACACGCAAGTGCAGCCGCCCGCCGATATCGTATATAACGGGCTGCGATTCTCGCCCGACGGCAACTACCTTTACTTCGTCCGCAGCGACCCGGGCAACTTTGAATTGAAATATTTGTATCGCGCGCCGCTTCTGGGCGGCACTCCCGAGCGGCTGGCGGAAGATGTCGATTCGAACATCACGTTTTCGCCCGACGGCAAGAAAATCGCGTTTATGCGCTATGACAGTCCGGACCCCGGGAAGTACCGGCTGATCGTGCGCTCGCTCGAGACCGGCGAAGAGACCGCGCTGGCTAGCGGCCTGAAGAGTCAGGGACTCTTCCAACCGGCGTGGTCGCCGGATGGCAAGACCATCCTGTGCGTGGTGAATCAGCCAGGTGATGCCCTGACGGGACTGGTGGCGATCGATGCGGGAAACGGCCAGCAGCATCTGGTCATGAGTACGGATTCGGCGCTGGGTTTGCCGACCTGGCTGCCGGATGGCGGCGGAGTGCTGGTGCTACAGCGCGCTCGAGCGTCCAATTTCACGCAGGACCAGATCAGCTTCGTCGTGTATCCGGAAGGAAAAATCGATGCGGTTACAAGAGACACTAACGACTATTCGGACTTGAGCGTTGCGGCGAACGGACAGGTGCTGGCGACTGTGCTCTCCGAAGGACGCTGGAATCTGGAAGTGATGTCGCCTGCATCCGGTGATGCGCGGCCAATTGCTGCGGTGGACGCATTCACCGACTTTTTCTGGACGCATGACGGAAAGTTGATCCACGACAAAGACAACAAGCTGAATTGGCTTGACCCTGCGTCTGGAGCCAAAGGTGCGCTTTCGACGGAGCAAGATGCTGTGAGTGGCGATCCATGGGAGTGCGCTGACGGGCGCTACATTGTCTTTCTTCATGGATTGGCCAACCGCAAGGGCAGCCAGAATATCTGGCGGGCGGACGCCGCGGGTGGAAATCTAAAGCAATTGACTCAAAGCAAGCAAGACAATTTCCCGGTGTGCGCGCCGGATTCAACATCGGTGTTCTACCTGGACCAGGCGGCCGGACGAGTCATGCAGGTTCCCATCGACGGAGGAGCGGCCCGGAAGGTGTCGGATCTTGCCATCGCCGGTTACTTCGACGTTTCTCCGGACGGCCGGACACTGGTCTTCAGCACGATTGACCACGCCGCCGGGCACGAAGAGAAACTCGCCCTGGTGGCGACCGATACCGGGCAGGTGCAGAAGATGGGGGCGTTTCAACGTCCGAGATCGACGAATTTGATCCGGTTTTCGCACGATGGCAAATCGCTCATCTACTCGTCTCGGACGGACGGCGTAGATAACTTGTGGGCGCAGCCGCTCGACGGTTCGCCCGGAAAGCAGTTGACGTCATTCAAAGCGGAGCATATCTGGGACTATCATTGGTCGCCGGATGGCAGCAAGCTGGGCATTGTGCGGGGGCATAACGAATCTGACGTCGTGCTGATGCGCAGCACACAGCCGTAAGCTCCGAGCGATCCTGCCTATAAATCCCGCTGCCGCAATCTTCTATACCGTCTGGTGAACCATCTGCGCGTGCGCCAACTGCGGCTGACCCCAGAGCCATGCGACGATTGCTCCGAACACGAAGTTCTCACTGGTCACCTCGCCGAAGTGGACCCACCGCACCGCGTCCGGGAAGAACGGATTCGGCATTAGCAGTGGGGCGACTCCACTCACCAGCGTGAAGACGAGTCCCACGGTCAGTGCGCCCTTGAGACGCGGCAGCCCGAGCATCCGGGTGAGACCCAGGCAAATGAGGACGAAGACCGGCCCGCGAACTAACAGCTGTAACGCGGCAATCGTGCCCATCGGCGGCACATGCTGCGTGGCATAGAAGTCTTTGACGTAGGGGAAAATGATCATCCCCGTCCCGAAGTAGAGGAAGAGGTAGGTGAAATCCGACACCACGAACTTCCACGCGCGCTCGCCCCGCGATTTTGCCTGGATCGGGTGGTAGTGCTCCTGCGTGGCGTCATCGCGACGGCCAAAGAGCAACATCCATATGGGAACGCTGAGGATGGATGAGATGAATGCATGGACAAAGATTTTCTTCCATTCGATCTGAGAGTTAACCAGGAATACGGTTCCCTCGAGCAGGTTGACGGACTCGATGGCCAGCGGAATCGCCACAATGGCAACTCCCAGCCTCCAGCCGCGCCATTCGGTGCGAACCGCCGCAACCGTGAGTGAGCCTACGACCACTGCGTTGACCAGCAGCAGCCACTCCATGATGTGTGGCGTTGCTATGGGCTTCATCGGGACTAGCATGCCCGCAACCATTTGAACGGCGCAGACGCCTACGAAGGCGAGCAGACTTCGCAGGACCGCTTTTGAGACTGTCATGATGTGCCTCCTAAATGGTTTCTTCTTAGAGTGGCGATGGCATTGTGTCCGAGTCTGAGTGGCCAGTTCCGTTAGCGCGGACATCTTCTCAATCAGCATCCCGCCCGAACTTTGAACTCACGCGCCCGGTCGCGCGCGACGGTCAAGTCAGTGTTCTTGTCGTCTTTCAGGCGAATGTTCAATGCGCCTCCGGGGAGTGATGTGACTTCCTTGATCCAGGCGAAGCTCACCAAAGTGCTACGGTGGACTCGGAAAAACTTCTTCGGATCGAGCTTCTTCTCCAACTCGGTGATGGAATGGTCCACACCATAGGCTTTGCCCTCCGCTGCCGCGTACGTGAGCTTGTCTTCGGCATAGAAATGGGTGACACGATTGAGGTCGAGAAACCACAACCGGTCCCCGAGCCGCGAGGCAATTCTCTCGAGATATTCCGGCCTAGTCTCGCGAAGCGAATCGGTGAGTTGCTGGAGCAATGCCTGAAGATCGGGATGAGCGCTCCGGCTTGAGTCGCGCAGCGTTTCCACTTTCTTGAGAGCGCGCTCCAGAGACTCCGGATCTACCGGCTTCAACAGGTAGTCCACGGAGTTCACTTCGAATGCTTTGAGAGCGTACTGATCGTACGCGGTGGTAAAAATCACAATCGGCTGTCGGGGCAACCTCGCCAGCACATCGAAACCATTGAGCCGCGGCATTTGAATGTCGAGGAAACAAACGTCGGGTGGGTCCGCGGTGAGCGCCTCCACGGCTTCCTCGGGAGTGGTCGTAGAGCCGATCACTTCCTCCACGTGGGCGGAGTGCTCGAGCATCCGGCGCAATCGCTCAAGGGCCAGAGGTTCATCGTCAACGAGATAGGCGCGCAGTTTCATACACGTGGCAAAACCATCTCTACAATCGAGCGGCCATCGCGGCGGAAAGCGTGGATGCGGGCTCTCTCGCCGAACAGCGCATTGAGACGCTCGACAAGGTTGTCGAGCCCATGCCCCGCAGGGACCACCGCCAGATCGAAACCGGGGCCTGAATCGCGAACCTCGATGCGCACACTGCCGTGGTTATCGGATGCTGTCACCCAAACTTCCCCACCGCCGTTCTGGGGAGTGATTCCGTGCTTCACGGCATTCTCCACCAGCGCCTGCACCGACATGGGCGGCACTTTGGCGTCGCGCAGATCGGCGGGGATGTCGATCGATCCGCGCAGCTTGTCGCCGAATCGCACTCGCTCAATGTCGACGTAGCTTTCAACCATCCCCAACTCCTGCCGCAACGGAATCAGTTGTTGATTGCCGGTGTCGAGCGAAGCGCGCAGCAACACCGCAAGCTGGCCGACCATGCGCTCGGCCCGGTCAGGATTAGTGGCAATGAGGGAACTGATCGAGTTCAAGGTGTTGAACAGGAAATGCGGATGAACCCGCGACTCGAGCGAGCGCAGCCGTGCCTCAGTGGCCAGTTTCAGTGCGCGCTCTTCGGCCACTTCCTTTTCGTGGACCTTCGCCTCGGCCACCTGCACGCGTTCCCGCAACGATGCGTGAACCAAGGCGCCCAGTCCAAACACCATGGCGAGCGGCGTGGAGACTCGTAGATTATGAAAATACTGCGGCCAGAAATTCTGCGGAGCTAAAAAGCCGATTCCCATCAAGAGCGTCTGCACCGCCAAGAAGCCCACAGGAATGATCACGAAGACGCACAGCGCGAAGACAGGAAGCAACGAGAGCTTGCGGCGAGCCCATCTCTGCGCAAGCAATTCCACGAGCAAGACTCCGAAAACCGCGATCAGATTTGCGTAGACTAACGAGTAGACGAGTGCGTGAAAGAACTCCCGGGCGCTGGGGAGTTGATTCGACGCAAGCAGGATCAGAAACACCACTGCCACAGCCAGGTTTGGCCACAGCAGGTAGAACGTCCATTTGTGTTTCATCGAATTCATAACCAGCGCCCTTTCGATCACGAGTTCTCTACTTCGCGCTTACGGGCTCCAGAGTGCCCATGCGGAAGACGTTAACCATCTGCGTCGTGTCCCGACCAGAAAGTTTCATCTCCCCCACTACCATCTCATTGATCGTTCCGTATTCAATTTGCTTCGTTGCCAGCGATACCCAAATCTCCCCCCAGTAGTCGCTGCGCCCTTCCAAAGCCATGCCACCATTGGCGATCTCTACGGGGTTGAAGAACGCCTGATAGCGAATGAGGGCGCAGTCCTGACCATTTCGCATCGAGCGCCCGATCCAAGTCAGCACGACGTCGCGATTGTGGAAAGTGCCTACGTCAGGCATGTTTACATCGTCGTTGGAAGCGGAATGATAGGGCTCGTTCAGCTTCAGGCGGTCGAAATAGTTCTGCCCAAACATCTCGATCATTCCCGTATCCCAAACCAGATTACGCTCAAATACCGCGGTGGGCGGGAACGCTTTGAAGAACTCCGGCTTCATGGTGCTGCCAAGATCATTGCGATAGCGGAAGCCCTCCATGAAGTCGCGTTTCTGCGCCGCCGCGAATGGAGCCGTGGGGCCGTCTACATCGGCCTGGGCCACGTTCTTCCAAACGATCTCTCCGCCTGGCAAGCCCCGCGTATAGTCTCCCGTTAAGCGTGTGCGATGGGTGATCTCGCCCTTGGTGTTTGCCATGTTGTAGTCGACGGTGAACTGGTAGGTGCGCGGGCCAGCATCCTTCACGACGGTGCCGTGGGGCAGGATCCAGTTTTGGGATTGTACGGAAGAAGACTGGGCCTGCAGGTTGGCCACAGACCAAGCCAAAACGACCGCCATGAAGGCTGAAGCAACTCGGGTTCGCATAGGATGATTCCTCCCGATGCTGACTATGGACTGGGCTCGGCTGAAGGGCATCCTTTTAGCGACGAGAGGCGGGGATTTCGGACGGTGGGTGCTTGGAGCCGGATGAACCGGGACTCCAAAAAACTAAGGGCGACCATTTCTGGCCGCCCTCATTTTCGAGTTGTTACTGGGAAGCGGTGTCAGACGCCCTTGACGTTCTCAGCTTGCCAGCCCTTAGGGCCCTTGACTACGTCAAATTGTACTTGCTGACCTTCCTGCAGGCTGCGGAAACCACTGGCCTGAATGGCGGAGAAATGCACGAAGACATCCTCGCCATTCTGGCGGCTGATAAAACCATAGCCCTTGGCGTCGTTAAACCACTTCACTGTTCCTGTTTCCATGTTGGTGCTTGTTCCTTTTTCTTGAATGTAGCGCTGAAACTTTCAGGGTCTTCTGCAGGCAGGTCACGCGCTGGGTTAAGCGGAGATGCTTGTACTGCGAAGGAACTCTAAAGATCAAACGCACTTTTATTGTATGGGGAATGCACCGAAATAGCTACAAAATTCGCTTCGAAACCGCTCTAAACAACTGATAGGGAGGGTGTTATGGCGAATCGAGCGTAAGAAATATTTCACGAAGATTTGCCACCTTTGGGCAGAACATTCATCATTTAACCATGCGTTTTCTTATAACCAAGCGTTTTCGTATTCTGCTAGTTTCAACAGTGCTGACGGCTTCGGCGTGGGCTGGGATTGTGGATAACGTGCGCTATGCCCTGGCGCAGAACAACTTCTCGGGGGCGGAGGCAGCGCTCAACTCTTACCGGAGCCAGCAGGGGATAAATCCGGAGTATCTGGAGGCATATTCCTGGATGGGACGGGCCGCGCTCGACCAGCAACAGTATTCTCAGGCCGAAGCTTATGCCAAGCAAACCAAGATTCTGGTGCTCGAGCAATTAAAGCTGCGCCCGTTGGACTCGGAAGCGCATTTGCCGATCGCGCTGGGGGCGGCCTTAGAAGTTCAGTCGCAGGCTCTTGCGGCGCAGGGGCAGCGAACGCAGGCAGTTACACTTCTGCAGGCCGCGCTGCGGACGTATGGGAATACTTCCATCCACGACCGGCTGCAGAAAAATCTGAACTTGCTCTCCCTTCAGGGAAGATTGGCGCCCGCGCTGAAATCAGACCAATTCCTTGGAGCTGAGTTGCCTGCGGCCACGCAGCTTAAAGGCTCGCCCGTGCTGCTCTTCTTCTGGGCGCACTGGTGCGGAGACTGCAAGGCCGAGGCGCCCATCATTACGCAGCTGCGGTCGGAATATGCCGCCAAGGGATTGAAGGTGATCGGTCCGACGCGGTTCTACGGATACACGGCGCAGATCGAGCACGCATCGGCGAGCGATGAACTCCGGTACATCGATGCTGTGCGGCATCGCTTCTACAGTGGATTGCTCGATATGCCGGTGCCCATCAGTAAATACAACTTCGACACCTACGGAGCTTCGACGACACCGACGTTGGTGCTGCTGGACCGGACGGGGAAGGTGGCAATGTACCATCCCGGAGCGCTGCCGTATGCCGAACTGAAGGCGGAGATTGAGAAGGTGGCGCGGTAGAGCCGCAGTTGCGTTTGATGCCGATTTCATGCCGGCCAGTGTTACCCTGTGCAGCGCATGCTCTTCCTTCCCATCAGCCGCAGCTGGATGTTCTCGGTCTCGGCGCGGAGGATCTATCTTGCGAGCGCGGTGTTGAACCTCGCATGGTTGGCGACGATCTTTGGCTTCCGCGTTTGAATCTGCGGATCAATAGAATCTCGTTCTTAGCAACGGCTGCGCCCCATCGCCATCCCACAGCATCACGCTCCTGCCACTTCTTTCAGTTTCCCCGTCTTTACGTCGTAGACAAATCCCCGCACCGCAATGTGTTTCGGAATCCAGGGGTGCGATTTCACGCGCTCTATTTGCAAACGTACGTTCGCTTCGAGGTCGTCGAAAGCGTGGAAATGCGCGGGCGAATCCGAAGCGCCCATCTTTTTGGCGAGGCGCGCTTTCAGTTCGTCTTCGCTCACTTTCAGCAATCCACAGTCTGTGTGATTGATGATGATGAACTCCTGCGTGTCGAGCAGGTGATGGGAGACGATCAGCGAGCGGATGGCGTCATCGGTAGCGATGCCGCCGGCGTTGCGGATCATGTGCGCGTCGCCGGGCTTCAGGCCCAGGCAATGCTCAAACAGGATGCGCGAGTCCATGCAGGCGAGCACCGCGACGTGGCGGGCCGGGCGGACCGAGAGTTTGCCCAGCTTGAAATTGCGCGCGAATTCTTCGTTGGCTCTTAGAAGTTCGTCAGCTACGGACAATGATCGTGCTCCTCGGGAGTTGTGCGGGAATTTACTTTCCGTTTTCTTGGCGAGAAATAGTTTACCTGCTGCAGCCGGCTCGTGTGGCGTGAGCCGCCGGGTTTCGCGAGGCGGGACAGCCTTCTACCTCGCTCGCGGCAGGTTAGGGGCGGTTGCCCCCAGAGTATTCCGAGTGGGAGGTTTCCCATCGTTGCCGTTCCTGATGAGCGGCAACGATGGGGAATGGAGCGATAGCTAGGAATGGATTGGAAAGTTGACGATGGTCGAGAGTGTGCCGCCCGGGGTCATGACCTGAACTTTCCCGGTGGTCGAGCCGGAGGGAACGGTGGCAGTGATCTCGGTGTCAGAGACCACGGTAAATGTTGCCGCCGATCCATTGAAAGTGACGGCAGTGGATCCCGTCAGGCCGTTGCCGAGGATGACGATCGAGTCTCCGACTTTACCTGCGGGTTGCACGGTTTTGGCGAACCGAGGCAGGCCGAGCGAGATCTTGAAGATGGTGCCAAAGTCATCGCCAAGGGGATTCGCTCCGCCCTGGACAGTCGTGCCGTAGAGAGTGCCGTCGGTGGCCTGCACTAGAGCAGTCTGCGGCGCGATGCCGTCCGCGGTGGCGAAGGCGTGAATCACCGTGTACTGGTGTGTGTTCGTCACTTTAAAGACGACACCACCGTTGTGCGCGCCAAATGATAGAGCGGTTCCATAGAAATTACCGTCGCTGGCCTGAATGAGGGCGTTCGGCTGGCCGCCGTCAGTACAGTTCAGCCAGTTGCAAAAGGGATGCAGCACGGTAAAAGTCGGACCAACCAAGTGGAACGCCGTGCCACAACCTTGACCGATGGTGCAGTGACCGCCACCGCCTCCCGCACGGTTCGTCCCATACAAGCTTCCGCCCAGGTTCTGAACCAGAGGGGTGTTCGTGCTGGTGCCACCGAGGCAAGCGCTGTCCACACACATGGAATACAAGACGGCCGGAGTTCCCAAGGGAGTCATTTTGTAAATTGCTCCCACACCATTGGCCCCGCCCGGTCCCGGGCCGATGAGAAATCCGCCGCTGGCCTGCAGCAAGGTGCCGGAAGGCCCGGCGTTGGTTGGGCAGATCTGGTTCGGACAAACCATGAGCCGGGTGTGGACCGTTCCGGAGGGGTTCGTGCTGTAGACAAGGTTGTCGTAGTCGGAGCTGCCGTCGGGCGGGTTGCTGGTGCCGTAAAAATTGCCATTCCAAGCCAAGGTAAGTCCACTGCCGGCGAATGCGCCGGAACAGCTGAGAGTTCCACAGAAGGTGTGCAGCCTGGTCCATACGCCGGTGGAAGTGATGTTGTAGACAGTACTGTCTTCTCCGCCGGTAAAACTGCCCTTCGTCGTTCCATAGAAGCTGCCGTCCGGAGCGAGAACGACAGAGCCCGCAGGCTCTGCGCCATCCGGACAGTTACTGTTGTCGTTGAAGCAAAAGTCATAGAGCTTGGTAAACGTCCCCGACGGAGTGAGCTGAAAAAACGAGCCTCCACCGTACGCGCCTGCACTCGACTGTCGTTCCGTACAAATTACCGTCCAGACCCAGGACGAGGGGGCTCGCCGGAAACTCGCCCGTGGTGCGAGTTAAATCGACCAGCTTGGTGAAGGTTTGGGCGTGCGAGGAAATGACCATTGCAGCGCAGAAGGCGACCAGTGTAGTGATGCGAGTTGCGGAAAATCGACGACTGTAGCGTTCCGACATACGAAATCTCCTCCGAAGAAATCGATTCCTTTTCTTCTGAAAATCAGGCGCTGAAAATCAGGCGGAGGGCTGCCAGACCGGGGTGGATGCCCAATGTTTTCAGAGAGTATGTCGGCGCTAGGAGCGCGTCAAGATGCTGGTTTTTGCATACACGTTTGTCCGGAAGCCGACTCGGCTCGCTACAATCGGAACGGGTGAATTTTGACGACACCATTGTCGCAATCGCTACACCGCCTGGACGCGGAGGCATAGGAGTCGTGCGCCTGGCGGGGCCCGATGCCTCCAGGATTGCATTGCCGTTGTTGCGATTGACGCATGAACTGCAACCGGGGCGAGCCGTATTTGGGGAGTTGATTGAACCATGTGGCGCGGGCGCCCCTGCCCGCGAAAAGCTAGAAACTAAAGATGTCGATGTGGTTCCCGCCGCTCCCGAATTTTTGGCCGAGCGCGGCTTGGCTGAACCTGCCGGCAGTTCATCTCGTGGCGCGACGCAGGCGGAGGCGCCCGCGCCGCACGAAGTTTCACAGCGTATCGACGAAGTTGTCGTCACCTACTTTGCGAAGCCGCATTCTTATACCACCGACGAGGTGATTGAGATTGCGGCGCACGGGTCTCCGGTTGTCTTGCGGCATATTGTGGAGCTTTGCGTTGCAACGGGAGCACGTCTTGCCGAGCCCGGAGAATTCACCATGCGAGCCTTTCTCAATGGGCGCATCGACCTCACCCAGGCGGAGGCGGTGCGAGACCTCATCGACTCGCAGACCCTCTATCAAGCCAAAGTCGCCGCGCAGCAGTTGGAAGGAGCGCTCTCGCGGCGGTTGCAGCCGATCAAACAGAAGTTGGTCGAACTGATTGCTCTGCTCGAAGCCGGAATCGATTTCGCCGAAGACGATGTGTCGGTATTGCCGGATGCCACGATCCTCGATCACATCGCCTCAGTTCGCGCGCCGCTGGAGCATCTGAGCGCCAGCTTCGCATACGGCAAGATCGTCCACGAGGGATTGACCCTTGCAATCGTAGGACGGCCGAACGTGGGAAAGTCGAGTTTGTTCAACCGCCTGGTGGAGCGCGAACGAGCGATTGTTACCGCGACTCCGGGCACGACGCGCGATCTGGTGAGCGAAACCGTGGCGATTGGCGGCATACCGGTCAAACTGGTAGACACTGCAGGCATTCGCCAGGCGCTCGACGAAGCGGAGTCAATCGGCATTCGCAAATCGATGGAAGCGCTGGCGGACGCCGACCTGGTGCTCGTGGTGCTTGACGCGTCGCAGGCCGAGATCGCGGAAGATGTAGAACTTCTGCGCCAGGCTGAGGGACGGCCGCTGATTGTGGTGGGAAACAAAAGCGACCTTGGCGTGCAAGACGAATGGCGCGCCAGGGGTGAGCAGGCGCGAGTGTGCACTTCCGCTGTTACGGGGGAAGGCATCGCGGAACTCCGTACGAAGATTCTGCGGCATATCGGAGGAGAGGGCGGAGTCCCGGCAGAGTCGGGCTTTCTCACCAACGTGCGCCATCAGGGCTTGATCAAGGACTCTCTGATGGCGCTGAATGCTGCGAAGGTGGCCGTAGCCGGCAAGGTACCGCACGAGATGCTTCTGCTCGATCTCTACAACGCCTTGCGCCCGCTCGATGCAATCACGGGGACGACCACGACTGACGACATCCTGAATCTCATCTTCAGCACGTTCTGCATCGGGAAGTAGCAGTTACTTCGACAATGCAGCCATCGCCTCGCGGAACATTGCGTCGAATGATCCGCCTTTTCCGCTTCTTGTGGCTGCAGCGAGAGCCTTCTCCGCTGCGACACGTTGATATCCGAGATTAACCAGAGCCGAGAGCACGTCTTCTTCGACGACGTTCATCGCCGGAACTGCCGGCGCCGAGGTCGGCGTCACGGGCGGCAACTTGTCGCGCAGTTCGAGCGCCATCCGCTCAGCTGTCTTTCTTCCAATGCCGGGGATGCGCGTGAGCCGGGCAATATCGTTGCCGCGAATCGCGCCGACCATTTCGTCGCCTGCCATGCCGCTAAGGATCGTAATGGCGAGCTTGGGGCCGATGCCGCTTACGGTGATCAGTTTCTCGAACAGTAACTTCTCTGAAGCACGCAGGAATCCGTAAAGCGCGATCAGGTCTTCGCGGACGTGAGTGTGAATGTGCAGAGCGACCTCGGCGCCGGTGGCCGGCAGATCGGAAAACGTCGGCACGCTGATGGTCACGTCGTAGCCAACGCCGGCGGTTTCGACGATCGCCTGATTGGGATGCTTGGCCAGCAGCTTTCCACGGAGATGGGCAATCATGTTCCCGCCATTGTAGCGGGACTGGGTAGCGCCGGCATCTTGCCGACTGTCCCGCCGGACAGCCGCGGCGCTATGCGGCGGAATTTCCCTGTTGACGCACGTTTCATAATTAGGTCATAATTGACACTGTCATGAATGATCTATTACTCCTCTCGATGATGCTGGCCAATCCCAAGTACGGCTACCAGCTCAAGCGGGAGGCCGGATGGATCCTCGGGCAACAAGCACTGCACAACAACCTTGTATACCCTGCTATGCGCCGGTTTTTGCAGGAGGGATGGGTCACGAAGAAAGCGGTTCCGGGGGAACGCGGCCAGACTCGGCAGCAGTACGTTCTTACCGCCGAAGGCCGCCGCTACTTGTTCGAGCGCCTGAATGAATTCGGCGAGGCTGACGCGTCTTCGGAAAACTCCTTTCACTTGCGCGTGGGGCTATTCCCCGCGCTCAAGCCGGAGACTCGAGAGGCGGTTCTGGCGCTGCGCGAGAACTATCTGCAGAGCCGCGATCAGAGGCTGGCGGACTTGCAGGCAAACATGGAACTGGGCAAGTTCGGCGGTGAAATCGTTCGATACATGCGGAAACAGATCGAGATGGAATCCGGGTGGATCCTTCATTTGCGCCGCATCGCGAAGCCCAAGAGCTGAGGACAGGGGTCGTCGTGAACCTGCGAACGTTGTCGCTGTGGCAGATTGATCTTTTTCCGTGGTATGTGTTCGCCGCCTATTGGGCGATCACTTCGCTGCGCGTGAACCGCACCAAGGCTCGGGAGAAATCGGCAGACCGGCTCGCGACTCTTGTCGTCGTGGTGGTGGCCTTCAGTCTCCTGTTTAAGCAGTGGGTACGGGTCGGTCCACTGTGTCTTCGCTTCGTGCCGGATCAAGCGGGGATCGCGTGGGTGGGAATCGCCTTGAGCTTCCTGGGAGTGGCTGTGTCGATTTGGGCGCGCTATTGCCTTGGAGTCTACTGGAGTGCGCGCGTCACGCTTAAAGAAGGGCACCAGCTTATCCGCACCGGGCCGTACGCCTTTGTGCGCCATCCCATCTACACCGGCATGCTGCTCGCGTCCATGGGCACGGCTCTTGTAGGCCGGGAGTTGGGCGGAATTCTGGCAGTCGTTCTGCTTCTGGCGGCGCACTCTCGCAAGGCTGTGCGCGAAGAAGGATTGCTCGCCACGGAATTCGGAGAAGAGTATGCGGCATACCGGCGCTCCACCGGATTCCTCTTCCCTCGTCTTTCGGGAAAGATCGGAATGGACACTCCTGCCGGACACTCTTAGAATCCTGAATGGTTCGTGGGTGTGCACATCGTATGTGGACCGGTGGAATCCGATTTCGGACAGTGTGTCTGTTGGCGCTCGCGGCCTCTGCCGCTCATGCTGGCGCGCAGCAGACTGCGCTCGACCTCGACGGCCACGCGATCAACCCGCTCGCGGCGGATTCCAGCAAAGTTGTGGTGCTGGTTTTTCTGAGGCGGGATTGTCCGGTCTCCAGCCGCTACGCCCCCGTTATTCAGCAGCTCGGAAAGCGCTATGCAGACACCGCCAGTTTCTGGCTGGTGTATCCCGACAAGACAGATACGCCGCCAACGATCCGGAAATATCTCGTGGACTATGGCTATCAGTTGCCCGCCCTGCGTGATCCGCAGCATGTGCTGGTTAAGTTGAGCCGCGTCGAGATTACTCCCGAGGCGGCTGTCTTTGACCGCCATCACCAGCTTGTGTACGACGGGAGAATCGACGACTGGTATCTTGATCTCGGACGCGCGCGCGCCGAGCCCACTACGCATGAGCTCGACGACGCCATCCGCGCCGCTCTGGCGGGCAAAGCCCTGGCCGAGACTGGCGCCAAGAATGAAGTCAGGGGAGTGGGATGCTACATCTCGGATCTCGAGTGAGCCCCGGGCCGCGCTGGTTGATGTGGTCCGTGGTTCTGGCGGGCACGGGATTGGCCGCAACTCTTTCTTCTCAACCTGCGAAACCCTCGACGCCCGCGAGACTCGCTCAACCTCAAACACCTTCTGGGTCTGCGCCGCAAGTTACCTACAATCGCGACATTGCTCCCATCATCTTTCGTTCGTGTGCCATGTGCCATCGTCCCGGAGAAGCTGGGCCTTTCCCTCTACTGACCTATTCCGACGTGAAGAGGCATGCGCGGCAGATCGCGGAGGTGACGCAGTCACGGTCCATGCCACCCTGGCTGCCCGAGCCACAGGATCTAAAGTTCGCAGATGAATTGCGACTCCCCGATGCCGAGATTGATTTGATCCGCAGATGGGTGGATCAAGGAGCAGTAGAAGGCGCGGCCGCCGATATGCCAGCGCAGCCGAAGTTTGTCGAAGGCTGGCGACTCGGAACGCCCGATATCATTCTCACAGCGACCAAGCCTCTCACGCTTCTGCCGCAAGGAACCGACACGTACTGGAACTTTATTTTTCCGGTTCCAATCAAAGAAACACGATGGGTGAAGGCGGTTGAGATCCGTCCGGGCGACAAGCGGTATGTGCACCATGCCAATATTCTCGTGGATCGTTTCGGCGAATCTCGCAAGCGGGAAACCGAGCCCGGCGCGGGTTTCGGCGGCATGGAGATTCGCATCGAATCGCAGGTCTTCGATCCCGACAGCCATCTCCTTTTCTGGAAGCCAGGCACGATTCCCTATGTGGAGCCGGACGGAATATCCCTGCGCCTCGATAAAGGCACGGAGCTCATTCTCAACACACACCTGCAACCCTCCGGGAAGCCGGAGGTGATCCAGCCGAGTATTGGCCTCTACTTCACTCCGCACGCTGCGACCAAGCTGCCTATGTTGTTGCAACTCGAAAGCGACTTGAAGCTCGACATTCCGCCCGGGCAGAAAGATTTTCTCGTCACTGACGACTTCACTCTTCCGGTGGACGTGGATCTGATGGCGATTTACCCGCATGCGCACTATCTGGGAAAAGACATTCAGGCCTTCGCCACGCTCCCCGACGGCACAAAGAAAATGCTGATCCACATTCCGCACTGGAACCTGAACTGGCAAGCGGTGTATCGCTATGCGGAGCCTGTGCGGTTGCCCAAGGACACGACGGTCAGCCTGCGCTACGTGTACGACAACTCGGCGGAGAATCCGCTGAATCCGAATCGACCTCCGGCGCGCGTGGTGGGCGGGAACCGGTCGAGCGACGAGATGTGTCATTTGTGGCTGCAGGTGCTGCCGATGAATTTCGACGCGGCTCAGGGAGATCCTCGTATGGTGTTGCAGGAAGCACTGGCCCGCCACAACGTGGAGAAAAATCCCGGCGACTTCGAGGCGCACTACAACCTGGCGGCCATGCTGCAGGCCAAGGACAAACGGGACGCTGCGATCGCCGAGTACGAAGAGGCCGCACACCTGCGTCCTGAGGACGCAACCGCGAACAACGCGCTGGGAGCGGCATTGGTGGAGGCCGGACATCCTGAGCGCGCGGTGGCGTATCTTCGGGCGGCGTTGAAGACGCGGCCAGACTACTTCGACGCTCACTACAATCTCGGCTTCGCTCTGGCGGCGCAGAACGATCTGGAAGGGGCATCGCAGCAGTTCCGCCTGGCGCTGCAGGTGCAACCGGACGATGCCAACGCGGAGGCGAACCTGGGTGCCGCTCTCGCTGAGTTGGGTCGCTTCGCGGAAGCGAAGGCGCACTTCGAGCGCGCGCTGCAGGTTGATCCCAAGCAAGCCTTGGCGAAAGAAAACCTGGACGCGCTCAAGAAGGAAATGGAAGCGCACTAGGGCGACTCAAAAGCCCCCGTGTCGCAAGGCCAACGAACGCGACTCAGGATGGGGCACCCGCACAGTTTGTGCTCTAATTTCGGTATGGCAGCAACGCGGCAATCCTGGGCACTGCGGGGCGCGGTCTCCGCACTTCTTCTTTGTACGATGGCAGTTGCGCAGCAGGCCGCGCCTCCGCAAGCGCCTTCCGCGCAAGCAACGCAATCAGCCGCGCCCGCTGAGTTCGCGCAAGCGCGAAAGCTCATGGAACAAGGCAAGATCGACGAGGCCATTGTTCAGTTGCAGACAATGGAAGCCACCGATCCGGCGACCAAGGGTCTCGCTCTGGAGCTGGGCACCGCGCACTACAAGAAGAGCGATTTCGTGAAAGCGGTCGAATACCTCAAGAAGGCCAGCGCAACGGACCCCTCGAATGGCGAGGCGACCCAACTGCTGGGACTGTCGTATTACATGGGCGGTCATCCGGGGGATGCGATTCCGCTGCTCGAAAAAGTCCAAGGCTGGTATCCGCGAGCCAACGTGGATGCCTCCTACATTCTGGGCATCTGCTACATCCAGACGAAAGACTATCCGCAGGCTCGCAAGGCGTTCGGCAAGATGTTCGATGTGCCGCCGGATTCGGCGGCGAGCTACCTATTCACCGCGCGGATGCTGTTGCGGCAGGAATATGATCCGGTGGCAGAGGAGTATGCACAGAAGGCGGCGGCTCTCGATCCGAAACTGCCGCTGGCACACTATCTGCTCGGCGAGTTGTACATCTACAAATCGAAAATCCCAGAGGCGATCGCCGAATTTCAGCAGGAGCTGACCATCAATCCGGCGAACGCTTCGACTTACTACAAGCTGGCCGACGCGTATTCACGGGTTCAAAAGTATGACGATGCCGAGCGCTTGCTGCAGCGGTCCATCTGGCTCGATGCGACCTCGACGGGACCTTACATCCTGATGGGAAAAGTGCTCGAGAAGAAAGGTGAGCCCGGGTTGGCGGTACGCGCCCTGCAGCGCGCGGCGAACATGGATCCCAACAATCCGACCACCCACCACTTGCTGGGACAGGCTTACCGCGACATGGGAAAGAAGGTAGAAGCGGAAAGCGAATGGAAGCTGGCGCAGGAACTGCAGGCCAAGCAGGATGCGCGTCAGTAGGTTTGGATTAGTGGTTCAGATCGGCGGCTGTGATCTTCAGCTATAGCGTTGCAGCTTGAACGCGCCGGCGGGCCTGGATTTCCACGTATACATTCACCAACGACACCGCTGCCGGTGTGACTCCGGGAATGCGTGACGCCTGGCCCAGGGTCCGCGGGCGGACCTTGGTCAGTTTCTCCTGCATTTCGCGCGACAGTCCGCTGACGGACCGATAGTCGAACCAGTCGGGGATCGCGTGTTGCTCGGACTTCTTCAACCGCTCCATGGCGCGTTGCTGCTGCAGCAGGTAGCCTGCGTACTTGACCTCGGTCTCGACGGACTTCAGTTCGTTTCTTACTTCTGAAGAAAGCTTCATCGCCGCGGAAACTGGCGGCGCAGAGGAATTTCTTGCAAAGAACTCCGGCGTGAGTTCTCTCAGCACCGGCGCGAGTCGCTCCACCGTGATTTCAGGACGCTTCAAGAGTTGCGCGAGCGGTTGGCCGAAGGATGAGGAAAAATTGGGGGTGGCTGCATCTTGGGCAGCCGAGCTTTGCTCGGCTGGACAGTCGGGGGCCGCTTCCCCCCCGCAAATGGAGCCGACTATTGGGGCGTCGATTTTTTCTGCCATTTCCGCGGTCAGTCTCGTACGCTCCAACGTTGTCTTCAGCTTTGCCAGCCGTTCTTGCTTCTCCTGAAAATCCTTCCACGCCTCGTCGGAGATTAGGCCTACCCGGCGGCCGTGCGGAGTCAGCCGGCGGTCGGCGTTGTCGATGCGCAGGTGCAGGCGGAACTCCGCGCGCGAGGTGAACATGCGGTAGGGCTCGTTCGTGCCCTTGGAAATGAGATCGTCGATCAGGATCGCCGTGTAGGCTTCCGTACGGTCGAGGATCAGCGGCGGTTGCTTCTTCACCTGCAACGCGGCGTTGATCCCGGCCATGAGTCCCTGGCAGGCGGCCTCTTCATATCCAGAAGTTCCGTTGATCTGGCCCGCGAGGAAGAGGCTCGCGATCTTGCGAGTCTCCAGCGTGCGTTCGAGTTCTGTTGGATCGATGGAGTCGTATTCAATGGCGTACCCTGGGCGTAGCATCTCGGCGTTTTCCAAGCCCGGGATCGACTTCAGAATCTCCATCTGTACTTCAACTGGCAGCGAAGTACTCATGCCGTTGACGTAGATCTCGTGGGTGTTCAGTCCCTCGGGCTCAAGAAAAAGCTGGTGCATCTCCTTGTCGGGAAACTTCACGATCTTGTCTTCGATCGAGGGGCAATAGCGCGGCCCGATGGACTGAATCTGTCCGCTGTACATCGGCGAACGGTGCACGTTCTCGCGGATGATGCGGTGCGTCTCAGCCGTGGTGTACGCGATGTGGCAGGGCACTTGCGAGTCGTGATGCGCGACGCGCTTCGTGCGAAAGCTGAAGGGCGTTGGATCGACGTCACCAGGTTGCGCCGGGAAGCGCGACCAATCGATACTGCGTCCGTCGAGGCGCGGAGGAGTCCCAGTCTTGAGGCGGCATCCGCGCAGACCAAGCTTCTTCAATGACTCGCCGAGCAACACCGCAGCCGGTTCTCCCGAACGTCCAGCCGGATACTGCTGCTCGCCGCAGTGAATGAGGCCGTTAAGAAAAGTCCCGGTCGTGATGATGACCGCCGACGCCCCAACGGTACGACCGTCGCGGAGGCGAATGCCGAGAACCCGGCGTTCGGCTTCCGGCGTTCGGCTTCCGGACTCCGCCGGCTGATCGCTCTGCTCTCCGGCAGCCGATAGCCGGGAGCCGGAAGCCGCTTCCACAATCAGATCCGCCACCTCCGCCTGTTTGATCTTCAGATTCGGCTGCGACTCCAGCACTTCGCGCATCTTGAGCCGGTAAGCCTGCTTGTCGCACTGTGCTCGTGGAGACCACACCGCCGGGCCCCGCGAAGTATTCAGCAGACGGAACTGAATGCCGACCGCGTCGGTGATCTCCCCCATAATGCCGCCGAGCGCGTCCACTTCCCGGACCAAGTGCCCCTTGGCAATGCCTCCCACCGCTGGGTTGCACGACATCTGCGCAATGAGGTCGACGTTCAGCGTGTACAGCGCGGTCTTCAGGCCCATGCGCGCGGCCGCCATCGCCGCCTCGCATCCCGCATGGCCTGCGCCGACGACAACAACGTCGAATTGTTCGGTGAACTGCATGAAGAAGGACGGAACCCCAGAAATCTGTCAGAACCTTTCTGCTTTCATTCTAGCAACTTGGCCGCTCTGGTGATCTCCATCACTTGCTGACCTGCTTTTCCGCCTCGTATAGTGGACGGTCATCAATCCTGCAATCGCCAGATCACAGGGGGCATCATGAATACCGCCGAATTTTTCAACGAACTGGAAGCCCGCATCGGGAAATATGACCTGCTTTGCCATCCGTTCTACAAAGCGTGGTCGGCAGGCGATCTGAGCCGCGACGATCTCCGCGAATACGCCCAGCAGTACTACCACCACGTCGAGGCTTTTCCTTCGTATCTCGCCGCTCTTGGTATGCCCCTGGACGACGGAGAACTGCGGCGATCGGTCCTGGCGAACATGTGCGACGAGAAGGGCGTAGAAGGGCGTCCCGGTAGAGATTCTGTTCCGCACTCCGAGCTTTGGCTCGACTTCGCCGAAGGAATGGGCTCGACCCGCAATCTGGAGTGGCACAGTCCCGTGCCCGAGGTCCGGCAGCTCGTTCGGCATTTCCATCACATAGCCAGCGAAGCTTCACCCGAGGAAGCGCTGGCAGCTTTCTATACGTACGAATCGCAAGTGCCCCGCATCGCCAAAGAAAAAGAACGCGGCCTGCGCGAAATGTACGGCGCCGACGACAAGACTTGTGGCTACTTTGCGGTCCATGCCACAGCGGATGTGTACCACTCGCGCGTCTGGCGCACCCAGCTTGAGAAACGGCTCACCGCGAATCCAGATGCCGCTGATGCCGCTCTGGATGCCGCCGAGAACGCAGCGCGCACCCTGTGGGCAGCGCTGGATGGGATCGAAGCGCGGCGGTTGGCACACGCGGCTGCGTAGTCCCAACCCAAATTGTGAGATCGGAGCCATTGATTCGATAACATCCGTGGCTCGTTTCTTTTTTTGGAAAGGCGTGATTGTGGCTAGAGAGATTCCGATGGGCACGCGCGGCGAGGCCGAAGAAACGGTCGCCTTCGAGCACACGCTCACGTCGCACCATCCCGAACTGCCAGCGGTGTACTCCACGCCCGACATGATTCGACTCATGGAGACGGCTGCGTTTCGCGCCCTGCAACCCTACTGTGAGGGCGACGAGATCACCGTGGGTACGTCGATCAACGTCGAGCATCGCTCTGCCAGTGGCATCGGTGCCCACATCAAGGCCGAGGCCTCGCTAGACTCCTTCGACGGACGTTTCTACACGTTACGCGTCACCGCCCGCGATGCTGCGAACGAGATCGGCCGCGGTACCGTGGGCCGCGCTGTAGTCAGCATCGGCAAATTCACGGAACGAATGAAGAACGGGAGAAAATGATTGCCGGCACCTGATTCTGAACAGAGGGCAAAAGCCGAAGCGTTCCGCGCCATGCATTCTGCCGCGGAGCCGCTGGTGCTCGTCAACGTCTGGGATATTGCGAGCGCTCGGATCGTTGAGGAAGCCGGTTTTCCAGCACTCGCTACCACCAGCGCCGGAATCGCCTTTGCGCGAGGATTTCCAGACGGCCAGAAAATTAATCCAGATCGAATGTTTTCCAGAATTGCTCAGATCGCGGGCGCCGTGAAAGTGCCGGTTACCGCCGACGTCGAAGCTGGCTACGGAGAGGGACCGGAAAGCGCGTTCCGGACAACGCGCAATGTGATTTTCGGCGGCGCTGTCGGCATGAATTTCGAAGATGCGACGGGCGATCCGCAGCGCCCAATCGCGGACTTGGCTCTGCAACTGGAGAGAATCCATGCGATCCGTGAGACTGCTCAGAAATACGATGTTGCACTTGTGCTCAATGCGCGCACCGATGTTTATCTCCTGCAGGTGGGTGACGTCAGCAAGCGTTACGATGAGACGGTGCGGCGGCTGGCTGCCTTTCGCGACGCCGGCGCGGACTGCGTCTTCGCCCCGGGGCTTCGCGACGCCAACACGATCGGACGCTTGGTCGCCGATCTGAACTGCCCGGTGAATGTCCTGGCGGTTCCGGGTTCACCCTCGGTGGCGGAATTGGCGGCTTTGGCGGTCAAGCGAATTAGCCTGGGCTCAGGGCCAATGCGCGCGACGCTAGGCTTCCTGCGCAATCTCGCAAAAGAATTGAAAACATCCGGCACATACACCGCGATGGATGGCGCCCCGTCACACGCCGAAATGAATGCTCTGATGAATTCGCATCAGAAGTCGAAGTCTGAGAACTGAGAACTGAAACTGAGAACTGAGACTGAGAACTGAGACTGAGAACTGAGACTGAGAACAGCCATCCTCATCGGCGTTATCTCCGACACGCATGGCCTGCTTCGACCCGAGGCCATCGAAGCCTTACACGGCTCGCAGCGCATCATTCATGCGGGAGACGTGGGCGCACCTGAGATTCTCGACCAGCTTGCGGCGATCGCGCCGGTGACTGCGATACGCGGCAACATCGACAAAGGCGCGTGGGCCCGCAAGCTGCCGGAGACCGAACTTGTCGAACTCGCCGGACTCTCCCTCTACGTGCTGCACGATTGGTCGCAACTCGATCTCAAGCCTGAGGCCGCCGGCATCAGTGTGGTCGTCTATGGACACAGCCACGTACCTAAGCAGGAGACACGCGGCGGCGTTCTCTATTTCAATCCTGGCAGCGCGGGGCCGCGGCGCTTCAAATTGCCGGTGAGCGTCGGACGGCTGATGGTAGAAGGCGGAAATCTCGAGGGCGAAATAATCACGCTGGCAGTGTGACCGAATGGTGCGTCCGCCCCTATTCGGCATTGCTACAATCGCGGGGGAATGTCCCTCTCATTTCACATTGAAAAAACCAGCGGCACAGCGCGTTTGGGGCGCCTCACTACGCCCCATGGCGTCGTCGAGACCCCAATTTTCATGCCGGTGGGGACGGTCGCATCGGTTAAGACCGTGCCTCAGGACATTCTCGAAGAACTGGGCGCGCAGATCATTCTCGGCAACACGTATCACCTTTACCTCCGGCCGGGAGTGGACACCGTCCGTCAACTGGGTGGACTGCACGGGTTCATGTCCTGGCGGCGTGCCATTCTCACCGACTCCGGCGGGTTTCAGGTTTTCAGCCTCAATGAACTGCGCAAAGTCACCGAAGAGGGCGTTACGTTTCGATCCCATCTCGACGGCTCCTCGCATTTCTTCAGTCCGGAAAGCGCGATGGCGGCTCAGATCGGGCTGGGCGCCGACATCATTATGGCGTTCGATGAGTGCACCGAGTATCCCGCAGATCAGGCTCGGATGCGGGCTTCCATGGAAATGACGGCCCGCTGGGCAGAGCGCAGCAAGAAATATTTCGAGGAGCACAAGCATGAAGTGCCTTGGAGTCAGTTGCCCGCTCCCAGGACCCAGTTCCCAGTAAAATCGGCGCACAGCGACATCGCCACCCGGACTGGCAACGGGCAACTGGGTACGGGGAACTACACGCAATCTCTATTCGGCATCGTGCAGGGCGGGATGGATCGCAGCCTGAGAAAAGAATCTGCCGAGCGCACGGTCGAGATCGGATTTCCCGGCTACGCAATTGGCGGCTTGAGCGTAGGCGAACCACGTCCGCTTACCCGCGAGATCGTTGAGTCCACGCTGGAGCATTTGCCGAAAGACAAACCGCGCTATCTGATGGGAGTGGGTACGCCAGAAGAGATTGTCGAATACGCGAGTCTTGGCGTCGACATGATGGATTGTGTCCTCCCGACGCGCGCCGCGCGGCATGGACTGCTCTTCACGTCAGAGGGGAAAGTCTCGATTAAGCAGGCGCGCTATGCCCAGGATCCAGGTCCGCTTGATCCAAAATGCGGCTGTCGGGTGTGCCAGCGCTATTCCCGGGCCTACTTGCGTCATCTTTATGCGTCCAACGAAGTGCTGGCTCAGGTCCTGAATACGATCCACAACCTGAGTTTCTACCTTGACACTATGCAGCGGGTGCGGCATTCTATCTCACTTGGGGAATAGTCTCGTTTTTTTCTGGTTTCTGGTCTCGACCGAAACCGTAGACCGAAAGGGAAGACCTCCCCGGATTCAAGCCTGAAGCCGAAGGACCCGGCCGAAGTCGATCTAAACCCCGTGGTGAAATAACAGCTCCCGCGGCGCGCCAATGGGCGTGAGCGGTTTTTTGCGGATGATTTTTCTCGGCTGATTTTTCGGATAAGACACGCTAAGAATTCTCGAATATGCACTCTCTACTAGCGGTACAGTTTGGTGGCAGTGGCGGCGGTATAGGCTGGCTGGGCATTGCGCCCATCATCTTTATTTTCGGCGTTTTTTACTTTCTTTTGATTCTGCCCCAGCAGCGTCGCCAGAAGAAATGGCAGGGCATGCTCGATCAGCTCAAGACGGGGGATAAGGTCACCACCAGCGGCGGCCTGCGCGGCACCATTATCGCCCTCAAGGATGACGCGATCCATCTCCGCGTCCCGCCAGACAACCTGAGGGTGGAAGTAACCAAAGCCTCGGTGATGCAGGTGACAACGACCGAGGAAGAAGTTAAGGCGAAGTAGTTTCAAGTTTCGGGTTTCAAGTTGCGCGCTCCTGCGACACGAAATTCTCGAAACTCGAAACAGGGAACTCGAAACGGTTATGAATAAGAATTTTCTCTGGAAACTCGGACTGATCCTCGGCCTCTTGCTCTTTTTCCTGTTCGGAATTTTTGGAGTTCCGAAGACCTTCTCTCGCGGCGGGGTGCTGGCCGCGATGGGCGAGCATATCCACCTCGGGCTCGATTTGCGCGGCGGCACTCACCTGATCTTGCAGGTGAAGGTCAACGACGCCGTCAACGTGGACGCGCAGAACGCCATCGAAGTTCTGAAAGAGCAGTTGCGCGCCAAGAAGATTGACTACACCGATATCGCTCAGCCCGACCAGCAGAACAGCCCCGACCACATCGTGTTGAAGGGAGTGCAGCCTGGCTCGCGTACGGACTTGCTGAGCATCGTATCCGACCGCCTCCCGGAGTACGACATCACGGGCGGAGCGGACAATTCCTGGAACATCTCGATGAAGCCCACGAACCTGACTGACCTTAAGAATAAGGCAGTTACGCAGGCCATTGAGACTATCCGCAACCGCATCGATGCGCTCGGCGTCAGCGAGCCCACGATTCAGGAGCACGGACTCGGGCAATACCAGATTCTCGTGCAGCTGCCCGATGTGGATGATCCGGCGCGCGTGAAAGACATCATGCAGTCCACCGCGATGCTTGAGATCAAGCAGTCTCTAGGCGGGCCGTATCCGAGTGAGCAAGCCGCTCTGCAGGATAAGGGCGGAGTTTTGCCAGCCGATGCGATTCTGGTCCCCGGGCACAGTATGCCCGGAGCCGAGGAGGGCCAAGCCTGGTACCTCGTCTCTCGCGTATCCGCAGTGAGCGGAAAAGATTTGCGCGACGCGCAGCCCAGCCGCGATCAGAACGGCCAGCCCAGCGTCAGCTTCACGCTCAGCGGCGACGGTGGGCAACGGTTTTACAACTTTACTTCTGCCCATACAGGCGACAGTCTTGCCGTCGTTCTCGATGGCAAGGTGCAAGAAGTTGCCAACATCAGGGAACCGATCCGCGACCGGGGCGAGATCAGCGGTGGCCGGATGAGTGAGCAGACCGCGAAGGATCTTTCGATGATCCTGCGCTCGGGCGCTCTGCCGGCGGGCATCAGGTACCTGGAAGAGCGCACGGTCGGGCCCTCGCTGGGCGCGGATTCGATTCGTGCCGGCGTGCGTGCCGCGGTCGTCGGCATGTTGGCCGTGCTAATCTTCATGCTCATTTACTATCGCGGTGCGGGCATCAACGCCGATGTTGCGCTGATTCTCAATCTCATCATCCTGCTCGGATTCATGGGATATTTCGGCGCTGTGTTAACGCTACCGGGAATTGCAGGTGTGATTCTGACGGTCGGCATGGGTGTCGATTCCAATGTGCTGATCTTCGAGCGCATTCGCGAAGAGTTGCGCAACGGCAAGACGCCGCCTTCCGCGGTGGATCAGGGTTTCAGTCACGCCTGGATTACCATCGTCGACACGCACGTTACGACAATTGTCTCGGCGGCGATTCTGTTCATCTTCGGGACCGGGCCGGTGCGCGGATTTGCCACCACGCTGACCTTTGGTCTGCTGGCGAATCTGTTTACAGCAGTGTTCGTGTCGCGCTTCATCTTCGATTGGATTCTGAACCGCAAGCAACGCGGCGAAGCGCTGAGCATTTAGGGAATTGGTTAATTTTGTAATTGAGCAATTGGATAACTGAACTTCCGAAAGCGCGGACCGTTCTCCTGTTCAACTACTCGATACCCAATTTCGAAAAATTACCAAATCGCATTTAAGTCATAGATAAATAAGGGGCTAGACAAACCGGTGGAGTTCTTTAGCAATACCAGCATAGATTTTCTCGGGAAAAAGTGGTATTTTCTCGCCTTTTCGCTGATCTTTAGCGTTGCCGGCGTTCTTTCCATGTTGTTCTGGCACGGCATTCCGTGGGGAGTAGACTTCCGCGGAGGAACGCTGGTGTATGTGAAGTTTTCGCATGCGCCGGATCTCAATAAAGTGCGCGCGGCGATGGATCGCGCGGGCTTGCGCGATCCGAAGATTCAGCCCTATGGTCCGGCTTCGAACAACGAGGTTTTGATTGACCTCGATGTGAAAGAAACCAATGAAGCCGCGCTCGATCAAGGCAAGACGAAGATCATCAATGCACTGGAGACCAATACTCCCGCAGGCAAGACCGATCTGAACAACGCCAGTTCTTTGACAATCAAAAGGTACTTAATGGATAAGGATCCCATGCGTCTGGGGACCGATGCCGATCAGAAATACACCGCTCAAGCGCAGGCCATTGTGGCTTACCGCGACAAGACGCTGGGCGGCGTGCTCAATTCGATTGACCAGTTAAAGGGCGCGGCAGATCCCGCGGCCGTGGCCTCTCTGAACGACGGATTCTTCCTCTCAGATTTCGGCGTGCGGAACGTCGAAATCGTTGGTCCGCAGGTTGGATCGCAGCTGCAGAAGCAGGCGGCTCTGGCGACAATCTATTCCCTGGCCGGCATGCTGATTTACTTGGGCTTCCGGTTTGAGTGGATCTACGGTGTGGCGGCGGTGGTAACGGTGTTTCACGATACCCTGATTACCGTAGGCGCGTTTTCGCTCACGAAAACCGATGTTTCCCTAACCGTGATCGCGGCGATTCTTACCCTGATTGGTTACTCTAATAACGACACGATCGTGGTATTTGACCGCATTCGCGAAAACATTAAACTCATGCGGCGCGAGAAACTGTCGGAGATCGTAAATCGGAGCATTAATCAAACTCTGAGCAGAACGATCTTGACAGCGGGCCTCACCTTCCTTACCGTACTCGCACTCTTTTTATTTGGTGGCGAGGTGCTTCGTGGTTTCAGCCTCGCGCTGGTCATTGGCATCTTGATCGGTACGTATTCGTCCATCGCGATTGCCGCGCCCATCTTGGTGGCGTACCAGGATTGGAGAATTGAGCAAGGCAAGCGTCCCGTGGCCATGCCTGCGGGCAAGAATGTTCCGGTAAGCAAGGGCGTTCCGGCAGGTAAGGGGAAGTAGGTAAGTTACCGGATGGCACTGCATCCATAGTTGCGGTAAGCCTTCTTAATGTAAGGAGTTGGAAGGGTTTGCTCGGGACGCTTTTTGGGCTTGGGTGGCTCGGAGGGCGTTAAAAGATCTTGGGAGCAAAGGGGAAGCAGTCGGTGTCTAAGTTTCCGTAGGGTCTGAAGTAGGGGAGATCACATATGTTTGAAGATAGCCTTATCGAGTCGGGCGGCAGGCTAAAAACCAAGCGTGGATGGACGTCCATGGTGTCGTTCATCATTCAGATTGGAATCATTGGCGTCATGGTCCTGATTCCGCTGATTTTCACGGAAGCCCTGCCTAAGCAACAACTTATGACATTCCTGGTGGCCCCCCCGCCGCCTCCGCCACCTCCACCGCCAGCAGCCGCACCGGTGAAGATTGTGAAAGTGATTCAGACCGACATCGTCAACGGCCAGCTGCGCACGCCGACGAAGATTCCACAAAAGGTCCAGATGATTAAAGAGGACGAGGCGCCACCGCCAGTCATGGCTTCGACAGGCGTCGTGGGCGGCGTCCCCGGTGGAGTCCCGGGCGGATCGATGGGCGGCGTGATCGGCAGCGTCTTGAGCACCACGCCGGTTGCAGTTCCGAAGATTGCCACTCCGCAGCGCGTACGCGTTTCGTCCGGCGTCCAGTCCGGTCTGCTG
The DNA here is from genome assembly GCA_035695545.1 of Candidatus Sulfotelmatobacter sp. GTDB lineage: Bacteria > Acidobacteriota > Terriglobia > Terriglobales > Acidobacteriaceae > Sulfotelmatobacter. The sequence continues at coordinate 58,062 of DASRRV010000126.1, read as the reverse complement.
GTCCGCAAAGTTCAGCCGAACTATCCGCCACTGGCGCGCCAGGCGCGTATTCAGGGCGTCGTGGTTCTGCAGGCTCAAATCAGCAAGGACGGCAACATCGAGAACCTGCAGCTGATCAGCGGCCACCCGATGTTGGCTCCGGCCGCGATCGAGGCCGTGAAGCAGTGGAAGTACAAGCCGTACCTGCTGAACGGAGAACCGGTCGAGGTTGAGACGCAGGTTCAGGTAAACTTCACGCTCGCCGGAGGCTAGAGCTCCGGACGTGGCGCGAATTGAAGTTGTCGGTAGAGGTGTGTGCGTTACCCTCCCCTTCCCACCAAAGCGCGGTGGCCGGGAGCGGTTGTTCAGAAGCTCGGACAAGGCCACCGTACCGCTACATTTCTCATCGGGTACCGGCAGGCTGGTTCGGGCATTGTGCGGCGTAAGCCGTACGTGCTGCCCGGCACGCGAGTTTCTGCCCGGCGGTTGGCACCACAAAGCGCATCAAAGTGTCTAAGTAGAGGTAGAGAGTTCCGAGGAGGGAAAAGCAACTCATGTTAGCTCACGCAGGAGTCATTCTCAGTCACGTCCACGTCGCAGCCGCCTGGGTCATCCAGGAAGGCGGCGGCATGCCTACCGACCCGCTTGGCCTGTGGAAACAGATGGGCTGGGTCGCCCGTACTGTCGTCGTTATTCTCTTCATCATGTCGGGCTGGTCGATCGGCGTGATGATTGACCGCTGGATGGCCTACAGCGCCGCTCGTAAACAGTCCCGCGCTTTTGCCCCTGCCGTTGCAGGCGCTCTGCGCGATGGTCGCATCGACGAAGCCATTAAGGTCGCCGAGCGCAACAAAAAGAGCCACCTGGCCAAGGTTGTCACCGCTGGCCTCATGGAATTCAAAGCCCACCAGGATAGCCCCGGCGCCATCCCCGGTGAGACCATTGAAGCTTCCAAGCGCGCTCTGGAACGCACCGAAGCCATCGTCCACGCCGAACTCAAGCGCGGATTGGGCGGCCTCGCCACCATCGGTTCGACTGCTCCCTTCGTGGGACTGTTCGGAACGGTGATGGGCATTCTGAACGCATTTACCGGCATCGCCAACACCAAAGCTACGGGTCTGGCAGCAGTCGCCGGCGGTATCGCGGAAGCGCTGGTTACGACGGCCATCGGGCTGCTCGTCGCCATCCCCGCCGTCATGATGTTCAACTACTTGACCGGTCGCGTGGAAGCGTTCGACGTCGAAATGGACAACTCGTCGAGCGAATTGATCGACTACTTCCTCAAAAAGCGCGGCGATCGCCGGTAAGGTGTTTCGCCGGTAAACGGCTCGATCCGGTTACCGCAGTGAGTTGCTTGTCCGGCGCTGGAGATCTCCTGCGCCGGACCTTCCCAACTTTCGGCGAAACGCGTTCGCAATCGGATTGCAGCGGAAGTGCGGAGATAGCACGCTATGGGAATTGCAAAGCGAGACGAAGGCTCCAAGGTCAGTTCCGACATCAACGTTACACCCATGGTGGACGTGATGCTGGTGCTGCTGATCATCTTCATGGTGGTCACGCCCATGTTGCAGAAAGGCGTCAGCGTCGACATGGCACAGGTGAACAACCCGCTGCCCATGGAAGATGCCGACAAGGAAGACGCCCTGCTGGTTTCCGTCACGCGCGATGGCATGGTGTATTTCGGCAGCGACCAGATTACGATCGACGCCCTGACCACCAAGGTGAAAGATCGCCTGGCCACCAACGCGCAAAACAAACAGGTTTACGTGAAGGCGGATATGCGGGCCCACTTTGGCAGCGTTGTTCAGGTGGTGGACGCCGTCCGGGCCGCCGGGGTCGATGACCTCGGGCTGCTGACCGATCAGAGAAAGACTGCTCCAAACGCCCCGCCAGCTCCGGCTGCGCCTGGGCAATAGAGGAGAACGACCATGGGAATGGCAGTTGGCCCGAGCGGAGGCCAAAGTGCAAACATCAACGTCACGCCGCTCATTGACGTACTACTGGTGCTCCTGATCATCTTCATGGTGATCTCCCCAGTGACCCCGAAAGGACTGGATGCGCTGGTTCCTCAGCCGCCTCCTCCCAACGCGCCCAAGAACAATACTCCGGACCGCACCATCGTCGTCCAATTGGTCGACCGTGGCGCCGGATCCGAGCCGGGCGTCAAAATCAACAACGAAGACGCCACCTGGGACAACCTGGAAGGCCGTCTCACTGACATTTACAAGCAACGCGCGGAAAAGGTCATGTTCGTCAAGGGTGATGATGCTATCCCCTTTGCGAATGTGGCCAACGTGATTGATATTGCCCACGCCGCAGGTGTGGACAAGGTCGGTCTGATTACCGCAAAGATCGAAGCGGGCAACTAGCACGGCCCGTCCGGTAATGCCCGGAGTGCGACTTCTGTATCGGCCCACAGCACGGAAGCATGTCGCTTCCGTGCCGCCGCGGCCCGCGCTTGTCAAAAGACTGTCTCTGGGCCTAGGATGCTGTGGCGAGGGAGACTTATACCGCAATGAATAAGAATCTAAGGCTGCTCACGCTGGCGGCAATATCGCTGGCGCTCTTCTTCTCTGTGGGCTGCAATAAACTACGGGCCCGCGACCAGCTCAATAAGGGCGTGGAAGCTTACAAGAACTCCCATTACGAACAGGCCATCGACCATTTCCAACAGGCCGTCCAACTGGATCCCGGCCTCGTCAATGCTCGTATGTATCTGGCTACAGCTTTTGTCTCGCAATACATTCCCGGAGTCGAATCGCCGGAAAATCTGCGCACGGCACAACAGGCTATCGAAGAATACTCGAAGGTGCTCGATAACCCCGCCGCGGCTCGCGACCAAAAGGTAAATAGCGCCAAGGGTGTGGCCTATCTGTATCTCAACCAGAAAAAGTGGGATGACGCCAAGAAGTACTACCGTATGGCATCCGACATGGATCCGAACGATCCCGAGCCGTATTACTCGGTCGGCGTGATCGACTGGACCGCCTGCTACCAGCCTCGCATGGAAAAGCGGGCTGCACTCGGCCTGAAGCCGGAAGAGAACCTGAATCCGAAGAACAAAGAACAGAAGCAGACTTGCGACGAGTTGAAAGCGAAGAACTCTTCTACCATCCAGGAGGGCATCGACACTCTCAACAAGGCTATCCAGCTTCGTCCGGATTATGACGACGCGATGGCCTACATGAATCTCATGTACCGCGAGAAAGGCGACGTGGAATGCAACGACCTCGCCAGCCGCGCGGAAGACCTGAAGACCGCCGACCACTGGGTCGACGAAACCCTCCGGGTCAAGAAGGCAAAAGCCGACAAAGCGGCGCAGGCCGCGCAAGGCGGAATCACCATGGATCAGCCGAAGAACTAGCCTTCTGTTCGTAAAATTTAAGCCTCCTTCGCGAATCATACGAAGGAGGCTTTTGTGTTTTACGGCGAACGCGTCGTCGAGCCGCTACTGCTTGCTGTACAGCCGCACTTCGACTCTAGCGAGTTGCCACGTCTGCACCTTTGGGAACGATTCTGAAAGCGCCTTGGTCAGCATCACTGTGGTTGGGTCGGGACTCGCCGGCGATCCGTTATTCATGAGCATTACCCACACCCGCGGATGCCCCATCGCCAATGTCTGCAGAAAATCGGCAGTGGGCTTGCCCGTGAAATCGCGGTAGTCGAGTCCCGTGGCGTGGTGAGGGAAAAGAATCTCCGGTCCGAGAGAAACCTTGCAAGCTGGGCTGGCGGTATTTTCTCCGGCGCGCACGGAGCGGAAGAATTCATAGGCAACTCGAGTTGCGGGGATGTGAAACACCACTCCATCCCCTGGTTCGGTGTGGTCGAGAATGAAATTGCTGGCCGCGCCCGACGCATCCCGTTCCGTATCGAAATCGTGGCCGTACACGAAGAAAATTCCCTGGGACGATAAAAATAGAATGCCGGTGAGCACGACAGCGAGCAGCCATGACTGACGCAGTCGTGCCAGCCCGGCTGCGACTAGGATCACGAGGGCCGGCAGGCAGAAGATCATGTAGCGGGCCAGAAAGACCGGTCGGGCGAACGACAACAGAACCGTCAGCACGATCGGAAAGAGAAGCCACACCAGCAGAAACTGGCATCGCCAGGTCTCCCAACTATGGTCACGTGCGAACAATTGCTTCGCGACAGGAACAACCGCTGCGAGGCAAGCAACTGCGAAGACAGCACCAAGGGGCCAGCGATTGCTGCCGCAGAAGTTCTCGTAAAACACGAGCAGATCATGCCGGGTGGCCCGCGGAATCCAGCGAATGGGGCCGGCTCCAGTCTTCGCCACAAAAATTAGCAGCGGTAGCACTGCGATCCCGATGATCGTCCAGGCCCGCTGCATCTCCGAAGATCGCGCAGCATTTCTCTGATCCCCATTCGGCCTTGGGCTTCCGAACCAGCGCAGAGTCAGGCAATGCGCCAGCACCAGCAGCAGCGCGTAGAAATGCGCATAGACTGCCAGAATGCTGCACACGATATATCCCACCCGGTAACGCCGCGAAGGCTCGCGTAGAGACGCGATCAGAAACCCCGAGGAGAGCGTCGCCAGTAGAACGAAGAGAGCATAGGTGCGCGCTTCTTGCGCGTACCGCACGTGGTAGGCGTTAAACGCCAGCAAAGCGGTTGCGATCAACGCCACCCGGGCGTTATACAGCAGCCGCGCCAGCCAGTAGAGTGCCGGCAGCGTAGCCACTGCAATCAGTACCGACAGGCTGCGGATGAAGAATTCGCTTTGCCCAAAATTCGGAGATAAATCCAGCCACGCGCGCAGCAGGACGTAGTACAGCGACATATTGGCTTCGCGCCACCACAGCAGGTGCAGAAACTTACGCCAATCAATCCCAGCGACCACTGTGCTGAAGCATTCATCAAACCAGAAGGGCTTGCGCGCGAGGGATTGCAACCGCAAAGCCGCGGCCGCTGCCAGCAACAGCAGAATCATCAGGCCGCGCACCCACCGTGCGGAACCGGCCTCGATCGGCGAAGCGCCTGCACTTTCCTTCACCGCGGCTTCGGGTGGCAGCATGCTGAGCGTTGGAAGATCTGAGAATCCAAATGATACTATGCTACGAATAACCGAAAACTGCGGGTATTTTCAGGCGGAGCCTTGGCTATCGGAGTTTGGACTGTGACATCTTCGAATGCGGAACTCCGGGAGACTCCGGCTGCGGCGACCGATCGCTGGAAGGGATGTGTGTCGGTCATCGTGCCGGTTTATAACGAGGCGGCGCACGTCGACGAACTCTTGCAGGCGATTCATGCCGCGCCGGTAAAGAAAGAAATCGTCATTGTCGACGACGGCTCTACCGATGGCACACGAGAAAAGCTTCAGGCGCTGAAGCCAATCGACGATGTCGCCATCGTCTTCCATGAGAAAAACTGCGGCAAAGGGGCGGCCATCCGCACCGGTCTCCGCTATGCCCATGGCGAATACGTTCTCATTCAGGATTCCGATCTGGAGTACGATCCGCAGGATTATCCCGCGCTGCTGCGACCGCTCGAAGATGGCAAGGCCAATGTCGTCTACGGAGTGCGTCCGGATCGTCCGGAGCGCGGCTTGCGTTTCTTTCTGGGCGCCAAACTCCTTACCCATCTGACCAACTTTCTCTACGGCGCTGGTATTCACGATGAGGCCACCTGCTACAAAGTCATTCGCCGCTCCATCCTGGCGCGCCTGCAACTCGATTGTCGGCGTTTCGAATTCTGCCCGGAAGTTACCGCGAAACTGTGCCGCAGCGGAGAGAAGATCGCAGAAGTTCCCATCTCGTACAATCCGCGCTCGGCCGTCGAAGGCAAGAAGATCCGACACTCCGACGGATGGCTGGCGATCTGGACCTTGATTCGCTACCGCTTCGCGCCACGCCGCCGCTGGCAAATACAGTCCCAGGACAAGCCCCAAACGCCGTTTGCCGTCAGTTACACACGTCTACCAGTCGAATAGTCTCTTAGGGCGCAAGGTTGTTCTCGCGTCTTTTGTGAGAAGGCGTGGATTCTTACTTGCTAAGAGTAACCCACAGCTCCGTTGTGACATCTGACCTTGCCCCTCGAAAAGAATAAGTAGATGATTGCCATGCAAATGGCATACTAGGGCAAAGCCCGAAAACGCACATAAGTTCTTTGGAATCAGGATTTTGATCTCTAAGTCTTACGTCCTCAAGATTTTGCGGGGCATCTTTTGCGAAGTCCAACGTTTTCAAGATTTTACGAAGGCAGCGGGGAGGGGGTTCCTAAAAAATGTGATTGAAAACGAAAGCGACCCGCCATGGGGCTCCTCAACGAAAATCGGCGAGGAACAAATATTTTTCAGGAGGATATCCACAAGCCCAAACTCCTTTGTGCTCTCTGAATCCTCGGTGGTTTGGTTTCGTTCTCCTTCCCTGTAGAATCTTGGGTTCTCTGCGGCAGTTGTTGAAGAAAAAAATGTTCAAGAAGATTCTCATCGCGAACCGAGGCGAGATCGCCGTCCGCGTAATCCGCGCTTGCCACGAAATGGGAATTGCCGCAGTCGCCGTCTACTCTGACGTGGATCGCGCCGCCCTGCATGTCCGCCAAGCCGACGAAGCCTATCCCATTGGCGCACCCGCAGCCTCGGAGTCGTACCTCAACATTCAAAAGATTCTCGATGTCGCCGAGCGCTCCGGCGCCGATGCCATCCATCCCGGTTACGGTTTTCTCTCCGAGAACGCCAAGTTCGCCAAGGCGTGTGTCGATGCTGGCGTGAAGTTCATCGGTCCCACTGCTGCCGCGATGTACGCGATGGGATCAAAAACGCGAGCGCGTCAGGCCATGGAGCGCGCTGGAGTTGCGTTCGTCCCCGGTACGTCGCGCGGCCTGGAATCTTTTGAGCAAGCGGAGCAAGTTGCGGCTCGTATCGGATATCCCGTGATGTTGAAGGCCGCCGCTGGCGGAGGCGGCAAAGGCATGCGTTTGGTGCACTCGCCGGAGGATATGAAGTCGGCGCTCGAGGCCGCGCGCAGCGAGGCGGAGCGCTCGTTTGGTGACCGTGAGGTGTATATCGAGAAGGCGATCGTCAATCCGCGGCACATCGAGATGCAGATTCTCGCCGACGAGCAGGGGAACACCGTATACCTCGGCGAACGTGAGTGCTCGCTGCAGCGTCGCCATCAGAAAGTCGTCGAGGAAGCGCCTTCCCCGATGGTTGATGCTGACATGCGGCGTCGCATGGGCGAAGTCGCGGTCCGCGTGGCCCAGGCCGCAGGATACACAAATGCCGGAACCGTCGAGTTCCTGGTCGACCAGCAAAAGAATTTCTTCTTCCTCGAGATGAACACGCGGTTGCAGGTGGAGCACCCCGTGACGGAGTTGATCACAGGACTCGACTTGGTGCATTTGCAGATTCGCATCGCGGCTGGCGAGCGGCTGCCGTTCCCGCAGGACGATGTGAAAATCCGCGGTCATGCCATCGAGTGCCGCATTTACGCGGAAGATCCCGACAACAACTACTTCCCAAGTCCCGGCAAGATCACGCTGCTGCTGGCGCCTTCAGGACCCGGCATTCGCCGCGACAGTGGCATGTATGAAGGCTGGACCGTTCCCATGGACTACGATCCGCTGCTGGCCAAGTTGATGGGCTACGGCAGCGACCGCGATCAGGCCATCGGCCGGTTGACGCGAGCGCTGAACGAATATTTCGTTGGCGGGATTAAGACGAATATTTCGCTCTTCCGCCGCATTCTGCGCGATCCGGACTTTCGCGCCGCCAAGCTGGATACCGGATTCCTCGATCGCCTTCTGAAGCAGAAGGAAGACGCGCGGGTCGAGCCCGAGGCGGACCCGAAAGCCATCGAAGTGGCAGTAATCGCCGCAGGCATGTTCGCCGTCCTCGGTCCTGCCACAGCCGGAGCGGGTGAGCGAACTCTGGCGAGCGCAGCCGCGAGCGGAAATGCGGGTAGACCTGATACCCCTTCGAACTGGAAGAGCGCCGCTCGCGGTGAGGCGATGAGATGAAACCGACGGACTGGCAGCTAGCAACTGGGTACTGACAACTGTCTTTCATGACGTACGACGTTAGCATCGACGGAAACAGTTACCGGCTCGAACTCGACCGCGCCGAAGGCCGATGGCTGTGCCGCCTCGATGGCCGAGAGGTCGAAGTCGATGCGGTTCTGGCACGTCCCGATGTACTGTCGCTACGCATTGGCAACAAAGCTTACGAAGTGAAATGCGAGCGCGTGGCCAGCGACCTGCATCTGTGGGTCGGCAGCGCCCGCTTTGCGGCTGAAGTCCGCGACCCGCGATCGCTACGCGGTCGAGTGCGCGCGGTGGACGACCACGGTCCCCGAAAGCTGACAGCTCCCATGCCCGGAAAGATCGTTCGCGTGCTGGTAAGCGAAGGCGCCGAAGTCGACGCAGGAGCAGGAGTGCTAGTAGTCGAGGCGATGAAGATGCAGAACGAGATCAAGTCGCCGAAGAAGGGGACGATCCAGAAGATTCTGGTCAGTGAAGGCGCCGCGGTGAACGCTGGCGACGTGCTGGCGATTGTGGAGTAGCGGCCTCAGGTGACTACTTCTCCAGCCCGTTGGTGTCGAGCACCTTCTTGGCGTAGAAGTTCTCAACCTTGGCGGTGTCGCGCAAAACCTCATAGTACGCAGCTTTCAGCAGTTGTTCGCGGCGGTCGTGCAACTGCGAGCGGATGGTTTGCTGCACGCGCGGGTCGGACAATTCGCGCTGGCCGGCGGGTTCCTTCGATACCAGCTTCACGATGCGGAATCCAAACAACTGCTTGTTCGTCGGATTGACCACCGTGATCACTGAGCTGTACTGCCCGGGCTTGAGTCTCATCACCGCGTCGCGCGTGACCTGATCGGTTCCTTTCAAGCCAGACTCGGGCGTCGTGCCCAGGTCTCCGCCGTTGCCGGAAGTTTCCGGATCTTCGGAGTATTTCATGGCCAGCGTTGCAAAGTCGTCGCCACTGTCGAGCCGGTTCCCAATCATCTGGATTTTCTTGCGCGCCTCCCCCTCGTTCTGCGCCTTGTCGTTCTGGTTGTGCGCCTGCGGGTTGGGCATCGGAGTCACCATGATCTGCGCCAGATGATACGTGGGCTCGATCAGGTTGAAATCTCCCTTGTGCGCGTTGTAGTAGTCGGTAATGTCCTGGTCGGTAACGTTGATCTTCGACGAAACTTCCTTGTTCATCACCTTTTCGACCGTGATGGAGCGGCGGATGTCGCGTTTGAAATCTGCCAGCGTGATCTTCTTGTCCTTAAGCCGCTGGTCGAATTCTTCCTGGGTAAAGGGAGACTTTAATTCGTTGTACTTTCGATCGACTTCCTCGTCGGTGGCCAGCAGTCCGAGTTTCTCGGCGCGGCGCATCAGGATCTCGTCGTCGATCATCTGATGCAGAATGTTCAAGCGCAGCGCGGTTGCCTGTTCACCCGTCGGAGCCTGCTGGGCCGAGGCGACGTTGTTGTCGTAGTACTTGTCCACATCGGAGCGGAATATCTTGCGGCCATCGACCGTGGCCATCACGTCGCCGCCCACTTGCGCGTTGCAACCTGCCAGGGCTGCCAGCAGAATGGCGGCTGAAACTGCCGCGGCACACTGGGCCAACATTGAGCTTTTCTTCAAGAGAGTTTCTCCCTTTTCTGACAACATCTGCGCAATAAACGAAATTCCAGCCACGGAGCACCCGGGCTCAGAGTTATTGAGACCACTCAATTACTTGGATGCTGGCACCGGAGCCGATGGCAAGTGTTCCGGCACGGGTTCTCCTGCATCTTTCAGCGCAACGTCGAGAGCTGCGCGGATCTCGCCGACTGGAACCGCTCCGTCGATCTTCTGGCCGTTGATGAAAAGAGTCGGCGTTGCGTTGACACCGAGTCCATCCGCCTCTTTCATAGATGCTCTTACCGCGCTCTCATCTTGCCCCTTGACGCACGACTGCAATCTCACCACGTCGACGCTGTGTTTCTGCCCTTGAAGCATAGCCATCTTGTCGATGGCGTCAAAGCGCGCCGCGGGCGTCTTCTCGTTATCCACTTCCCGCTTGTTGGCGTGGATGTAGTCGGCGAAATCCCAATAGGCGTCAGGATTTTGGGTTGCCAGACAATTGGCATCAACCGCCGCGTGAATGGCCCACGGATGAATCTCCGACAGAGGATAGTCCTTGTAGATGAACAGGACACGGTCGCCGTATTCCTTCAGAATGTCGGGAAATAGCGTCTGGTGCATGCGCGAACAGAACGGGCACTCGAAATCGTCGAAATTGACCACCACGACTTTGGCGGACTTGGCTCCGCGCGACGGCCGTCCGGTGACGTCGATCTTGCTCATCAGGTCGGCAAATGGATCCTTGGTCAGGTCGAACTTGGTCACGCGCAACATGGTGCTGCGATCTTTGGAGACCAGAAACTGCAATTCCTGTTTCTTGGAATCAGGTCCGTCGCCGAAAGTTACAAGCACCGTATCGTAGCCGGGCCAGTCAGTGCTGGGCGCCATCGCGCCGATCGTCACTTTCATCTCAGCCGGAACGCCGTAATGAGAGCGCACCTGGCGCTCGATTTTTCGAGCCACGTCCGGAGGAGCCGACTGGGCGACACAGCCCAGGCAAACCAGAAGAAAGACCAAGAATGAACGACGAATTGTGATCAACAGGAACCGCCTCAGCATCACGGAGTGCTCTTCGATTATCTCACAGTAGATCTGGCCAGCCCGCGTGCTACGGGCGGGTTATGCGTCCTTAACCGGTGCGGCGGAGTTGCTCGGCGGGCAGCAGGGAGTTCATCGATCCGGAGCGGAAGCCCTCCAGGTCGAGAGTGACGAACTTGAAGCCAAGCGCTTTGAAAATCCGGGTGAACTCAGCCGCCATGGCGGGATTCAGGGCCTGCTCCAGTTCTTCGCGGGCGATCTCGATGCGCACGATGTCGCCATGATGCCGCACACGAAACTGACGGAAGCCGAGAGCGCGAATCGCATCCTCGCCACGTTCGACCACGTCGAGCGCCTCGCGTGTCACCGGACGGCCATACTCGATGCGCGAAGAGAGGCAGGCGGATGCGGGCTTGTCCCATATGCGCAGCCCGGCCTGGCGGGCGAGATCGCGAATCTCCTGTTTGGTGAGCCCTGCAATAAACAGAGGAGCGGCAACGTGATGTTGTTTGGCGGCCTGCTGCCCAGGACGGAAGTCGCCCTGGTCGTCCTGGTTTACGCCGTAAGCGATCGCGTCGAAACCGCGGGCGGCTCGGAGTTCTTCCATCACAGCGAACAGCTCGTCCTTGCAGTGAAAGCAGCGTTGCCCGTCGTTACGCGTATACTCGGGCCGGTCGAGTTCGGACGTGGAGATGACCTCGACGGGGATTCCCTGCTCGTTGGCGAAAGCGATGGCGTCGGCGAGATGCGTGCGAGCCAGGCTTGCGGAGTCGGCGATCACGGCGAGCATGTCGTTGCCGAGAACGCGATGAGCGACCCAGGCGAGATACGCGGAATCGATGCCGCCGGAGTAGGCGACGAGGACGCGGCCCAGTTGGCGCAGGTCGGCCTGGAGCTTACTTTCCTTTGTGCTCGCGCTGGCCTCCGGGATTTGCATCGGAACTATGGTATCAGCATTACCGGTTGTCCTGAGAGCGCTCCTCGGCCTCAGCGCGGCGGGTGAGACGCCCGCCGGACAGCACCTGGACGGCGGCGCTACGATACAGCTAGTACAGGCGCTCTTGCCGCCGCAAGTTGCCGAACGAGCCAATATTGGCCAGGCTGAAGGTGAAGCGGAACAGATTCTCGTTGCGTACATTGGCGATGGCGTATCGGCGGTATTCCAGAGTGATGCCACAGCAATCCCAGTTGTAGGTGGTCTGTCCGGTGGCGAACTGGAGCTGGCGGGTTTCTGCGTCGATGCCGAAACTGCTGGCGGCACTGAATCCCCTACGGTTGAGGCCGCCATAGCCCAACGCGACGCGAAACTGCTGGAACTTGCAGGTCACTTGCGTCGTTTCGGGGGGATTCGCACCGCAGTGTCCCTCGCCAATGGTAGTGGTCTGAGTACTCTGCTGTGGAATCTGGAGGAAGGCATCCCCTCCGCCGACCGTGAAGCGTCCAAGGTTGTAGTTGACCAGCAGCGTGCTGGCATTGATGCGGTCCAACTGAAAGTCATAGTCGAGATCCCACTCGGTGTCGGTGTGGCTGCTGGTGGCTACGCGCAGGCGCGAAACCGCGGGAGAAAGGTGCCGCGGCTGGGTGATGAAGGCTATGCCGGTCAGGTCTTCCGTTGTGGTAAAAACGTTGCGCTGTCCGATCACCAGCGCACCGCCGAACGTCGGATCGAGGAAGTACTTCTGCGCAACCTCCCAAGTGGCAATTTCCTTGGTTTGAGGTCCGACCGAGCACGGCTGATTGTCGAGGTTGCTGACGCGCTGCCAAGGGACCAGTTGTTCCGGCGCCGCGCTGCCCACCGCCAGTCCCGTCATAAGGGTTTCGCAGTCATGAGCTTGCGACTGGACCGATGACGACGATCGCTTCGCATACAGCCGGGTTATGAATCCGTACTCAACCTCGTGGGTATTGCTCAGGATGTCGCGCTCGTCGAAGTGCAGGACATTCGCAAAATCGTTCACGCCCGTCACCAGGCGGTAGACCGCGCGCGGTTCAATGACATGTTTCCACTTTCGCCCCAGAAATTCCTTGTCAAATATCTTCTCGAGCACTGGAGGCCGGACTTCCACCGATGCCTCCAGTGCCTGGCGATTCGTGGGATCGTTCACAGCGATTCCATTGACGAAGCGCTCGCTGTAGTACGTCTCATGAAGAGTAAGCGCGGGACGCAAAGACCATCCATGGAACTGCAGGGGTATCGAGATTTCCGGGCTAAAGTCGAACCGGCTCAGGATTTCTCCAGTATGAAACCCGGGTTCACTGCGAGAGAGACCCGCGAGGGATGCGTCGAACGACCAGAGGATCGGAGTGGGCCCGAAGGGGCGGTCCACGCTGGATGCATCGACGCTGGGAGTGTGCAGGATGCGGACGTTGTCAAAAATGGGTGGATTCGACAGGGTGCCGTCGGGGTTGGTGGTTTGGAAAAAGTTCTGATAGCGCTCCACCATGCCACTTAAAGAAAAACCTTTGACCGCCTTCGCCAGGAAGACCTGCGACTTCACTTCCGAGTTCACAGCCTGGGTGAAGACTTCATTGAATGCCAGCCGGAACAGGAAGGAACTCAGGTAGTCGATATTGGAAATGGCGCGAAAGCCGTAGAAGTTACTTTCGGCCATTAGACGAGCCTCCTGCCCACCTTCGCGCAAGGGAGGCGAGCCCGAGCCCGTGCTGATGCCGCGGTCATTCACGCCGAAGTAACTCAGATCGACATAGGATGTGCCGCTGGGGCGCACGCGAAATTCTCCACGTTGCGACCATCCTCGCTTGGAAAAATATTCCGCACCCATGGTGGCATCCAGGCTGCGATTGATGGCCCAGTAAAAGGCGTCGCCGATCACGTTGCCATTGGTCGATGAACGGCCGGCCGTGGGAATTAGAAATCCGGTCTGTCGTGCCTCCCGGTCAACGGGATGAGTGGCATAAGGAAAGTAAAAGACGGGGAATCTGTGGAGCCAGAAGGTGCTGTGGTAAATCTGCGCGTTGCCACCCACGTCGACCACCACTTTTCGCGCCTGGAACTGCCACTTGGGATGGGGAAGTTCACAGGTGGTGATCGTCCCGTCGTAGACGAGGTAATGATCGGGGCTGGTTTTTTCCACGACTTTCCCGGTAAAGGCAAAGGGAGCGGTCGAGGTCAAAACCACGCGGTTGGCACGAAACAGGAGTCCGGTAGTGGCGGTGACGTCGTAGAATCGCCCGGTTTCGGCGGTCAGATTGTAAGTTCCGTGACTCGCCTTGATGTGGTCGTCGTTCGGTCCGCCATCCAGCGTGAAATGCCCTGACGCGGTAGCCTCGCCGGTGTCGGAGTCGTATGTGACTTCATCGGCACGCAGGATGTAATTGCGGTAATGGATCTCGACGTTGCCATGTAGCTTGTAGAGGTCGCCGTCTTTTTCCTGCTGGAGGGCGCAGATGGTCGTTTCGTCTGCCTCTTGCGACGCCGCCTGGCTGGAGCATGCGGAGCTTGTCTGTGCGGCGTCCTGCGTAGCCGGTGCGGTGACTTGATCAGAATTTTCGGAAAGCAACTGGCTGGTTACTAGCGAATGGGCGAGAACCTGATGACAAAGAAACAGCGCCGTGATAAGGAATCTAGTGCGAAGGGTCATCGGAAGAAAATCAACGGAAGAAGATCGTCCATCGAAGGCGAACCTGCCCTTTCGGCTTACATGTCGCGGCATCGTGAACTTAGCACGGCGCTGGCCGCGAGGCAAAGTGGCGGACGAGGGTAGGATTCCCGTTGGTCCACTCCCGGTTGTACATTGCAATCACACGAGTACGATTTCACCAGACTGGTTTTCATGAATTGTCCGTTATGTGGAGAAGTTTGCCGGTGCCATTCGGAGCCCCCTCCCTCGGTCCTGCCGCGGTGGAGGTCTGATCCGGAGGGTATTTCTGCGCCTCGTGCGTCGGTGCTTTCGCCTCCAGAAGCTGAGACTGGTGACGCGCAGCTTTCCGGCCTTGCGAGGGAGACGGGGACTGCTTCCGTGGTGCAGGCTCCCGAGGGAAATTTCTCGGCCGAATCAGCTGCCCAATGCGGTGCGCGAGCTGGGTCGGATGAGAGTGAAGCCGACAACTCCGCCTGGCGCGATGAACTTTCGGTACGGCTCAACCGATACCGCGCTCGGCGCAAGATGCAGCCGCCTCGATATCCATCGCTACGCCTGCCGTTTGATGCCAGCGAGTCTGTGGGGCCCGCCGAGGCCCCCAGTGCACCCGCAGTTGCGCCCACCTTCGAACCAGTCTCGGACCATGCGCTGGCGCTCGACGGAATGAGCGAAGTACCCACGGCGGCGGGTCCGGCAGCGCAACCCTCGCACGAAAGGCCGGCGCATGCCACGCCGCACTCCGTCAGCGTGCCGGCCGGACATACTGCCAAAATCCTGGAGTTCCCCCGCTTTGCCTGGGGACCGCCCCCGCCTCTGCCGGATCAACTGGCCGAGCCGGTGAGTGAACGTCCGCGGATCCTGGAAGCTCCCGAAGTCGTGCCTCCGCCTCCCGCTTTGGGCGGCATCACGATCGAGGCGCCGGAGCGACCGCAAGACGAAAAGCGCCCCGGCATCGATATTCCCTTGCAGAGTGCTTCTCTGGCGCGACGTATCGTGGCGAGCGGAATTGACGGTCTGATCGTAGGAGCGGCCTCCGCCCTGTTTGGCTACATCTTCTGGAAGGTCGCGGCCGTCCGACCGCCCCTGGTGCAATTGCTGGGGCTTGCGGCCGGAATCCCCGCGCTGTTCTGGGTGGCCTACCAGTATCTGCTGATTGTCTACGGGGCCAGTACTCCGGGATTGCGGGTCGCGGGGCTTCAACTCTCCCGCTTCGACGGGACTTCGACGAGTCGCTCACTGCGCCGCTGGCGCGTGCTGGCGGCCTGCCTCTCCGCCGTATCGCTGGGCATGGGGTATGCCTGGGTCTTCCTGGACGAGGACGTCCTGTGCTGGCACGACCGCATCACTCACACTTATCTCGCGCCAAAGAGGCGCAACATCACGGGCGTGCCGTCAGCCACCTGAGAGGTAGAACCGAACCCCCAACCCGTCCCTGTGCTATCTTCAATGGCTTAGCCTAAGATTGGCTTCGCGTTCGTTTCGAGCATGGCTTCAGCCCCTGAAAGTACAAAACCGGCAGTAAAGGTCTTCGTCGCCACCACGGTGATGTTGACCTTCATCTCCTTCTGGCGGGCGGCCGCCATCGTCCTTTCCGACCTGGCGTCGTCCGCCTATTACGCCGGTGGCGACGCCGAGAAGGTCATCGGGAAGAGCGCTCCCTGGTTCATCCTCGCGGTCATGCTGTTCAGCTATGCGGTGCGGGCGCTCTATATCGAGTCCAGCAGCATGTTCGTCCGCGGCGGTGTTTACCGCGTGGTCAAAGAGGCGATGGGCGGAACCCTCGCCAAGTTCTCGGTCTCGGCTCTTTTGTTCGACTATGTGCTGACCGGCCCGATCAGCGCGGTTGTGGCGGGGCAATATCTGGCTGGTTTTATTGAGGATCTCGCCCGCTACCTGGGCCATCCGA
This sequence comes from Candidatus Sulfotelmatobacter sp., assembly GCA_035695545.1. Taxonomy (GTDB): domain Bacteria; phylum Acidobacteriota; class Terriglobia; order Terriglobales; family Acidobacteriaceae; genus Sulfotelmatobacter. Next base: position 41,958 of record DASRRV010000126.1, on the reverse strand, counting down.
TCGCGCACTTTCCGGAAAACACCTTCGCGGCCTGCTTTGGCGCTCTAGTCGCCATTTATTTCTGGCGGAAGAACACGCAGGGCATCCACGAGTCGAGTCAGAAGGCCGTGCAGATCATGATCATCACGACGGTGATGGTCGTGATTCTGATTATCTGGTGCACGATTACCGTTCTGAAGGTTCCGGTCCAGCTTCCCCCGAGTCCATTCACTCCGGGCATTGTTCCGTTGAACAAAGAGTCGTTGGGTTGGCTGGACGGCTCATGGATCGGACACCTGACCTTCATCATCATGTTCGTCGGCTTCGGGCATTCGGTGCTGGCCATGAGCGGTGAGGAGACTCTGGCGCAGGTGAACCGCGAGATCGCTCATCCCAAGCTGAAGAATCTGGAAAAGACCGGCCTGGTGATCTTCGTGTACAGCCTGCTGTTCACGTCGCTGGTTTCGTTCTTCGCCGTGATGATCATCCCGGACGGTATCCGGCATCAGTATTTCGGAAATCTGATCGGAGGCATTGCCGTCTTCCTGGTGGGGCCAGAGTGGGCAAAGCTGATATTCCACGGGTTTGTCGTGCTTGTGGGTGTGTTGATTTTGGCGGGAGCCCAGAATACTTCGATTGTCGGGGCGAACGGTGTCCTCAACCGGGTGGCTGAAGACGGCGTCCTGACCTCGGCTTTTCAGAAGCCGCATCCCCGCTTTGGTACTAGCTACCGCATCATCAACATGATCGTGGGCCTGCAGTTACTCACCATCATCCTGACCCGAGGGAATGTCTTCACTTTGGCGGGTCTTTACGCGTTCGGCGTGATCTGGAGCTTTGCGATGATGTCGCTCGCCGTGCTGGTGCTCCGTCACAAAGAACCCGGAGGGCGAGTGTGGAAGGTTCCGGGAAACCTCCACATCGGTCAGCGTGAAATACCGCTGGGAGTGATCGCCGTGTCTGCCGTCCTGTTCACCACGGCAATTGTGAATCTGCTGACCAAGCGCGAGGCAACCATCGGCGGTGTCGCGTTCAGCCTGTTGTTCTTCATTGTCTTTACGTATTCCGAGCGGCGCGTGGCCCACGAGCGCAAGGGGAAACTCGAAAGCGTTGACCAGTTTCGGGTCTATGGCAATCAGGAACTGGGCAGCGGAGCGATGGGCGTGCGTCCCGGCAATGTGCTGGTCGCGGTGCGGGACCCACGCAATCTCTACTACCTGCGTCATGTTCTCGGTCATACACATACGGGTAAACAGGATGTAGTGGTCATGAGTGCCCGTCTCTATCACCGAGAGCACAGCTTCAGCGGGAGCGCCGTCTTCGAAGCGACGCAGGTGTTTGATCACTACGAGCAGGAGCTATTCACTGCGGCGGTTGCCGTCGCGGAAAAAGAGGGCAAGCCAATTTCGTTGCTGGTCGTGCCGGCGACCGACGTGTTTGAAGCCATCATGGTGACCGCGCAGCGGCTCGATTCCAGCCGCGTGATCTGCGGGCTTTCCAACAAGCTCACCTCTGACGAACAGGCCAAGCTCACCGGCGATGCCTGGGAACGTCTGCCTGAGCCGCGCCCGCGGCTGATTATGGAGGTGTACGCTCCGGACGGAACAGTTCGCGAATATGCGCTCGGCCCGCACACTCCTCGCATGCGTGCACAGGACGTCGAGCTTATGCACAAGTTGTGGCTCAACGTGACCGCCGACCCCAAGTTCGCAGGAGCGCACCATTACCACATTGTGGCCCTCGCCCTCGAGGAGTTGCAGCGTGAGTTGAGCACCGAGCAGCGCGCGCAACTGCTGCAAAAACTCCACGACGAAATGAACCGCACGACTCAGCAGTGAATCAAACTTAGTAGGAGGCCCTATGGCGCGCATTTCCGGCGCTCCCCGCAATCAGGGCGGCCTGCTCCGTCGGCTCTTTGTGGGGACCGTCTACTCTCTCACCAAACGCAGGCTCGGCCGCATCGTCATGCCCATCCAGGTGACCGCTCACCACTCCAGGATTTTCTGGGGATATCTCCAGATGGAGCAGTCGCAAATGGGAGCCAAGCTTATTGACCATAAGCTCAAGGGATTGGCAGAGCTACGCGTAGCCACGCTGGTCGGCTGCCCGTTTTGAATTGACATCGGCTCTGCCGTGGGCAGAGCGAACGGGATTACAGCAGAGCAAATCGCCAACCTGAACAACTACCGATCCGATTTCAATTTCTCGGAGCTGGAGAGGATTGTCCTGGAGTATGCCGACAGCATGACGCGGACTCCCCTGGAAGTCTCCGACTCGCTGTTTTCCCGTCTACGGGAGAGATTTGGGGAAGCGGAGCTGGTGGAACTCACTTCGGCAATTTCCTGGGAAAACTATCGCGCCCGCTTCGATCACGCCTTCGGAATTGAAGGCGAGAATTTCGCAGAAGGCGCGGTGTGCGCCTTGCCGGTTCGGCCGCCGGCCGCATAAGAAAGGCCCCAGTCGAATTGGCTGGGGCCAAAAGCAAACAACCCTGTCTCAGTGCTCTAGCTCTGCAGTTCCTTTGCGCAGCAGTTCTTGGCTGTCTTGTCCTTGCTGCCTGAGCAGCGGCCCTTCCCGTCCTTCTCGCACTTGCTGCCGCAGCATGCAGATGCCGTCTTGTCTTTGCAGCAGCTCTTCTTGTCGCTGCCCTTGCGGCAAGAGGCAGCCTGCTTGTCCTTGCCATCTCGCATGCAGGCCTTGGCGTCCTTCCCGGACATGCCTTCTTTTCCGGCACAGCAGGAAGCCATCGCCTTGCTGTCTTTCGACTGCATGTCTTTGTCCTTGCCCATGTCATGATGCGCACAGCAGGAGGCGTGCATATCTTTCATGTCGCCGCCCGTCATCTTGTCGCAGCACGCACACTTAGCCTTCTCTGCGGGCGCGGTGCTCTGTTGTGGGGTCGATGGCGCGGTTGGGGTTGAGGTTTGTGCCCAGGACGTCACGGTCAGGGCCAGGAGGATCGCTAACATTTTGTGCTTCATGATTCAAATCTCCTTATGAGTTCGTTGTGATCATTGGGGCTCACGCCCGGTGCAAAGCCGGGCAGACGAAAAGGCAACCTGCTCGTTGAAAGGGATTGCGCCTCTGGCGCGCAAGAGACCTCAGATGCGGAGAACCGTGCTGAATGCGGGGTAAGCGGGAAAGGGATTATTGCTGGAAACTTCGACTGCATTGCTGTTTTGGCCATCACGCCTTCGGTCGGAAAAAGTCACAGGCAAGCCAGCCGGTTCAGGCCGAGGAAGGCTGCTTGCGGCAGGCAGAGATGGGGGATTATCCGGCCCTTGCTTCACACAGCATGGATGCTGGTCGCAAGGAATCTCGGCTGGTTCTGGGCTTGCAAAGACCGGTGGCACGAACTGCGAGTGAACTCTGGGGCAGCAAGAGTGACCAGGCATGACCGCCGAACGGGGCTGCGGCGGATGTTGTGCTGGCCGCTCAACCGCCAAAGCAATTGGGGCGCTCCAGCAGGTTAGGGAAGCCAGCATCAAGGCGGCAATAAATCTCTTCTTCATGCCAACCCAGGTTGGCATGATTTGGTGCCGCCATCTGTGATCGCGGTCACAGTGGGAGGTGAGCGGCCGCTAGTGCCCGATTGCGTTCGCCAGCGACGCGCGCAAGTCGCCGAAGCGGAACGCGTATCCGCTGGAGAGCAGTTTGGCCGGTTCGACACGTTGGCTTGCCAGCAGAAGTTCGTCTGCCATCTGGCCGAAGGCGAGTTTCGCAGCAAATGCGGGCATGGGAAAGATTGCCGGTCGCGAGAGAACGGAAGCCAGAGTCTTGGTGAAATCCGCGTTGGTGACTGGTTTGGGCGCGACCACGTTCACCGGGCCCTGAAGGGACTCTGTCTTGAGCAGATGGCGCATGGCGCCAACCACATCATTCAAATCGACCCAGCTCATCCACTGGCGACCGTTGCCGATTCTGCCCCCGACTCCCATCTTGAATGGGGTTAGCATCCTCGGCAGCGCACCTCCCGCTTTGCTCAGAACGATGCCGATCCGCATCCGGACTGTCCGGATTCCGGCCTTCGCCGCGGGTTCGGTCGCCGCTTCCCATTCGCGCGCGAGATCGGCGGCGAATCCGGTGCCAAACGCGCTTTCTTCCTTGAGCACTTCGTCTCCGCGATTTCCGTAGTAGCCAATCGCAGACGCGCTCAGGAACACTCCGGGCTTTTGCCGTGCGCTCCCTAACGCACGCGCCAGGTTGTTGGTTGCTGGGATGCGGCTGTCGCGAATCCGGGCTTTTTTCGCGGTGGTCCAACGCCCAACGATGCTTTCGCCCGCCAGGTGAATAACAGCGTCGAATCCCGAGACGGAGTCGGGGTCAATCGGCTGCGCTGGATTCCACGGGACCAGTTGTTCGTTCTTTGCGCTACCAGTCGCCGAAGCAGAACGCGCCAGCCGCGCCATCTGCGCTCCGTTTGCCTGAAGTGACAGCACCAGAGCGGAACCGACAAGACCCGAAGCGCCGCTGATCAGAATTCGCGCCATGCGAAGATGCCTCCTCGGTTTCTCAATGTAGCAGACCGGGTCCGCTTCGAAGCGCTCTTCGGGAATGATGAGTGGGTGGAATTTCTCGACTGGAAAATAACCTTCACATTTCTTGCAACATTCGAATGAGGAAGGCAAAATTGTTTGTATTGCAAACCGCTGGCGAGAGCTGGCTAGTTGTTCCCCACGACACTCCACTGCTCGTTCTGCCGGAACTCCTCCCGGCGCTTCGTGCCAGCCGTGCTGAACCAGTTCCGCCAGACCGCGGGATCATTTCCGAGATGCTCGTTCGTGATTTCGCGCAGGGCCTGATATACCCACGACCGCGTTGTAGTGTCGAGCGCAGCATCTTCCGCCAGGTCGATCAGCCCTGGCACCGCCAGCATTCTCTGCTCGCGCGTGAGCATTCCCGACTTGGCCAGGCTGCAGCCCGCTCGCTCCCGCACTTCGAGCGATGGATCGTTGCGGAATACATCCAGAAAATCTTTGATCGTGTCGTCGGTTCCCAGGTGCGCGAGGCCTTCCACCGTCCAGTGGCGTGTCTTCTCGTCGGGATTGTGCAGGTAGTAGCGCAGAAACTCGTGAATCTTCTCCGGCTGCACGCCGCCATTGGCGAGCATGCCCAATTCCCACGTGGCGTATGGCCGATAAGCCGGAGACTTCTCCGCCGAAGCCATTAGCCGCTCGGCAGTCTCCTCAGTCTTCGACAGGTTGTATACCGCAAGGTTGACCTCGATCGCCGCCGCCCGTACCCGCAAGTCGTTCGAATAGAGCGCAGTCAGTTGGAGATCATCGAACTTCTGAGTGAAGTGCAACTTGCCATGCCAGTCGTCGGCCATTTTGTTGATCATGTCGGTGGCGCCGCGATCGTGGTTGATCGCCGCTCCCAACAGGAATTCCGCCTGCACTTGTGGCGGCTGCTGCAGCACCCATTCGATGTTGTGTTCGGAAAGCTGAGAGTGGTCGGCTGGAACCGGCCTCCCCGGAACAGGCATTTGATCGCCAGACCTAACAACTCCCGTAGACTGGGCAGCGCTCAACCCCGAGAGCGCCAGCATGCATACCATGCGCGCCACCACAAAAGGCAATCCACCGAAAGTTCGGGCCATCATCAACCTCACCGAGAACGACAAGTCTTAAGTGAGCCTAGGCCCAGGCTGCGGGAGCCGCAAATTACCGCCGTCATCGTCGCACGCACTTCGGCGCAGAGATATCTATCTGAGGGCGAATGGCTTACCTCTACAAGGTATAATCCACGCAGCGCCACGTTGTACCCTCTGCCCGGAGACCCTTTCCTCGCGGGTATAATCCCTCATGGCGAGCTTGCGCCAACAGATCGCTACCACTGCCCTCACCCTCACCAAGTTCCGCGACTTGATGAGGCAGATGCAGGAAAACCGTCCGCAAGACGATCTCACCATAGTCAAGAAGGCCTACGACTACTCCCTGAAGAACCACGAGGGCCAGACCCGCGCGTCTGGAGAGCCCTATTTGGTCCATCCGCTGGAAGTCGCGATGGTCTTGGCCGAGATGAAGATGGACCCAGTCGCCATCGCTGCCGGCTTGCTGCACGATTCGGTCGAAGACACCTCGGTCACGATTGTCGACCTTCGCAAGGAATTCGGCGAGCAGGTGGCTCACATCGTCGAAGGCGTCACAAAAATCAGCAAAATTGACTTCGCTACCCGCGAGGAACAGCAAGCCGAAAACCTCCGCAAGATGATGCTGGCGATGGTCGACGACATCCGCGTGGTGCTCATCAAGCTGGCCGACCGACTGCACAACATGCGCACGCTCGAGCACTTGCCGCCCGACCGTCAGCACAAAATCGCAGAAGAGACGCTGGAGATTTACGCGCCCATCGCCCACCGCCTGGGCATGGGCAAGATTCGCGGCGAACTGGAAGACTTGGGGTTCCGTTTTCTCGACCCTCTCGGCTACGAGCAGGTCGAAAAATCGGTCAATGCGCGGCGCAAGCAGGGTGAGGTCTTTCTCGCGAAAATGGAGCAGATCATCACCGACAAGCTGAAAGAGGCCGGCATTCAGGCCCGCGTGGAAAGCCGCATCAAGCGCCTGTTCAGCATCCACAAAAAACTGCAGAAGCAGCACATCGCCGTCGATCAGGTTTACGACCTCTGCGCCATGCGCGTGATCACGCGCTCGCTGCAAGATTGCTACGCCGTTCTCGGCATCATTCACAACTTGTGGCGGCCGGTGCCGGGACGCATCAAGGATTTCATCGCCATGCCGCGGCCTAACTTCTACCAGTCGCTGCACACCTCGGTGATCACGGAGGACGGCACGCCGTTCGAGATCCAAATCCGCACCGAGGAAATGCACAAGATGGCGGAAGAGGGCATCGCCGCTCACTGGAAGTACAAGGACGGTCCGGTCTCGGCGCAGGACGAGCAACGCCTTGCCTGGCTGCGGCAGGTCGTCGAGTGGCAGCGCGACGTCAGCGATCCCAACGAATTTCTATCAACGCTGAAGGTCGATCTCTATCCCGAGGAGGTCTACACCTTCACGCCGAAGGGCAAGGTCGTGGTGCTGCCGCGCGACGCAACGCCGGTTGATTTTGCGTACAGCGTTCACACTGAGGTCGGCCACACCTGCATTGGTGCGAAGGTCAACGGTCGGATGGTGCCGCTGCGCCACAAGCTGCACTCGGGCGACATCGTCGAAATCCTCACCCAGCCCGGCCATAAACCCAGCCGCGACTGGCTCGGCCTCGTCAAGTCGTCGCGCTCACGCAATAAGATCAAGCACTGGCTCAATGTTCACCAGCGCGAGCGCGCGATTGAAATCGGCCGCAAGTTGATTGAAAAGGAGGCGCGCAAATACCGTATCGCGCTCAAGGAAATTAAAGACGAGGACTTGCAGAAGGTCGCCTCCGGCTACGGTCTGGGCAAGGTCGACGACCTGATGTCGGGCATCGGCTACGGAAAATATTCGGCGCGTCAGGTGCTGGCTCGATTGCTGCCTGCCGGGGCGACGCACTCGATTGCGGGTGACATCGAGTCTGAGGGCCTGGCTTCGCAGCCGGGTGGCATTGCCAGTGTCGTGCGCCGGGTATTCGGCGATCACAATGCCATCACCGTCCGCGGCCAGGGTGACATGATGGTCTACCGGGCGCGCTGTTGTAATCCCATTCGCGGAGAAAGCATCGTCGGCTACATTACCCGCGGTAAAGGTGTTGCGGTGCACTCCATCAACTGCCCGAACGTCACAAATCTTCTCTACGAACCCGAACGCAAAATCGATGTGGAATGGGCGCGTGACGAGAGCACGCCAACGGCTTATCCTGTGAAACTCACTGTTTTCTGCGATGACCGCTTCGGAATGCTGAAGAGTATTACCGGCGTCATCGGCGACGCCAAGAGCAACATTCGCAACATCACGGCACACACCGCGAACAGCCAGGCCAGCGTCGAAGTAGTGCTCGATATCGCCGACCTGAAGCATCTCGAGCAGATCATCGCAGGGCTGCGGAAGATCGCCGGTGTACATGAAGTGCAGCGCCTGCAGAAAATCTAGGAACCGGTTCTCAGCTTTTCTTCTCTTTTCCACCCACGACCTGAACGTGGCCTAGCGCGGCGACCAGCGAGCAGCCTCCAACAACGTTTCCCAACAAGGTGGGAAGAAAAAATTGCGCAATGTAGGTGCTCCACGAGATCGACTTAGTCACCACGAGAAACAGCATCGTTGTCGAGCCGGCGATGATGTGGTTGAAACCGCCGATTCCGATGAGATAGGTGATCATGATGACGATGCTCACGCGCGCTGACTCCGCCGCCGGGAGCAGCCATACCATCAAGGCGATAAGCCATCCAGCGAAGATCGCGCGGACCAGCACGATGCTAAAGTCTGCTCCAAGATGAGCACTGCCAATCGCCGCCAGGCACGACTGCGTACGAGCATCGAACACTGCGATTTTTCCAAGGCACAATGCAAACAGGAACGTCCCGATAAGATTGGCTGACAGCACAATCGCCCACAGCCGAAGCATCCGCCAGAGGGTCGAAAGATCCTTCCGCAGGAGCAGGGGAAGAACCACGGTCAGGGTGTTCTCGGTGAAGAGCTGCTGGCGCCCCAGGATGACTACGAGGAATCCGACGGAATATCCCAGACGGGTAATGAGAGTTGTCCATGGCTGATCCGGAAGATGTGCCATCAGCAACCCCTCGGCGATGAAAGAAAAGCCCATCGAAAGTCCGGCGGCGAATGCGGACCAGGCGAGCGCCGAGGCGGTCCGACGCAATTCTTCTTCACCTTCTCGCCGAATCGCTTCGTAAACGACCTGAGCACCAATCGCCGTACGCTCTTCCACCTGCTTTTTTTCGGCGCGTGTGGAGATCGGGCTTTCCGCCACCGGAGCATCGATCGTGGCGAGTTTCTTGTTCATGGTTGTGGTCAGTTGCCGGCTGGCACCGATCAGTTGCCAGAAAATGGGAGGCTACGCCGCGGGGATGACAATATCGGCGATTCCTTGTAATAATCTTTGCCGCTGCCGTCTGGTTTTGAACCCGATACTTCTGAATTTGATACTGACGACGGAGAATTGAGAATCGGTGTCCATGCGCGAAGTCATATCCACCAAAGATGCCCCCCAAGCGATAGGCCCCTATTCACAAGCCATCAAGGCCAACGGATTTGTATTCGTCTCCGGACAGGTGGCCATCGATCCGGCTAACCAGGAAGTGCTGACGGGGGACGTGGCCACCCAGACCGACCGAGTCCTGCGTAATCTGTCAGAGATCCTGGAAGCTGCAGGCAGCGGCCTTGGGAAAGTGGTGCGCGCGACCGTGTTCCTGAAGAACATGAGCGACTTTGCTGCCATGAATACCATCTACGGCAAATACTTCAGTTCCTCGCCTCCAGCCCGTTCAACCGTCGAGGTCGCGCGCCTGCCGAAGGACGTGTTGGTGGAAATTGATGTGATCGCTTTGGAGTAAAAACCCAACCACAGAGGACACGGAGAAACACCGGGGGAAGTAAAATCCTTGGAGTTCCCCTCTGTCCTTGGTGGTTAAGATCAGCTCTCTGGAGCCGAGCATGACGAAAACTCTAATAGCGGTTGCTATTGTCCTTGCGGTTAGCCGCCCTGGTTTGGACCCAAACGGCGGCGAACAAGCCTAAGGTCCAGGTTGTTCCGAACACCAAAGCTCCCACCAAAGTCGTCGGCGACGGCGTGAAAACCCCTTCCGGTCTGCAATACTGGGTCATAAGAGTAGGCACGGGAGAAGTCGCCAAAGACGGCAGCCACGTAAAAGTGCACTACCGGATGACGTACCACAGGCAAGAACTTCGACAGCTCAGTCGACGCCCACCAGCCCTTCGATTTCACGATCGGAGCGGGCGAAGTCATCAAAGGATGGGACGAGGGCGTTGCGGGAATGAAAGTCGGCGGCAAGCGGCAGCTGCGCATCCCGGCAGAACTTGGCTTCGGCGAGGCCGGATCTCCGCCTGTCATCCCACCTAACGCTACGCTGATGTTCGACGTGCAGTTGCTAGCCGTTGCCCCGCAGGCAGGCGTTCCCAAGGAAAACTAGATTCCCCTTGTGCAACTCCGTGTCCACTCGTGGGTGATGTTCTTATGCCTTGACGACTTTGCCGCTGCGTAGGCAGGACGTGCAGACGCGCATGCGCTTCGTGGTCGCGCCCACGCGGGCGTGCACCGGACGCAGGTTGATGTTCCAGCGCCGCTTGGTGACATTGTGGGCGTGGCTGATGCGGTTTCCCGCTTGCGGCTTCTTGCCGCAGATATCACATTGTTGTGCCATGACGACTCCCGATAACCTTCAGATAAGTTCAGATCTTGTGGGGCAAACCTAGATTTTACAGGAACTTGGAGGGATTCGGCAATGCCCGGTCGGACCCGGAGGAATACAGAGATCCCGATTTTCTCGCGGGATCCAAAATCTCAGTTGTCACCGCACCCTGCGACGGTCATACCGCAGATCGCGGAAGGCGCTGGCGACTTGAGGCTGGGTCCGCTGTGCGATACTTAATTCTATGCAGTCCCCGCTTCAATCCCCCACCGCCGCCACGGACCCCAAGTCGGTCAAGGTGAATCTCACCACCGGTACGGGCGTCGACATCGAGTGGAACGACGGCCACGTTTCACACTATCACTTCGTCTACCTCCGCGATGCCTGCCCCTGCGCCATGTGCAACGAAGAGCGTGAGAAGACCGGGCGTAAGCCTGGTGATCCCGCGACTGTCGCACCCGGCGCGCTGCTGATCTTCAAGCCCAACGCCAAGCCTCTCTCCGCCGAAGCCGTCGGCAAATACGCGATCAAGTTCTCCTGGAACGACAATCACGACCTCGGAATCTACTCGTGGAAGTTCCTGCGCGAAGTTTGCCCGTGCCAAAAGTGTAAGACCGCGCCGGGAACCGAAGCGTAGAGCCCGGGGAACACCCTCGATGCAAGAAGGTAAATTTAGCCGGACGGCGCAGCGGGTGGCGATCCGCCGGGCCGCGCATCAGTTGCTCGATCAGCCCAGGGTGCTCGACGATCCGTTGGCTTTGCGGATCATTGGCGTCGAGGCCGCGCAAGCGCTTCGATCCAGTCCAAGAGAAGGCCATGGATTTGCCCGTGCTTTCCGCGCGTTCATGGCCGCGCGCAGCCGCTACGCTGAAGACCAACTCGCTCGCGCCGTTGGCAATGGCGTAACCCAATACGTCGTGCTAGGCGCTGGTTTGGACACTTTTGGGTGCCGGAACCCTCACAGCGAGCTACGAGTGTTGGAGGTGGATCATCCCGTGACGCAAGCGTGGAAGCGCGAGCAATTGAAGGCGGCGGGTATTGCGGTTCCTTCGTCGTTGACCTTTGTTCCGGTCGATTTCGAACAGCAAACTCCAGCGGATGGCCTGCGACAGTCCGGCTTCAGCGAGAACGAGCCGGCATTTTTCTCCTGGTTGGGCGTAACCCCTTATCTTACGCACGTCGCCTTCCTCACCACTCTGAGCTTCATCGCGAAGATGCCCGCGGGGAGCGGTGTGGTCTTCGACTTCACTGTTGATCGCAAACTGCTCAATTTCGGGCAGAAGATGGCGCTCGATGCTCTTTCCCGGCGCGTTGCCGCAGCGGGTGAGCCCTTTCAACTCTTCTTCGATCCCGGAAGGCTGCAGGAGGAGTTGAAGGGCCTGGGATTTCGCCGGACAGCGCTCCTGCAAGGTGAGGAGATCAACGCTCTCTACTTCAAAGACCGCACCGACGGTCTATGCATCAGAGGCGGCCTGGGACATCTCATGAGCGCGTGGTTGTGAGACCGAAGACACCGGGTCGATCAAACATCTGAAGCATTCACAGCCAATCCATTCCTGCTCAATCCTGTAAAATTCAATCAAGACGTTTGGAGCCACTTTCCGCATTGTCTTTTCTCGATCAACTCAACCCGCAGCAACGCGAAGCTGTCGAAACCACCGACGGTCCCGTGCTGATCCTCGCCGGCGCGGGCAGCGGGAAGACGCGCGTCATCACCTACCGCATCGCCTACCTGATCGAGCACAAGGGCGTGATGCCGGAATCCATTCTGGCGATGACCTTCACGAACAAGGCCGCCGCCGAAATGGGCGAGCGTGTTGAGAAGCTTGTCGGGAGCCTGAGCATTGCCAAGCCGGTCATCTCGACGTTTCATTCCTTTTGCGTGCGCGTTCTGCGCCGTGACATTGAAGCGCTGCGCATTCCGTCGGCTACGCCCGGACAGCCGCCAATTGGCCATACCAAAAACTTCGTGATCTACGACGAAAGCGACATGCAAGCGGTGGTCAAGTCGGTGATGAAGCGCATGGGCCTCGACGACAAGCAACTCACGCCCCGCACCGTGCTCTCGCGTATCTCATGGGCGAAGAATCACATGCTCGATCCCCAGGAACTTTACCTGCAATCGGCCGATCCCAAGACCGAGAAGATCGCGCACCTGTACGAGGAATATCGCAAGGAACTCCGCAAGGCCAACGCCTTCGACTTCGATGATTTGCTGCTCGAAGCGGTGCGTCTGCTGAAATCTGTGGCGGCAGTGCGCGATTACTACAACCGCCGCTTTCAATATCTGCTTATCGACGAATACCAGGATACGAACCGTCCGCAGTACGAACTGATGCGGATGCTGGCAGGCGAGCGCCACAACGTGTGTGCGGTCGGCGACGAAGATCAGTCCATTTATTCCTGGCGCGGCGCCGACATCCGCAATATTCTCGAATTCGAGCAGGATTTTCCCGAGGCCAAAATTATCCGCCTCGAACAGAACTACCGCTCAACGCAGAACATTCTGCAGGGAGCGTCGGCGGTGGTAGCGAACAACCTCCGCCGCAAGGGCAAGAATCTTTGGACAGCGCGGCAGGGTGGCACCAAGATCGGATACTACGAAGCACCCGACGGCGAGAACGAAGCACTGTTTGCGGCCGATCACATCGCAAAGTATTTGCGTCAGGCGACCGAACACGGCGAAACTCCGCGCGCCGCCGTGCTTTACCGCACCAACTCGCAGTCGCGATTGTTTGAAGAAGCGATGCGCCGCTATGGCCTCAAATACAAAGTGGTCGGCGGATTTTCTTTCTACGAGCGCTCCGAGATCAAAGACATGATCTCGTACCTGAAGGTTATCCATAATCCCGACGATTCAATCTCACTTCTACGCGTGGTAAACACACCAACTCGCGGCATAGGAAAAGGCACTCTCGACACGCTGGAACATCTTGCCCTCGAAACAGGGTTGTCTTTATGGGGCGCGATCGGTGAAGCCATTCGCCGCCAGTTACTGCCGCCGCGTGCCCTGTCGTCGCTGAAAAGTTTCCAGCAGCTGATCGAAGACGCGCGCGCCATGCTAGCGGGAAACTTCACCGAGCAACTGGATCAGACCGTGGCGCAGACGCCTGCGGAAACAGGTGCCCCGGAGTCGACTGAAGGAGCGGTCGACCTCGCCGCTCAAGCGGCCAACGAGGAATCTCAATCGGAAGACGCCACTGCGTTCGATCCCACTGAGTTCGGAAATTTCTCGTTCGACTTCGCCGCGCATGATGAAGTCGCAAACACGAATGGTGGATCGGCGGACAATTCTGAAACAACTGCGGACACTGCTCCTCCGCCTGAGCCCGAAATTGGACAGGTCGCGGCTTCGTTCCCCGCCCCCACCGTCAGCACGTCCGACATTCTAAAGTTCCTGATCGATCGCACCGGCTACATCAACTTGCTCGAGGACGAAGACACGCCCGAAGCGTTCTCCCGCATCGAGAACTTGCGCGAACTGGTCAACGCCGCCATGGACTCGCGCGACCGCGCCGAAACCCTCGACCAGTTCCTCGACCACGCCGCCCTCGTCGCCGACACCGACGACTACGACGAGCGCTCGCAAATTACGCTCATGAGTTTGCACGCCGCCAAGGGTCTGGAGTTCCCGCTGGTGTTTCTAAGCGGCCTTGAAGAAGGGCTCTTTCCACACTCCCGCACCATGCTCGTCCCCGAAGAAATTGAAGAAGAACGCCGCCTCTGCTACGTCGGCATGACGCGCGCCATGGACCAACTGGTCTTAACGCGCGCCGTTTACCGCCGCCGCTACGGCACCGACTTGCCCGAGGCCAGCGTTCCGTCGCGTTTTTGGGAAGAGGTTCCGGCGCCATTGATGGAAGAACTAGGAACCAAGAGAGGTCACGTGGGGTGGGCTGCCCCCGGCCGTCCGGCAGGGCGAAGTCCCGCCTCTGCCGCCGAGAGCACGCACTACTCTTACGAAGACGAAGATCAGAGCGCATCCTGGCACGCAGGCGACGGCGCCAGGGGCAACGCTCGCGCCTCGAAGCCCACGGCTCCGGCGCGTCCGTACAATTCCATTGAGAACATCGCCGAGTTCTTTGCCAGCCGCGGCAAGAAGTTCACCCTCCCCAAAACGCCGGTAGAAGAGCCCACTGGCAAGCGTGGGTTCCGCCCCGGCCAGAAGGTTCGCCATCCGAAATACGGCGAAGGCACGGTCTACCAGCGCGAAGGAGAAGGCGAAGAAGCCAAGATTACGGTACAATTCCCTCGCTTCGGATTAAAGAAGCTGGTGGAGAAGTACGCCCAGTTGGAGCGCGCTTAAGCGCAAATTGGGTAATTTTGTAATCGGGTGATTTTGCAAATTTCGCGGATATTCCAGCCAGATTTCAAAATTACGCAATTACCAAATTACAAAATCTCAAGAAGAAAGCATTCATGGCAAACACAAGCAAACTGACCAAAGAAGAACGCAAGAAAGCTAAACGTACCGCTCGCAAGAAACGCAAAGCGGACAAGCCGCTGAAGCCCCGCGATTATCCTCGCGGATCGAAGAAGCCCAAGGTCAAGAAGCTGGCTCGCGGCCAGGCGAAGCGGTAAGGCAACACCCAGAATTCGTGTGCGGGGGCGGACACTCGTGTCCGCCCCGTTCGCGAAGAGAGCAAGCTGTCCGGCTGGAAGCCAGTGTCAGTAGGCGTAGAGCGCAGTTCAGGAGACCACAACCGCTTGTCACAATCCACGGAACCCGCCGAAGTTATCCGCGACGTTATCCGTACCTCCGACAACCAGCTGTTCTGTTGCAAGTCCATCGACAAGCTGATCACCGATTCTGAGCATCCTGGCCAGCGCCTGCAAAAGACGCTGGGCCCGTGGTCGCTGACGGCGCTGGGCATCGGCGCCATTATCGGTTCTGGTATCTTCGTGCTGACGGGCACGGCCGCCGCCGGAGAATATTTCCAGGCGCCATCCATACTGCACGCTCAAGCGCTCGACGTAATCGTAAATTTTCTGCGCACCGGCCACGTTGCGGGAGCTTTAATGCACGGCAGGCCTCCGGCTGGGCCGTCGATTGCCATTTCGTTTTTTCTGGTTGCGATTGCGTGCAGCTTCGCCGGACTGTGCTACGCCGAACTGGCATCGATGATCCCCATCGCTGGCAGTGCCTACACGTACTCCTACGCGACGCTCGGCGAAATCTTCGCCTGGATTATTGGTTGGGACCTGATTCTTGAATACGTCGTCAGCAACGTAGCAGTGGCGGTGGGCTTTGCTGGCTACACAAAAGCTCAGCTGGCGGCGTTCGGTCTCAACCTGCCGGACAAATGGGCGAGCCCGGTGTGGGCTTCGGGCCAGTGGACGGGCGCCTATTTCAATTTGCCCGGATTCCTGATCGTATTCTTGCTCACGCTTCTGCTGGTGCGCGGCATAAAGGAATCGGCCGGGACCAACAACATCATGGTCGCGGTCAAGCTTGGCGCGATCCTCACCTTCTTGGTGGTCGGCGGAATGCTAGTAAAGCCGGCGAACTGGACTCCTTTTGCGCCCTCGGGCTTCGGTGGAATCGTGACCGGCGGGGCCATTGTTTTCTTCACCTACATCGGATTCGATTCTGTCTCAACCGCCGCGGAAGAGTCGCGCAACCCCCAAAAAGACTTGCCCTTCGGCATCATCATGTCGCTGGTCATCTGCACCCTGCTCTACGTCGGCGTCGCCGTCGTGTTGCTGGGCATGATGAAGTACACAACGTTCGTTTCCGGGGCGGCAGCCGAGGCTCCTGTCGCCTACGCAATGAAATATCTGGGAGTGCACCCCTTCTTCCGGTCAGTCATTGTAATTGGCGCCCTGACGGGAATGATTTCCTCGTTACTGGTGTTTCAGTATGGGCAGGCCCGCATCTGGTACGCCATGTCGCGCGACGGCTTGCTGCCCAAGCTGTTCTCCGCTGTGCACCCGAAATTCAAGACCCCGCACTGGTCCACCTGGATCGCCTGCTTTGCCGTGGGCATTCCGGCCGGCCTCGTGGACATTGGCGATGCCGCCGATCTTGCCAACATTGGAACGCTGTTCGCCTTCGTGCTCGTTTCCGTGGGAGTGATCTTGTTGCGACGCAATCAGCCCGATCGAAAGCGGGCATTCCGCGTGCCCTTTGTGCCGTGGTTCCCGCTGCTGTCCGTGCTCTTTTGTGGTGGGTTGATGTTCGGGCTTACGCTCATCACCTGGCTCCGCTTCGTGATTTGGCTCGGCCTCGGACTGCTGATCTACGTCTTCTACAGCCGCCACCGCAGCGAGTTCGCGAAGAAGTAGCTGTCAGCTCTCAGCCACAAACTTTGTCATCCTGAACAAGCCGGCCGATTCAAGAATGCGAATCGGCCGGCGTAGTGAAGGACCTCGCTACTCTTAGTGCCAGGCCTACAGGAGCCTTCGACAGGATTTGCCGCGGAGTTCGCCTGGGCTATTTAGCCCATGCGCCGGCCAAGAATAGATACCGGTCCCGCAAATCATCCTTGTGCGCCGCTGACTGCGCATCCAGAAACATTACGGGGCATCCCTCAGCGGCCGAGTACACCGGCCACTTTGGAAGGCCGGGGCCATTCGGATCTCCCCTGCGCGCAAAGTTCGCCCAATATTTCTGCATCAATTCGCTCAGTTGTCGGTCTTCCGCTCTCCACGTAATCCCGGCTTTGGAATCCAACTGTCCAAACACATACTCAATTTCCGCCGAGTGGTACGCGCCCAACTGCGGCCCTTTGGGATCCGCGGGAGGTCCCAGGTCGAAGCGGTAGCGATAGATGGGCTGCTTGCCGGTCTTGGACTGCGCCTCCATCCAGGCCCAGGTCGAAAACGCAATGAATCGATCGCCTGCATAGTCCAGCGCAGAACGGAGAACGTGAGCATCACTGTCGGTGGGATAGAGCCGCAGAAACTCGGGCGCTTTGTCGCCAAAATCTTTCTGCGCGTTCGCCGTGATGGTCTCAGCCGTCGGTTTCTGCGGATTGAAAGCCACTTCGAAGCTGCCTTCGTCATGATTCCAGCCGGCGAGCAAGAACACGTCGTTCTGTTTTCCCGCGGCAAAAATAGCGGGAGCGGGCTCTGGCAGAAAATAACCATCCACGTCCGGACCGAATCCAAAGGCATCGGGCCCCGGCTTTCCAAAAATCTCGAGCAGCTTAGCGGCTGGAACGGCCCGTAGCTCGGCCAGAGTGCTCACGCCCAGTTTCGCGCTGACATTCTTGACGTCCTTTTCTTCCCGCACGGAGAGTGGCTCGAATGATAGGCCTCCGCTGAAGAATGCGGCTCCGCTTTCTCCGATTGCCTTCTGAAACAGACCCTTCGCCAGCGGCGAAGCCATCTGCGCGCTCACCGAGAATGATCCCGCGCTTTCACCGAAGATGGTCACATTCCCCGGATCCCCGCCGAAGGCCGCAATGTTGTTATGCACCCATTTCAGTGCAGCCAGCTGGTCGAGCAATCCATAGTTGCCCGCCGAATTTCGCCCCGATTCTTTCGCCAATTCCGGATGCACGAAAAAGCCAAAGATGCCCAGCCGGTAATTCATGGAGACCACGATCACGCCCTGCTGCGCCAGATGTACGCCGTTCTGCCGCCCCTCGGAAGTGGTTCCCGCTACGAATCCTCCACCATAAATCCAGACCATGACGGGCAGTTGCTCGCTCGACGTCTTTGCCGGAACCCACACGTTCAGCGACAAGCAATCTTCGCTGCCGCCGGCATCGTGAAACACCATGTCGCCAAACACATTTCCCTGCAGGCAGTGCGAGCCAAACTCCGTGACCTTGCGCACTCCAGCCCACTTCGCCGCGGGGACGGGCGGCTTCCAGCGCAGATCACCCACCGGCGGCGCCGCGTACGGAATTCCAAGAAACGCATGGACGGCTCCATCTTCCTTGCCCTCGACCATGCCTGCTTCGGTTTTCACCTGTGGTGCCGACGATGCCCCAAACAGAGCCAGCGGCACAGCCAGCGCTGCCCACACAATCAGCGACCTGCGGACGATTCTTTTGTTCATGCCCTCTCCCTCAAGCAAATATGAGAACCCCGGATTGTAACGGAAAATCGCCAAGGTGAGTTCGCCCCTGGTCCCTCGCAAATCCTCACTCAAGAATCTACAATCACCTTATGCCGTCGACGCCAGAGCGCCCGCCCAACGCTTTCATCCGTCAACTTCCTAAGGCAGAATTGCACTTGCATCTCGAGGGCGCTGTAGAACCGGCTAGCTTGCTCGAACTCCGCCAGCGTCACGGTGACCGCTCTACGCTCGCTGAAGTCGAAGCTTTATACCGCTACACCGATTTCCAGAGTTTCCTGATGGCGTTCAAGGAGGTCAGCGCGCAGCTCCGCGGCCCGGATGACTACGAACTCATCACCTACCGTCTCATGCAGCGACTGAAAGAGGAAAACGTGCTGCACGCAGAGGTTTACTTCGCAGTCGGCGTCTGCCTTTACCGCAAACAAGACATCCCAGCGATCTTCGAGGGTCTGGAACGCGGCCGTGCCCGAGGCGCGCGAGATTTCGGCGTCTCTCTCCTCTGGATTTTCGACGCGACCCGCCACTTCGGAGTGGAAGAGGCGCAAAAAGTTTTCGAACTGGCAGTGCGCTACCAGGATCGCCACGTGATCGGCATCGGAATTGGCGGCGATGAGCAGAAAGCCCCGCCTGAACTCTTCCGTAGCGTCTACGGATATGCCGCCGACAACGGTCTCCGCCTTACCGCGCACGCCGGGGAGACCGGCCCTCCCGAATCCATTTGGGGAGCGCTCAACTTGCGCGCCGAGCGCATCGGCCACGCCCTCACTGCCGGACAAGACGCCGATCTGATCGAAGAGCTCGCCCAGCGCCAGATTCCGCTCGAACTGTGCATCACCAGCAATCTCCGCACTGGAGTATGCAAGTCAGCCGCCGAGCATCCTGCAAAAGACTACTTTGATCAGGGAGTGATGGTCACGCTTAACACCGACGATCCCGCCCTTTTTGGCACAACGCTCTCCCGCGAATATCAGCTGGCTCAGGAGACTTTTGGATTCACCGACGAGCACCTCCGCGAACTGGCCCGCAATTCGTTCGAAGCCTCATTTCTCCCTGCCGAAAAGAAGTTGGAACTGTTGAGCCTGTTCGACGCCGCTGCGGCGCGCTAGCCGGAAACCGGGAAAAACATGTAGCGACAACCGCCGCGGCTGTCCGGCGCCGGCGAACCCCTGCCGACTACGCTCCGCTGGTGTAAAATCGTCAACCGGAAATCGCCCATGCCTGTCCGCCCAATCCTGCAACTCGGCGACCCGCTGCTGCGACAAAAGGCGCTGGCGGTCGAAGATGCCTCCTCGCCCGAGATCCACGAATTACTGCACGACCTTGCCGACACGCTCGCCCACTGGCGCTCGAGGACCGGTTACGGGCGCGGCATTGCCGCTCCCCAGCTCGGAGTCCTGAAACGTGTCATCTTCCTTAAACTCCCCGGCGTCGAGCCCTGGCCGCTGATCAATCCGGAAATCATCGAATGCGGCGAAGAGAAAATCGTTGTCTGGGACGCCTGCCTGAGTTTTCTCTCGATCTGCATGCAAGTGGAGCGCCGCCGCCAGATCACGGTCCGCTATCAGAACGTCGAAGGCGAAACCCTCGAATTCGACGCCGGAGACGATCGCAACCTATCCGAACTCCTGCAGCATGAAATCGATCACCTCGACGGTATCCTGGCTATCGATCGCGTCATCGATATAAAGACCGTCTGCACCCGCGAGGAATTCGAGAAGCGCTATCGCGATTCGAGTCCGTACGCCACGACTCCGGCTACAATCAAAAGTTGAAATGGGATATTGGGTCGTAGGTGTAGGTCCGCGGCCAATACCCAAAACCTACGACCTTAAGACCCGCCTGGCAACGGATGTTACACATCGGCATCGTCGCGTGCAGCACCGAAGGAGCCGCGCTCTGCTACCGCACAATCTCGCTCGCGGGCGCGCAGGCGCTGGGCCGCCACGATCATCCCGAGATCTCGCTCCACGCTCACTCATTAGCGCAATACATGAAATGCATCGACGCCGACGACT
Source organism: Candidatus Sulfotelmatobacter sp. (assembly GCA_035695545.1). GTDB lineage: Bacteria > Acidobacteriota > Terriglobia > Terriglobales > Acidobacteriaceae > Sulfotelmatobacter. The sequence continues at coordinate 21,677 of DASRRV010000126.1, read as the reverse complement.
GGGCAGGCGTGGCGGAACTCATGATGTCCTCCGCGGAAAGGTTGGCGCGCGCGGGCGCGGATTTCCTGATCTGTCCAGACAATACCATCCATCAGGCCTTCGATCTGGTTGCGCACCGCTCACCCCGCCCGTGGCTGCACATTGCAGGCGAAGTTGCCAAGGAGGCGAATGCCCGCCAGTTCAAGCGCCTCGCCGTGCTCGGTACGCGATATCTGATGGAAGGCCCCGTGTATCGTGAAGCGTTGAAATCCGCGGCCATTGAGCACCACGTCCCCGGGCCGGAGCAACGCGAGCGCATCAACCAGATCATCTTCGACGAGTTAGTGAACGGCCAATTCTTGCCACGCTCGCTGGTCTATCACGTAGAAGTAATCCGCGCCCTAAAGGACGAGGGATGCGACGCAGTCGTGCTCGGATGCACGGAGATCCCGCTGTTGCTTCCACCAGAATCGTCTCCCCTGCCTGTGCTCGACTCCACGCGCATCCTGGCAAGAGCCGCCCTGCGCAAGGCGGTGGAAGGTTGAGCGTTCTATGTGGGGACAGCCGCCCCCGGCTGTCTGGCCGAGCCAAGGTCGGCGGTGCTCACGTGGAGGTGGCACTTATGAAGATTCCGTTAAGTTCTTTCTCTATTGTCCTTCTGACCACGCTTGCATTCTGCCAGAGTGAGGCCGGATGCGTCCCCGACTCAGACGCCGCCGGGAGGGTTGCGGAGACTGTACTGCTACCCGTCTACGGAAAGAAACAAATCGAGTCCGAGAACCTTTCACAGCAACGCTGAAAAACGACGTATGGACGGTGGCGGGCACCCTGCGTTGCCCCGATGGCAAAGGAGGAGTGACCACAGACTGCCATGGTGGAGTGGCCGTTGTGCGGATTTCCAAGAGAGATGCCCGCGTTCTTTATATGATGCACGGAAAGTGATTCCGCCGATGAAACGTCACAATCTCAAGTTCCGCTGGCTTCCCGGAGCCTACGCCATCGTCCGCCTCCCCGCGGCCAGCGCTGTTCCGGAGTGGGCCACCAGGGGAGACTTCACTTCCATCACGCGCACCGCTGAAGAACTCTCCATCGTCTGCCTGGCCGATAACGTTCCCCACGACGTGCACTCCCCTCATCGCTGGGTATGCCTGAAACTCGAAGGCCCATTTCCCTTCACGCTGACCGGAGTGCTGCTCTCTTTCATTGAGCGACTTTCATCCAGCGGCATTCCCATCTTTGCCGTCTCGACTTACGACACTGACTATGTGCTGATCAACCAAGACAGAAGCGAAGGCGTGGTCGACTTATTGCGCGCCGCTGGGCATGAGTTGATTGCTTAATCCCGGTGTCTGAAGAGAGGCCGAGAGCTCGAGCTGCTCAATTCTTGAATGTGTGATGCTTGCCGTTCGGCCTGCGAATCTCGCCAAACGCTGTGCCAGCGCATGCATTCGGCGGTGCCCTATGTTGTAATAGTGAATTAACCACTAAACATGCCATCTGTCCTGACAACCCTGCGCCGCCGCGCCAAAGCCCTGCACCGCAACCTGCGCGGAGCCAACATGGCTGTTCGAGCGCTCGCCTCGACCGACCACCCTTTGCTCGCGCATATCATTCCAATGCGCCGCTGCAATCTGGCGTGCACCTATTGCAACGAGTTCGACGACTTTTCCAAGCCCGTGCCGATCGAGGAAATGTATCGCCGCATCGACAAGCTCGGGGCTCTGGGTACCGCTGTTGTTACGATCTCGGGCGGCGAGCCGTTAATGCACCCCGAACTGGACGATGTCATCCGTCGCATCCGCGCCAATGGGATGATTGCCGGACTCATCACGAACGGCTATCTGCTGGTGGCCGAACGCATCCAGCGCCTCAACCGTGCCGGGCTGGAGTGGCTGCAGATTTCGATCGACAACGTGAATCCCGATGAGGTGTCGAAGAAGAGCCTGAAAGTGCTCGACAAGAAATTGCAGTTGCTCGCCGAACACGCCGACTTTCATGTGAACATCAATTCAGTCGTGGGTGGCGGCATTGTCCACCCGCAGGACGCGCTCACCATTGGCAAGCGCGCGATCGAGCTCGGATTCACCTCGACCATCGGCATCATTCACGATGGCAGCGGCCAGCTGCAACCGCTAGGCGACGAAGAACGCCGCATTTACCACGAAATGCAGGCGATGGAGAAAGGCAGCTTCACTCGCGTCAACGCTTTTCAAGACAACATCGCCAAGGGCTTGCCCAACGACTGGCGCTGCCGCGCCGGCGCGCGCTATCTGTATATTTGCGAAGACGGGCTAGTCCACTACTGCTCGCAGCAGCGCGGCTATCCCGGAGTTCCGCTCGCCACCTACACGAAAGCCGATCTGCGCCGCGAATACCTCACCGAGAAATCCTGCGCGCCGCACTGCACGGTGTCGTGCGTGCACCAGGTTTCGATATTCGATTCCTGGCGTGCCCCGCAGCACCCGGGCAGTGCAGCGCCAATATCCGAAACAGGCGATCTGGTTCAGATCAAGTAGAACCCCGGCATCCGACGGGCAAGTGCCTTACTTTTTCGGCTGCGCCGAAGGCGGAAGAATGCCGTTGAGCCGCAAATACATCGCGGCCGCTCCGTAATGATCGGCCATGCTGCTGGCTATTCCCAGTGCTGCCACTGATCGAGGGAGTTGCCGCCCGGGGAAAAGCTCCACGGTGTCGCCGAGCTTCGAATCGTCCATCTTGCTCAGCGCGTCGCTGCAAAAACTGAAAGAAGCCTTGACTGCAGCGACGAGTTGGTCTTTCGCATCGGTTTCCTTGGGTTCGTCCACCTTGGGAGCGGGAACATCCGCCGCCTTCGAGCAGAAAAGATAATTCGAACTGACGATGTGCGCGGCCAGATGACCAAATGTCATCTGGTCGGCCGTGGGCTTATAGGCGAACTTGTCGGCGGGCATGGCCTCCACCGCGCCGATCGTATTGTTTTGGAAGCGCTGCAGAATAAGGCGTGCCGCAGCAGTTACCGGATCTTTGGTCTGCGCCGCGGTCGAGGGTGCGGGTGAATTTGGCGCAGCTTTCATGGCATTTTGCGCTTGAGCAAACGTTGCGCAAGCGAAGAGACAAAAAACAACGAGGGTGTGTTTCACGGAAAGGCCTCCTGAGGCACCAAAAGTATACCGGCAATAACGATTCGCTATTCCAACGATTCGATTCGAAAAACTTTTCTAACCACAGAGGGACACAGAACGAACCGAGTCGCTCTGCATTTTCCTCCCTGTTTCCTGCGCCGTCCTCGACTAAGAACACGTTGGACGACCGTGGCCATGTGACAATACCCCGATGCCGTCGGCTTCCCAAATTCCCGATTTTCTCTACGGTACCGCCTGGAAGGAAGATCGCACCGCCGTCCTCACCGAACTGGCGCTTCGCAACGGTTTTCGCGCCATCGATACCGCGAACCAGCGCAAGCATTACCACGAAGCCGGAGTCGGTGAAGGCTTAGCCGCCGCCTATCGCGCAGGTGTAGTGACCCGCGCCGCTCTATTCCTGCAGACGAAATTCACCTACCAGCGCGGCCAAGACCACCGCTTGCCCTACGATCCCGCAGCGAGCCTTGCCGTTCAGGTAGCGCAGTCTCTGGCCAGTTCGCTCGAGCATCTAGGAACCGATCACATCGACAGCTTCGTGCTGCATGGACCGTCCTTAAGCTACGACTGGACCGATGCGGACTCCGAAGTGTGGGAAGCGATGAGGAGGGAGCGCGATGCCGGACGCACACGTCAGCTCGGCGTCAGTAACATTTCGCTGGATCACTTGGAACAATTGGAGGCGGCTCGCGACGAACTCCCCGCCTTCGCCCAGAACCGCTGCTTCGCGCGCCTCGGCTGGGATCGCGAGGTGCGACAGTTCTGCAATCAGCACAAGATCGTCTATCAGGGATTCTCGCTGCTCACCGCGAATCTGGAAGTACTGAAGCACCCGCAATTCATCGATCTCGCGGCGCGGCTTAGCGCGACACCCGCGCAGGTCGTCTTCAGTTTCGCCCGGGCCGTTGGAATACTGCCGCTAACCGGTACCTCGAACCCTCAGCACATGAAACAGGATCTCGCCAGCCTTCAACTGACTCTTCCACCAGACGTTGTGCAGTCCATCGACTCGATAGTCGGCTGAGCAGGTTCGTGGTCGCGACTTTACAGCGCTACTTTGCATAGTTACTGCACAGCGGGCTTCAGTGTCGCTCCCCAGTTTTTCCCGTCGCATCTGCGCGGCCAGTTCCTTGATCTCCGTCAAATCGCGTTGCATCTCGCTCCAGCCGTACCACATCGCGTAGTCCGGACTCGCGTGGAACGTCCCCTGGAACGTCCGCATGCGATGCTCAAGGTACATGACGAACAGTTTCTGCTCCACAACGGTTGGAGCATCGTGGAATGTCAGCAGGTTAGGGAACGGATCCGCGTAGTTCGCCGGTTTCGGCAGAACGCCATCTTTGTACAGGCCGGCCACAATGCGGATCGCCTCCGCCATCAAGTGATCGGCGTTCTTGATCATGCCGTCACCCTGCTCCATCTGCTGTTTGGCGAAATTTACCGAATGGCACTGGTTGCAGGTCCTGATCATCTTGTCGCGCTCGCCTTGCCAGCCTTCCTGGGTCAGACGCGCGAGATCAGCAGCTTTCACCGTTGCGACCAGAGCCGTTGGTTGCCCTTGCGGATCGAGCACACCCAAGGCCTGCAAAATCGTGGCGCGGTCCGCGGCCCACGTCTTGTCTTCGGGCAGCGGCAGGCGGACCGCGAGGAATCCCCACGCAGTGCGCACTTCGTGATTGCCGTTCTGCATGTGGCAGGTCTGGCAAGTCGGTGCGGCGGCAGTCGAAGAAAGCACACCCTTCTGCTTCATCTCATTTCTCACGCCGTGCTTCGAACCGGAATACATTTCCCACTGCGGATGGTCGAACCCCATGTGGCAGGTCTCGCAGGCCTGCGGCTGCCGGGCTTCTTCGGCCGAGAACGTATGGCGAGTGTGACAGGCGTCGCACTGCGCTGCGCCAAACTCAGTACCGGAACCGCTCTGGCGCAGTTCGACAAGTTCGGTCAGCGTCTTGTCGCCGATCTTGTGGCATCCGCCGCAGCCCTTTTCGCCCTGGGTCATCGCCATCGGCTGCCAGTGAATTGTCGGCATCGCCTTCATGGCCGCCCACGCCACGGCGTGCTTGCCCTTCCGGAACTGCGTGACCTGCGCCTCGTGACACTGCGAGCAGGTTTCGGGCGTCGGAATCTTCACCTTAGCTACATCGCTCGCCGAGGTGTGCTGGTCGCCGGGGCAGTTGACGCAAGTGACCTCGACTCCGCTGTGCTTGCTGAGCTTCCAGTCGGAAACGATGTTCGGGGTGGTCTTGGTATGGCACTCGATGCACGGTGCCGCTGTGGCCGTTTTGCGCGGATAGGGAACTACAGCTGAAAACGGCCGCAGCCAGGTTCAGGATGAAAAGGAACCGCCGGGCCCAGGAGAAAACGGATCGCATAAACTCCTCCCATAACGGTCCATTGTCCTTTGCGCATTGTGAACCTGGCTGTGATTTGTGTTACAGCCAGAATCCGAACTTCCCTGGAGTTGCGGAAACCTACAGCGATGCCAGCCCCGAAGTCACGAGTTTGAACACCAGATACCACACGGCAACCACAACGATTGCAGTGGATCGTTTCACTTTGCTGGTGCACGCATAACCGAGGCCGATGAGAATGATAGTCCAGATTGTTAAGACGTCAAGCGATGAGGCCATGGCGCGCACGAACTTTCCCGTGGTCTCGGGATCGAGATAGTACCCGACATTCGTCCCGACGGGATTGTTCACGTCGAAGCCTTCCGGATTGGCGCCTGCAAACAACGAAATGGTTCCCAGGATTCCCCCGATGACACCAGGAAGCCAGGAATACATTGTGGTTGCGTACGCTTGTCCGAACGTCGTTTCGCCTCCGAACCCGACCTTGAAGGTCAGCCACAAGACGACCGTCCCGATCAGGGCATACAACAGGATTAGGAACGGGCTGAAGTAGGAAAAGACAGCAATGATTTTCCCGCTGATTCGAAGCTGGGCGGCTTGCTGGTCGGCCGGAAGCTTGTCGAATTGCTCGGCTCGCTTGGAGTGCTCAACTTGACTCTTGCTGATCTGCTCGAAGCCAACCTGTTTGCCCATGGCATAGGCAAATACGGCCGCGCCCACGGCAATCAGCAGCCAAGGTGCCCACCAGCTGGCGCTGCGGCGCAGGTCGGTAAATGTCTTCGACGGCGCAATAAAAGTGTTAACAATGCGCGCGCCTTGAGAAAGCGCAGGTTCGGGTGTGGGGGTAGGCAAAGCAGGTACGACCGGAGCAGCGGCCATGATGCCTCCTGGCGATTGATTCGACGGCATTCTAGTCGGAAGCGGGCACCTAGACAAGCGATCCCTCATCGATCCCTATTCATTCCGACCTAGTAACGAAAATGCCTCGGGCTTCACTATGGATTGAGGATAAGCAGGGCCGACCGCAAGGCCGAGAGAGAAGGGGCCGCGGATCCTGCCGTCGAAACAAGGTTGCCTCTCGTAAGTTCGAGGGGGTGCCGGCGTTACATCCGCATTGCGCGCTTGGGGCGGTTGTGATCAAACCAGGTCACAACCCGGGATAAGATGTTGCGCATGTCGAATGTAACGCCGGTTGCGATTGCCATGCTGGTAGTGGAGTTGCTGCCGGCGGCCGCCTTCGGATTTGCATCCGAGCGTATGGCGGGATTGATCGGGCGCCTACCAGCCACGGCGCGCTTTGCCCTTCCGTCAATTCTGGTTTTGCCCTATGTCGTCCTCGTCGCAACGGAGCATATCTTCGACTGGTGGTGGTTTGCTCTATACGCCGTCTTGCCGGTTGCGATGGCGTGGTTGCTGGCGCAGGCGGCAGCGGCCGATCCAGAGCAGCGTGGCAACTGGCGCGATGCGCTCATCCTCCTCGTGCTGGGCCTCGCCGTCGATCTCCGCTGGTTCGATGTCGCCTGGCCCGCCGGGTTGCGCGGCTTAGGCAACTTGCTCCTCGTGGATGGGGGATTGTATGCCTTCCTCGGAATCCGCTGCCTGAGCGGGACAGGATTCGATTTTCATTTGCGCTGGACCGACTGGAAGTCCGGCTTTCGCCAGCTCTTGTACTTCGCACCTCTGGTTCTAGTCTTGGGGCTCGCCCTTGGATTCATCCATCCCCATGCGAACGTTCCCGCGATAGCCAAGGCTGCGCTGACGTGGGGAGGAATCTTCGTTTTCGTTGCCGTCCCGGAAGAGCTCTTTTTTCGCGCATGGATGCAGAACCTGCTCGAGCGGCGCGTCGGACGCGTGGCGGCGCTGGTGATTGCGTCCGTGTTGTTCGGACTTTCTCACTTCAACAAAAGGTCCGCCCACTTCAACTGGCGCTATGTGTTGTTGGCGACGATTGCCGGCATTTTCTACGGCCGCGCCTGGCGCGAGCAGCGGCGAGTACCGGCGTCGGCCATCACGCACACCTGTGTGGATTGGATCTGGTCGCTCTGGTTCTGAGGAAGCAGGGAGCGATTCTTCCCGCTGAGTGTTACGGTCTCGGCGGAGCCCCGTGGTAGCGCAAATATCCCAGCCCCACGCGCAGATGATGATGGAGGGCGTCAGGCACGCACACCGCGAAGCCGAGGCCAAGGAGTCCCTGGGCGAGGCCAAGAGCGTAGAGATTGCGGTAGCGGCGGAACAGAGCGCAAGAGATTGCTCCCCAAACGAGCGTGGCCGCCGTAAGCCAGAGGTTGGGCAAATGCGCCGCCGCGAACAGCACCGCCGCGAGGCCAACGGCGGCACCTTCGCTCGCGAGGATGCGCGAAAGCCGAGGCATGAAGTAGTCGTTCATGAGGAACTGTTGGTAGAGCGTCCACAAGACATATCCGGAGATGTGCTTAAGATCGCCCTTGTATAGAGTGTGCAACGTCCCCAGTTGCCGTGCAATCAGGATGCTCACAAACGCGACAGCAATGGCCGCCGGAAGAATCCAGAAGGACTCTGCCAGGCCTCGGCGGCCGAGACCGAGCTCGTTCAGACCCGGTCGTCGCGCGAGCACAACCGCGAGGGTCAGAACCAGTGCGATCGGTGAGAGGATGCGCTGCGGAAATTCGGGCGTCCAGATCGCAAACAGGATGATCCCGTAGCCAAGGATCAGTTCAAGTAAATCGCGAGCCGAACCCGACGCGGGGCGGGACATCTGGAGAGTATGGCATGGCCGATCCCGCGCGTGCTCGGGAAGAGCTCAGACCGTGCTACACGAGCAATTCCGGCGTGGCGTCGAGCAGGCTGCGCGTGTAGGCATGCGCCGGGCGGCCGGTGATTTGCTCGGTGTCGCCGACTTCTACGATCTTTCCCCGATACATCACAGCGATCCGTGTCGAGAGATAGCGCACCACCGGCATCGAGTGCGAGATGAATAGATAGGTCAGTCCAAAATCGCGCTGCAACTGCGCCAGCAAATTGACGATCTGGGCGCCCACGCTCACATCCAGCGCGGAAACCGGTTCGTCGCACACAATGAACTTGGGACGCAGCGCGAGAGCGCGGGCGATCCCGATACGCTGCCGCTGTCCACCTGAAAATTCATGCGGGTAGCGCCGCACAGCGGACTCGTCGAGGCCCACGGCGCGAAGCAATTCGACAACGCGTCCGCGCATGCCGCCCGTGGCTAGAGCAGTTTCCCGAGAGCCGGCATTTTCCGCTTGACCAAGGTCTTGCCCATTTTTTCGCCTCATTCCGTGGATAATCAACGGTTCGGCAACGATCTCCTCCACGCGAAAGCGCGGATCGAGCGAGGCGAATGGGTCCTGGAAAATAATCTGCAAGTCGCGGCGCAGGCGTCGCATCTCCCCCCGACCAGCTGTGAGCAGATCGCGCCCTTCCAGTCGAATCGTGCCTGAAGTCGGCTCGATCAGGCGAAGGATGAGCCTTCCCAACGTGCTCTTTCCCGACCCCGACTCGCCCACCAGGCCCAACGTCTCGCCGGAATGAATATCGAGCGAAACGTCATCCACCGCTCGGGCTTCGCCACGAGACTTGCCCCCAAACGGCGACTCGCCCTGCGGAAAGACCTTCGTCAAGTTTCGGATTTCAATCAGAGGCACACGAGGATGCTAACATTCTCATCCCGCCGCGATCAGTGGCACAGCCGCCAACGCCGCCAGCAGCCCGATAAATTTCCAGCGACTGAAGTGCTCTTTCAGCACCAAACGCGCCAGCAGCACAGTGACAGCGGGATAGAGCGAGGTGATCACCACCGCCTCGTCGAGCCGACCGTGCTGGTTGGCGAAGATGAATAGTGCGCTGGCGCTGATGTCGAGGCACCCCGCCACCATTCCGAGCAAGGCACGCGGGCGGTCGAGAGTCAAAGGCGCTCGTGTCACGACGACCGCCAACGCCGTGGCGGTGAACGATCCCACGCGCGAGATGGCCGCGATCCAGATGGGCGAGCCAGTCGCCTGGTGGATACACAAGAAGAAGCCCGCGAATCCCACGCCTGCTAGCGCTGCCATGCCGATGCCTGCCGGACGGCCCAACGCCTCACCCTCAACCGAAGGCTCAGGCCGCGTAATCAGCCAGATCGCCAGAATTGCCAGCAGGAAGCCGCAAACGGTCCACCGGCTGGGAGTGCCTTCCATGGCAATGTCGGCCAGCGCTGGAATGGCCGCGCCCAGCAAGGCCGCGATCGGCGCTGTCATGCCCATCTGTCCCAGGGCAAGGGCGCGATAGAAGATCGACAGCGAGAATCCTCCTACCGCACCCGCCGCTACTGCCCACACGATGCTGGCCCGGGAAGGGAAGGCGCCGCTCGTTCCGAGGGCGATGGCGAACATCAGAGCGAAGGCGCAGACGTGCGAGAAAGCCGTGAGGACGAAAGCATTGGCCCTCCGCGAGCCGTATCCCCCGGCAAAGTCCGACGCACCCCAAAGGAAAACGGCGATTACACTGCAGGCGGCGGGCGCGACTTGGGTCACCGAGAGCACGCCGGACGAGGGTACCATGCGGGACGAACCGAGAAGGCAAACGTCCCCAACTTGCTTCCGGTAGATTAATTGTCCTCGGCGGGATACGCTATGCCTTTACTGGAGGATCGCTATGAAACGCCTGCTCATCGCTCTTACCTGCCTTATCCTGACCCTGCCTTGCCTTGCGCAAAACGCGAACGAGCCAGCGTCCAAAGATGACATCATTCTCTACCTCCGGACTATGCACACGCATGACCTGATGCGGAAGACTATGGAAGTGCAATCCCAGACTATGCGACAGCTATTTCGCGAACAGATTCAGAAGGAAAAGGGTTCCATCCCTCCGGACTTCGACGAGCATTTCAAGAAAATGATGGACGATCTGATCAAAGGCATGCCGGCCGACGAAATCACACAGGCGATGATTCCCGCGTATCAAAAGCATTTCACGAAGGGAGACATCGACGCTATGAATGCTTTCTATTCTTCACCCGTGGGCCAGAAGGTTCTTGCGGAACTGCCTGCAGTCATGCAGGAGGGCAATCAGGCTGCCCTGCCTATCCTGAGTAAGTACCTGAGCGAATGGGAGGAGCGCTTGAAGAACGAGTTTGACAAGAAACCCCAGGCCGCGCCAGGCTCCACAGGGGACAAGGCTCCCGCGATGAAGAACTGATCGACTCCTAGTTTTCAGAAGACCATTCTCAGGCATTCTTCGGGAGGGTGGGGAGCGATCTCTACGATTCCAATAGGAGGCCCGAATGATGGGCTCCAGGTCCGCAACTTATTACTTGGTACTTGGTACTCGGTACTGCTTTACCGCATGTTAGAATTTCCACAAGCAGTTTTCCATGCGAGAGGCCCGATTCCGGGAAACCAGATCCGGAAAACCAGGTTCTGAGAGTTCAGGTTTGATCGAACTGGCACCGTCAATTCTTTCGGCTGATTTCGCTCGGCTGGGCGATCAGGTGCGCGCCGCAGGCGCGGGCGGCGGCAGTGTCATCCATGTCGATATTATGGACGGGCACTTCGTGCCCAATCTCACCATCGGTCCGCCCGTTGTGAAGTCGCTGCGCAAGGCGACCGAGTTGCCGCTCGACTGCCATTTGATGATCGAGAATCCCGACGAGTTCATCCCTGTGTTTGCCGAAGCGGGCGCGAACTGGATTTCGGTGCACCAGGAAGCCTGCCGGCATCTGGACCGCACCCTGAATCTGATCAGAAGCCACGATTGCCTGGCCGGGGTCGTGATTAATCCGGCGACTCCGGTGGATGCGCTCTCGGAGGTCCTCGAGATCGTGGACTATGTGCTGGTGATGTCGGTGAATCCCGGGTTCGGAGCCCAGAAATTCATCCCATCCACGCTCCACAAAATGCGCCAGTTAGCCGAGATTCGCGGACAACGCGGGCTGCATTACCGCATCGAAGTAGATGGCGGCGTGGCGCTCGACACCGTGACCGACGTCGTACGGGCGGGCGCGGAAATTCTGGTGGCGGGCAACGCCGTGTTCGGAAATGGTGATCCAAAGAAGAATGCTGAGTTGCTGCTGAAGGCAGCCACGGAAGCCGCACTGCAGAAAGTCTAGTGAGGGCAGATTTCAAAGTTTCAAGGTGTCAGAGTTTCGATGATCTGAACCCAAGAGATTCCAAGACTTTGAAACCTTGAAACTTTGCAACTTTTGAAACTTTAGAACCCCAGGATTCCTATGTCACGTCGAATTCCGTTGATTGCTCTGCTGGGCATGCTGCTGGTCTTTACCGCCGCCTGCACCAACAAGAAGTCGGTAAACCCGCTAGCTAATATCGGATCCAAGCAGCCTGACAAAGTCCTGTTCGACAAGTCCATGGACGCCATGCGCCACAACCGCTTCGACGTGGCCCGCCTCACGCTCCAGACCCTGATCAATACGTATCCGGATTCTGAGTTCATTGCCCGCGCCAAGCTGGCAGTCGGCGACTCCTGGTACGCCGAGGGAGGAACCGCAGCCCTTGCTCAAGCTGAGCAGGAATACGACGACTTCATCACCTTCTTCCCCAACATGCCGGAAGCGGCCGAAGCGCAGCTGAAGAAGGCCAACATCCATTACCAGCAAATGGAAAAAGCGGACCGCGACTACACCCACGCGCTGCGCGCCGAGGACGAATATCGCAAGGTGATTCTGCAGTTCCCCGACAGCAAGCTGGTTCCCGAAGCCAAGCGGCGTCTTCTGGAAGTGCAGGAAGTTCTGGGTGAGCGTGAGTTTGAAATCGGACGCTTCTACTATTTGCGCGAGTCCTACCCTGCGTCGATCGCGCGCCTGCAATCGCTGGTGGAACGGTATCCCCTGTTCAGCCGCGCCGATGAGGCACTTTACCTGCTCGGACAGAACTATGAGGGACAGATTACGCGCTTACGCAACGCTCCGACTTGTGATGCCCACGGCCTGCCCCGAGGGTGCGCGACCGAGGCGTCCAAAGCGAAGTTTATCGACGAGTTAGCCAAGAAAGCCGGGCAAGCCTATTCGCAGATTCTCACCCGGTACCCGATCATGGATCGCTCGGACGACGCCAAGAAGCGTCTCGCAGCCTTGCATCAACCGATCCCGCGGGCTACTAAGGCGGCCGTCGCTCAAAACCGGGCTGAGGATGAAAGCCGTCGCGAAACCGGCATGAAGCAGAAGCTCTTCGGGCTGGTGAAGAAAGGCCCAGATGTTTCGCTCGCTTCGCAAGTGGGTGAGCCGACACTGGTCGACCCAACTCCGGTGAACGCACGTGATGTGGTTAAACAAGAGGCCATTGCTTCCGCTTCAATGGAACCTGAGCGAAAGGGCTCGATCGGCATCGATATCGTGACGCCCGGCCAGCCTGCTGCGAATGACGCTGCGCCTGGCGACGCCGCTGCCGGCTCTGACACGACTAATGCGGCCGCTCCATTCCGGCAACCCGCCGCTGCTGACGCAACGCAACCGCCCGCGGCGGATCCCAACGAACTGAAACCCAACGCTCCTGCCGATCCCAACGAACTGAAGCCGAGCGACAGCACCGATCAGGCGTTGCCTCCGCCGCCGCAGGTGAATGAGATCCAGCAGGGACAGTCGTCATCCTCCGCCAGCAAGGCGAGTGCCGATAATTCCACGGCCGCTAGTGACGAAGAGATCTCCAGCAGCAAGAAGAAAAAGAAGAAAGGAATGAAGAAGGTCATTCCGTTCTAGAGGCTGCGTCCGGATTCGCAGCAATATCTGGTTTCGATCAGGAAGGCCGCGTTTTGTTGCCGCCGTCTTTGGGTGCCTCCGTGCTGCGAGAAGCGGTTTGCTCGATTCTGGGGCTTTAGGCACTGAGGAATCCTCTTCAAGCTGAGCCCGGCTCTTACCTCACTGCTGGCGCGATCGCGGTGTTGTAAAGCTCCCTCAACCATGCCGCGTCGCTCCAGAACACTTTTGGGTTCAGGCTCGATGTGACTGGCATGCGGATACCACTCGCTGATCAAGCCCCTGGAGAGCCTGACCTTCACCGACACATTGGTTCTCGTGAAACTTTGGTTCATGGTAACCCCGGTAGTCGCTGACCACTGGTAACACGTTACCTCCCTTCTGCAACATTGACTTAGCTTGTGGCTCAGGTTACCTTCGCGATATCTCCCCTCTTCAGAGGATACCTTTGGCCAGGAAGATATTGCTCGCCGATGACAGCGTGACCGCCCAGAATATGGGGCGGAAGATCCTCGCGGATGCGGGCTACGAGGTCGTTACCGTCAACAATGGCTCCGCGGCCCTCAAGAAGATCGCCGAGACCAAACCCGACCTTATCGTCCTCGACGTCTACATGCCCGGCTATAGCGGGCTGGAGGTGTGCCAGCGCCTCAAAGAAGTGCAGGAGACCTCGCGCCTTCCAGTGCTTCTGACTGTGGGAAAACTGGAGCCCTTTAAACCCGAGGAGGCCAGGCGCGTTCGAGCCGAAGGCTACATCGTTAAGCCTTTTGAAGCCAGCGAATTACTCGCCGCCCTCAGCAAGCTCGAAGACAAAATCGTACCCCGTGCGGAGTCTTCCAAGCCGGGCCGCTTCGCCCGGGCGAACGCCGCTCTCGACGAAGGTCGCTACGACAAGATGGTCGCGATGGAGGAGGACACGAGCTGGAAGAACCGCATCGCATTCCCATCCAAGAAGAAAAAGTCTGCGGAAGATGAGGACGGAGACGATCCGGAGATCTACAACGCGGTCAACAAGGACCTGCGTACTACGGTCGATCACAAGCCAGTGGCCGGTTCGCACGAGACTCAGGTACACGAGACTCAGCTAAACGAAGCACACTCGGTTCCGGCGGAAGAGAGTCGAGTCGACCTCGGAGCGCTCGTTCCCGAAGGCTTGCCCAAGGACGTAACTCCCGAAGAGATTGCCGCTCTTGCGGCTGCTGCCGCTCAGGTAAAAGGAAAGATTCTGGAAAGCACGATTGCCGAGCCCGTGGCGCAGAATGCAGCAGTGCCGGAGGAGGCCAAGGCTTTCGCAGCCCAGCCCGATGCTAAAGAAGAACAACATCCAACGTCGGAGCTTCCGAAAGAGTCCTTGGAGGCGACAGCGACCTTCGCTGACCGCAAGCCGCAAGTACCGAGCGAAGTGGTCGCTGAGAGCGTCAGCGATATTCCTCGAGTACCGGCCGGCTTTCCCGCTCCCAGCTCTGTCGATGTGATGGCCGCGATTGACGCCATGACACCTGCGGGCAAGGCGGCAGACGCAAATTCAGGAAACGGATCAGCGTCGCACCATGCCCAAGAACAACCTGCAGATGAGCCAGTAACCATGGCCGTCGCCGCCGGCGCGGAATACATGTCTGCGGCATCGCGTTGGACCGCCGTTGCAGTTTCTCTCACGCCTGATGAGGCTGCAATTTCTCTGGAACACGAGATGCAGAAGGCTCACGCAGCCTTCGCCGCCGCTGAAATTGCTCATGCAGAGTCGGTCGCGAAGCCGGACCTTCCTCCCGTATCCGCAGCGCTTGCGCCAGAGCTCGTTGGGCCCGTCGACGCAACGCCTGCACCGGAAGCGTCGAAGACCGAATCTGCTCTTCCCAGTATGAGTTCGCTTGCCAGCGCAGCGACCGAGGTGATCTCTGCCGCAGTGCGAGAATTCGAGAAAGTAGTGTCGTCGCACACGTCCCACGTCGAGCCGCAGCCTCCTGTTCCAACGGAGCCGGAACCCGCTCCGGTGCAAGCTGTCGAACCGGTGGCAGCGACCACAGTCGAAGCAAAGGTCGAAGAGCCGAAGGTTGTGGACGCGTCGATTTCGGAGCCGGAACCAGCAAAGCCCGAAACAGCGATGCTGGGAACCTCGAAGCAAGACGCACCCGAACTCGCTCACGAAGAGCACGGAGAGACTCCGAAGCAAGAGCTGGAGCAAGAACCAAAGTCCGAAGCAAAGTACGAACGAAGAGACGAGCACGACCACCAGAACGAAGAAGCAAAACCCGAAGAGCCCGCGCCAGTTGTAGCCGTTGCCGGAGCGTCCGCCGATGTCGCGCAGGAATCATCCGCCGCGAGCTTGCCGCAGATCGAGGCCGAGGCCGAGGTCTCCGCTTCCGCATCTGTCCAGGACACCTCCGCAGGCGAGACTTCTGCCGTTCCCGCGTCTTCTAACTCTCACCATCCCGCACATTCGGCCGAGCCTGCCGCGGCAGGTAAGACGAAAGAGTCCGAAATCGCGGAAACCACCGCCGCCGCCTGGGCCAGCTGGCGGAGGATTCGCGAGTCCGGAGACTCCAAGCACGGGCAGCCCGCAAAGTCAGGGCACCACACTCACGAAGAAGAGACCGCTCCTAGGGACGAGGCTGCTATGGCGGTCGCCGCAGGCGCCGAGAAAGCTCCAGAGGAAGCTCCCGAAGATTCCGGAGACATCGCGAACATCGTCGACAGCGTGCTCGCCGACATGCGCCCAAAGATCGTCGCCGAAATTTCCAAAAAGCTGGGCAAAAAGAAGTAACCGCCCTCTGAATTTGAAATCGAGGGGCATAACCAATTGTGCATCCTCTCTTCTGGCCGACTCCCAACCCCTTTCACCCGCTCAGATCGAGGACATATCTGTGGCACTGCGCCAGTTGGAGTTCGCGGGCGCGGACCTGGCGAAAAACTGAATCACGACCGCGATTAATACCGGCGGCTCCAGATTCGATAACCAGTCCCGCCGGTTCATAAGCGATTCGAACCTCCCCTGAAAATCCACTAATAGAAGGATCAAAGATCATCGAGGTCAAAGGGCACGGGCTCGGTTATCTCATGTCGCCCGCATCTAGCGAGGAACCGGATTGGATGGAAACTGCTTGGCAATACGACTTGCGCCTCGATGACGTTCTCCGTGATGGGGCAGACCCGCCATGGCTGGACCGTCCCGCGATGATGAAAATCCCGGTGTCTTCGCCTGCGGTACTTGGGCGGTTGAAGGGGTTCTGCAAACCTTTCGATTTCGTACTTGCTCCGATTCTCCGCAGCGACAAACTTGATCCTGAAGAACGAGCCGAAAAACCGATCCTTATCACCCGATTCAACAAGCATTCGGATGAGTGGCTCGAGGCAACCTATTACAACGTTCGCACGGGAGAAGAATGCGGCATCATGGTCGGAGATCGGAGGAAGGGCCGCATCCCGGTCAAGACATATCGAGAAATCCTCCATCAATACCTCTATCACCCGGAATGCAAGTTTGCCGGACCCGACGGACGTCCCTGTGATCCCTGGACGCGCGGCGTGTTTCAGCGTCGTCACATCCTCGCCGCCGATTTCAAATATTGTGGTAAGGAATTCAAACGCAAACTGGAGCAAGGTCCGGTAGATCACGACACAGATTTCAAAGTTGAGGTATATGCAAACGGACGGGTCACCGCCGACCGTGAGACTCTCCGCGCTTTAACTCACTTTTCGGAGCGTGAAATACAGAAAGGGACAGGATTGTCGCGCCGGATCATCCGCCGCATCAGACATGGCGGGCAGGTGAAACCTCGTACGATGCAAAGACTCGACAACTTACTTGGAAAAGGGCATTAACGCGTCATCAGACCTCTTACTATTTCGGTAACTATTTCGCCCGCAAATTAACTCCAAATTGTAGAAGGCAGCGCAAGACGACGGAGCAAAACTCATCTGGCGAGTTCTCCAATGAACCCCCACATGACATAGGCGGTCGGCCATAAGCGGCAGAGGAGGAGAGACGTCTAGCCTCAGTGGTGCATAAGGTTTTTCGACCAGGGAAGAAGATCCCACGTACGCCAGAATGCGCTCATTTCCTCGGGACGACCGAGAGAGACACGGATGTATGTGTCCAGCGGCGGGAAACTGCGTCCTATCAGGATATTATTTTTTTGGAAGTGCTGGACGACGTCCGTGGCTGGATGGAAGGTATTCATCATCACAAAATTGGCGTGCGAATCAACAGGTTTAAGGGCGCGAGCCATCGCCTGATTGAAAAATTCTTGGCGGTCATCTGCGTTGCGCCGAACAAGATCACTGGTTCCCGCCTTATCATCCAGGGCGGCATGCGCAGCAAAAGTTGCGATCGCGTTGATGTTGTCATGTGTAGCAAAGTTTTGCATTCGCTGGATCAGTATAGGGGACGCGACCGCATAACCTATTCGCAAACCCGCCAGAGCGTACACCTTGGAAAATGTTCGAGCGACGAGAATCCTGTCGTCATCGATGGGGTGATCAATGAACGAGGAGTACATCCCAGATTGACCGGCGTAATGATGATATGCCTCGTCGATAATGACAACGGTTGACCTAGGTACTCGCTTGACAAATTCCTCCAAATCCTTTCGAGGCGTGAGCGAAGCAGTGGGATTATTTGGATTGCATATATATATCAGTCCTGTGTTGGCATCCGCACGTGAAAGCATGCCACCCAGGTCGTGGCCAAAGCTGGAATTCAGGCCCACAGATATTGCCTTCGATCCTGCAGCACCGGCGTAGTATTCGATTGCTTCGAATGTCGGTAGTGCCTGGATAAGCCGTTTTCCGTTACCGAGAAAGGCAAATGCGGCCATACGAAGAACTTCCGTCGATCCGCAACCAAGGATGACTTGCTCTGGTTTAACTCCATGGCTGTCGGCGATGCTCTCGCGAAGAGAGGCATACTCCATCCGCGGGTAACGGTTGGTACTGGCTACAGCAGACATTATCGTCTCAACCACTCTTGGTGGGGGGCCATAGGGGTTCTCATTGCTGTTTAAGCGGATAAATCCATCATGTGGGCCTGAGTTCGATGGCTCAAAGCTGACCGGTTGCGAACTGGCAGCTATTGGCCAGAGTGCTCCGGTTACGGTGCCGACGCAAAGCGACCGCAAAAAGCTTCTGCGCGAACTGGTCACAGATTCTCCGTTGGACCGATTCCGATTATCGCTTACCCAAGTTGCCGGCCCCGTCATCCGTCTCGCACCTACCGCTAGCACTACCATTAAGGACATAACTCGCCTGCATTAGTGAGCCGGTGCTATCTAGCGTCCCGTGCACGGTTAGACTATCCCCTTCCTGATCACTGCCGGCGAGCACTACCTTAGAGCCGGTCGCGGTGACTTGCAGTTTTGTACCCTTGAGGCAATCCGAATTCAGACTGGCATCGCCCACGAGATGGCCGCGAGAGTCATGATTGATAACTATCGTCATGGTGAACCCTGGGACATTCGAATGCCTGGAAAAGAATGAGCCCGACCATGTTCCTTGCAGCGGTGAGGATACTTGCCGCGATGTTCCGGAATCAGATGTCTCCTGGTTCTTCTGAGCACCAAAGCGGAAAGCATCCAGACATGGTGGCGCTATTGTGGCTAGTGTCAATACGAGCAGCAGACCAGGGAGCAAGGAAATTTTCCTAGTCATTGTGATCCTCCCTCGCGGTCAAGTACATCACAGCCTCACTGTACTACCAAAGTTACGTTTGCAGAATGTTGTGCTCCTCCGCCGATCCCCGTCACGGTTAACCCGTAAGTGCCCATTGGCGCGTTTCGTTTAGGTGATATTGTGAGAGTTGAGGTGCCTGAACCGGCTACAGACGTCGGATTGAAAGAGAAACTTGTGGCCGCGGGTAACCCTTTCACACTGAAGCTCACGGAAGCAGAAAATGGCCCCAACGGTGCGATGGTCGCACTATATGTTGTCTTGGAACGTCGGCGTACTGTTTGACTGCTCGGGGAAACCGAAATGGAGAAGTCTGCCACCTCAAGTGTCACTTGCGTCGAGTGAGTCAGAGTGCCACTGGTCCCCGTTATTGTGAGTGGGTAACTACCCGTGGGCGTGGCGCTGGAAGTGGTGATCGAGAGGGTCGAGGATCCAGAACCTTGAACCAAGCTTGGACTGAAACTACCCGTTGCACTCGAGGGCAAACCGCTGATGCTAAAGGACACGCTACCGTTGACGCCGTTGGAAGCCGAAACGCTTACGTTGTAAGTTGTGACGTTCCCGGGCGACACCGTTTGGGAAGAGGGGCTAGCCGCTATTGCAAAATCTGGTGGACCCGAAGTGATCTGCACGAATTTTGCCAGCGAAGGCACTCCGGCGGAGTTCAATAGAAACAGCATGTAATACCCGGGCGGTGCTATGTTACCGTTCGGCGGCGCCATGACGGTCACGGCTCCACTATTTGCGGTGAAGGACATCTCCACCTCACGCTGATCTGTTCCGAAGGCATGCGTAACGGTTCCGTTGCGGACCAGAACGACATCGGCAATGTTAGCGGCGTCCGGAGTTTGCACGTTGAAGGTGTTGCCATAGGAGATCGAACTTGGCGCGCTCGTGATCGAAGGCCGGGTTGCCAACGTACCATCCGTGTTGAAAAGGTAGGCAGGTTGATAAATCTCTATCGTATTGTTGTAGGTGCCCCGAGACGGATTGCCCCCTGCCACCCATACGGTCGCGTCCGGCAGGAGCAATGCGACCGAATGATACAGCCGCTGGGACGCATTGGCGCCAGCCGAAGAGAACGCATTAGTGGCAGGGTCATAGAGGTCTGCATTTAAACTGAGGCTGGCACTGTCTTCATCATTCACCGAGCCGCCAAGGGCCAAAACTTTGCCATTGGGCAGGATCACTGCATTCATTTCAATGCGCGCCTGGCTCATGCTGGGCCCGTATTGCCAGGCCGGGCTCGCTGCTCCCAAGTCGATGATCTCAGTGGTAGCAGTTGCTGGGCTGCTACCCCCCATAATGATCACCCGTGGGTCGTAGTTGTTTGTCGGGCTCAGCGGGAGCAGAACAGATGTACCGTACGTCCTCGAATTACTGTAATTTGTTGTTGCAAAATTTGTGTTCCACGTAGTCGTTAACGGGTCGAACATTTTGGACGTGGTTTGCGCGCCTGAGTAGAAGACTTTACCGCTTGGAACAAGATGTAGTCTTGGGTATAGGTCTGGAGTCCAGGAGGCCGGATACTGCTGACTCCATCCCGACCCCACAGTGTAAAACTCGACTGCGGTGTTGGTACCACCAGTTTCATTCAGACCGGAGAAGGTCATTACTCGACCGTCTCCGAGTGTCAAGACGGTAGGGTACCAGCGACCGTGAGCCATATTTTGAATATTGGTGAAAGCGTTGGTACCAGGATCGAACAGTGCCACCTGCGGCTGTCCATCGAAGGGGTCGTATTGGATGCTGCCGCCATCGATAAGAGCGCGTCCGTCATCCAGCAGCACCATGCCATTGCAAAACATGTCCCACGATACGGAGAATTGTGTGATCGCTCCGCTAGACGGATCGAACAGCAATGCGCCGGAATTGTTCGATGGGCCATAAGGAGGACCGGAGGGACAGCCAGCCTGTGATGGTGGACAGTTTCCTGAACCAGCCACAACCAGCACTTTGCCATTACCAAGCAGTGCCACGTGAACCGGGTTTATCGGCATTGAATACTGTAGTGTGCTCCATTGTCCCTGTACGTTCGCCTGACCCAGCGTTCTGGGTTGTAGGATGTTGAGCAAGAGCAGAAGGATGAACCCACAAATCAAACGTGAAGAGATGCGACTGGTCATGGAGCACCTCGGGGCGGCGGTTAGAATTGACCGGTCAAGAACCCAAGGAAAAGCCGCTCTAGTCAAACATCGCAACGGCGCGCTGATGCGATATCGAGAGCATAAGCCAAGAACGCGAAGACATTACGCCTCCGTGTTCAAAGGTGTCAAGATAAAAAGATGTTGCGATGGGTTGCAAAGTTCTACTCAGATTCCGCAATTAGGTTTCTCGGAATGGACCCGGACCAGCAGGATGGCGCAGCAAATTAGGTGAGAATCGGGTTTTAGAGAAGCAACGCGTCAAAGACGAGATTCAGTTTGTTGTCGATCTGAAGAGGCAAGGCCAATTGCCTGTTGCAGGTTCGTTATTCAGCCCCGATTAGAGACGAATGCGCGGTGAGCGCTTGTGCAGTATTTGTGCGGAGCTGCCCTGAGTTGAGCTGCATCACGTGTTCATCGCGTTCGTCGCATCGAACTGTATGAAAGGTGGAGGGACACTTTTCAAGCGTGCTGCTACACGCTCGCGCCAGTTTGGACGGGTCACGTCAGTCTCCACGGCCAGCACTCTACGCTGAATGGAGACTGATTTCCACCCAAGAGCGTCCAGCGAAGGGTTTTGAGAAGCGTAATTGCGATGTTACGTTAATTAATGCGCGAGGCTCTGGGCTTGATAGACTCTGACGAGTCGAAAAGCCATGCTTAACACACGACTTCTCGCGCTGCCCGTTGTGGCCATTTGGTCCGCGATCGTCCCAGCCGGACTTGCGTTCTA
>DASRRV010000125.1:0-43872 GCA_035695545.1 Candidatus Sulfotelmatobacter sp. | reverse complement strand
TTGTGCCGCAGTCGTAATGTTTCTTCCGCCCGCTATTTTTGCCAGTGACGCGATTCTCATTCATGGCCACATCTACACCGGCAATGCCAAAGCTCCGTGGGCGCAGGCGCTCTCCATCACCGGTACGCGCATTGATGCCGTGGGCACCGACCAGGAGATCTTGACCCGGCGATCGGCCAAGACGGAAGTCATCGACCTGCAGGGGAAAACCGTCGTTCCGGGATTTTCTGATTCGCACACTCATATGTGGTTCGCGGGATTGGAACTGCACGGGCTAAATCTCTCGACTCCCCATTCGACTTTTACCCCGGAAGACGAGCCCGACGAAGTCGTCAAAAGGATCAAGGCTTACGCCGCGGACCGTCCCAACGGCAAGGTTCTGATCGCGCGTGCCGATTTCAGTACGACTCCACCCTCGACTCCCAGTCACGAATTGCTGGACCGTGCCGTGTCAGACCGCCCTGTAATTGTGCACAACACGGCGGAGCACGCGCTGTGGGTAAATGCCAAGGCACTGGCTCTCGCTGGAATCACGGATCAGCCCCTGGCAGATCCCGCGGAGGAGAGGAATATTATCCGTGATGCCAGTGGGCACCCCAGCGGAGTTCTGCTCGAAGCGGCGATGGCGGTAATGGAGCGCGCCCTGACGAAGCTGTTTACGCGCGACGAAAAATTGAGGTTCCTGCGGGACGCTTCGCTCGAACTGAGCCGCTACGGCGTTACCAGTGTGGCGAACGCGACCGGAAATCTGGAGGAGATCGAGCTGTATGGGGTCCTGCGCGATCGCGGCGAACTGACGGTGCGAACGAAAACCTCCTTTGGCGCCGTGGCGGTCAATCATCATCTGACGCCTGAATTTCTGGCCGACCTGGAGAAGGCGCGCACTCTGTATCACGACGACTGGGTTTCGGCAAATCTGGTGAAATTCTTCGTCGATGGTGGCACCGGATTGGTCCCCCCTCTTACCTACCAACCGGACGAATACAAAAACCTGGTTCTGGAACTGGACAAGCGTGGCTTCCAGATCATGACCCACACCTATCGTCCTGACTCGGCACGGTTGGTGGTGGATACGTATGAAGCAGTGGAGAAAATTAACGGACCGCGAGACCGGCGGCTGCGACTGGAACACGCAGATTTCCTGCCCGCGGAAGATATTCCGCGGGTCGCGAAATACTCGATGATCGCCAGTATGCAGCCGACCTTCTGCTGCGACACGAACGGATCGAACTACGATCCCCGCGATCACACTACGACAGATCGGTGGCAGACTCTGGAGAAGGGCGGTGTCACCCTCGCTTTCGGCAGCGATTGGCCCTGTACTTGGCCACCGAATCCGCTTGTCGCTATCCAGGAAGCCGTTACTCGGCAGATCTGGGGACCAGCCAAAGGTGGTGGCGATTTTCCCGGCGGTGTGTTCGACGGTGCGGGCCAGGGAGGAAGCGTTGCTACCAAGGATGTCTACACTCCCGAGGAGCGGCTCACCGTGGAGCAGGCCGTGAAGGCGTACACCCAAGGCTCAGCCTACGCGAGATTTTCAGAAGATCGACTTGGAACGTTAGAAGCCGGCAAAGAGGCCGATCTCGTCATTCTTTCGCAGGACATTTTCTCCGTGAAGCCCGAAGAGATTGGCAAGACCAAAGCGGTGACTACAATGGTCGCGGGCAAAGTCGTCTTTACGGACGAGAAGAAGTAGACTCCCAGGAACATACAGAGGGAATCATGCAGAAGGCGCCGGTCTTCCTGGCATTCATCAGTTGTGCAGTCCTGTCACAGGTGCTATTAGCTCAACAAACTCAGGGCAATGATGTTCACGCCACAGCCTCTGGCTCCACGCCATGGCCCACTCAAGGTTGGGAGAAGGATCAGCCATCCTCGGTCGGTTTAGACGGGAAAGTTTTGGCAGCGTTAGACGCCGATTTGGCTCACGGAAAGTATTCCTTGGTTGACAGCTTTGCGGTGTACCGCTGCGGCAAGCAGGTCTTCGAGCGCGCCTATTCCCACGACTATGGCCAAATCTACGGAAAAGAAGCGAAGACGCGCGGTCCGCTGAACGCGCGTCTCGCCGGCCCCTATAACTACTTCGATCCCGCGTGGCACCCGTATTATCACGGCAGCGATTTGCACAGCATGCAATCGGTGAGCAAGACGGTTTCGTCGATCATCATCGGAATCGCCATGACGCACGGCGATTTCAAAGCCGGACTCGACACCCCCCTGCTGAAATACTTCGACGTTGCCAAGGTAAAGCATGTCGACGACCGAAAACGGCGCATCACTCTGCGTCACGTTTTGACTATGACCACTGGGCTCGACTGGAACGAAGAGGTCGCCTATGACGACCCCAAGAACGATTCGAGTCTCATGGAAGCGGCCGACGACTGGGTGCAATACGTGATCGACCGTCCCATGGCTCAGGAGCCCGGCAAAGTCTTCAACTACAGCAGCGGAGTGTCGGAGCTGCTGGCCCACATTTTCCAAAAGGAAACCGGGCAGGACATTGCCAAGTACGGAGAAAAGTTTTTGTTCACACCGCTCGGCATGGATCACTATTGGAAGCGCACGCCGCTCGGCGTCGTCGATACCGAGGGCGGACTTTTCCTCAAGAACTCCGATCTAGCAAAAATTGGATATCTGTATTTGAACGGCGGCGAGTGGGAGGGTAAGCAACTCGTATCGAAGGAGTGGGTAAAAGAATCTCTCACCCCCTTCATCGACGCGGAGGAAGGTTTCAAATACGGCTTCAAGTGGTGGCTGCTGCCGCGGACCGATCGGCAGGGATACGTTTGGATGGCGCGCGGTTTCGGCGGGCAGCGGCTCATGGTCTTCCCCGAGGAGAACTTGATCGCAGTGTTCACCGGATGGGAGATTCTGAAGGATCCCGCCGGGGACAATGATCTGGTTCAGCGGATACTACCGTCGGTGCGATCCGAAAAGTGTGGTGCCTCCCAGTGAATTTAGAAGAATATCTCGTTTCGGCTTGAAACAGCGCCCAGAAATTAAATGGGCCGGCAACCAAGAAGCGGTGACATTCCTTGGCTATCGGCCCACTCGATCCTGAATTGGATCGGAGGTGATATTTCTATGCTAGACCTCTTTACTGGGAAGTCAAGGACTATGTGCAGGAATGTGCGAGGTTGTCGTCTAAGATAGACCTAACCCCATTGTTTCCATAGGGGTGGACCAGCCGCTGGGCGTGCGACTCTTCATGGATTCGGAATTCCGGATACCGGAAATGAGTTGCCTGAGCCGATCTACTTCGCGTTGACACAAAGTCCTTGGGACGTTTAGACTTATCAGTTTTCATAGCCCTCATCTTCCGGTCTGGGTCACACAAGCTCGGGGTCACACGAACTAAGATCAGCACCACATGGATCAGACGCTTCATCAACTAGGCGAATTACTGCTCGGAGCGGTGCCGACGGTGATTCTGCTGGCACTCCTCTACGTGCTCTACACGTTGATTGTGCACAAGCCCCTGGGGCGCGTGCTCGAAGAGCGGCGCAGCAAGACCGAAGGCGCAGTGGAGAAGTCGCGCGCCGACATTGCCGCGGCTGAGGCGCGCACTGCCGAGTATGAGCAGCGCTTGCGAGAAGCTCGCGCGGTGGTCTTCCGTTCGCAGGAAGCGCGCCGGCAAGCGGCTCTACAAGCTCGCACTAGCGCCGTGAATGATGCCCGCACCAAAGCTCAGGCCCAGGTGCAGACCGCGAAGAAAGATATTGAGAATGACCGAGCCACGGCTCAGGCCGGCCTGCAGGACGAAGTGACTGCTCTGGCGCAGGAAATTGTGCGGCGGGTGCTGCAGCCGGCGGGGGCGGGACGTTGATTTCGATGAATTCCATCACGAAGAGCGTTCGAGCCTGCTTTCTGGCTCTGCTGGTCCTAGGCTGCATCGGCCCGGTGCGTGCGCGCGCGCAGGAGCAGTCCGCTGCCCCCGAACAGAAGCAGACGAACGACGATTCTGCGAGGCGATCCCCCGGCGTCGGGCAGCAACTGGCTCATGAGACACGCGAAGCCGCCGGAGAAGAGGAAGACGAGACTGCGGTGTTCAAGCAGTCAGCCTCCGTACGTCTGATCGCGAAATACTTGACCGGCGGGAATCTGCGTTATGCGTACTGGCTGAGCATGGCGGTGAACTTCCTGGTGATTGCCGGCATCCTTCTGTGGGCCGGTCGCAAGGCCTTGCCGGGAATGTTGCGCGACCGAACGGCGGCTATCCAGAAGGCGATGCAGGAAGCCCAAATGGCCAGCGAAGAAGCGCGCCGCAAGCTGGCTGATATTGAATCGCGACTCGTAAAACTGGACGTCGAAATTGGGATGATGCGCGACGCCGCTGAGAAGGAAGGCGCGGCCGAAGAAGCGCGCATCCAGGCGGCGGCCCAGGAAGATGCGCGAAAGATCGTGGCTTCGGCGGAGCAGGAAATTGCCGCAGCGGCCAAAGCCGCTAGACGTCAACTGACGGCCCATGCCGCCGATCTGGCAGTTTCCCTCGCTCAAAAGCAGATTCGTGTAGATGCGGCCACCGATCAGGCGTTGGTGCGCAGCTTTTCCGGACAATTGACGGGCGCACCCGACAATCCCGCTGCCGATAAGCAACGAAAGGACGGGCACTAGACCGTGGCATCCGTAGCCAGCACATACGCCCGCGCCTTCGCCGACGTAGTTCTTAGCGCGCGTCTGGATGCAAATCGAGCCATCGGTGGATTGCGCCGAATTGCAGGCTTGCTCGCGGAGAGCGCTGAGTTGCGGCGGGTTTGGGAAAATCCGGCGGTTCCCGCTGAACAGAAGCACAACCTGTTGGATGCTATCGTGCGCCAGGATGGCATTGAACGTCACGTCCGCAATCTGGTCGCGGTGTTGATCGATCACCGGCGGATGCAGTTTCTGGAAAGAATCACGCAGCAATTGGAAAAGGAACTCGATGCGCGCCTGGGATTCGCCGAAGCGCACGTCACCAGCGCCCGCGAACTGGGCGACGCCGAAAAGCGCGCACTCGAGGGCCAGATCGAAAAGGTAACGGGCAAGAAGGTTCGCGCACGGTTCGGTCTGGACGCATCGCTCCTGGGCGGCGCAGTAGTCCGCGTGGGCAGCACAATTTATGACGGTTCTGTGAAGGGGCAGTTGGAAAAGATTAAAGAGGCAATAAGCTCCTAGCTGCTAGCTCCTAGCTTCTAGCCAGAACCCAAGAGGGTTGGTTTTGCTTAGAAGCTTAGGAGCTAGAAGCTAGCAGATGAGAAGAGCTTTTCTATGGCACAAATCAAGGCAGACGAAATCACGAAACTGATCCGCGAGCAGATCGAGAATTACGAAACCCAGATCTCCGTGGACGAGACCGGCACCGTTATCACCCTGGGCGATGGCATCGCGCGCGTCTATGGACTCGACAAGGTTATGGCCGGCGAACTGCTTGCCTTTCCGCACGGCGTAGCGGGCATCGCCATGAACCTGGAAGAAGACCAGGTTGGCGTAGTGCTGCTCGGCGAATACACCGAGATCAAAGAAGGCGACGAGGTCAAGCGCACCGGTCGCATCATGAGCGTGCCCGTGGGCGACGCCATGATCGGCCGTGTGGTGAACTCACTCGGCCAGCCTATCGACGATAAGGGCCCCCTCGCCACAGACAAATTCATTCCCCTCGAGCGCATCGCGCCAGGTGTCATCGACCGCCAACCGGTACGCGAGCCCATGGCAACCGGACTGAAAGCCATCGATAGCATGATTCCGATTGGCCGCGGCCAGCGCGAACTGATCATCGGCGACCGCCAAA
Source organism: Candidatus Sulfotelmatobacter sp. (assembly GCA_035695545.1). Lineage (GTDB taxonomy): Bacteria > Acidobacteriota > Terriglobia > Terriglobales > Acidobacteriaceae > Sulfotelmatobacter. The sequence goes on along the minus strand of DASRRV010000125.1, from coordinate 38,105 downwards.
CCGGCAAGACCGCCGTCGCGCTCGATACCATCATCAACAGCAAGGGGAACGATCTCATCTGTATTTATAACGCGATCGGGCAGAAGCGTTCGTCGATCGCTCAGGTCGTGAAGATTCTCGAAGATGCCGGAGCGATGGAGTACACCATCGTCGTGGCAGCATCGGCTTCGGAACCGGCGCCCATGCAGTACATTTCACCCTATGCGGCGACGGCCATGGGCGAGTACTTCCGCGACACCAAGCGGCATGCGCTCGTGATTTATGACGATCTCTCGAAGCATGCTGCGTCGTACCGTGAAATTTCGCTGCTGCTGCGGCGGCCGCCGGGACGCGAGGCCTATCCCGGAGATGTCTTCTATCTTCACTCGCGACTGCTGGAACGTTCTGCGAAATTGAGCGATAAGAACGGCGGCGGATCGCTGACCGCTCTGCCAATCATTGAGACTCAAGCAGGCGACGTCTCCGCCTACATCCCGACCAACGTCATTTCGATCACCGACGGCCAGATTTATCTGGAAACCGATTTGTTCAACCAGGGCATTCGTCCGGCCGTGAACGTCGGCCTGTCGGTAAGCCGCGTCGGCGGCAGCGCGCAGATCAAGGCCATGCGCCAGGTCGCAGGCACGTTGAAGCTGGAACTGGCGCAATACCGCGAACTGGCGGCGTTTGCGCAGTTTGGCAGCGATCTCGACAAAGCGACGCAGGCGCAGTTGAATCGCGGTCAACGCCTGGTCGAACTGCTCAAGCAGAATCAGTTTTCTCCATTGTCGTTCTCGAAGCAGATTCTGATCATCATGGCCGGCACAGGCGGATTCCTCGACGATATGCCGGTGGCTCAGGTGCGCGAGTTTGAGGCGGAACTTTACAAGTACGTAGAATCCACCAATCCCGCCCTGCTGCGCACGATCATGGAGAAGAAAATTCTTGACGACACGTTGAAAGGCCAGTTGCAAGGCGTGATTAAAGAAGCCAAGCAGCAGTTCGTAGCGGCAAGGGAAGCAGTAGCGAAGTAAGAGTTCTCAGTTCTCGGTGCTCAGTTCTCAGCAAAGAACTTGGGGCCGAGGGTTTGACTGAGAACTGACAACTGAGAACTGAGAACTAGTTTTGCCAAACATTCTCGACATTCGACGGCGCATTCGCAGCGTGATTAACACGCGGCAGATCACCAAGGCCATGAAGATGGTCTCGGCGGCCAAGTTGCGTCGCGCTCAGGAGCGCGCCTTGGCAGCTCGACCGTACGCGTTGATGCTGACGAATGTGCTGAAGTCGCTGGTGGCACGCGCTGAGATCTACGATCCCGAGACCGGCGAGCCGAAGCATCCTCTCCTCGCGCAGCGTGAAGAGAGAAACATTCTTCTGGTCGTCGTGACCGGCGACAAAGGCTTGGCGGGCGCGTTCAACGCCAATATCACCAAAGCGGCGAGCCGGTTCCTGGGCTCGAAGGCAGGGAAGAATATCGACATTGAGGCCGTTGGCCGCAAAGGCCGCGACTTTTTGCGCAGACGTTACCCGGCAGCCAGGGTGCAGACACGGAGTCTGGCGGAACTCGCGGAGTCGATCGAGACCGAATCTGAATCCGCCGACCGTGCTGGAACGACTCAGATTACTGGCGAACACGTTGGCAAGCTCGCGAAAGTCGAATTCGCGCAAGCTCGGGCACTGGCCGAGAGCGTCATCTCCCGTTACTGTCGCGAGGAGGTCGACGCGGTCTACCTCGTATTCAACGAATTCAAATCGGTAATCGCGCAGCGCCTCATCGTGGAGCAGGTCCTCCCCATCGGGCAAATCGGCGAACAAGCAGTACGGCTCGTCGAAGAGATGACGGAAGCGGAGAAGAAGAAAGCGAAAGAGGCCGCCGTAAGCGCGGGCGTCGGCATGCGCGGTCCAGATCACCGGGAGTCGGAACCCGCCTCGCAGTTCGGCACTGCCCAGGTGGACTACATTTACGAGCAGTCGCCCGCAGAGTTGTTTCGTGCGCTTTTGCCGAAATACGTGAGCATCCAGATTTTCCGCGCCCTCATGGAATCTGTGGCCGCGGAGCACGCCGCTCGCATGACGGCCATGGATTCGGCGACCAGCAACGCCACAGACATGATCGACTCGCTGACGCTGATCATGAACCGGGCTCGACAGGCAAAGATCACGAAAGAGATCATCGAAATCGTCAGCGGCGCGGCGGCAATGTGAGGAGCTGTTAGCTACTAGCTTCTAGCAATGACACGAAGGTACGCGGTAGCTGTAACAATGGCAACAGAGTGCCGAACATAAAGATATTGAGGACAAGCTAGGAGCTAGCGGCTAGTAGCTAGAAGCTAATTATGGCTGAAAAAGTAGGACATGTTATCCAAATCGCGGGACCCGCGGTAGACGTGCAGTTTCCCGAAGGGAAGCTCCCGCCGATCTATCAGGCCGTGAAAGTTGTGAGCGACGGCTTCACGGTGCCCACACCCATCGATGTCATTCTCGAGGTGCAGCAGCACCTTGGCGAAGGCCGCGTGCGCTGCGTCGCTATGCAGGCCACCGACGGCATGGTGCGCGGCATGAAGGCCATTGACCAGGGCGGGCCCATCTCAGTGCCCGTAGGCCGCGGCACGCTGGGACGCGTGATGAACGTGATCGGCGAACCCGTGGATCAGTTGGGCCCTGTCGACTTCAAAGAGCGCATGCCGATTCACCGCCTGGCGCCGGCATTTGACGAACAGGCCACCACCGCCGAGATGTTCGAGACCGGCGTAAAAGTCATCGACCTCATCCAGCCCTTTTTGAAGGGTGGCAAGATCGGGTTGTTCGGCGGCGCGGGCGTGGGCAAGACCGTCGTCATCATGGAATTGATCAACAATGTCGCCAAGAACCACGGCGGCTTCTCCGTGTTTGCCGGCGTCGGCGAGCGCACCCGCGAAGGCAACGACTTGTGGCTGGAAATGTCGGAGTCGGGCGTCATTAAGCCCGGCAAACCCGCGGAGTCGAAAGCCGCGTTGATCTATGGACAGATGACGGAGCCTCCAGGGGCACGTCTGCGCGTGGCGCTGACCGGACTCACAGTCGCGGAATATTTCCGCGATGCTGAAGGCGCCGACACACTGCTCTTCATCGACAACATTTTCCGCTTCACGCAGGCAGGATCGGAAGTTTCGGCGTTGCTCGGCCGCATGCCCAGCGCGGTAGGCTACCAGCCAAACCTGGCCACGGAAATGGGTGAACTGCAGGAGCGCATCACTTCGACGAAGAAAGGCTCCGTCACTTCGGTGCAGGCGATTTACGTGCCCGCTGACGACTTGACCGATCCGGCTCCCGCCACCACATTCGCTCACCTTGACGCGACGACCGTGCTTTCCCGCGCGTTGACGGAAATCGGAATTTATCCCGCTGTCGATCCGCTGGGCTCGACTTCGCGAATTCTCGATCCGCGCATCGTCGGACAAGAGCACTACGATGTAGCGCAGATGGTGAAGAAAACGCTGCAGACTTACAAAGACCTGCAGGACATCATCGCGATTCTCGGCATCGACGAGTTGAGCGAAGACCAGAAGCTCACGGTCGCACGAGCCCGTAAGATTCAGCGCTTCCTCTCGCAACCGTTCCACGTCGCCGAGCAGTTCACCGGAGCCGCCGGTCGTTACGTGAAGATTGCCGACACCGTGAAAGGCTTCAAGGCGATCGTTGAAGGCAAATACGACGACATCCCCGAGCAGGCCTTCTACATGAAGGGCCCAATCGAGGAAGTGCTGGAAGCGGCGGAGAAGATGAAGGCGACAGCGTAGAAACAAGCTGTCAGCTCTCAGCTTTAAGCTTGACCCGGGGTGAGGTCAAAGCTCGAAAAAACTGATAACTGATAACTGATAACTGGTTCATGGCAGACACATTCAAACTCGAGATCGTCACGCCGGAGAAGAAAGTGGTCGACACCGCGGCTGAGGAAGTTCAGATTCCCGCGAAGAATGGGTATGTGGGCATCCTGCCGGGGCACGCTCCGCTAATCACGGAACTGGCGGTTGGTGAGATTACCTACCGCGAGAATTCCACCGAGCAGCGGCTGGCTGTGGCTTGGGGATTTGCAGAAGTGCTGCCCGACAAAGTAACGATCCTCGCCGAAACGGCGGAGCGTCCTTCAGAAATCGACGTAGAGCGTGCCCGTAAGGCTAAAGAGCGCGCTGAGCAGCGGTTAGCGAGTGGCGACCTCAATGTCGAGGTCGATCGGGCACTCGACGCCCTGCAGCGCGCTGAAGCCAGGATCGATGTCGCCACGCACAGCAAGTAGCTTCCGCAGTGGTCCGCACCCTCTCTGAGCTTATACAATTGGGCCGCTCATTCCTCTGCGGAGACGGTCCCCATGAAGCTTCAGTCTGCCCTCGCCATTCTTGGTTTGCTCTTCTTTTCCGCTCTCGCCACCGCCCGGCAGGCCAAACCTGCTGAGACACAACCTCCTCCGGCGCCGCAGTGGCTGGTCACGCCTGAAGTGCATTCCGACAACAGTGTTACCTTCCGTTACCTCGCCCCGAATGCCCAGGCAGTGAAGCTCGGGCTGGAAGGTGCCGAGCCAGTTGCCATGCAGAAAGACGACAAAGGCGTCTGGAGCGTAACCACGGCGCCGCTGGCTCCGGACTATTACGGATACTCGATCACCGTCGACGGTCTGCGCGCGATTGATCCCTTCAACCATCTCATCAAGCCGAATCTGATCGCGCCATCGAATGAGGTCCATGTCCCTGGGCCGTCGTCCCTGCCTTGGGAGGTGAATGATGTGCCGCGCGGGGAAGTCCATCATCATTTCTACAAGTCTGCGGTCGCGGAGGATCAGCGCGATTTTTACGTCTACACCCCACCAGGCTATGATCCCGGCGCCAAGAATACGTATCCCGTTCTTTATCTGCTGCATGGTTTCAGCGACGACGCCAGCGGCTGGACGGCGGTCGGACGCGCGAACGTGATTTTCGACAACCTGATCGCGCAAGGCAAGGTCAAGCCGATGATTGTTGTGATGACACTCGGTTACGGCACCATGGAAATGATTCATCTGGGATGGGGAGCATGGAGCCATACCGACGTTCGGGAGAAGAATTTTACGAGGTTCCGCGAGGCGCTTCTCACCGAGGTTATGCCGAAGGTCGAGAGTGAGTACCGCATAACAAAAGACCGGAACTCGCGCGCGATCGCCGGGCTTTCGATGGGAGGCTCCGAGACCCTCCTGACCGGGCTCAATAATCTAGACAAGTTCGCATGGATTGGCGCCTTCAGCTCCGGCGGCATCCCTGACGACTTTGAGAAAGATTTTCCCGGTCTCGATGCCAAGGCAAACCAGCAAATACGACTCTTGTGGATTGCCTGCGGCACCGAAGATCGCCTGATTACCGTGAACCGCAATCTGCGAGAGTGGCTGAAGACGAAAGGCATTCAGCACACTGATATTGAAACGCCAGGCATGCACACCTGGATGGTGTGGCGGCGCAACCTGGCGGAGTTTGCGGGGCTGCTGTTCCGGTAGAGTTCAGCGACCGCTACGGCACGTTGACTTGGTCTCGGTTTTCCGCCGGCACGTAGTTCACTGCGGCCGTGCGTTCCAGTTTGTCCCAGGCGAACTTGCGGCCTTCGAGCGCGCGTTTCAAAGTCTTGAAGAGCACGATCGAAAACAGCTGGCGGTAGGCGAAGCGCTGCAGCCAGACCTGGCTCAGCAGCCAGACGTCTTCTTTGTCGTCGTCGCGCCGACGCTCGAGGGCGAAGGCAATCGCCGACGCGATAAAGTCGATCACCAGGAACGCAAAGAAGAACAGAACCAACTTGTGGAAGCTGGCTGGGTCGGTCGAATCCGGATGGAAATGCTTTTGGATGAAGTACCAAATCGTACCCACGGCAAACATAATGTCGATGAGCGGCGACACCAGCGGCAGCAGGATCTGGAAGATCACAATATTCGGCAGCGCCACCCATCCCAGCGGGCCTTCGCGGGCGACTACTTCGCGGTGTTTGTACACAGCCTGCAGAATGCCGAACGACCAGCGGAAACGCTGGCGCATCAGGCCATTCGCGTTTGTGGGTGCCTCAGTGTAGGCCAGGGCCATATCTTCGTATTCGACGCGGTATCCGCGGCGCAGCAGGGCCATCGTCAGGTCAGCATCCTCGGCGACCGTATCGATGTGATAGCCTCCAGCCTCGCGAACGGCCGACACGCGCCACGCTCCAATGGCCCCGGGCACCACACTGACGGCGCCAAGCACGTCCAGTGCGCGACGCTCGAAGTTCTGGCTTGTGATGTATTCAAGCGCCTGCCAGCGCGTCCACAGGTTTACGCGATTGCCGACTTTGGCATTGCCCGCGATGGCGCCGACTTTAGGGTTGATGAAATGCGGCACAAGACGTGAGATCGCATCCGGCGCGATGACCGTGTCGGCGTCAATGCCGATGAAAAGCTCTGCATCTCCAATGTGCTCGATACCGTAGTTGAGAGCTTCGGCCTTGCCGGAATTTGGCTTGCCGAGAATGAGAACTCTTCCCGCGGCAGCTTCGGCGGCAAACGCATTGCGCGCCACTTCGAGCGTCCGGTCCTTCGAGCCGTCGTCAATCACAATGACGCGCAGGTTCGGATAGTTCGAATTGAGCGCCGCCCGCACCGTGCGCTCGATAACTTTCTCTTCGTTGTAGGCCGGGATCAGAACAGCAACTCTTGGCTTGTAAGACGCGACTTCCGCAGGTTTGCCGAAAATCTTCTCATGCACACGGTCATACACCGCAGCCGCGCCAATGAAAATGAGGCGCCCAGTCATGAGGAGGTCGCCGACCAGGAAAATCCAAGTGATGCCGATAATGCCGGCGTCGAACAGCCAGAAGCCCAGCCGGTTCAATCGTGCCGCCCAGAGCTCGCTCTCCGGCAACGGGGCCATGACATCCGCTCTGGTCTTGCCCAGCAGTTCATATACCGGAGCAATCTCGTATCCGTGAGCCCGGATTCCATCGATAATCATCGGCAGAGCGCGCACGGTTTCAGCGCGATCCCCTCCGCCGTCATGTAGCAACACGATATTGCCGCAACGCAGGTTCTCCTGACGGCACGGAGGCAGATGGTCCAGAACGTACGCCGTGATCTCTTCGGCAGTGCGACGAGGATTGTCGCTCCAGTCATTAGGATCAATCCGATTGCCAACCGTGATGTAGCCCATCTCCTGCGGAATTTCGAGCGGGCGCACCTGGTCGGCGGTGTCGGGTTCCTCGTCGATCGCGTACGGCGGCCGCATCAGCGTTGTACGAATGCCCATCAGGCTGGCGAAAAGGCGCTCCGTCAGATTCAACTCCACCTTCATATAGGCCGTGGAGATGTTGCTCACATCGGGATGAGTGAAAGTGTGATTGCCGATGGTGTGGCCTTCCCGGTAAATCCGTTTCGCGATGCCGGAAAATTTGTCCGTCTGGATGCCGATCAGGAAAAACGTCGCTTTTGCCTGCTTGTCTTTGAGAACGTCAAGAATCTTCGGTGTCCACTCCGGATCGGGCCCATCGTCAAACGTGATGGCAACCTTGTTCGGACTATAGCCGTAGCGTCCAACACGGTAAGGCTCGGGCAAAGCCTGGAAGACCTCATCCGTGATCAGTTTGCTGTCCGACTCAACCGTCAGGTCGCGGGTGCCGTGCGCCGGCTTGTCTTCTATGCGCAGGATCTCACCCTGGCCCTCCATATCGACGTCGTTTCCGGGCGGAACGTCACGCAACTTGTCTGTGGCCACGCTATCGCCGGGTAGGTCCCAGACGCGCCACAAGGACCGGTCTTCGCCTCCAAGTTTCCAGAGCGCGAACGTCTGGATGCCCAGGGTCTGCGCGGCGCGCATCTGATTTAGCGCCGTCACCGCGTCGAGAAACCAGATATCGTGACGCACGCTGTGTTCATCGAGGTAGCTGAAATGAGGATTCAAGGCGTCATCGTCAAAGCTGACGTCTTCGTCGGAGTCGCGCGCGGCAAGCCAGGCCTCCTGTACGCTGACCGAACTGTCGCGCTCGTCAGGGGGAAGCTTGCCTTTCTGTGGTTTCTGCACCCAGTCGTAGCCGTAGTTCGCAATCGCGCAGATGATCTTTTCTTGGGGAATGACGCTCTTCGCGAAAGTCAGGTTCTGCACGAACCAGTCCTGTGATGCCACGGGACCCGATGCCGCGCCAGGATAGTGCTCGTCGTAGTTCATGAGCACGACTCCATCGGCGGCGGCCGCAATTGCCGGGTACGCGTACTCGTTGTTGTGCGGCGGAACGGCCACGTAGAGCTTCATGCCGCGACCGTGCAAATCGCCAGACAGTTCGCTGAGCAGAGCAACATAGCCGGGCTGCCCCTCGGGAGGGAAGGCCTCGAAATCGACCATCAATCCCCGGTAGTGACCCGAAGAGAGAAACTCAGAAGCCTGCCGGCGGAATTGCGCCCGGGCGTCAGGATTATTCAGAAAGCCAGTAATGTCTCCGACCCATTTGAGTCCATCGAAGTTATTGATCATGGGGAAGACTTCCATGTTGGCGTCTTCCGCTTTGAGGAGCTTCATCACGCGGTCGTCGACCGGGCGCACTGTGCCCTCCTGCACTACGTCAAAGAAGTTGTTGGTCTGATCGTTCACGCCCTGCAGACGCCCGTCGGCAGTGAGCACATGCAGCCAGTCGGGATACAGAATGTCGATCTGATGAGCGTATTCCCGCAGTGACGAGAAACTGGCCGCGTCCCAAGGCACATAGAAGGCCGCGCGAATCCCTTCGCCCTGATTTAGTTTTACCTGGGAGGCCGCCAATTTTGTTTTGCGGTGAGAGCGCGCGGCAATCCGCTTTTGGCGGTCGCGGGCCTTCTCCTTTTCGCTCTCCTTGACGGCTTTGAAGGCACGCTTTTGGGGCGAAAATAGCAACTCGGGCAGAGGCTCATCGCGCAATGCCGTAAAGACAAAGAAAATGATGAGCGCGGAAACCGTTACCGCCACAACGTCAAACAGCCGCCGCAGGCGTTTCCACCGGGCGCGTCGCGGATCATAAAAGACTGGCTTGGCCATAGGGGGGAACTGTTCATCGTATGCCGCGGACGGCACACGGTCAATTCTCAGTGAGACAGGGTTGAGGTTGGCTCTCTGGCTCCTAAGATGCACTTTCCCGCCCCTGGGATTGCCGCAAAGCGCTATAGTCGCTGCGTGCTTGAGCTGGCGCGAGAACTAGCAGGGAAGAAAGCGCGGTTCTTTCTGGTGACGAGCCTGGCGGGCTTGGCCCTGCGCCTCTTGTTTGTGCTGCGTTTCCCGGGAGTGGTCGACGATTCCCGCCTCTACGCCAACATCGCGGAAAACTGGCTGCAGCACGGCGTCTATGGAGTCACCAACTCCGGCGTGATCATGCCGACGCTATCTCGCCTGCCCGGGTACCCTGCATTTCTGGCGGTGATCTTCGCCATTTTCGGGACCGACAATTTCCGCGCCGTCCTGTTCGTGCAGGTGTTGTTCGATCTGGCGACATGCTTCCTCATCGCAGATCTGGCGCGGCGTCTCTATTCCGAACGGGCAGCCCGGGCGGCTTTTCTTCTGGCGGCGCTCTGTCCCTTTCTTGCCAACTACGCCGCGAGCGCCCTTACCGAGACCTTGGAGATCTTCTTTACCGCGCTAGCCCTGGATCTCGCATTCCGCGGCCTGGGTGCGGGCGAAGAGGGCACCCCCAACCCGAGGTCGCGCACCAATAGAATCTGGCTCGGCTGTGGTCTCACAATCGGAGCGGGCATTCTACTCCGGCCTGATGGAGGGATTCTCCTGGCGGCGATTGGCGGGTATCTTCTGTGGCTGCTTGTGCGAAGCCTGCTACGGCAGAAAGGATCTCGCGTCACCCCGAACGCTATGCTCTGGGCGGGAGTCCTGGTCGCCGTCGGCTCCGCCACGCCCCTGGTTCCATGGACGATACGCAACCTGCACACCCTGCATCGCTTCCAGCCTCTGGCCCCGCGATACGCGAACGACTCCGACGAACCGGTCATGACCGGCTTCAATCGTTGGGTCAAAACCTGGACCGCAGACTATGTCTCCGTCCAGGAAATTTACTGGAATGTTCCTGGAGAAGAGATCGACGTCGCGCGACTTCCCAGGCGCGCCTTCGATTCTGATCAGCAACGAGCACTGACCAGCGAACTTTTCGCTGACTACAACCGCGATCACGACATGACTCCGGAACTCGATGCCCGCTTCGCCGCTCTCGCCGCGGAGCGTATTCACGCTGCACGACTCCGCTACTACCTGTGGCTGCCCGCAATGCGCATCGCCGACATGTGGTTGCGCCCGCGCACGGAACTCTTCCCCTCCGACCCGCGCTGGTGGGAATTCAACGACGACCGCCGCTGGCTCGCTGTCAGCCTCGGTTTCGGCCTGCTGAACTTTGTCTACGTAGCCATGGCCGCTGGCGGACTGCTCCGCTCCAGTGAAAGTTTTGGCATCGGATTATTCATTTTGTTTCTAGCCCTCCGCTCCGCATTCCTCGGAAGCCTGGAAAATCCCGAACCTCGCTACACACTGGAATGCTATCCCGTGGCCCTCGTATTGGCGTCGGCGTTGTTTCGGCGCGGCTTCTCCTAAAGACATTTCTCCCAAAATGTGAATGTGTGTTATGTCAAAGCGCATCTGTTGACATTGTTAAGATTCGTAAGCGATTGAAAATTAAGCTTGCAAGTCATGGCCTCACAGTTGCACAATAGCGCCCCATCAGGATCCCAGGGGTCTCAACCGTTCCGTCTTTCATTCCTGGGCTAACACAATCTGAAAAGTAACGCGCCCTCGTGGGTGAAGGAGCATCTATGCATTCTGGCTCACGCGTAGTTACCTTGTTGGTTGTTGTTGTCCTCGCACTTAGCGCTCTGACCGTCGCTCAATCCGCGATGACGTCCCTGCGCGGTACTGTCACCGATCCCAAGGGCGCGGTGCTCCAGGGCGCCATCGTCACCCTCAGCAATGCTTCCACTGGATATTCCCGAACTACGAAGTCGGGCAACGACGGCGCCTATCAATTTCTCGAGGTGCCGCCAGCGACCTATATGCTGACGGTGACCTCCTCGGGCTTTGCCACCGTGAAGCAGGACCGCGTCACGCTACAAGTGAGCCAGCCCGCCACTCTCGACGTTGCCATGCAGGTAAGAGGAACGACCGAAGTCGTGGAGGTGAGCAGCGAAGCGCCGCTGGTTAACACGACCGACGCCACCCAGGGCAACGTGTTTAACACCACCCAATTGCTGAATCTGCCGTCGGAAGGTCGTGATCCAGTTGCAATTCTGAGCCTGCAACCTGGAGTCACGTATATCGGGCAGAACGTCGATCAGACAGCAGATAGCCGCGGCGGTTCAGTGGCCGGCGCACGCAGCGACCAAACCAACGTGACTCTCGATGGCTTGGATAACAACGATCAATTGACGGGCAACGCGTTTCAGGGCGCCTTGCGTGCTCCGCTGGATTCGATTCAGGAGTTTCGTGTCACAACCAGCAACTCGAACGCGGACGCCGGTCGCTCCTCGGGAGCCCAGGTGAGTCTGGTGACTAAGAGCGGCACGAACAATTTTCACGGTGGACTGTACGAGTACAACCGTTCCAATCTTGGCGTCGCGAACGATTGGTTCAATGAGCAGGCGCAGGTTAAGGCGGGGCTGCCCAACCGTCCCGGCCCGCTCGTTCGCAACACATTTGGAGCGTTCATTGGCGGACCCATCAAGAAGGACAGGATGTTCTTTTTCGCCGATTACGAGGGACAGAGGACGAACGAAGCGTCTCAGACCACGCGCGTGGTGCCCAGCGATCTGATGCGAACTGGGATCATTCAATATCCGTGCGACCCTTCTGACCCGGCGTGCGCACCCGGTTTCGTGGATCCCGGCGGCAACTACAGCGTCTCGTCCGATGGAATCGCGTCTCTGACAGTGCAAGGATTGCAGAGCACCGACACTACGTGCGTATCCAATGGAACGTGTCCCTGGGGCGGCGGTGCCAACCCGAATGCGTTGGCGATCTTCCAAAAATACCCGTCCCCCAACAGCGACGCTTTCGGCGATGGATTTGATTATCGTGCGTTCACCTTTGCCGCGCCCACTCCCACCAAGCTTGACACTTATATCCTCAAACTCGACTACAAACTCACCGCGAGCGGCAATCACACGCTATTCGTGAAAGGCCACCTGCAAAACTTCCACAACAGCAACGCGCCCCAATTTCCCGGACAACCTCCGAACGACTTCCTCACCGATAACAGCAAGGGACTCTTCGTCGGATACACGGCCCTGATCAGCAACACGCTGGTCAACAACCTCCGGTACGGGTTCATTCGTCAGGGCATCGGCGATGCTGGTTTGAGTGCGAGCGACTACAACCACTTCCGCGGCATGGATGATGTGCAGGGCTTCAGTAACAGCGTTCTGACCAACGTCCCGGTCCATAACATCGTCGACGACCTGAGCTGGACCAGGGGGAAGCATACCCTCCAGTTCGGTGGCAACCTGCGCTTTATCGCCAACAACCGCACCGGCAACGCGCAGAACGTTTCCACGGCCGACACCAACGTGTTCTGGCTCGACAACGCCGGCATCGCCAATACCGGATCGAGTTTGGACCCTGGAGCCTTTGGCTACCCTGCAGTGGATGGCTCGTTCGGCGAAAACTATGACTTTGCTACCGCCGCCATTGCCGGCTTGCTCACCGAAACCAACAAAACCTACAACCAGGACAAGACCGGGCACTTCTTCGCCCCGGGGGAATTGATTACTCGCAACTTTAAGGACACGGAGGCGGAGTTCTACGTGCAGGACGCCTGGCGTGTAACACCCAACCTGGTGCTCACCGGCGGCCTGCGTTACTCGCTCCTGCAGCCTCCTTATGAAGTTCATGGCAATCAGGTGGCTCCCACCATCAGTATGAACGGCTGGTTCAAAGATCGTGCAACAGCGATGCGGCAGGGGCAGACGCTGAACTCGGAGCCGACGCCGATTCAGTTGGCGCTCTCTGGTCAAGCCAACGGCAAGCAGCCTTACTGGGCCTGGGATTACAAAGACCTCGCTCCACGACTTGCATTTGCCTATTCGCCGCATGCCAGCAGTGGAATCTTGCACGCTCTGTTCGGCAGCGCCGGAAAGAGCTCGATTCGCGGTGGTTATGGACTTTATTTCGACCATTTTGGCGAGGGCATCGTCAACAGCTTCGACAAGAACGGTTCCTTCGGCTTGACGACCCAGTTGGTCAATCCGGCTGGTTCGCAGGACGTGGACTGCACGCCGCGCCTCACTGCTCTTACCATTCTTCCGCCCGCCAACACGAATTTCTGCGGCCAGCAGGTTGTCGGACCTCCACCGCCCGCGTTGCCGAATCCAATTACCCCTCCCACTGGGTTTGACGCTGGGTCATTTGCAATTTATTGGGGCCTGGACGACAAGCTGAAGACTCCTTACTCGCACGTTTTCGATTTTTCGATTACGCGCGAACTCACCAGAAACTTCGTCTTTGAAGCTTCCTACGTCGGACGTCTTGGTCATCGACTGCTCCAGGAGGAAGATTTGGCAATGCCGTTGGATTTGGTCGATCCCGCGTCAAAGATGGACTATTTCACGGCGGCTACTATGCTCACCAAAGCGGCGAATGCCGGAACGGACATTAGCCAGATGGCCCCCATTCCCTTCTGGGAGCATCTCTTCCCCGGTGCAGCCGGCCAGCTTGGTTTCGGATCGCCAGGTGGGACGCCGCAACACAATAATTCAGGTTGCGCGCCGGGTGTTAATTTCAACACGTCTACATACACGCCTACGCAGGCGATGTACGACATGTATTCTTGCTTCGCCGGGAACGAAACAACAGCCCTGTTCATTGCCGACCTTGACTGCCTGCCGGCATGTGCGCAGTTACCGGGACAGTCGGGACAGCAGCCGTTCAACTTCTTCGACGACCAGTTCTCTTCGCTCTACTCCTGGCGGAGCATTGGCAACAGCAACTACCACGCGATGCAACTCAGCTTGCGCAAAGCCATGAGCAGCGGGCTGGCGTTCGACTTCAACTACACTCTCTCCAAATCGATCGATATCGGCTCCAATGCCGAACGCATCAATGAGTTTGAAGGGTTCGGGTTCGCGAGTCAGGTCATCAATTCCTGGGATCCGAATCAGAACCGCGCCGTATCCGATTTCGATACCAGACATCAGATCAACGCCAACTTTGTCTACGAGCTGCCGTTCGGCCGCGGGCGCCGTTTCGGTAGCGGCATGGGCAAAGTCGCCAATGCGGTTGTTGGAGGATGGGGACTTTCCGGCATCTTCCACTGGACTAGCGGTCTGCCCTTCAGCATGGGCTCGGGATCTGGCTGGCCCACGAACTGGCAACTCCAGGGCGAGGCAGTTCCGATTGCCAACCCCGGCAAAGTCGGTGTGCACCGCGATTCGAACGGCGATCCCACCATGTGGGCCGACGTCAGCTCGACTGGACAGGCTCACTCCGCGTTCAGGTTCCCGTACCCGGGAGAGACTGGAACGCGTAATGAACTGCGCGGGCCCGGTTACTTCGAACTCGACAACGGCCTCTGGAAGACGTGGAATTTCAGCGAAGAAAAATCTCTGAAGTTCGCCTGGGAAGTGTTCAACGTCACCAACTCGGTGCGCTTCGATGCTGCCCAGTCCGCCAACCAGTTCGCTTTGACCATCGGAAATTTCGGAACCTACAGCAACACACTGAGCAAGCCACGCGTCATGCAACTCTCGCTGCGCTTCTCGTTCTGACGAGCCGTAGTAGATGGTATCGGGGCGGAGAAATCCGCCCCCGTTTTGCTTGTGCCCCAACAACTGTCATGCCCCGTTATTGTTACGCCGCCGCATTTTCTCGCTTGACTCCGAGTCACCTCCAGCGAGTTATTCGCTTGAACTGAAGCTGCAACCCGCGACACAATAGCGCCCATCTTCTGCGGAGCGAATGATGATGTGTGGCATCGTTCGCCCAGCTTACTTTTTTCGTTCACGCCGCCTCGGCGCGCAATCACAAGGAGCAAGCATGCCCCGGAGCCTCCGCTATTTCGCTGTTCTGCTGTTTTCGTCATTGCTCAGTTCGGTCCTCGTGGCCCAATCCACCACGTCGCTGCGCGGTGTGGTGAGCGATTCCAAGGGCGCCGTGCTGCCGGGTGCGACCGTTAAGATTTATGACTCGCAGACAGGATTCACGCGGATCGTGACCTCCGGTGCGGATGGCGTCTACCAGTTCCTTCAAATTCCTCCGGCCACTTACTCGTTGACGATCTCGGCCAACGGATTCGCCAACGTCCAACGCGAAAACGTGACCCTGCTCGTGAACAGTCCCGCCACGCTGAATTTCAGCATGCAGGTGGAAGGCACTACCATAAAAGTAGAAGTCACCAGCGAAGCTCCGCTGGTGAATACTCAGGACGCATCCATCGGCAACGCGTTTAGCGAACGTCAGTTGATCCGTCTCCCTTCAGAGGGGCGCGATCCCGTCTCGATTTTGAGCTTGCAGCCCGGCGTGACCTTCATCGGCAGCGACAAGCAGATCGACCAGTCGAACGACAGCCGCGGCGGATCGGTCAGCGGCGCCCGCAGCGACCAGACCAATATCACGCTCGACGGCCTCGACGACAACGAGCAACTCCTCGGCTACGCGTTTCAAGGAGCCTTGCGCGCCACGCTCGATTCGATTCAGGAATTCCGAGTAACAACGAGCAACGGCAACGCCGACGAAGGCAGATCCTCTGGTGGCCAGGTTTCACTCGTCACCAAGAGCGGCGCCAACAATTTTCACGGCAGCGCCTACGAATACAACCGTTCCAGCATCGGAGAAGCCAACGACTGGTTCAACAAGAAGGCGCAAGTCGGAGCGGGCCTAGCCAACATTCCTCCACATCTGATCCGGAATACATTCGGTGCTACGTTCGGTGGTCCGGTGAAAAAGGACCGACTATTCTTTTTTCTCGCCTACGAAGGACAGCGGAAGAGGGAGACGACTCAGGTCACTCAGACGGTGCCGAGCGACCAACTAATGAGCGGAATCATTCAGTACCTCTGCGATCCCACGGATCCTGCCAATGTCCATTGCGTGCCCGGTGCTCACGGCAACGGGGTCACTGTAGCGCCGAACACGGCCATCTCAGCCAATGATTACGTCGTGCAACTCAGCCAGGCTGCGTTTGCGCGCATGGACCCGAACGCCGCTGGCAACGGAACCTGTCCATGGGCAGATAGCGCCGGGGAGTGCGGCGTCGATCCGAATGTGCTCGCGGTCTTCAAGCAATACCCGCACGCGAATACCGATACGGTGGGCGATCTGCTGAACTACCGCGGATTCACCTTTGCCGGAGCCGATCCAGAGAAGCTGAATACCTACATCGTGCGGCTCGACTACGGCATCACCGCCAACGGCAATCACAAGCTGTTCTTGCGCGGCAACCTTCAGAACGACAATCAGGCGCTCGCTCCCCAGTTTCCCGGCCAACCTTCCAGCGACTTCCACACCGGCAACAACAAGGGCATCGCAGCGGGCTACACTGCGTTGCTCAGCCCCACGCTCATCAACAGCTTCCGCTGGTCTCTGGTGCGGGAAGGGATTGGAGACGCAGGAATCAACACGCAACCTTACGTGCACTTCCGCACTCTGAGTGACCTGACCGGCCTTGCCTCGCAGTCGGAGTTCGTCAACGTCCCCGTGCACAATTTCGTCGACGATCTCACCTGGACCAAGGGTAAACACACCTGGCAATTCGGCACCAACCTGCGGCTGGTTCATAACAATCGGAGCGGCAATTTCGAGAACGTTTCCTACGCGGTCACCGACCCGTTTTCCCTGGACAACGTTGCCATTGCCAACACGGGCAGCAGTCTCGATCCTTCGACGAGGCCGTTCTATCCGACGGTGGATCCGGCCTTCGGAGAGTTGTACGACTTCGCCGCGATGGGGCTCGCGGGAGTCGTCACGGTGAGTAACTCCGAGTTCAATCAGGACAAGACCGGAAATGTAATTCCGCAAGGTGAGCTCGTTCCGCGGCATTTCAAAGCGTGGGAGGCGGAGTGGTACGTACAGGACGCGTGGCGCGCCAAGCCGAATCTCGTGTTGACGTTCGGCCTTCGGTATTCGCTGCTGCAGCCGCCGTATGAAGTGGACGGGAACCAGGCGTCGCCAACGATCAGCGTGGGCAATCTGTTCGCGCAGCGCGCGAAGGCACAACTGCTGGGCCAGGCGTACTCTCCGGGGCAGAACGCCACCAACGGCGTTAGTGGCGGAATCGATCCCGTCACGTTTGGCCTTTCCGGCCAAGGCAACGGCAAGCAGCCTTACTGGAACTGGGACTACAAGAACCTGGCTCCCCGCTTTGCCCTTGCCTATTCGCCCGCCTTTGATCACGGCTGGCTGCACAGTCTATTCGGCAGCGCTGGCAAGAGTTCCGTGCGCATGGGCTACGGACTGTACTTCGATCATTTCGGCGAAGGACTGGTCAATACTTTCGACCGCAACGGATCCTTCGGTCTCACCACCGTCGAAACGAATCCCTATGGAGTGCAGGATGTGGACTGCGCTTTCCGCTTTACCGGAATCCACGATCTGCCGCAAGGACAATACTGCGGTCAGCAGATGAATGGAACGCCTCCGGGAACTTTCCCGGTGACTCCGCCGCTGGGCATCAACGCCAACGGTGGCTTCGCCATCTACTGGGGAATGGACGACAAGCTCAAAACACCGTACTCGCACGTATTTAACTTCTCGTTCTCGCGCGATCTCGGCCACGATTTCGCGCTCGAAGCATCCTATGTCGGACGTCTCGGCCGGCATCTCCTCCAGGAAACGGATCTCGCGCTGCCCGAGGATATCGTCGACCCGGCCTCGCACATGGACTATTTCACGGCGGCCACCATGTTCTCCAAACTCGCGCGCGCCGGCACCGATGTTGGCGATGTCCAGCCGATCCCCTACTGGGAGCACCTGTTTCCTACCGCAGGAGGAGATCCGGGTACACAGCTCTGGGGATGCGATTCCATCCCATTTGCAAACATCGGTGCCACTTTGACCAATACCCAGGCCATGTATGACACCTTTGCCTGCAATGTCCGCGACGAGATCGTCGCCCTGCAATACGTCGACACGCCTTCCAACTTCGGCGCCTGCTTCCCCGCCTGTTCGCAGTTGCCTGGGCAGTCCGCGCCCACGCCTTACAACTTCTTCATGCCCCAGTTCTCCTCCCTGTGGGGATGGAGGAGTTCCGGGAACAGCGCCTACCACGCCTTCAATTTGACGTTGCGCCGCGCTCTGCGATCTGGCGTGCAGTTCGATGTGAACTACACGTTCTCCAAATCCATTGACGTCGGATCCAATGCAGAACGTGTAAATGTCTTCGACAACGTTGGAGGATTTTCCAGTCAGGTCATCAATTCCTGGGCGCCCAATCAGCTCCGCGCGGTTTCTGACTTTGACATGCGGCACCAGATCAACTCCAACTGGGTAGTTGACCTCCCCGTGGGACGCGGCCGGAGATTCGGCGGCGGCATGGGTCGCCTCGCTGACGCAATTGTCGGCGGATGGAGTTTGACCGGACTCTTTCACTGGTCGAGCGGTCTGCCCTTCAGCATTTTCCCCGGCGGCGGATGGGCGACCAACTACAACCTCACGGGCGAAGCCGTTCAAGTCAGCAATCCGGGCAAGGTGGGCGTACACCGCGACGCTTCCGGAAATCCGAATATGTTTGCTGACCCGCAGGCGGTCATCAACGATTTCCGGGCGCCTTTTCCCGGCGAGGGTGGTCAGCGCAATGAACTACGCGGCCCCGGCTTCTTCGGCATCGACGCTGGACTGGACAAAGATTGGAAGATCCGGGAAGGTCAGACTCTTAGCTTTGCCTGGGAGGCGTTCAACGTGACCAACGCCGTGCGCTTCGATGCCGCGGCATCCTCCAACAATTTCGATCTCACATCCAGCACCAACTTCGGTGTCTACGGCTCCACGCTCACGCAACCGCGTGTCATGCAATTCATGCTGCGCTTCACCTTCTGAAGCTTGGGAGCGATGAACGATAGATTCTGGAAGGCAACCGCAATGGCGGAAGGGCCAGTCGAGCGCTGAGGCGCTTCGCTGGCAATTGGGTACTGGCAGAAGGCAACTGAAGTTACGTCAGGGGCGAGTCGCTCATGCGGAAGCGCGTACGAACGTGTTCCGATATCAGTTCGATTGCCGGCCGGTTCTTTACCGGGTCAGCCAGAGCTAAGTACTTCATGGCCTCCACCAGTAGACGTTGCCCGTCTACATATCGGGGGTCCGAGGTACGCTCCCTGCGCTTATTGCCCAGCTTAGGAGGGACTGTAATCGTAAAAACCTTGGCCATGAATGAACCCAACTGAGGTGCGGCCAGTATAGCAACCCGGATGCAATTCTCAGCACACCTTCTGCTCTTTAGATTCAACAACTTATCCGCGAGGTGAAATTGTCTGCGTCTTGCCCGTGGTCTTTAACTGAAAAACGTCGTTCCCAATCTTCTCGTTAACCTTGATGGAAGAATACTTCGCCAGCCGGTAATCTCCCTGCGGTTCAAAGAACTGCTGCTGCACAGAAATGCCTCGGTCGAGATCGATCCACAGCAGAATCTTCG
Organism: Candidatus Sulfotelmatobacter sp.; assembly: GCA_035695545.1. Taxonomy (GTDB): domain Bacteria; phylum Acidobacteriota; class Terriglobia; order Terriglobales; family Acidobacteriaceae; genus Sulfotelmatobacter. The sequence goes on along the minus strand of DASRRV010000125.1, from coordinate 18,536 downwards.
CAAAAGTGTTGCGCACCTTGGCGGACTTCGGAATGAGCTGAAGCTTGGCGCTGTCAATGCCGTTGACCGTCTCCGGACCGATGTAGGTCACATCGAAAGCCTTCATCATGTCCTGCCCGCTGCCTCCGAATCCAAGCACCAGATAGCTCTCGAAATCGTTACTGTTCTTACCGAGGTCGTACACAGTCACTTGGTCCGGCTTCGGCAAATACATCTTGATCTTTCCGCCGCTGAACAGCACAAATTTCCGGTCCGGCTTGGAGATGTCCGCCATCATCTCGATGTCTTTGCCGGCCCGGCGGTAATAGATGCTGCCCGACTGTATATCGTCCACCTCATCGATAACTTTTTCGTAGCGGTCCCACTCAAACTCAGCCCGCGTGGTGCGAAACCCGGCAGCGGCTGTGTCCATCTTCTTCAAGACAGAATCCAAGGGGCTGGAGTCGACGGGGGCCTGAGCAGGCCGGGGCGAAAAGGGAAGGAACACACAGAACAGCGCAAACGGGAGGACTAGCGTGAAGCTTTTCATTTTGTTGGTATGTCAGTCTCGTTTCGCCAGCACCTTGTAACCTTGCACGCGTCCTTTACCGTCAACGATCGGATCGTAACTCACGATCGACACCGCACCCGAAATCGGCTCGATGATATGCAACAACTGCTCGCGCACAGAAACCTCATCTCCCGGGGAAATGGCATTGGCCTCGACCTGATAAACCAAATGACCTTCAGCGTCAGCCGTAACCACTACATCGGTCGGATGCGGGTTCCGCGAGATAGGTTTATCGTTGAAGTTGATCACCATGGGTGATAGCACAACGAACAGGATGATCAGCGTGACCATGATGTCGTAATGAAGAGTCCCGCGCTCGTACTGCCACAGAATGTATCCGCGAATTGTTCGCCAAACAGCGTTCATTGGCAGGGGCGCACTGGGCGCGGTAGTCGTGAGTTCTGCTCTATGCAAGTCTACTAGCTCCTAGCTTCTGGCTGCTAGCTCTTAGCTCGTACGTATGGATGTTGGGGGCAGCTAGGAGCTAGAAGCTAGCAGCTAGAAGCTCTTAGCCGTAATTCTCTCCGCGCCAATATAACTCCGCAGCGCCTCGGGAATCACCACGCTCCCATCGGCCTGCTGATAATTCTCCACAATCGCCACCCAGGTACGCCCCACGGCCAGGCCGCTGCCGTTGAGCGTATGCAGGAACTCCGTCTTGTTCTTACCCTCCGGCCGGTATCGAATATTCGCCCGCCGCGCCTGATACGCCTCGAAATTCGAGCACGAAGAAATCTCGCGAAACAACTGCTGCCCCGGCAGCCAGACCTCAAGGTCGTACGTCTTCGCCGAAGAAGCGCCCATGTCCCCGGTGCACAACGCCATCGTGCGATAGCACAACCCCAGCCTCTGCAGCACTTCCTCCGCATTGCGGGTTAGCTTCTCGTGCTCTTCGTAGGAATGTTCCGGCCGCGCGAACTTCACCAATTCCACTTTCTGAAATTGATGCTGCCGGATAATTCCACGCACATCTTTCCCGTACGATCCCGCCTCGCTGCGGAAGCAGGGCGTGTAAGCAGTCAGCGAGATCGGCAACCGCGCTTGATCGAGCACTTCATCGCGATACAGATTCGTAACCGGAACCTCCGCCGTCGGAATCAGCCAGAGATCTTTTTCCCCGTGCGGCACACGAAACGAGTCTGCCCCGAACTTCGGCAGTTGCCCGGTTCCGTACATCGAATCAGAATTCACCAGATACGGCGGCATCACCTCCGTATACCCATGCTCGCGCGTATGCAGATCGAGCATGAAGTTCGCGAGTGCCCGTTCGAGTTTCGCGCCGAGGTCCCAGTAGACGGCGAATCGCGCCCCGGTCAGCTTCACCGCGCGTTCCAGATCCAGAACGCCCAGCTCTGCGCCTAGGTCCCAATGAGCCTTCGGAGTGAAATCAAACTTGGGCGGCGCGCCCCATCGCCGCACTTCGACATTCTCCTCTGCGCTGCGTCCGACGGGCACGCTCGCGTGCGGAAGATTCGGAATCCCCGCGAGAATATCCTGCAGCCGCGCATCAAGATCCGCCGCAGTCTTCTCCAGCGCAGAAATCTTTTCGCGCAGATCCTTGGTCTGAGCAATCGCTTCGCTCGCGTCCTGGCCGCTCTTCTTCAGCTTCGCAATCTCTTCTGAAGCCTTGTTCCGCTGAGCCTTGCTGGTCTCGGCCTCTGTGATGGCCTGGCGCCGTTGCGTATCGACCTCGCGGAAGTCTTTGAGCACGGCAGCCGGGTCCATGCCGCGCTGGCGCAGCTTCTCTTCCACCAATGGCAGGTTGTCGCGTACGAAACTTAGATCAAGCATATTTCGGATATCGGGAACTAACTAATGTATCGGAAAAGAGCCGCAGAATGCACGCCGCCCTACGCCTCGCGCGGTTTCCTTCGTGAACCTTTGTGCCCTTCGTGGTTTACGCCTTTGGAATGCCGAGAGCCAAACTCCTTTGGCGGATAAGCCTCCCCTGTGTAAACTACCTTCGCCGATGAGATCGTCCCCCAGAACCGCCGCCGTGCGCTGCATCCTGGCCATGGCGCTCGCGACAGTCGTCAGCTTTTCGGCATCTGCCTCAGCCTCTGCCTACAACGGCCATCCCAAGCTGGTCGTAGTGATCGTGATTGACCAATTCCGAGGCGACTACTTAGAGCGCTACCGCGACCAGTTCGGCGACGCCGGCTTCCGCTTCCTGCTCGACCACGGCGCCTACTTCCCCAACTGCAACTACGACTACGCCAATACCCGTACCGCGCCTGGACACTCCACCCTCTTTACCGGCGCCTACAGCAATGGCCACGGCATCGCTTCCAACGAATGGTGGGACCAGAAGAAGAAGCGCATGGTTACCTCGGTCGAAGACGATGCCACGAAGATGGTTGGAATTCCCGGGGACAAGACAGGAGCCTCTCCGCACAATCTCCTGGCCGACACCCTGGGCGACGAACTCAAGCTGGCCACGCAGGGGAAAGCGCGTGTTTTTGGGGTGTCCTTAAAAGACCGTTCCGCCGTCCTCCCCGCCGGGTTTGCTGGAGACGCCGCCTACTGGATCGACCCAAAGAGTGGCTCCTGGGTTACATCCACGTATTACCGCAACGATCTCCCGCGCTGGGTAAAGGATTTCAACGAAAACCGTCCCGCGAAGTTTTGGGACCGCGACTGGAAGGGCCCCGAAGGCACCGTCCTCCGCTCGACCGCGCATCGCAAAGGCAAAGACGGCTCCGACGCCAGCTTCTATGAAGTGATCGGCTCCACCGCCTTCGCCAACGACTACGAGTTCGAGTTCGCGAAAGAATTGATACTTTACGAAAACATGGGCCGCGGCCCCGCCACCGACCTGCTTGCCATCAGCCTCTCGGCCAACGATATTCTGGGCCACCAGGTCGGGCCCGATTCTCCGGAAATGCAGCAGATGGCGCTCGATCTCGATCGCCAACTCGCCCAGTTCATCAACTTCCTCGGCCATCAAATCGGCCTTGCCGACGTCTGGATCGCGCTTTCGGCGGACCACGGTGTGTCCTCGCTGCCTGATGACGTGAAGAAGTTGCGAATTCCCGCCGCCAACCTCGAAGCCACTAAACTTGAAGCGCAGATCAACAGCGCCATCACGGCGAAGTTCTCGCCCGGCCATCCCTTGGAGTACGTAAAGCTCGATTATCCGCTTGCCTGGCTCGATCAGGATGCCTTCACCTCGGCTCATGTAAAAGAGCACGACGCCGAGGCTGCCGTCGGCGAGGCCATGAAGCAGGCTGGCGCGCGCGACTATTACACAAAATCGCAGCTTGCCCAAGGCGAAGTCCCCGACACTGCCTTGGGACGAAAATATCTGAACAGCTATTCGCCGGAGGGAAGCTGGTTCGTGATGAGTGTTCCCGACATTTACGCCGTGGGGCCGGGCAAAGGCACGGACCACACCTCGCCTTACACTTACGACACGCACGTGCCGCTGGCCTTCTACGGCTTGGCCTTCCAGGCCGGAACCTACCGCAGCAGCGTCGAACCGGTCGATATGGCCGCCACTCTCGCATCCCTGCTCGGGATCAATGCACCATCTCATTCCGTAGGACGCGTGTTGATCGAGGCGCTCGCGCCCGCGCATCATTCCGCAAGTTCTGCCGCGATTGCCCCCACAACTCCTGGAGAAGCCAAGCCATGACCCCTTCCAGCGCAGGAACTCCAGATCTCAGCGTGAGTGTCGCCGGCATTGAACTCAAGAATCCCGTGCTCGCCGCCAGCGGAACCTTCGGCTACGGAGTCGAGTTCGAAGATGTAGTCCACCTGAGCAGGCTTGGCGGCTTCGTCGTGAAGGGCTTGTCGAAGGAACCCATGATCGGCAATCCTCCGCCGCGCCTGTGGGAGACGGCGGCCGGAATGCTGAACGCCATCGGCCTGCAGAACATCGGCGTGCGCGCATTCCTCGACGAGAAGTTGCCGCATCTGCGCCAGATCAAGAACATTGTTGTGATGGCCAACGTCTTCGGCTATACCCGCGAGGACTACGAGCACACCATCCAGATTCTCAATGAGGGCGAAGGAATCGCGGCCTACGAACTCAACGTATCCTGCCCCAACACCGCCCAAGGAGGCCTGCAGTTCGGCAGCGATCCCCGCTCACTCGATGAAGTCGTCACCACAGCCAAGCGTGTCGCGGAGCGCCCGCTCATCGTCAAGCTCTCTCCCAACGTGACCAGCATCGCGCAAATGGCCTACGTGGCGCAGGAAGCCGGAGCCGACGCTCTATCCCTGGTGAATACGTTCGTAGCCATGGCGATCGATCCGGAAACGCGCAAGCCGCGCATCGCCAACGTTACCGCAGGCCTCTCCGGCCCCGCGATCAAGCCGATTGCTGTGCGTATGGTCTACGACGCCGCGCACGCCGTGAAGATCCCGGTCATCGGCATGGGAGGAATTTCAACCGCGACCGACGTCATCGAGTTCATGCTGGCCGGAGCTACCGCCGTTCAGATCGGCACCGCCAGCTACTGGGACCCCTGCGCCACCGAAAAAATCGTCGATGAACTGAAAGCCTGGTGCTCCGACCATCACATCGAACGTCTAGCCGATTTCACCGGCGGCATGCTGATGGAATAAGCGTCACCGAATAATCATGTTCTCGGATTTGTGCGGACCATCGCTGACATGAAGCCGTTCCGTCTTTTTTGGTTTTATCCGTGAGATCCGTGCGAATCCGTGGCAAATGTTCTACGGTCTCACCTCTACCGCCAAGCCCCCAGAATGGCACCCATCGCCAAATAGCACACCAGCTGATACCCGGTATTGATCGCATACAGCTTGGCCCGCTGCCGGCTGAAGAGCGCGTTCGTCAGTTGCACCGTAGTCACGAATCCCAGCCACACCACGAAGCCGATTTTGATCCCCTCGATCGCCGCGGTGATATTCCAAACCGCGATGATCTTCCCCAGCACAAACGCCGACAGAATGCTCGCGACCATCGACATTCCGTACGACGGCCCCGCGCTCTTCTGCATTTCGGCGATCTTCACCTTGTCGTTGGGGTCATAGCCCATCAACACCATCCACGGATTGGCAAACAGCGCCGGCGAATACCACAGAAAGCCCAGGACCATTGTGGCCAGAGCAGAAACCAATACGGCCCACATATTCACGCCCAGAAAATGCATGGAGTTCTCCCTTGCTCACAGATTCGACTGAAAGTTTGCACGGAATTACTCAGGCCCAGAACGCTCCAACGGCGCGTTCTTGTGAAGCGACCACAATACTGATTAGGAAATTGCTGCCCAGCCCGCTACCGGCCGCGAGTGTACCAGATCGACCCGGGAGACTTGTAGTTGCGGCCTTCGCCCCACACCGCATGAGTCGCGCCCTCGCTGTCGATTGCCAGCCCGAAGTAGTCGCCGAAAGGGAAGCGGAATCCTGCGGGCAGAACGTAGTCATATCCGCCAGTCCGACCCGAGAGTTGCGACTCGCCGCTCCAGGTCGCGCCGCCGTTGGTCGAACTGCGATAAAAGGTATTCCACAACCGGCTTTTGGGATGTTCCGGTTCCGTCCTCCGCGCGTCCATCCAGGCGATGCGAACGTCGCCCGAGGCCGCTGCCACGATCGCCGGGAACCCGTGCTCGACGCCTGCTGCCGCCGTCGACACGCTGGCCCGTGCCGACCAGCTAGCTCCGCCAGTGGTCGAAGACGAAAAGTAAATCCGCTCCGGGCCGCCATTTGAAGAGCCCGCATTCCACAGGGCATAGAGCGCGCCCGATGCGTCCGAAGCCAGCGCGACCTGCGGCCCCAGGTATCCGGTCTCGCAATTCTGCGCTTCACACTCCGGCGAGGCGCTCGAAACATCCAGTAGAGCTGTATTCCAGTTCCGCCCGCCATCAGCCGACCGGCTCACATACACTCCCACCGGGCGCGTGCGCATCTCGTGCCGCGCGTAGGCCGTCCAGCCGAAATAAACATTCCCCGCAGGATCGACCGTCGCCCCACCCGCCAGCGACCATCCCGGAGGAGCGTTCGGATTCACTTGCACTACGTCAAACGTCTGCCCCGCATCATGCGAAGCCGCCACCAGGAATTCCTCTTCGTGATTGAAGCCGACATAAACGTCCGCCCCGCGCACCGTCAGCACCGGCTTGTCGGTATCTTCCTGGCTCCGCTCCGCCAGGGAATACGACCACGTACGCCCAAAGTCCAGCGACCGCGCCACCACAATGTCCTGCTTGTTGTTCTGCAGCCAGGAGGCGTACACCGTCTGCCGATCCACCGGGTCAACCTCGATCTGCGGATCAAACTGTCCGGTAGGGATGGCAAGCATGGCATGTGAAGTCTGCCACGAGGCCCCATTGTCGCTGCTCATCATCAGAGCGATGGTCGGAGCGGTACAACTCGAGCAATCCGGCACCGCCCCATACTGCGGATAAAGCACGTAAACATGCCCGTGGCCGTCGGCCGCCATCGCCGGTTCCCACTGATCGCCGGTCGTGTAGCCCACCCGCCTCTGCGACTCAAATCCTGCCACCGCCAGCGCTGCCGCTGACGCTGCTAACACCCATAAAACGAGCAGAGACACCCTCTGCATCGTTCTTTTCATTGGTTGGGAGTGGCTGATTGAGGAAAACACGTCTACTCCAGAAGGAGAGGTCAGAAGGACAGGCCCCGCATCGGACTTTAACCTGACTCCTCGGGGAGCGTCAATCGCCGATCAAGGTCCGTGACCGGATTTTTACACTTCCGTCACTTTTCGACCGTTCCGTCATCTAAATTGAGGCAAATAGCGCGAAACGATATCATCATCATTCAAAGCTCAAAGGAGCATATCTCAATGGCGAAAGCTACCTTCGCAGCAGGATGTTTCTGGGGCGTCGAGGCCACCTTCCGGCAGATTCCGGGCGTCACCTCCACCCGCGTCGGCTACCTGGGCGGGAAGACCGAAAACCCCACATACCAGGACGTTTGCACCGACCGTACCGGCCACGCCGAGGCCGTCGAAGTTGACTTCGATCCCACCAAGGTCCCCTTCACCGACCTGCTCAAAGTCTTCTGGGAGAATCACGATCCCACCCAGGTAAACCGCCAGGGCCCCGACTGGGGAACGCAATACCGTACCGCAATCTTCTATCACTCACCCGAGCAAGCAAAAGAGGCGCAGGCCTCGAAAGAAGCTCTGGAGAAAGCCCACCGCTACTCCAAGCCAATCGCCACCCAGATCGTGCCAGCCGTCACGTTCTATCCGGCAGAGGACTACCACCAGCAATATCTGGAAAAGCGCGGCCTCGCCAGTTGCCACATCGCGAAGTAAGAAGATTATCGTGGGATCGTCACGGAACGAAAACGTGTGACGACGAGAGAACTTGAAAATTGTGGATGACTTTCGGTAGTTACCTTTAGCGGTAGCTGCCCTTTCTGTGAGGCAGCTTCAGGGTCAACAGAAAGCTATCGGCTAAGTCGCGCTTAAGGCCCTCAAAAGTCACATGTTTCGTATTTGGGGGCAGAAAATAGACCTGTCCTCCCGACTCTTCCGCCAGTTGCCGCAAATACTCGTCTCCGAAGGCCTGCTGCCAAGCGAGGCGCGTGTCCGCATCCTTCGCCAACCCTTCTAGAATTTCGTCCAATTCGGCATAACACGCCCATTCGGGCTTGCTTGAACGGCACTCAGAAGAGCGACGATCTTCGATTCGAGTTTATCGAGTCGTCGGCCCTTCCAGCATTTGTCGGCTAAGGCAACGAACAAGTCTTCAAGGTTGACTTTTGGCACTTTGTCCCAATTGCCGTGCGTATAAGCAAACCTTCCCCGCTCGTCAGGCATCCCCATCGAACGAAGTAATTCGGTGCCACGTTGTTCGCCCCGACCAATTCAGAGCGCTCAATCACCTTTCCAAAATCGTGAATCGACGCTCCGAACAGTACCGCTTCACTGTTAAAAGCGACTTCGGGGAACGCTGCCGTTATACGCTCTACAAGGGTTGTGGCGACATCGTGAACAAGTATCAAATGTGCGACCAGTCGTGGCGGAGCAGCAACTTGACGCAGCAGGTGCACAGTTTCTTGAGGTGGCTGCCTATAAGTAGAATTGAGAAATGGATCGTCCATGCCCGATGTAACGTGAGGCATCAATCATACGACGACTCACGAGCGCGATACGGACGCGTACCTGGATGTCCGGAGTGGCCTCCGGTTCGTCCAAACAAACCTTACGACCGATCACGCCGCCGTCAGCAATATCGGCGCGCCTTTCGTGATCACCAGCGTGTGTTCGTAATGCGCGGCAGGACGCCGGTCCACCGTCACCACGGTCCACCCATCCTCGGCCACTACGGTCTCGCCTGATCCCGCCGCAATAATCGGTTCGACCGTGATCACCAGTCCCTCGGTCAAGATTTGATTTGCGTGCGGGGCAGGATAGTTCGGCACGCTGGGCGCTTCGTGGATCGTGCGTCCAATGCCGTGGCCGCACAGGTCGCGAATCACTGCAAAGCCGCTGCGCCGCACCTCGCGCTCCACAAGCCTTCCAATCTCCGACACGCGGAATCCCGCCCGCGCCACCAGCATCGCTTTCTTGAAAGCTCGTTCGGCGCAGTCGGCAAGACGCTGACGCTCTCCGCTGACCTTGCCCACCGGAACCGTGATCGCGGCGTCGGCCATGTATCCATTTTTCTCGATCGTGACGTCGAGCTTCACCAGGTCTCCCGCTTGTAGCGCGCGTTTTCCCGGAATGCCATGAACCGCCTCTTCATTCACGCTGATGCAGTTTTCTCCCGGGAACCGGTAGACCATCGCCGGAGCCGAGCGCGCTCCTTGCTCCTGCATCATGCGGGCGCCGACGTCATCCAGTTCAGCTGTCGTCACGCCCGGGCGCACTGCGCCCTTCATGGCATCGAGCACGAGACGAACCACAGAGCCGGCTGCGCGCATGCCCAACATTTCCTCAGGACCGTTGATCGACATTCAATCCTCGAATCGCAAGAATCACGCGCTGGCTGGCTGCCGCGGCCCAAAAAAGAAGAGCAAGACAAATCCGCCGATGTAGAAGAGAACGCTCTGCTGGAAGGGGCTGCCCATAAAGCGCAACACTAGCCCGAACACAGCGAGGGCCTCGCACAATGCGTAGGTCGCGAGATATCCCGTTCGCCAGTGGTTCAGGCTGAGGACATCCTCGGGCTGAGTCGCCAGACTCTCTCCTGCCCGCATCACCAGCGTGCGCCGCACCACAAAGATTATGCCCACCACCGCCACCGCCAGCGTCGAGAACAGGTAGCTCAGCGCTGGATCGACCGTGCGCGCTTCCGGCCCGGCAACTTGTCCAAGTATGGCGCACAGCAGAATACTGGCTAGCATCGACCACTGCACCACCCGCAGTGTCTTCAAAACCGTGAGCATGGAAGAGTCATCTTCGCGCGAGCGGGGCGAACATAACACAACATTCTACGGCGGAATCCGCCTGAGCAATAATCCTTTTCGCTTAGCTAAATTTTCTAATGAGGCTGAATTCTAATGAGCTTGATTCTAATGAGTATGAGAGTGACCCTGTTCCAACCGCCCCGGCCGCATTCGCAGAAAGATCTGAAACGACACGGGATTCGTGCCATAAGCGGCGTCGAGCGCCGTCGGCTTCGAGTAAAACGTCACGTCCGCACCCAGCCCCAGCTGCCACGCACGGTCATGAACCAGGTCGCGCTCGCCGCCAAACGTGTATGCCCCGATCCGGTACGCCGGATGCACCGGCGCCTCGGGAAACAATTCGTCCTTATCCACCAGCTCCAGCCGCGAGAAGGCATAGTTGCGCCGCCGAAAATTCAGCGTCGATTCCAGCAGATAGCTGTTCAGGTTCGTGCCCGCCTCGATCTTGTGAACTCGCCCCCACACGAGCGACGTCGCCCAATTCCCCGTAGCCAGAGGCCGGTTGTACTCCGCGGACGCCGTCTGCCGCCACTGGCTCCCCGGCTCCAGTGCCTCCGGATGCTCCAGTCGCCCAATGCTGTACTGCGCCGTCCAGTTTGCCGAAGGCGCCACGCTCACTCGTCCCGACCACGAATCCAGCGCCGCCAATTGAATGCTCCAGCGCTGCTCGTTCGGTTCGCGGCCATTAAAGGCCGATCCTTCCAGCTTCACGCGATCGATCACGAATCCTGTGGTCACGACGCCAAAGCTGGTGTGAGTGGAGTCCTGCAAATGATGCCCGAGTGGGGCCAGCGGCAACTCCGAGACCGAAGCGCGATGCAAATATGCCGCCGGGCCCAGCGCCGGCTCCGCCGACGGACCGCCATAAAGCTCCCACGAAATCTTTTCACTCAGCGGTAGCATGTAAAGCACGGACAATTCCGCAAACACATTATGCGGATGCTGATGATCGACCAATGGCTCGTTGTGATACGTCTCGCCCGTCTGAAAAAGCTCAGGGAATCCGGGATGCGGCGAAGTCAGCGACTCCGCCGAAAACATCTGCCGGAACAGAATCGTCCCCGATCCCAGCTTGTGCTGCTCCATTACCATCCCCCAGTTCACCGACTCCGCCTTGCCCGCCCCGCGCGGTCCACCCTGCTGGTTGTAATCCACGAAGATGACGCCGTGTGCCATCAACTCCCATCCGCCGCGCATCCACATCCATTCATTCGCGGGCACCGACGCCGGCTGCCACCCCGTCCCCGAACCCGCATGAGGCGAAGGCAACTGTGAGGGTGCGTGTTCCTCCATATTCATTCCCGGCATTTGCATCCCAGGCATCTGTCCGTGGGACATGGGCGGCTCTTGTTGTTGCGCCTCCGCATGATCGGCATGAACATGCGTCGAAGGCGCGGGAGTGCCTTCCTGAGCCGAAACCAAACCCAGCGACCACACAAGAAACCAACATGCAAGCAACGTACTTTTCACAAGATCCTCGGTGTCGTGCGACCGATCCAGCCGCGAAGCGGCGAAAGAATGCAGCCCACAGACTGCCCTGAGCCTGTCAAAGGGCGCAAGGCGTGGGTGCTGCATGGGAAACGCACAAAGCCCCGGTGGGGCGAAAGAAAATCCTGCTTGGGAAAACGTCTAGATTCGCATCGGAACAGCGCCCGGAGGGCTAATGGAAGGCACAACCAAAATCACAAACTGAACGGGAACCGGCTCCACCGAAATCCCTTGGCCGCGATGCAACCGAACCGAAATCCCCGCCAGCGGACGTAAAACAAACCCCGCAGTCCCCACCGCCCAATGATGTCCATTCACACAACACTGGTAGCTCACTGGTGCAGGAGAAGGAGATGGAACCGCAGGACCATGGCTATGGCATCCTGCCGAATGACTAGGCTGAGCCGCAGACATCGACCACGCCTGAGCTCCCGGCAAGGCAACACACACCGCCGCCACCAACAACACCGCGATCATGCGTGAGATCCCAGCCATGCGGTTACGTCCCGGTAATCTTGATGCGGAGTTCTTCCGGCAGCCTCTGCCGGATCTCCTCCGGCAACCGGTCGTGCACGCGCCGTGCGCCCTGTTTGGCCGCGTCCAGCACGGTCACCGGTGCAGGCGTCGCCACTGCTACACCCAGCCAGATCAGCGCCGAAAGCGCGAACCCCGCCAGCGCCGCGATCTCCAGCCAGAACGCATGCCGCGGCCCCAGGTGCCGAATCACTCCAAACGCGAGCAGGAAAACAAAAGCAGAAATGGACGCCAGGGCGATCAGCCCAACGTCCACTATGCGGTGGATTTGTTGCCGTCCGCGGCAGTGTTCGCATGCTGCGAAATGGCTTTCGTAGTCGCCGCGCATCTCCGGCGCCAGGCCGGAAATATCGTACCGCCAGCCCGCCAAAATCTTGCCAACGATCGGATCAATACACTGCTGACTCATGGGAGAGCACAAACCAGTTACCACTACCAAGCAGCTACAACCGGATCGGTTCCAGCGCCTCAGTCTGTGTAGCCAACAGCACGCGATTTTGGAACAGGCCACCTCGCGTCGACAGCGCTTTCTCCGCCTCTCTCCGGGCTATTTCGGGATGATTGTTCTGCTCTGAGAGATGCGCCAGCACTACAAACGTCGCACTATTATCATAGTCGTTAGTGAAGAAATCCGCGAGGGCGTCATTCGATAGATGTCCCACCCGGCTCATCACCCGCTGCTTCACCGACCACGGATACGGCCCCACCCGCAGCATCTCCACATCATGATTCGATTCCATCACCAGCACGTCGCAGCCGCGCAGATGATCGCGCACGCTCACCGGCAGATACCCGAGATCGGTAGCCACGCCCACCTTGATCCCCTCCGCTCGAAACGTGAATCCCACCGGATCCGCCGCATCGTGCGGAATGGTAAAAGGCTTCACCGCAATGTCGCCTACCTGAAAGCCGTGCCCTGATTCGAAAGCCTCAAACTTCTCCAGTTGCGGCCGCTCGCCTTGCTGGTTCCGCACCGCCCTAGCCCAGGCCTGATGCGTCGCTCCCGTCATAAATACTGGGATGCGCAGCCGCTTCCCCAGCGTTGCTAAGCCGTAGACGTGATCGGAATGTTCGTGCGTGATGAGAATCGCCGAGAGCGAGTGCGGATCTTCGCCCAGCGCCTTCATGCGCTTGAAAGTCTCGCGACACGAAATTCCGGCGTCCACCAGAATCTTCGTGCGAGCGCTGGCGACGATCGCACAATTGCCGCGGCTCCCCGACGCCAGCATCGAGACACTTACACCCATGTTCGCAGCATACTCGCCCGCCCTGTGGAATCGGGAGTAACTTTCTGGTTAGCCAGTACCTTTGGGGGCCAGACCCGACTTTGCTGGCCGGGTGCAGTCAGTTTTTGAAGATCGCCTTGGGAAGCATCACGTGCACTCCCTTGTTGCCATCGACGAGTTCGGTAATGTCCACATCCCCGGCCACGCTGATCAGCATATACGCGTCGTCACGTTGCAAATGTTTTTCCCCAACCAGGAAGTCGATCATCTCGCGCACCGCGATTCGCGTTGCCTCGTAGAGTTCCTGATGAAAGCCCATGCTGATGTAGTGTGTTGGAGTTTCAGCACGAGGATATTTCTGCTTCGTGCCCTTATGCACCACGAACTGCAACGTGCCGACCAGCGACGTTTCCAGGGCCGTGATATCCACCTCTCCATTGCCCTGACCGACGTGGCCGTCGCCTACCTCAAACAATGCGCCGCTCGCGTGTACCGGCAAATAAAGGGTGGTGCCCGCGACCAGTTCCTTGTTGTCCAGGTTGCCCGCGTGGATGCCCGGAGGAGCGCTGTCAATGCGTCCGTAGGATTCCGGCGGCGCCACGCCCATACTTCCGAAAAACGGACGCAAGGGAATCTCAATCCCGGGAGCGAACTTGGCAATCATGCGGTCGCGGTCGAGCGGAATAATCTTCATCTTGCGATAAGGAAAATCCTCCGGCAGAAAACCACGATTGGGTCCAAACGCGTTGTAGGCATAAGGGATGGCCAAGTCGATTTTCTGGATACGCACCTCGAGCGTATCGCCTGGCTCGGCTTCTTCGATGTATACAGGTCCGGTCAGAATATGGCCTCCAGGACCCTTGTTCGTGACTTCCTTCGAAATATCGCGCAGAGCTTGCTGCACCTGCTCAGGGGGCAAACCCGCCTTCTCCAGCCCGGTCGGGCTGTTTGTGATTAGCGTTTCGAACTCGACCGTGTCGCCGGAATGAATTCTGAGTACCGGCGGGGCAGCAGCATCGTAGTAGCCCCACGCTACTGTCGTTGGCGTGGCCTTTAACGTGAATTTCTGCTGGCTCGAGGATACGGTTGGGTTCTGAGCGAGCGCGACGGCGGGGAACGAAAAGGAGGAGATCAGAAAGAACAGGACGAGTCTACGCATGGGTCTTTCGTGTACGCTTTCGATTCCCAGGTTGTCAACCCCCGCAGTCCGCGGGCGTCCAGCGACATCCTGCCCCCTCGCGGACCCGCCTACTTTCCCTTTCTCAGCTTGTCCACCACCCCGCGCATGATCGCGCCACCATAGGCGCCAGCGATGCCGGGAAAAAATGCGAGGAATGATCCATAAACCTGTGCCCGCGAGGGCTTCACCGTCAGAATCTCGTGAGCCGCCAACTCAGTCAGAGGAATACAAGCCCCCACCCCCACCACCCACCGCCACGGCCAGCGCGGCCGCAGCAGGCCGAGTAGCATGCACGACGCCAGCACCAGCAGCGCTGTAAATAGCAGATCGTTGACAGCAACATCCGCCCACCCCGCGCCCACGCCGCACAGCGCAGCCAGAAGATAGAACACGACATCTGTTCTGTTACCCTGACCAGTAGAAACCATGAGAAGTCCAATTTAGCCCAAGACCCAAGACCCAAGACCAAAACCGGAAGCCGAAAGCCCAAAGCGCAACGCCGTCAGTACTTGTAGAACCCTCTCCCGCTTTTCCGCCCCAACCACCCCGCGTCCACCATCTTGATCAACAGCGGACACGGCCGGTACTTCGGATCACCCAACCCGGCAAGCAGCACCCGCATGATATCCAGACAAACATCGAGCCCGATGAAATCCGCCAGAGTCAACGGCCCCATCGGATGATTCATTCCCAGCTTGAATACCTCGTCCACCGCCTCCGGCGTGGCCACGCCCTCCATCACCGCGTACATGGCCTCGTTGAGCAGCGGCATCAGCACGCGGTTCGAAACGAAGCCGGGCGCGTCGCTCACCTCCACCGGCGTCTTGTCGAGTTTCAATGCCAGGTTACGAGTTTCGGAAAAAGTTTCCTGGGAAGTAGCCAGCCCCCGAATCACCTCCACCAACTTCATCACCGGCACCGGATTGAAGAAGTGCATCCCGATCACTCTCTCCGGCCGCTTGCTCAGCGCCGCCAGCTTGGTAATGGAAATCGAAGACGTGTTCGACGCCAGAATAATTTCCGGCCGCGTCAGCCGGTCGAGATCGCGAAAGATTTCCGTCTTGATTTCCAGCTTCTCCGTGGCCGCCTCAATTACGAAGTCGCAATCGGCAAGCTTGCCGCGATCTGTCACCGGATGAATTCGCTTTAGCGCCGCCGCTTTGTCCTCGGCGGTGATCTTGTTCTTGGCAACTTCGCGCTCCAGATTTTTGCCCATCGTCTCCAGTGCGCGGTCCAGAAACCGTTGCTCCACATCGCACAAAACCACGCTGTATCCACTGCGCGCGAACACATGCGCCATCCCGTTTCCCATCGTCCCCGCGCCCACAACTCCCACTCGCTGAATGTCCATAGCCGATGCCTCTCCGGAAAACGTTCGAGTCTACCACCCGCGATCAACGGCAACGCAACAAGAAATGCAGAGGGCATGAAACACGGCCTCAACCAAAAAGTTGCGTGTATACCGCCTGTCCAAAAACCCGCCGCGCCCCTGTCCTATTTCCTGCAGCTATTGCAGGCATCGCGGGAAACAGCCGGGGCATCCGATGACATGTACGATCCGAATCCCTTTCCCGGTTCGGTGGCGGAGGACCTCATGACGCGCAGCAAGATTTGGTGGACCCTGAGAACCATGGCGCTGGCGGCCGCGGTTTCACTCGCGTTTGGCAGCCTTGCCTGGGGTTACGACAACGACGATTATCGCCGCGACGAGGTTCGCGAGCGCTCCTATCAGAACGGCTATCAGGACGGAACCCGCGCCGGGCACCACGACCGTGAGCGCGGCTACCGCTTCCGGTTCAAGAACGATCAATGGGAAGACGCCCGCTCCGGCTACGAGCATTGGATGGGTTCCTTCGGCCACTACAAAAAGGCCTACCGCAGCGGATACGAAGCGGGCTATCGCCAGACCTTCAACTCCTACGGTGGCCGCCACGGCCGTGATAGAGACTGGGACGATCATCGCTGGCACGATCGCGACGACTGGCGCTAACAATACTTATGTGGGGACAGCACGCCCTCGGCTGTTCCCACCCGCTCTCGAGTCAGAATTTTTCTTGGCACGTGGGTTTAAAATAATGACCGGTAACAGGCTCAGTTCGATCCGCCTGCCCGCCAAGCCGCTAAGCATTTCGTTGGAGGCCCTTATGCCACGAGTTCAGCCTCTCGCTCCCTGTCTCGCTCTGTTCCTTCTGGCCGCCCTGATGGTCTCGTGCGGCAGCACACCGTCCGATTATTTGCGATCCTTGGCCGTCACTCCCATCGCGGCCACCGGTCATGCGCAATTCACGGCGACCGGTACCCGCATTAACGGCAGCACCATCTCGTCCGTTCCCGTTCTGTGGTGGAACACTCCACCGTGGACGACCAATCCGACCCCGTCCCCGGCATTCACGATCGACGACAATGGCAACACCGTATGCATATCGACCCCGGCTATTGCGGGCACGTTTTCTATCTGGGCGACCGCCCCGGTCAACCCGAATTCGCCGGCATCCCAGATGACCGGCAAGACTCCGCAAGTCGTTGCCATGGCACAGTTGACCTGTCCCTAATCGTGTTTGGCTCGATTCGTACGAGGGCGGAAGGTTCCAGTCTCAAGGACCAAGGATTTTCTCTGCGAACTTCCCGCTCTCCTTTGCGTTCTCTGCGGTGAGCTTTTGTTCCTGCAGCCCATGCCAGAAAGCGATCTGCCACCGCTGGGGACTCGAGCTTTTCTTTGCGAACTTCGCGTCCTTTCTTCGCCTTCTTTGCGGTGAGCTGTTGTTCTTGCCTCCACCCCAGAAGGCTGAGCTGCCACTTCGGGGAAGCCTTTCTCTGCGAACTCCCTGCCTTTCTTCGCGTTCTCTGCGGTGAGCTTTTGTTCTTGATCCGCGGCCTCACACCGAAAGCCGCAGGCGTATCATGAAGGGTTTGCATTCGCAGCAAATGGACAAACCCTAATGCCCGTCAAAACCATCATCGAACCCTTCCGCATCAAGAGCGTCGAACCCATCCGCTGGACCACCCGCCAGCAGCGCGAGCAACTCCTCGCGGCCGCCCACTACAACCTGTTTCTCCTCCCCGCCGATGATGTCCTAATCGACCTGCTCACCGACTCCGGCACCGGAGCCATGTCCACGCATCAATGGGCCGCAATCATGGAAGGCGACGAAAGCTACGCCGGCAGCCGCAGCTTCACTCGCTTCAAAAATTCCATCCAGGAAATCTTCGGCTACCGCCACGTCATTCCCACGCATCAAGGCCGCGCCGCCGAGCGCATCCTCTTCGGTGTGGCCTGCAGGAAAGGCGACGTCGTCCCCAATAACACGCACTTCGACACCACGCGCGCCAACGTCGAGTTCGTCGGAGCCGAAGCCGTCGACCTCGTCATCGAAGAAGGGAAGCATCCGGCATCCACCCATCCCTTCAAAGGCAACATGGACGTCGCCGCCCTCGAAGCTCTAATCGTCCGCGTGGGACGCGACCACGTTCCCCTCGTCATGCTCACCGTCACCAACAACTCCGGCGGAGGCCAACCCGTTTCCATGGAGAACGTCCGCGAGGTTAGCGCCGTCTGCAAACGTCATCGCATTCCGCTCTACTTCGACGCCTGCCGCTTCGCCGAAAATGCCTGGTTCATTAAGCTCCGCGAAAAGGGTTACGAATCCAAAACTCCGAAGCAAATCGCGCAGGAAATGTTCCGCCTCGGCGACGGATGCACCATGTCCGCCAAGAAAGACGGCATGGCCAACATCGGCGGCTTTCTCTGCACCAACGACGACCGCCTCGCTCAGCAGGAGAAGGACCTGCTCATCCTCACCGAGGGTTACCCCACTTACGGCGGCTTGGCGGGCCGCGACCTTGAAGCGATTGCCGTCGGCGTGCAAGAGGCGCTCGAAGAAGATTACCTTCGCTATCGCATTGCCTCCACGGCCTACCTTGGCAACCACATCGCCGCTGCCGGAGTGCCCATCGTGCAGCCGCCCGGCGGCCACGCGGTCTACATTGACGCCCGCGCCTTCCTGCCCCATATTCCGCAGGAACAATTTCCCGGCGTTGCGCTCGCCTGCGAGCTTTACCTCCAGGGCGGAGTGCGCTCCGTCGAAATCGGCACCCTCATGTTTGCCGGCTCCGCGCAAATGGATCTTGTCCGCCTTGCAATTCCACGCCGCGTCTACACGCAGAGCCACATCGATTATCTTGTAGAAGTCATCCTTGAAGTCTTTGA